>NZ_FPCE01000020.1:0-79011 GCF_900116845.1 Pseudomonas sp. OV546 | reverse complement strand
GATCCAAATGTGGGAGGGGGCTTGCCCCCGATAGCGGTGTGTCAGTCGATTCATCAGGTGACTGATTCAGCGCCATCGGGCATCGGTATCTACACCACTCTGGGTATGGCGCAGGACCTGTGGCGAGGGAGCTTGCTCCCGCTGGCGGCCTGACAGCTGGCCTGGATGTTGGATCAGACCGGGTACATATCCGTTATTTAGGTAACGGCTGCTATGGGTTCCGCCCTTACGGCGGCTCACTTTTGAAGAGCGCAAAAGTAAGCAAAACGCTCTTGCCCCAACACTCGGCACCTCGCTCACGCTCGGTGTGCCCGTAATCCGACAGGAATTTGGGGGGCCGCCGCCACGCGCCATCCATGGCGCGGGGCGGCTAAACCGGCATCCCTGCCGGTTTACCCCCAAATCCCTGTCGAATTACGGCCAGCGTGTTTGACGGGGCGCCTGAGATCAAAAGCTAGATCAAGATCAAGAGCGGCTCGCTTCGCATCGTGGTTAGGGTGGTTGTTAGAGTGCTGTGTAGATACCTCTGCTGCGATGAGGGGGTGTCAATCGATGATCCAAGGTGACTGACTCACCGCCATCGCCGGCAAGCCAGCCCCACATTTTGACTGCGTTCAGCCCTTGGCCGACTTGGCGCACTCGCAACCGGTGGCCGCCGAACACGGTTCACCATGGGCATGGTGCTCGGCACAGCCCTGGCAGCAATAGCCTTTACCGTCCTTCATTACCGCGTCAACACCCAGCACACACTTGCAGTGTGGGCAGGCACAGGTCTCATCTGGCATGGTCAGACTCCTTCTTCATGGTCGTCCCGGTGCGGCGGGCGCCGACACCTTAAGCAGTGACTGCGGCCCGTCGTCGATGGTTCAAACCATCAGTCGGTGCGGGTATTGCTGCGGTACATGAACACCAGCGCCAGCGCCAAACACGCCATTGCCACGATCCGGCTGCCCGACAGTTCGATGGCCGGGTTGCCCAGCCAGCCGAAGTTGTCGATCAGCATGCCCATGCCCAATTGACCGACGATGACCGCGACCGTGGCAACAGCCGTACCGACCACCGGCACTGCGCCGACCATCACCATCATGTAGACCACGCCGAACAGTGCGCCGGTGAGTTGCCATTTCGGCACGTCCAGCAGGCTCACCGCCTGGGCGGGCTCAAAGAACAGAATCAGCAACGCGGTGACAATCGCGCCCACCACGAAGGTCACCAGGCTGCCACGCAGTACACCTACCGTTTGGCCCAGGCGCCCATTGATGGCGGCCTGCACACTCAACACCGCCCCTGCGGCAACCACCACGACCAGTAACAGAATCAGATTCATCGCCTTAACCTCGTGCAATCAGAACAAGTGCCACCACAATCAGCGCCAGGGCAATCCAGCGCTCGCTATTGACCCGCTTGCGCGCCGCGCCAAACCAGCCGAAATGGTCGATGAGCACGCTCTTGCCAACCTGCCCGGACAAAATCGCGATCATGGTCATCGCGATACCGATATGCGGCGTGGCCAGCGTCAGCACCACCACGTAGATCGGCCCCAGGAAGCCGCCGATCAACTGCCAGCGCGGCAGCTCGGACAGCGCCGGGCCCTTTTGCGGGCCGCTGAACAGCAGCAGCAAAAACAGGATCGCCGAACCGACACCGAAGATGCTCAACGTCGCCCACAAATGCCCCACCTGCACACCCAAAGGCCCCAGCAAACCCGCCTCCACCGACAGGCCCATGCCGGCCAGGATCACCAGCGGCAATAACAGCAGCCGCAGGCCATTTTTTTTCGGCTTGGCGTGCGCCACGCCTTCGAGAGAACTTGCTTGCATACATCACCTGCACATCAACAAAGGATTGGATGGCGCGCATTATCCAGTGGCCGTCCTGTGCGATAAATGGGAGCATGCCGACAACACCTTTGCGTAAAACGCACAGCTTGGAGACGTGATGCAAGGCTTGAATGAATTGAGTTTCAAGGCGCTGCGCCTGTTTGTCGCCGTGCTGGACTTTGGCAGCTTCTCCGAAGTAGCACGCCGCGAGGGCCTGGCGCCCTCCTCCATTTCCCGGCAAATACAGTTGATGGAACAGGCGCTCGGCCAACAGTTACTGTATCGCCACACCCGTGCGGTCAGCCCCACCGAGGCCGGGCGCCTGCTCGGGCGGCATGCGAGGTTGATGCTGGAACAACTGGAAGCCGCCGGCCAGGCCCTGCAGGAACAGGAAAGCGAACCCAGCGGACTGGTGCGCATCAATGCGCCGATGGTCTTCGGCCAGCGCCACATTTCCCCTTGGCTGGGCGAATTGTGCCGGCGCTACCCCAAGCTGCAACTGGATATCCAGCAAACCGACACCTACGTCGACCCACTGCAAGATGGCACCGACCTCCTGTTCCGTATCGGCGTGCTCAACGACTCCAGCATGCAGGCACGCATCTTCGCGCCCCAGCGCTTTCGCCTCGCCGCCAGCCCCGCCTACCTGGCCCGGCACGGCACGCCCCAACACCCTGACGAACTCATCAACCACCAGTGCCTGGCCTACAAAGGCATCACCGGCCAGCAACGCTGGTTCTTCCGCAAGGGTCAGGCTGAGTGGACGCCTTATAGCGTCAAGGGCCCAATCACCGGTAACCACGCCGACACCCTGACCCACGCCGCCGAACAAGGGCTGGGGCTGGTGGTGTTTCCTTCCTGGTTGATCGGCGAAGGCTTGCGGGCGGGCACGTTGCAGGCGGTGCTGACGGAGTATGAAGTGGCGACTACCCTGGAGCCGCAGCAGATTGCGGCACTGTGGCCGGGCAGCCGGCGCTTGTCGCTGAAAGTGCGGACGGTGATTGATTACTTTGTGGAATGCTTTGGGGGGGTGCCGTATTGGGATCGGTGACCTGTAAGGGTCGAGGAGAACCAAGCTGTCGAAAAGAACCCAGCTACGAAGTAAATCCCCCTACAGCAATAGGTAGGTCCGTTCTGAATTTTTGGGCCAGTATTTCTCGCCTTGGTATGTTGCGGCAGACTTTGAGGGCATCTTTTTGAGAGATCTGCCATGAGATATCTGCCATGGAAGTCACGTACCAGAAAATATCGCGCCATGAGCGAGTCGCTTCAACCGGCGGTCGTGCCGTCTTTGATAGCGCACCTAGTTTTGGCTATATTTGGCCAAAATATGGGGGCAACCACATGATTACCGTTCCTCTGGGTGAAGCTAAAAATAATCTGTCGAAATTGGTTGATGAGGCCGCCGCGGGCAAGGTCATTACCATTGCCAAGCATGGACGTGCGATGGCACAGCTTGTGCCCCTCGGGAAATCCAAGGGTCGGCGAATCGGAGCTATGAAAGGTAAGCTCGTCATTCCCGAAGACTTCGATGCAGCGTTGCCTGACGATCTACTGGATGCCTTTGAAGGCAGCCGTCCATGAGAGTGTTGTTGGATACCCATATCCTGCTATGGGCGCTGACTGAAGACCCGAAGCTGTCCAGCAAAGCCAGGAAGCTGATTGAGAATGCAGCAGAGATTTACATCAGCGCTGCAACATTCTGGGAGATGGCAATCAAGGTCGGCCTGGGGAAACTCACTGTAGATCTGGAGGAAATCCGTGAGTACTGCCTCGAAAGCGGATTCGTCGAACTGCCCGTCACTTCAGAACATGCCATCGCGGTTAAGGATCTTGAGCATCATCACAAAGATCCTTTTGATCGGCTCATCGTGGCAACAGCCATGAGCGAACCGATGAAGCTGTTGACGGCCGATCCGCAAGTCGCCCAATACACGTCCTTGGCGATCCTGGTTTAGATCATTTCAATGGCTGCACCGCTTCGATCAGAACACCCACTGGCCAATCAGCCAGGCATTCGCCCCACTGATCACCGCAAACAGGAACCACGCCAACAACCGTGTCGGCAACCGATTCACGAACGGCCCCATCAACTGTTTATCGCCGGTCATGCGGATCAATGGATACAGCGCGAACGGCAACTGCAGGCTGAGCACCACCTGGCTGAGGATCAGCAGCTTGCCGATGGCATCGTCGCCCATCAGCCATACCCCCAGGAACGCCGGGATCAGCGCCAGCCCACGGGTGATCAGGCGCCGCTGCCAGCAGGGAATGCGCAGGTTGAGGTAGCCCTCCATGATCACCTGCCCGGCGATGGTGCCGGTGAAGGTTGAGCTTTGCCCGGACGCCAGCAAGGCGATGCCGAACAGGATGCTGGCGAACGCGCCGCCCACCAGGGGGTCGAGCAGGTGGTAGGCGTCCTGGATTTCGACCACATCGGTGTGGCCAGTCTTATGGAAGGCGGCAGCGGCGAGCACCAGGATCGCGGCGTTGACCAGCAGGGCCAGGGCGAGTGAACCGATGGTGTCGATGCGCGCCAGCTTGACCGCGTCCTGCTTGCTGGCTAGGTCCTTGCCGATCAGGCGAGTTTGCACGATGGAGCTGTGCAGGTAGAGGTTATGCGGCATTACCGTAGCCCCGAGAATACCGATGGCCAGGTACAGGGGCGCAGCATCGCTGATGGCCGACAGCGATGGGGTGAAACCGCTGAACACGTCCGGCCAGTAAGGTTTGATCAATACCAACTCGATAAAGAAGCACACGCCGATGGTCGCCACCAGCGCCAGCATGATCGCTTCCAGGCGGCGGAAACCGCGATTTTGCAGGGCAAGGATCAGTAAGGTATCGAAGGCAGTGATGACAATGCCGGTGGTCAGCGACACCCCCAGCAGCAGGTGAAAAGCCAGCGCACAGCCGAGCACTTCGGCAAGGTCGGTGGCAATGATGGAGATTTCCGCGAGCACCCATTGGGTGCGTGCGGAGCGCTTGCTATAGCGCTCGCGACACAGTTGCGCCAGGTCTTTGCCGGTGGCGATGCCCAACCGCGAGCACAGGCACTGCACCGCCATCCCCGCCAGGCTGGCCAGCAGCACCACGAACAACAGGCTGTAACCGTAGCGCGAGCCGGCTTCGATGGCCGTGGCCCAGTTGCCGGGGTCCATGTAACCAATGGAAATCAGCAGGCCCGGGCCGGCGAACATCAGCACGCGCTTGAAGAACGAAGCCCTGGGGTCAACGGCAACGGAGCCGGCCACTTCCGGCGGGCAAAACGGGGCGGTAGCGATTTTTGGCAGGCTGAATTTCACACGGTATCCCAGGCAAACACACTCGATAGAGACGCAGCTTATCAGTCGGACGCGACCGTGCGCATCACCGTCTCCCGTGGCAGGTCGAACGTCTCTACCACTTGCACCACCAGGTCCATCTCCTGGTTCAGCGCTTCACGCTCCATGCGCTGGCGAATCACACCAATCACCAGCACCGCCAGGGTGGTGATCGAATACGCCGGGCCGGAAAACGCACGCACCCCGCTCACCAGCAGCATCGCCGCAGCCAGGGCCTGGCCGACCACAGGAATAGCCGTGGCCGCACCACGACGCAGGATAAACCCGGTCAGCCCCGCCAGCGCCGTGCCGCTCAACGCGGTGGTGGCCGATCGGCCGACATCGAACCGGCTGAACAACCCCTGCTCCTTCTGCGCGGCGGCCTTGAGTTCCGCGTCGAACACCTGGCGGTCAGCGTTGCTGAGTTTGTCTTTGTACTGCTCAATGAGCTTCTCGGCGACCTGGGCCTCGAGCGCGGCCAACTCGACGGTATCCAGAGACTCGTCGAACTTGATACCCAGCCGTTGCACCACATCTTCGGCGATCTGGCGATAACTCACGCCGTGCCCGCGGGCCATGTTCATGAAGCTGTCACCGCCCATGCGCTGCAACTCGATGGCCAGCTTGAGCGGCTCACGAACATTGCCGTCTATAGATGCACTGCGTTTTTGCGCCATCAGTTCGGCGAGGAACTTCAACTCTTCGGGCCGCGCCTGCACCAGCGCCGGGAACAGCTCCGCGTCCTCTTCGGCAAACCGTACCTCAGGGCTGCGCTGGTCGGAACGGATCATGCCGCGTCGCTCGTGCAGCAGGTCGGTGTACTGCACCACCGTCTGCAACTGCGGCCAATAGGCGGCGTGATCGAACGTCGCCAAGTGCACGTTGGTGACCTTGGCTTTGAGCGCCGGCGTCACCGGGATCGCATAGCGGCCGATGCAACGTTCAGTGTCCGGTTTCAGCGCCAAGGCCCAGTCTTTGCTGGAGTGGCAATTGATCACACGCCCTTTAAGCGGCGCCGAGACGTCGTCCCACGGGCTCGATGTGCAGATCGCCCCGCCCATCAGCAACAGATTGTCCAATGGCAGCTCGCGGGCGGCCTCAGGGTTGGCCAGCAGGCTCTTGACCAGAATGCGCGCGCCAAGGGAATGGCCGATCAGATTGATACGCCGGACTGCCAGGGACTCGCCGTGCAGGTAGTTAGCCAGTTCAGGCAGCAGGCTCCTCGCGACTTCGTCCACCCGCGCCTCGACGCTTTTGTAGTGGTCGAGAAAATAGGCAATCGCCTTGCCCACGCCGACGGTCGCCGCGCCCAGGCTACCACCGCCGAGCATCGCGCCCATGACGTCCTTGAAGGGCGCAAACAGGTTTTCCAGGAAATGCCCCGCCGGCCAGAACAGCATCAGGTTGGTCGAGCCTTCGATGCCCGCCAACTGCGCCTTGAAGCTGCCCAGTTGTTGCCGGTTGAAGAACGCCGAATAACCGTGAACATAGAGATTGAGCACATCGCCCTGAGGCTCGCCGCACAGTAGGAACGTGGGCTTGCGGGTGCGGTGCATTTCATCCCACTGGTGCTGCATGGGGCGGTGACTCCTGGTGACAAGGGACGACGATAGTAACAAAGGGCGCGGCTCAGCGCGGTACCGCTGGGGGAAAAGGCACCACGTTGGCTAATGCCAGTCAGTTAAGGATGCACACAGTACCTGTGGCGAGGGAGCTTGCTCCCGCTGGGTCGCGAAGCGGCCCCAGCGCTTTGTTTCAAAAGACTGGGACTGCTACGCAGTCCAGCGGGAGCAAGCTCCCTCGCCACGGGTTACTTTTCGCTCTTGCTGCTTCTTAACTGACTGGCATTCACCACGTTGGCCCCCTCTTCCTTTCAGAAGATGGAAGCGGCCTTGGACTTGGCCAGGTAACGCGCCGGTGAATCCCCCAGGTTACGGCGAAACACCGAGGTGAACGCACTGGAGCTGCTGAACCCCAGCTCGAAGGCCACATCGGTGATGGACGAGCCATGGCTGAGCCGTGCAGTGGCCTCCAGCAGGCAGACCTGTTGGCGCCACGACACAAAGGTCATGCCCGTGCATTCACGAAAATTACGCGTGAAGGTACGCCGGCTCATGCTCGACCAATCGGCCATCTCGCCAATCGAGATTTTCTGCGTGGGCGCGTCAAGGAAGCGCTGACAAGAACGGGCCAGGCGCGATTCCGAAGGCAGCGGCGCACTCAACGGCAACTCGGGCATCGTGCCGATTTCATCGATCAGCAGGGTCAGCACACAACAATCACGCACGCTGGGCGAGGCAGAAGGCCCAATCGCCAGCGCCGCTTCCAATAGATGACGCAGCAGCGGCGAGACGCCAAACACCTGGCAATAGTCCTGCAACCCGGCGCGCCGGGCGGCGGCGTCGTCCAAGTAGGTGTTGAGCATCACCACGTCGCCGCGCATGTGCATCTCATGCGACACCCCACCCGGCACCCAGATCGCCCGCTGGGGTGGCACGACCCAATTACCCAGGTCGGTGAACATTTTCAACGCGCCTGTGGAGGCGTAGGCGAACTGCCCGCGTCGGTGAGTGTGGCGTGGAAATACTGTGCCGGACGGGTACTCGCGCAATGTCACCACCGCTTCGGGGCTGTCCGGTTTGTAAGGCGAAAAGGTGAAGGTCGGCGGCATGGCCCGATTTTGTCAAAGTATGACCTGACATAGCAAGCGGGCCATCACACCGCCACCTAGAATCATCGCTCCCCAAGTTGGGTTCATATCGAAGGGATATTCGGAAAATGACTGTCAAAAACTACTTGGACGTACGCGTGGACGGCGCTGTTTTGATGGTGGGACTCAACCGCCCGCAGAAGCGCAACGCCATGTCGCTGGAAGTCATGCACGAACTGCGCGAGACCTTCACCCACATCCCAGAAGGCATTGGTGCTGCGGTGCTCTACAGCACCAGCCAGCATTTCTGCACGGGGTTGGACCTGTCGGAAATCCGCGACCAGTCGGTGATCGATAACGTCCAGGCCTTTCGCGAATGGCACAAGACCTTCGAACTGATCCAGTTCGGCAAGGTGCCCGTGGTAGCCGCCATTACCGGTGCCGCCATCGGTGGCGGCCTGGAGATTGCCACCGCCTGCAGCCTGCGCGTGGTCGATGACAGCGCCTTCTTCTCGCTGCCCGAAGCGATGCGCGGCCTGTATGTCGGCGTCGGCGCCTCGGTGCGCTTCCCACGCATCGCCGGCATTGCCCTGATGACCGACATGATGCTCACCGGCCGCACGCTCTACGCCAAGGAAAGCTACGAGCGCGGCGTGGCCCAGTACCTGGTGCCGGTCGGCCAGGCGGTGCTCAAGGCCACCGAATTGGCGCACAAGATCGCCGGCAACCTGCCCATGACCAATTACGCGGTGACCCATGTGTTGCCACGCATTGTTGATCAAAGCCAGCAGGACGGGCTGATGACGGAAGCCTTGATTGCCGCCGTGGTGTCTTCCGACACCCGCACACAGGATCGCCTGGCGGATTTCCTGGATCGCAAGAAGGACAAGATCCAGACCGCGCCAGCGGTGTAACTCCCGGTCGTGAACGTTGCCGAGCGCACCTCGGCAAACCATGGATGGCCTTCACAACTCACTATCAACCGGTGAAACCATGTTTCAGCACAGCACTCAAGACGATCTTTATCGCAGCAATGACGCGACCGATGAACGATTGATCAAAATCGAACGCAGCTGGCACAAACGCGCACAGATCAAGCTCGACTCCCAACGCCCGGATATCCAGCTTGACCTGCAAGCGCCGGACTTTCTCGAGGCCCTGTTACCTTTCGCCCATGACCCGCACTACCAACACTACCCCCATGCCCTGAAGTTGCTGATCCTGTCGGCCGGCTGGGTGATCTACAACCAGAAAACCATCGCCATCGAAACCGAAATCATCTGCCCGTCCTGCATCGACCTGCTGCAGCTGGGCTCGCGCCTGAGCTCGGCCAGCGCCGCGACGATTTCCGAAACCCTGGCGGATGAGGCCTACCACACACTGTTCTCGATCAACATGTGTGAGCTGGCGATTACCCAGCGCGGCATGCGCATTAAATGGCCGGAGCTGGAGCTGACCCGCCACCTCAGCCAGGCCCAGGCCACGATGTCCGAGGCGGACTTCAAAATCTACCGCCTGGCGTTCTCGCTGGTCTCGGAAACTTTTATCAGCGACTACCTGGCCGACCTCAGTGACGCGCCGGACATCCAGCCGGTGTTTCGTCACGTGGTGGCCCTGCACAAAAAAGACGAGCTGGTGCACAAACACATCTTCCCGCTGTTCGTGCAGCAGGTGGTGGGTGACTTTACCCCGCAGCAAACCACGCTGTTCACCCGCGGCATCGCCAACTCCATCCGGATCTTCCCGATGCGCGAGATTTCGGCGTGGCGAATCATCCTGCCGCAGCTGCTTGAAGTGTTCGGTGATCGCTCACTGCTGTTGCCGACTCAATTCACCGAGACCGGCGAAGCAGACTACTCGGCCATGCCCGAGATCCTCAGTTCCATCGGTATACGCCCCGAAGCGGTGCTGCCTGAGCTGCATGGGATGAACGAACCGGTCATCACCGTTTGAACCCAGCGTGTCGCTGATCACTACAAATTCAATAGAGTAATTGTCATGTGTGGATACATTGGCGTCTTTGCCAAACAACCTCGTGCGTTCAACCCCAACCTGTTCGATGCCGCCCTGCGTGCGATCCATCATCGTGGCCCGGACAGCTCCAGCCAGTGGTTCGACCCCAAGGGCCAGGCCGCTTTCGGTTATGTGCGCCTGGGCCTGGTCGGCCTGGGTAACGGCACCCAGCCGATCGTCGCCGATGAAGGCGACCTGGTGATGATGGTCAACGGCGAGTTCTATGACTATCAACGCATTCGTACGGAGCTGGAGGGCTACGGTTGCCGCTTCAAGACCTCGTCCGACAGCGAAATCGCCATGCACCTGTACCGCCGTCACGGCGTACGCGGACTCAAGCAACTGCGCGGCGAGTTCTCCATTCTGATCTTCGATCGCCTGCGCAAAAAGCTGTTTGCCGTGCGTGACCGAGTGGGCGTCAAGCCGCTGTACTACACCGAGCATGAAGGCGCCTGGTACTTCGCGTCCGAAATCAAAGCCTTGCTCGCCGCCGGCGTGCCCGCAGAGTGGGACCACGAAGCCTACGCCAACCGGGGCTTTATCCTGCGCGACCGTACCGTGTTCAACAACATTCGCAGCGTCAAACCCGGCTGCTGGATCATCGCTGACGAAAGCGGCCTGCAAACCGAACAGTATTGGGACTGGGATTTCCCCGACGCCCAGGCCACCGAGCAACGCAGTGAAGCCGAGATGATCGACTCGCTGCGCCACACCATCGAAGAATCCGTGCGCCTGCGTTTGCACGCCGATGTGCCGGTGGGTGTGTGCCTCAGCGGCGGCCTGGACTCCTCGGCCATGCTGGGCATCGCCACCGAACTGACCGGCCAGCCGCTGCAGGCCTTCCACTTGTCCTTCGAAGGCGAGCAGGCCTACGACGAACGCCAGTACGCTGAAATTGCCGCCCGGCATAACCGCGCCCACCTCAATGTGCTGTCGGTGAACTCCGCCGACATGGCGGACAACTTCGAAAACGCTCTGTGGCACGCCGAGATGCCCTTCGCCAACGCCCATAGCGTGGCCAAGTACCTGCTGTGCAAATACGTGCAGAACCAGGGCATGCGCGCGGTATTGACCGGTGAAGGCGCCGACGAAGTCTTCGGTGGCTACCCGCACTATCGCCGCGACATGGTGTTGTACAACCACAAAAACCAAGACCCGACGGCAATCGCCGAGCTCGCCCGCCGCCTGCACGCCAGCGAAGATCGCTACCTGCCCGGCGGCAAGAACGATGTGAAATGGGTGCAGGACGAACTGGGCCACGGCGTGTCCTGGCTGCAAACCCAATCAGCGTTGTTCGGGCCTCTGGCGCAGTTGTACAGCGATGACTTCCGTGAGCGCTTCAGCAATACCGACGCCTATCGCGAGTTCTACGACCGTCTGAGCCCACGGGCGCTGAACGGCTGGGAACCGGTCAACCGCTCGCTGTACATGGTCGCCAAGTCGAGCCTGCCCAACGTGGTGCTGACCTCCCTGGGCGACCGCATGGAAATGGCCGGCAGCCTGGAAGGCCGCCCACCGCTGCTCGACCACCAAGTGATCGAGGCCGCCTGCCGCCTGCCGGTGAACATGAAAGTGCGCGGCGCCACCGAGAAATACGCCCTGCGCGAAGCCATGCGCCCGTATGTGCCGCAGGCCGTGCTGGACCGCAAGAAGCAATACTTCCGCGCGCCGCCGGCGTCCGAGAGCCCGCAATCGAAGCTGTATGAAATGATCAACGACGTGTTGAGCGGCCCGGCACTGAGCAACGTGCCGTTCTTCGAGCCACGTAAAGTACGCGCCTTGCTGGCAACCCTGCCAAGCTTGTCCCCCGCCCAACGCGCCTCGGCAGACAATCTGCTGATGGAAATCGCCGGGCTGTGCCTGATGCAAAAACGGTTCGCCTTGAACTGACTTTCCGGCGGCACATCGCAATTGCGCTGTGCCGCCTGACCCAAGGAGGGTCCATGCTGAAAAAACATTTGTCACTTGCCGTGCTCGTCACCCTGGTGTGGGGGGTCAATTTCCCCATCACCAAACTGGGCCTGCGCGCCATCGATCCGTTTGTGCTCACGGGTATCCGCTTTGCCCTCGCCGCCCTGCCGCTGGTGTTCTTTATCAAGCGTCCTGCCGTTAAATTCAGCTACGTGGCCGCCTACGGTTTTATCTTCGGGTTGGGCATGTGGGGCGTGATCAACTACGGCATCCAGGTGGGTGTGAGCCCTGGTATTGCCTCATTGATCATTCAACTCAGCGTGTTCTTCACCATGGGCTGGGGCTTTGTGCTGTTCAAAGAGAAGATCCGTGGCGCGCAGATGATCGGCGCGGTATTGGCCTTGATCGGCCTCGCTGGGATCATTTCCACCCAGCAAGGCAACCATGCCGTGCTGGGCGTGATGCTGATCGTCCTCAGTGCGGTGGCCTGGAGCGTGGGCAATGTGATCATCAAGAAGTCCGGGGTGAAAGAGATCTTCTCATTCATGGTGTGGGCCAGCCTGATCCCGCCGATTCCGCTGTTCCTCACGGCCTGGCTGATGCACGGCAGCGCCGCGTTCGAAGGTTTGCAAGCCAGCCTCGACCTGACGGCGATCCTGTCGATCCTGTTCCAGGTGTATTTGGCCACGCACTTTGCGTACTGGGGCTGGAACTCGCTGCTCAAGCTGTACCCGGTGTCCACCGTGGCGCCCCTGTCGTTGCTGATCCCGGTATTCGGCATTACCAGCTCCATGCTGATGCTCGACGAGCGCATTTCCACGCCTAACCTGATCTCGATCGGCATCATCATCGCCGGGTTGGCGGTGGGGTTGTATCGCCGGCCGGCGAACCTGGCTCCAACCAGCCAAGGCGCGGTGATGCAGGCGGAAAAGTAAGCCCGCACGAAAAAGCCCGGCGCATGGCCGGGCGACTGCCAACCTTCAATACGCGAAATTGTCGATCTTGACCTGGCCATCGGGGAAGGTCGCGATAATCTCCAGTTCGCCGCCCATTGCACGGATGTAATCGCGCAACGTGCTGATGTACATGTCGGTACGCCGCTCCATCTTGGAAACGGCCGCCTGGTTGATGTTCAATGCCTTCGCCAGGCTTTGCTGGCTCAACTGTTGGGCTTTGCGCAGCTCATGCAGGGGCATTTGCTGCAGGTGTTGCTGGAACAACTGCTTGGCTTCAGCACGCGCTTGTGGCGTCATGCGGGCTTGAAGTTCGGCGAATTTCTTAGCCATGGTTACGGCCCTCTCTACACAAAGTTTGCAAATGTACGTCGTACAACTTTTCTGCCACCGGGACGTGTTGGTCATACCAGCGGTGCTGCCCGGTCTTGTCCCCACCCATCAGTAATACCGCGCATCGCCGTGGATCAAATGCGTACAGCACCCGATAAGGGCGCCCCGCGTGTTGTAGGCGCAGTTCCCGCAGGTTGCCGTGCCGGGAACCTTTGATATCGCTGCTGTGGGGAAAGCCCAAGCCCGGTCCGAAAAGCCCCAGCAGGTCAACGCTGGCGGATACCGACACTTGCTCCTTTGTCCCCAAACCCGCCCACCAGTCTCCGAATTCATCCGTGTATTCAATGTCCCAATCCATGCAAATATGCCATCCAAGGAATATAAACTCAAGAGCATAAAACGTAGTAGATAAACTGGACGAGCCGCCACCCGCCGCCCTTGGGAAATTGTTTGTACATCCTTCCGCCCTGACAGCAGCACGCGCTGCAAAAACACAATTATCGACCTGTAAAAAGCGCTCTAATACCCGCCTGTTGATTGGTTTTAAAGATCCTGGAGTTCGCAATGCCCCATGAAGGCAACCTGTTACAAGCAGCCGTGGTGTTCCTGCTCGCCGCCGTGCTGACCGTGCCCCTGGCCAAACGCCTGCAACTGGGCGCGGTGCTGGGCTATCTGTTCGCCGGTGTGATCATCGGCCCGTCGGTGCTGGGGTTGATCGGCAACCCGCAAAGTGTCGCGCAGTTCTCCGAGCTGGGCGTGGTGCTGCTGCTGTTTATCATCGGGTTGGAGCTGTCGCCCAAGCGTTTATGGGTGATGCGCAAGGCGGTATTCGGCGTCGGCCTGGCCCAGGTGCTGCTCACGGGCCTGGTGATGGGTGTTGTCGCGTTATGGCTGTTTGGCCAGTCGTGGAACAGTGCCATCGTGCTCGGCCTTGGCCTGGCGCTCTCCTCCACCGCGTTTGGCCTGCAAAGCCTGGCCGAGCGCAAAGAGCTGAACCAACCCCATGGTCGCCTGGCGTTTGCCATTTTGCTGTTCCAGGACATCGCTGCGATCCCGCTGATCGCCATGGTGCCGCTGCTGGCCGGCAGCGATCACCCGACCACCGAAGCCCAGGGCCTGCAGCATGTGTTGCAGATCCTCGGCAGCATCGCCGTGGTGATCATCGGCGGTCGCTACCTGTTGCGGCCGGTGTTTCGCATCGTCGCCAAGACTGGCCTGCGTGAAGTCTCCACCGCTACGGCGTTGCTGGTGGTGATCGGTACCGCCTGGTTGATGGAGCTGGTGGGCGTGTCCATGGCCCTAGGCGCCTTCCTCGCCGGCCTGCTGCTGGCGGATTCGGAATACCGCCACGAACTGGAATCCCAGATCGAACCGTTCAAGGGCCTGCTGCTGGGCCTGTTCTTTATCAGCGTGGGCATGGGCGCCAACCTCAGCCTGCTGCTCAGTTCGCCGCTGGTGGTGATCGGGCTGACGCTGCTGCTGATCGGCCTGAAGCTGCCGCTGTTGTACGCGGTGGGCCGTATGGTCGGTGATCTCAATCGCGAGAGCGCCCTGCGCCTGGGTGTGGTGCTGGCAGCGGGCGGTGAGTTTGCTTTTGTGGTGTTCAAGATCGGCCGCGACCAAGGCCTGTTCGACCCCCACCTTTACGATGTGCTCGTACTGACCATTACCCTGTCCATGGCGGTGACGCCGCTGCTGCTGTTGGTGTGCCCGAAGCTGTTCAAGCCCAAGGTCAAGACCGTGGAAGTGCCCGAGGAATACCGCACCATCGAAAGCGACGCGCCGCGTGTGGTGATCGCCGGGATGGGCCGTATGGGCCAGATCGTGGCGCGGATCCTGCGCGCGCAGAACATCTCGTTTATCGCGCTGGACACCTCGGTGGAAACCATCGAGCTGACCCGCAGCTTCGGCGGCATGCCGGTGTTCTACGGTGACCCGCAACGCCCCGAGATCCTGCACGCGGCCAAAGTCGACCAGGCGGAGTTTTTTGTGATCGCCATGGACGACCCGGAGATCAACATCAAGACCGCCGAGCTGGTGCGCAACCTCTACCCGCACATGAAGATCATCGCCCGCGCACGTAACCGCCAGCACGTGCACCGCCTGGTCGACCTGGATGCCTCGCCGATTCGCGAGACCTTCTACTCCAGCCTCGAAATGAGCCGCCGCACCCTGGTCGGCCTGGGGTTGAGCCAGGCCCAGGCCGATGCGCGCATCACCCGCTTCAAAAACCATGACTTGCAGGTGCTGGCCGCGCAACACGCGGTCTACGACGACGCCGCCAAAGTCATGCAAACCGCCCAGGAAGCCCGGGCTGAATTGGCAAGGCTGTTTGAAATGGATCGGCTTGAGGAAGAGTCCGACAAGGTGTGAGGCTTCGGATGAACGATTTTGCGAAAATTCTGACAGAATACGCCGCAATTTCGTTCATCCCTGGAGCGCTTCATGGCCACTTTCACCAAGACCGCCGCCTTGCTGGTCCTCGCGCTGACCGCCGGCAGCGTGTTCGCCGCCGCTAAGCCAACCACGCAAACCATCTCCACCTTGGGCGGCAAGTTCACCTTCAACCTGCCCAAGGCCTACGCTGCCGACACCCTGCCCGCCGGCAAAGCCGAAGATGGCACCGCCGATACCCAAGGCACGATGTACGCTAACCAGACCACGAAAAGTGTGGTGATCGTCGCCGAAACCGTGCGCAACGATGGGGTAACCATCGGGGATAACGACGCGAAATTCCTTGATGGCGCCGTGGCCGGCTTCGTCAAGGACCAAGGCGCTGCGCTGCCTGACTTCAAGAAACAGGGCGAGAAGAAACTGACCTTCAAGGGCCTGGGCCTGCGCCAGGTGGACAGCACCGCCACCCAAGGCGGCGGCAAGACGCTGAACTCCACGTTCCTGGCCGGTTCGGGCAATCACTTGCTGGTGATTCAGGCGATTTCGCGCGCGGATGATGCGAAGGGGCATGCGGCGCTGGTGAAGTTGATTACCGGCGGGAAATAACAGTCTTCCCAACAACTCGGTCCAAATGTGGGAGCAAGCCCCCTCCCACAGTGTTCGACCGCGTTTAATTCAGGCTTTTTTCCAGCCAGGCTTTGAGGTCCTGCACTTCCGCTGCACTGACGGTATGGTTCATTCCCGAATAACCATGAAACTCCGGCTTCAACCCCAACCCCGCCAACACCTCATTCGCCCGGGTCGCCGAGGTAAAGGGCAACGCCTGGTCCAACGTGCCGTGGCCGATGAAGATCGCCAATTTACCCAGTGACTCATCCGGCTTCAGCTCAGCCTTGAGCACCGGCAACACGCTGCCACTCAACGCCGCAATCCCACGCACCAGCTCCGGCCGGCGCAAGCCCACCTCGTAGGACATGATCGCGCCCTGGCTGAAGCCGACCAGGAACACACGGTCAGGTTGAGTGTGGTACTTGGTGGTGGCTTTGCCGACAAAATCCTCGATCAACGTGGCGCTGCGCTGCAGGTCGGCGGTCTCCCCATCGTAATCGCCGTCACCGGGCGTCTTGGTAAACCAGCGATAGCCGTGCGGGTCCACCGGCATCGGCGCACGGGCCGACAGGTAAGTCCAGGTAGACGGCAGCGCATCCTTGATGCCGAACAAGTCTTCCTCGTTGCTGCCAAACCCGTGCAGGAAGATCACCAGCGGCTGGTTGCGCGCATCGCCCTGGGTCTGTTCCAGGTACGACAACGGCAAGTCGGTATGCAGCGTATCGTCGGCATGAGCGGCACCGGCCACCAGGGTCAGCGCCAGGGCAAACAATTTGAGCATGGGACGTTACCTCAGGGTTTGCGGAGCAGATAAGTGTCCATGATCCAGCCATTTTGCAGGCGCGCCGCCTTGCGCACCCGTTCGATTTCTTCAGCCACTTCACTCACTTTGCCACTGATCAGTATCTCGTCCGGGGTGCCCAGGTAGGCGCCCCAATAGATATCCAGATCCTGCGCCGCCACCGTACGGTACGAGTCTTCGGCGTCGAGCATGACCACCAAGGTGTCGGCGTCGCTGGCCTGCCCCGCCGCCAGACGGCGCCCGGTCGTGATCTCGACCGACTTGCCGATGCGGTTCAGCGGGACTTTGTGCTGGGCGGCCAGGGCCTGCACGCTGGTGATGCCGGGGATAACTTCAAACTCAAAGGTGCAGCGGCCACTGGCCAGGATCGCCTGCAGGATGCGAATGGTGCTGTCGTACAACGCAGGGTCGCCCCAAGCCAGGAAAGCGCCCACTTCACCGTCAGCCATTTCTTCGTTGATCATGCGTTCGAAGGTCTGCTGCTTGTCGCGGTTGAGGTCCTGCACGGCGGTGGTGTAATCGATGTCGCCGCGCACACGCTCGGGGCAATCGGCCTCGACGAAGCGGTAGCCCGGTTCGGTGATGTAGGTCTCGCAGATCTCGCGGCGCAGGTCGATCAACTTGTCTTTGCTCTGGCCCTTGTCCATCAGGAAAAACACGTCGGTGCGGTTGAGCGCCTTCACGGCCTGCATCGTGATGTAGTCAGGGTTGCCGGCGCCAATGCCGATGATCAGGATGCGTTTCATGGGTTGCTCTCAGTGCGGGGCGTGGATTTTGCCATGTTCAGGCGCCTAGGCGTGAGTGTCCAGGCGCAGGCGCCAGAGGTTGTTGAAACGCAGCTCAGTGGCGGACAGCGGTTCGACGTCGATCCGGTAGAACATCGACAGTGGAAACTGCATGACATGCCACATCGCGGCACGGATCACAAAGGGATGAGTGATGGCCACGACATGGCCGGGCTGGGATTCGAGGGTTTTCATCCACTCTCCCACCCGCCAGCAGATCTGCTCGACCGACTCGCCCCCATGGGGCGCGCACGTGGCGTCAGTGAGCCAAGTGTTCAGCGTCTCACTGTCCAACTGGCCGATGTCCTGGCCCTTCCACTGCCCGAAATCAGCATCGCGCAACGCGAACTCGATCACCCCGTCATCGCCGAACAAGCCTGCCGTCTGCCGCGTCCTGGCCTCGGGCCCACATAACAGGCGCCGGGTTTTCTTATAGCGATCAGCCAGCGACAACGCCGAGCCTTGCCAATCCATCACCACCGCCTCGTCATCAGGAAAACGCCCCTGTTTTTGCAGAGGCGTGACGGCGTGGCAAATGAGCGTCAAACGAGTGGTGTGCATTGCAGAGTGCTTGAGACCAAAAAGATAAGGCCTCAAGACTGGCGCAGTTATGGCTGGGGCGCAACGCCTTGTGCCAGGTAGAGCACGTGGTAACCCGTGCCTTGACGCGCCTCGTCGAGCGCTGCGGACGACAACGTAAACCGAACCAACCGCCAAGCCTGTACATCCAGCGCCATGAACACCGCGAACGTGTCACTGCGCCCCGCCACCTGCTGATTACGCCGTTTCTCCTCGGCCAATAGGCTGGCGCGGTCCGCTCCGGGCTCCAGCGGCCACGCCTCGCGATACAAACTCAACGCGCCCTGCGCCGGCCCCCACTGCACATCCAGCGGTAACCAGCTCTCGATATGTGGGCGACCAAAGCTGTCGAGCACTTTCTGAAAACGCTCGCCGAGTAAAAAGTCAGCGGCCTGCAACGGATCGGCCCACAAGTAGACCGACGAATACACATTGCCGCCGCGCTCCTGGGCGATAAACGCCTTGAACAGCAACCCCTCGGCGTTATCCCACAATGGCCCCAATTGCGCAGCGCGGCGGCGAATCACGCCCATGTCGTAGTCGGCAGGCAAACGGTGTGAATACTGTTTGGCAAACATGCGAGAACTCCTGTGCAAGATGAGGATTCAGCTTGCGCAGCCGCGATGATTTCAACAAGATATCAGCCGATATAAGTGCGATAAGGATTGAATATGACTGACGCGCTCAAACCGCTGGACATCGACACCGTCCAGGCTTTCGTACGGGTGGCCGATTTCGCCAGTTTCACCCGCGCCGCCGAAGCCCTCGACACCTCCCAGGCGGCGATCAGCCTCAAGCTCAAGCGCCTGGAAGAACGCCTCGGCTATCGCTTGCTCGAACGCACGCCCCGGCATGTGCGGCTGTCGCCCCAAGGCGAACACTTCATCGTCGCCGCCCGCGCCTTGCTCAACGCCCATGAACGCGCCTTGGGCGATATGGCCAGCCACGCACTCCGCCGCCTGGTGATCGGTATCAGCGACCACGTGGCCGGTCCCGACTTGCCAACCTGGCTCAGCCGCCTGGCCGCCTACGACCCGTTAGTGATCCTCGAAGTGCGCATTGCCTCCTCCCGCGAGCTGGTCGCCGCCTTCGATCGCAACGAGCTGGACGCCGTGATCGTGCGCAACGAGGGCGACCGCCAAGACGGCGAAGTATTGGCGGTGGAACGTTTTGGCTGGTTCGCCGCCCCCACCTGGCAACACAGCCCCGGCACGCCCCTGCGCATGGCGACCATGGCCGCGCCCTGCGGCGTGCGGCACTTGGCGACCCGTGCACTGGACGCGGCGCGCATCGACTGGACCGAAGTATTTGTCGGCGGCGGCGTCATGGCCGTCGGCGCCGCCGTCAGCGCCGGACTCGGCGTCGCCGCCCTCGCCCACCGCGTGGCACCGTCTGGCGCGGTGGACGTGAGCGAGCAATACGGCTTGCCCGCCCTCCCCGTGAGTGAAGTGGTGCTTTACAGCCGTATCAGCGATGGCCGCTCCAAGGAAACCTTGCGCGCATTAAGCGCAACCTTCCGGGGTGCATTGCAACGCTGAGTTCAGATTGGCCCGCCTGCCTTTCTGTCACCTTGCCTGGCCCGCCGCACACCGTAGTGAGCGGGCTTGCCCCGCGCTGGGTGGCGAAGCCGCCCTAAACCAGGCGCCGCTATTCCTTCTGAAGAACCGCGCTGTCCTTATTGGGGCGGCTTCGCCACCCAGCGCGGGGCAAGCCCGCTCACTACAAGGTAGGTGCGTTGGAGTCAAACCACTCGCGCCGTCCTTCAAACGTGCCCACGATCAATTCTACGATCATCCTTACCGCCTCAGCATCCTCCACCTGCGTATTCACCGCCAACCATACCTGCCGCTGCATGCGCGCCTCCAACAACCCCGGCAACGCCACCAAGCCTCGGTCAAAACTGCTCATGTAATGCGGCAGCAACCCAATGCACGCACCGCAGCGAATCATCTCCAGCATCAGCGAATACGCATGCACCTGCACCACTGCCGCCAAGCGTTGCTGCACCACCTGGTTCCAGGCCTGCAAAGCCTCCACCTGCGCATCGGGCTGCCATTGCACCAGCATGTAATCGTCGAGGTCTTCCACACTGTCCGGGCGTGTCGTCAACCGCGAATAACGCTTGGCGATATGCGGCAGATACTGCAAGCGCGCCAGGGCTCGCGGCGGTTCAGTGGGAAAACTCGGGCCGGGGCTCGGGCCGTCGGCATCCGACAACCACAGCACCACATCCACATCCACCGCTTGCAGGGACAACTGGCTGTCGATGGAGATGATCTCCAGGCGCACGCTGGCATTGCGGCGCAGCAAGGCGATCAGGTCGCGACCCAGGATGTCATGCAGGATCGGCTCCGCCACCGCCAGCCGAATCAATGGCTGCTCCGTCACCGGCAAGCGGCGTTCATGGGCCAGGGCGATCAGCTGCGCCTGCAATTGCTGGCCGTCGCGGCTGAGCACCAAACCATTGCCCTGGTAGCTGAACAGCGAATGCCGCAGCTGCTCTTCCAACTGCGCCAGGCGCTTGCGCAGCAGCGTCGCCTTGATATTCAAGCTGCGCGCCGCTTGCATGAAACACCCGCAGCGCGCACTCACCAGAAAGTAGCGCGCCACCTCCGGGTCGATCTCATCGGCCAAGGCCAGCCAGCGGCTGCGCCCCTCGGCGGGTGCGCGATAAGCGGCGGGCCCCTGGGGGGCAGACGGTTCTAGAAATGCCATGGGAGACTCCTTGTCTTGTGGTCTGTGCATCCAATGCGGGTTGACGCGTATTACTCCAGCACCTTGTTCAGCTCGGCGCCGTCGATACTCAGGGTCGCGGTGTTGAGCATGCCTTCGAGGTAAGCCTTGGCGATCTGCTCCTGGCGCTGGGCGCGCAGGGCCTGGGTCAGGCGCTCACGCAGTTCGTCGAGGGTCGCGGTGCGTGCCGGTTGCTGGCCGGTGAGTTTGAGCACATGGAACCCCGCCGCACTCTGCACCACGTCCGACACGGCCCCGACCTTGAGGCGCGACACCGCACTGCGCACTTCCGGTACCAGTTGCTGCAGGGGTTGCATGCCCGAGTCGCCACCGCGCGCGGCGGAGTCCGTGTCCTGGGAAAACTGCGTGGCCAAGGCGGCGAAATCACCCGGTGCGGCCTGGGCCCGACGGCTCAGCTCCTGGGCCTGGCGACGTACCGTGTCGAGGGTTTGCGGGTCATTCGCCGCGAGGAAAATCTGGCTCACACGGTACAACGGTGGCGTTACCCATTGCGCCTTGCCGCTGTCGTAGGCCTGCTGCAATTCAGCCGCGCTGGGGTAATCCGCCGGCACCTGGCTGACCGAGAGCATGTAGTCGCGGAACACGATCTGCTCGGTGGCGGCGCGGGTCTGTTGTTCCACCTCAGGGCGCTGGCGCCAGCCCTGGGCGTCGGCCTGTTCAAGCACGGCCTTCTGCGCCAGGCGTGAGCGGATCCAGGTTTCCAACGCACCACGGTTGCCGCGCAGTTGCTCACGGGATTCGGCCGGCAGGCTGGCCAACACGGTTTTCAGTTCAGGCAGGTCGATTTGCTGGTTGCCCAAGCGCGCCACCGCCGGCCCGCTCGCGGCTGGATTGATCACCGGCGCCGGTTGCTGCGCCGCCACTGGATCGCTGCCCGGCCGCAGGCTCAAGCCCACCGCCACCACCAGCAAGGCCAGCGCACCCGCGCCGACCATCAGGGTTGGTTTTTTCACAATACCGGTGCCTCTTCGCCCACCGCTGCTGCCTGCAACTGCGCGGCCTGCTGGCTGTATTCACGCAGGTAGACGATGAATTCCTGCAACAGGCGGTCCCACAACTCCAGCTGGCTACGCAAGTGCGTGGCGCCGACGCCGGCCACCACCACGTCCATTTCCATCAGCAGGAATTCGCCCTGCACCGACAACCGCGCAAAGCGGCGCGACGCGTTCCACACCTGGGCCAGGCCCTCGGGCAACTCGCCCTGGATACGCAGCGCACAGCTGTAGGTGAAATCCACATAGCTGCCCTGCTCTGCCGCCGGGTTGCCGAAGCGCACCGCAAAGCCGATGCCCTGGCTGGCGCTGAGCAATTGCACGACGCCATTTTGTTCGCTCGGGTTAACCCGGTAGCCGGCTTCCTGCAGCAACTCGGTGAGGCGCTGGGTGGTGACGCTGGTGATCAATTCGCTCATGGTGATCTCTTCCCTGTCTATCAATGATTGGCGGTTGCCTGGGGTGCATCAAAACGGCTCTTGTACAAATCGTCGCCAAAACCCTGGGCCAGTTCCTCGAACTTGACCCGCGCGCTGCTGGCGAACGGCTGGCGAATACTCATCACCTCGGCCACATCGATCTTTTCGTAGGCCGCGAGCAGTTGCTGGGCCACGCCGTACATCTGTTGATTCTTGACTGAACATTGCTGCACTTGTGTGTCACGTTCGCTTAGTTGCGCCTGCAAGCGGGCACGCTCGGCTTCTTTGCCCTTGGCGAGCACCAGCAGTTCGTCGTAGGCCTTCTTGAATTTGCCGATCTGCTCGTTGCTGGCCGCCACCTGGGCCTGTGCCTGACTGTGCAGGCTCTGTTGCTGGCCGGCCAATTGCTCGGCCGCGCCACGGGTCTTCTCCAGCTCAGCCGTCAGTTGCTTGATTTGCGCCTGGGCCTGCTTGGCTTGGGTTTCAGCAGCAATACGCGCCGCACTGGCCTGGGCCTGCTCGCTTTGCAGTGCCTGCAATTGCTGAGTGGTGCTGCGCAGTTGCGTGCGCAGGCGCTCCTCCATGCCTTCGGCCGCGGCGCCGGTGGTGACCAGCAGCAGTAACAGCCCGCAGATTCGCGTGTTCATGTGGCATCTCCCTGCGCATCAAAAGCGCGTGTTGAGTTCCAGTTGCATCACATCGACTTCGAACGGCTGGCCATACACTTCGGAAGCGCTCAACCAACGCGCACTGGCGTAAATATTCTTGTCGATGCCGTAGTTGGCGCCAATGAAGTAACCCTTGGCGTTGGTGCCGCCCAGGTGGAACGAAGAGTCGTTGAAGCCGTCGGGCAAGGCGTCGGGCTGGATGTACTTGTAGCCGGCCAACACGTTCCAGTCGCCGCGCTTGCGCATCTCCAGCGCGCTGCCCAGGGTGAACGACACCATCAGCGCATTGCCGCCACTTTCAAACTGGCCCTTGCTGTTGATGTTGTTGACGATCTCGCCTTCGCTGCGCTTGAGCATTTCGCCCTTGTCGTAGGCCAGGTTGTGGATGAAGTTGCCCTGGGTGCGCAGCTTGAAATCGCTGGGCAGGTCGCTGTCCCAGACCAGGTTGAGGTCCAGCACATCGAACTTGGACGCCAGGCCGACGAATTGAGGGTCCGGCGTTCTGGCCGGGTCAGTCGGGTTGGTGGTGTTGTTGCGCAGGTTGAACACCGAGTTGCCTTTTTGCATGAAGGCAACACGCGTGCCGTCAGTGTCACAGGCGGGCGCGCCCTGCCACGTGGAGCAAGGGCTGGAACGTTCGCCTTCGATGTCCTGGAACTGGTAGTAAGCGGCGGCAAGTTTGAGACGGTTGCTGCGGTTGATCTTCCAGTCAGCGCCAATCTGCCCGCCAAACAGCCATTTGGTGTCGCTGTCTTCCTTGTCGATGCCATTGGTGCTGGCGGTGTCGGCGGTGTACTCGACCGGGAAGGCACCGAGGGTACCGAACAGCCCCCACTCGCTGTTGAGGCGGTGGTTGAAGATCGCGGCCACGCCGTCGAAGTTGAGGTCGTTGGAATACATCATGTCGGTGGAATAGAACGGGTTGCCGATGCGCCCGGCAGTCAACGTCATGTAGTCAGTGGTTTTCCAGGTCAGGTAACCCTGATCCAGCCAGATGTCTTTTTTGCCGAAGCCGCCGCCCAGGGTCTGGGTGGTCGACACCGGGTTATTGTCAGAGCCGGTGGCGATGCGAATGCCGGCGGTCCACTCCGGCGAGATCACCGCTTTCATGCCCAGGCGTGCGCGCAGGCGGAACAGGTTCTCGCGGTCCTCGCGGGTGTTGAGCAAGGGCGGCAACTTAGTGTTGGAGTTTTTATTGACGTCGTAGGGCCCCGTGTCATTGAGCTTGGCGAAGTCGGTGATGTTGTTGCTGTTATTACCCGAAAAGTAGCGTGACTCGTCGCGCAAACGAATATCGCCATCAAAGCTGATGCGCGAGATCCAATCGGGGAAGGTATTGGGCTGTGCCCAGTTTTCCTGCTTGGCGGTGGCCATGACTTCGGCCTTGACCTGGTCGCGAATCTGATCCTTGACCGCCTGCGGCACATACTGCACACGCACATCGCCGGGCGCTGCGGTCGGTCCTGCGGCAACCACTGGCACGGCATTGGCCTGGCGTGCCTGCTGGGCCTCTTTTTCAGCCTGGGCGATCAGCCCATTGGCGGTGGCCTGGGTCAGCACACCTTGCTGCACCAGCAGACGGATCAGGTTGATGGTGACGTTTTCCGAAGGCGCAACCGGGGCTGCAGCCGCCTGGCCAACCAGGGTCGCGATGACCATGCCAACCGCCAGGGTCAGTCGATTCACGGGGGAAATCATGTGTACGCAACTCCTGTAAAAATCCGTTAAAAAAGGTTCAGTCAATCCGGGCGCCGGCCCTTGAGGGACAGGCGCATGGGCAGCGTCAGTGACGCCGGCGGCTTCTGTGCGGCACGCGGTGCACGTATCAGCGCGAGCATCTGGGCGTCGGTCTCGGCATCACCGCTGGACTTGGCCACCAGCGCTTTAGTGACTTGGCCATCGGTGCCCAACCACAGGTCTATCTGTATCGAGAAAGCTTTCTTGCGTAATTCCGGGTCTTCGCGCATCAGCCGTTGATAGGTGCCGGCCAGATACTGCTTGTACGTGCCGGTACCCAGCCCGCCGCCACCGCTGCCGGCCATGCCACCGCCCTTACCAGCGCCGATGTTGAAACCGTCATTGCCGGACTGGGCGTCGCCGTCGATCTGCATCGGGTTGGCCAGGTCTTCGTTAGGTGAAGGCGGTGCTTCCTCGGCCGGCTTGACCTCTTCGGGTTCCGGGCTGGGCACCGGCTCCGGGACTTTTTCTTCGACCTGAGGCTCGGGCTCCTTGGGTTTTTCCGGCGGCGGCGGTGGTGGCGGCGGCAACGGGATAATCGTCGGCACCTTCGGCGCTTCGCGGCGCACGCCACTCATGTCGTTGGCCCACTGCCACAAAAACCAGGCCGCCACGGCCCCCAACAACAGGCCGGCGCCCCACTTCAGCGGGCGCAACGGCGGTTTCTTTTTCACCGGTATTGGCGCAATCGGGATCTGTGCGGTCATGACTCAGCCCTGACTCGGTTTGCCGGTGACCAGCCCGACCTGGGACAGCTCCAGCCGGCGCAGCAAGTCGAGTACCTCAATCACCTTCTGGTACTGCACCATCGCGTCGCCGCGCACGATCACCGGGAAGTCCGGGTTCAACGCTTTCTCGATACGCAGGCGCTCTTCCAGCTCGCCGAGGGTGACCGGGTAGGCGTCGAGGAACACCTGGCCGCCGTCGTTCACGGAAATGGCCTTGGTCTTGGCCTCCGACAACGACACCGAGGCGCTGGCCTTGGGCAGGTGAATCTGGATGCCCGAGACCTGAGCGGTGGCGGTCAAAATAAACATCACCAGTACCACCATCAGCACGTCCACCAGAGGCGTGATGTTGATGCTGTCGACGGCGGCATCGTCGTCATCGTCGTGGGAGGCATTTACGGAAGCCATGGCGATTCTCCTCAGGCCGGAACCGATGCGTGATGCGGTGCGCGGTGCGCGGCTTCACTGTGCTGGCTCTCGCCGTGCATCTCCGCCAGGCGGGTGATGAACTCGTCGACAAACACGCGCATATCCGCACTGACTTCCTTGTTGCGGGTGATCAGGCGGTTGTAGCCAAACAGCGCCGGGATCGCGACGAACAGGCCCATGGCCGTGGCCAGCAAGGCTGCGGCCATGCCCGGGGCGATGGCGTTGATGTTCACGTCACCGGCCATGGCCGTGCCGAGGAACACCACCATGATCCCCAGCACCGTCCCGAGCAGGCCGATGTACGGGCCGCCGGCGATGGCGTTGGACAGGGTCGAGAGTTTGGAACTGAGCGCCTGGTTTTCGCGGGTGCGCACGCCGTCCATGGAACAGCGGATGGCTTCGATGGTCGCGGCCGACACCGACGAGGTGTCGGCGCCTTGGGCGCGACGGGTGCGGATCTCCTTGACCGCCACCAGGTACAGGCGCCACAGCGAGGAATGGGTCAGGCGCTCGCCCAACTGGGCGTCGTCGGCGTACATCTCCAGGCGTGTGCCGATCTGCGCGAAGTGCTCACGGAACACTTCGTTGGCACTGCTTAAACGGCTGACCTGGCGGTTCTTGCGCAGCATGATGACCCAGGACTGAAACATCATCGCCACCAGCACCAGGATGATTACCCAGGCATCCACCGGTACGGCGTTGAGCAAGAAGCCCAGGCTGCCGAAACCGAAGCCGGACTGTTCTTCATCCACCCCGTAGGCCACCAGTTTCGATTCGGCGCCCTGGGCGCTGGCATCGGCCAGCAGCAGCGCGGCCGGACGCGCCACCTTGGACAGGCGCAGCTCATCGATGGCCCCGGCGAATGGCAGGTGCGTGCTGCCCGCTTCCGGCAGGTCGGCACCGATGGCCATCTGGGAATTAAAGGCCGGCATGGCCACCGCGAGGGTCACGGTTTCGCGGCCATTCACATACAGCGTGACCTTTTCACCCTCGGCGGTGAACGCCAGGTGCTGCCATTGGCCGGGGTTCAGCGGCTGGGTCGAGACAGCGCGCTGGCCGTCGATGTCCACAAACGGCATGCCCTGGTTCAAGCCCAGCAACAGGCTATGGGTGCCGTCACGCCGGGCCAGCACCACTTGCTCGCCACTGGCTTGGTCCAAGCGCAACCAGGCGCTGAAGGTGAACGCGCCGCCTGCCGCATGTTGCAGCGACGGGCTGGCCGGCAACATCACGGGTTGGCCGCCGAACTGCAAGGCGCGGCCGATCACGCCATCGATGGCGGCGCCAGTGGCGTTCAACGCGGTGTTGGCGTAAGCCGTGGTGTCCCGGGCCGGCGTGCCATTGGCGCCATCAAAATGGTAGAGCGCGGTGTAGTTCGGGTCGAAGGTCAACTGGCCGTTGGCCGTGGCCGGGGCCTTCTGGTTGCCGTAGTACATCCACAGGTCCTGGCGCTGGCCGCCTTCGACCTTGGGCACATCGACCCAGATCAGCGCCATGCCCATCAACGGGTCGAAGCTTTCGATCTGATGGTTGAACACGGTCTTGTCATCGGCACTCACAAAGCGCAGGTCGGCACCGTCATCCTTGACCCCGTCAAAGGTGAAATTACCGGTGTGCAGGCGCACCAACAGCGCGGTACGACCCAGGGCCTGGTTGATCGCGGCCCCTTGCGCGGTGGTGTCGACCGAGATCTGTTTGCGGTAGTGCCAGTCGTCCTGCCACCAGGCATGGGCGGTGGCCGGGAGCGCGAAGCCCAGGCAGATCAACAGGCTCAGGAATAGGCGTTGCATGGGTGAAGTCTCCGGAAGAAAAAGTCAGAAAGTCGCCTGCACACTGAAGTGCAGTCGCGAGTCCTGTTTCTGGGTGTTCGGTCCATCGAGCAGCGGGTAACCCCAATCCAGGCTGCCGGACAACCATTTGCTCAAACTGGCGCGGGTGCCCAGGCCGACACTGGCCAGGCTGTATTCGTCTTCTTGCTCGGGCAGTGGGTCGTGCAGGCGCATGCGCGCGCCTTCAGCGAACGCGTAGAAGCGCCACTCCTGCACATAACTGCCGAGAAACTTGGCCAGGGACGGCGTGCGCAATTCCTGGGAGAGCAAGTAGCCCTCGTCCCCGGTGCGCTCGGCCGCCAAGTAGCCGCGCACCGACGTGGCGCCGCCGGCCGAGTACTGCTCGTTGGAGACCAGCGGTCCCGAGGCGAGTTGGAAGCCGCCTTTGGTCGCCGACTGCCAATCGTTGGCGAAGGTATAGGTGTAATTCAGGTCACCCTTGAGCACGGCAAAACTGGCGCTGGCCTTGTAGCGCTTGTAGTCGAACGCCTCGGCATCGCTGCCGTAGCCAAAGAAGGCGCGGGTACCGACGATCAGGTTCAGACCGAGGCCCAATTGGGATTGCTCGGTGTAGCGATAGCCGTTGTAGCCCAGGGTGAATGGCGCGTATTTGAGCGGCACCTGGTCACTGCTGGCGCCGAATTTCATTTCCTCGTCGAAGTCCTTGAAATCGATCCCGAACGAGAATGAGTTGGCCCAGTTACCGGCAGCCGGCAGGTTGTAGATGGCCGACACACCGTAGGAATGGCCCTTGCCCAACACGTTGCTGCCGCCGATGGTGGCAATGTTGCTGTCGGACTGGTAACCGGAGAACTGCAAGGTCCAGCGCTCATTCAACGGTGCGGTGTAGGAACCCGACCAAACCTTGGCATTCTCGGTGTCCTGGGGCGCGGTGAAGTAAGTCAGGGAAATGCTGTGGCCCAGTTGCCAAAGGTTGTCGTAGCCCAGGGTCGCGACCGACCGCAGCTTCTCGGTGTCGGCGCTGTAGTCGTTGTTCAGGCCGATGCTGGCGTGCCAAGGGTTCTGGTCTTCGACCTGCAGGTCCACATCCATGGTGCCCGGGCGCTGGCCCTCGCGTACCAGCGGCGTAACCTGGCGCCCGGCACTGCGGTTGAGCCCGGCCAGCTGGGTCTGCACCGTGGCAAAGTCCGGCACCGCGCCCTCCTCCAGGGCCGGCACCTGCTCGCGGATTTCCACCGGCGAATAGTGCTTGGCGCCGACCACGCGCACGCGGCCAACCTTGGTTTCGCTGACTTGCAGGTAGACGATGCCGTCATCGACCTTCTGCTCCGGCAGCTCGACAAACACCGACTGGTAGCCACGCGACTGGTAGATCTTCTGCAAAGCATCGCGGGCGCCTTCGATATCGCCCAGGGTCTTTTGCGGGCCGAGAAACGGATACACCGCCTCCTCAATCGTCGCCGCATCGAGCACCGTGTTGCCGCGCACGAAGTACTCGTTGACGTCGACCTTGCGCGCCACCGCCTCTTCCTCGGCCAACACCGGTTGCGCCAGGCTCCCCAGCGTCACGCAACACAGCGCCAGCGTTAATTTGAACAGATGCTCCACACCGCCCCCTGACATTCTGATTTTATCCGCCGCCGCCGATTGCCCGGCGCAAGGCCTGCTCAATTGCTGGTGATCGAGGTGTTGCCGTGGCGGGCCAGCCAGGTGTGCAACAGGGCGAAGTTCAGCGAGAACTCCGGCATGTGCAGCAAGGCGCCACAAAACACGTCACCGATGATTTTCTGGATGAGTTGCACCGCACGCGGGTTGTTCAGCAGCGTGGCGATGTCGCGGGTCAGTGCCTGGATGCTCCAGACCTTCTGGTTGAGGTCCAGGCCGACGAACCAGCGGAACAGCAGGTTGTAGTTCAGCTGTTCATGCAGTTGCTGCTCGCTGGGTACCGAATACAGCAATTGCAGCAGCAGGATCTGCAGCACGGTCTGCGGGGCGATCGACATCGGGGCTTCGGCCACCAGCCAGTCGCGGTGCTGGTCGAGCACTTCATCGATCTGCGGGCGCAGCAACACCAGGGAATGGCTGGCCGGGATATAGCTGGAGACTTCCTTGCGGGTGCCCTGCCAATCGTCCTGGGAGACGATCCATACCCAAGGCGCGCCGTAGCGATAGACCGACACCGGCTTCTTGCGCGCCGCTTCGACGATCTTCGACAGGCGCTGGTCGAGCTCCTGCATGCCCACTTTCGAGTAACGTTCCATAGTTCCCATCGCCCCACTCCTGGCATCCTGCTTGCGGCTGAAAAGCCCACCTTTCTGGTGGGCTCAAGCGCGTTACACAGGAGAGACGGGAGTGGCTGGGGACTACCGAACTTTTGTCATGAAAGCTTCATTTTGGATTGGGTGGGGGGCAATTTTTTGTGGTGTCTATATCCGTTATTTGGGGGGTGACTGGTATGGGTTCCGCCCTGACACCGGGGCATACACCTGATGCATGGAGATCAAACTGTGGGAGGGGGCTTGCTCCCGATAGCAGTGTGTCAGCTCATGCATCTGTGACTGCCCCACCGCCATCGGGGGCAAGCCCCCTCCCACACTTAACCGAGATCGACAGCAAGAACCCGGCCGGCTCTAAGGCCGCTACTCTCGGCTGAGGGATCACTCAGATCTGCTTTTGCTCCACACCACTCAGGTCGGCTACCAGGCCGCCGTGCTCTTGCTTTTGATCTTGATCTTAGGCGCCCCGTCAAACACGCTGGGCGCCTAAGATCAAGATCACAAGCCAGATCAAAAGCAGGCTGATATCTACCTGATGCATGGAGATCAAACTGTGGGAGGGGGCTTGCTCCCGATAGCAGTGTGTCAGCTCATGCATCTGTGACTGCCCCACCGCCATCGGGGGCAAGCCCCCTCCCACACTTAACCGAGATCGACAGTAAGAACCCGGCCGGCTCTAAGGCCGCTACTCTCGGCTGAGGGATCACTCAGATCTGCTTTTGCTCCACACCACTCAGGTCGGCTACCAGGCCGCCGTGCTCTTGCTTTTGATCTTGATCTTAGGCGCCCCGTCAAACACGCTGGCCGAACGCAGGCTTGAATCCGTGGGTAACCCGGCAGGACGCCGGGTTAGCCGCCCCGCGCCATGGATGGCGCGTGGCGGCGGCCCACGGATTCAAGCCGGAGTGAGGGCACACCGAGCCTAGGCGAGGTGCCGAGTGTTGGGGCGAAGCGTTTTTGGTTACTTTTGGCGCTCTTCCAAAAGTGACCCGCCGTAAGGGCGGAACCCATTTCAGCCGTTACCTAAACAACGGATATGTACCCCACCCACACCACCAACATCGACAAAAGAGCACATCCTGCGATCAATACCATTGCTGTCTTTATCCAACTCAAGACCGAACACTACCGCAAAAAAACAGGGCGATCATTGATCGCCCCAAACGGTACATCGAGAGGTCCTTTCCAAAGCCTTACAAACTGATCTGCTGACGCTCCTCATCCGTCAACCGCGCCCGCGCCTGCTCACTCAGCGGCCCCGCGCCCAGCACCTGCACCGGGCTGCTGGGGTTGTACCCGGAAGTTTTCTGCGCCGGCTCCGGCTCACGCGGCAGCGGCTCACTGCCCAGGCTCAACACCTCAACCGTCATGATCGACGGCCGACCCTGCTTGGCCGCCGCCTGCTGACTGCGCGCCGCATCTTCCGCCGCCTGGGACGCCGCCGCCCCCGCCGCGCTGGCCGAGCTCATGGCCCCGGTGTTAACGGTGGCCGACACCGGTACCCCGGACGACTTGCCCTGGCTCTGGATGTTCGCCGCGTTCACCACCCGCAAGGCAGCGATGTTGACGTTACCCGACACCCGAATCCCCGCCTCCCCCGCATCGATGGTGCCCATCGGCGCGATCAGGTCGATATCCCCCGCCGGCACTTCCGGAATCGGGTTCAGCGTGGCGATCCCCGCACCGGTACTCGGTACCGACGGCGACAGGCCCACGTTGCCCCAGTTGTCATAGACGCGCTTGGGCGGCGTGTACACCACGGTAGTCTTGGAACCGCGCCCGGCGTTGATGTCGCCCTCGCTGGTCCAGCCCATGATCGAGCCGCCGAAGGTGGTCATGATGCGGCTCTGCCCAAGCAGGATGCTGCCGAGCGAATACAACTGGATATCGCCTGCGCCCTGAGTGATCACGCCAGCCGTCGACGGTGGCGCAGCGCCTTCGATGCCGAACGTCTGGCGGCCACCCGGCGTGAGCATCTGGATCGAGCCACCGAAGTTGGTGTGCACGCCCGCGCCGCCGAACATCGTGATGTCGCCTTTGTAGGTGATCGGGTTGCCGGCCACGTCGGTCTCGGGGAACAACCGGGCAATCGCCGTACGGCCACGCACATAGCTGCCCTGGCGCACACTGCCGTCCTGGTTGTACTCACGGCCGGCGGCCTTGAGTTCGGCGAAGTACACGTCACGGGCGAAGATCCGTTGTTGTTCGGCGGGCAGTGCGGCGTAGTAGGTACGGGCCTGTTCGCTGTCGCCGGCGAAGCCGAAGCGTTCGGTGAGCCAGGACACCAGTTCATTCTCGTAGGTCTTGGCGACTTTGCTGCCCTGCAACGACTCACCCGGTTGCGCCAGGTTGGCGGGGTTCAGGTAGGCCTCGACGAAGCGGCGGTAGTCCGGGCCGTTGGGGCCCATGCCGGCTTGCATGACGATGCTTGCGCCAGGGCGGCTGTCGCCGGCCGCGACAGCGCCCAGACTGTTCACCGCGACTTTGTCTTCCATCTGAATGTTGCGCCCCGCCGTCAGCTCCAGGGTACCGGGGCCGGCAACGTTAAAGCTGCTGTAGAGGATGTCGCGGCCAGCGCTGGCGATGGAGATATCGGTGGGGCTGTTGTGCACGAACAGGTTGCCGGTAAAGGTGTATTGACCCGTATCCGTGACACCTGCGCTGGCACCGCTCAAGCGCGTGCCGCTGCCGACAATATCGCGTCCGGCTTGCATCCATACCGGGCCTGCGCCTTCGTAAAAGGTTTGCCCGAACCGAGCGTCACCCACCCCCGTGATCGTGAGGGCGCGCCCACTGTTGACGCCCAGCAGGTCCCCACTCAGTGCATAGAAACGCGCGGGCTCCAGGGCATCACCCCAAGCCATGCTGGCGGTGTTGGGGCCAAAGGCAAACAGTGGAGAAACCGTTAAGGTTGCAATGTTGCCATCGCTGGAAAGATTGCCACTGCCCACTATTGCCGTTTTTTGATCAGTCAGGAAACCGGCGAAGGCCGGACGCAGAATAGTCGCCAGGCTATTGGGTGCCGCACTGGAGCGGCTGATCGTCAGATCGCCGCCGGAGATCGAATCACCGGCCAGCAATTCCAGTTGCCCATTGGACGAAGGTGCGAGCACCAACGCCCTGAGCGGCTGCACGTCGCCAGGATTACTGGTCGAGGCGCTGCCGTAATAGAGACTGCCGTTAGCAGCAACCGCACGCAATGTCGCGGGATAGACCGCCGCCATATCGGTTTCCAGGGTCTGGGTCAGGGGCGTGAGGTTGCCCCCGGCAGAGAACAGGTCCACTGCTGTGCGGTCGGTCCACAGGCTGAACCAGCTTTGCCCAATCCCGTTGACCCCCTTATTGACGTAGGTCAAGGCGTTCATCTGCGGCGCGCGCCCAGGGTCGGCGACGTCCTGCAACACCAGGTCGCCACGGGTGGACAGGCTGAAAGTGGCGTCGCCCGGCAATAGGCTCAAACCTCCCGCAGCAAAGGCCGAAGTGGCGCGCAACGGATCATAGGCGCGTACCTCACTGGGACTCTGGTCTTTGCGTTGATTGCCATACCGCAGCGTCAGACTGCCCAGGGCGCCGCCGGTCAATTGCACGTGCCCACGCAGGTTCACCAGTGCACCATTGAGGTGCTCTACAAAGGTCTGGCTGGCGGGGTTAACCGCTCCGCCGACCCGCAGGTTCAGATCACCGCCACCCGTCAGTTGCACACTGCCATCGGCCCCGACCCGACCGGTACTGCCGACTGCCAGTACCAGGCCTTGGCTGCGCCGACTGACGTTCAGAGCTGTTGACGAGACAGGGCTGATGAGTCCTGCATCGCCACCCACATCAACATTCAGGTTGCCGCCTCCCAGGGTGCCAAACCCGGTGAACCCGACCATCTGGTCCGCCCGGTCGGTAGCGACGTAGGAACCAAAATTGATCCACCAGGCGGTGGCTTGCGCCTGGCTCCCACTGAGCCCATTGCCCTGACGCCACAGCCAGTTGCCGACGTTGGCTGAATCCTGACCCTGGTCGCTCGGTACCGGACGACCAACGCCATTCTGCGCCGGGCTGGTGATATTACCCGTCAGGTTGCCGCCCACTTTAAGCAGCAAGTTGCCGCCCGTATCCGGGTACCAGGCACGGTACAGACTGCCGGTGTCTGCGTTGACCAGCTTTTCGTTGCCCCCGGCGTTAGCCAATACCTTGCCATTGCTGCCCAGGGCTCGCTTGAGGTTATACGGATCGTTGGTCGAGGTGCCGGTGGACGAGCTGCCTGCCGTGTAGACGCCGAACAGCGACTCCATGCTCAGGTTGCCGGCGGCCAGCAGGTCAAGGTCTGCAGCGCCAGTGCGGATTACGCTGAAGCGACTACTGCCGCCCACCAGCAGCGTATAGGCCTCACCACTGACAACGCAGTATTCCGGGAAGTCGTCACATACACCTGGGTATTGTATTGCGTCGAAATCAACCGGTTGGCCTACCATGCTGTCATCGCCGAACCACCCTATAGAGCCCTCCTCGGTCCAGACCTGGGCTCCTTTCCCGAACGCCCCATAGTGACTGTCCGCCAATCGCAGATTGCCGCTTACCGGATGCGGTTGCAGCAGGCGACTGTCCGCCGCCTCGGTATCGGCCCCCGCGACCAGGCGAATCGACCACGACTGCGCACCCTCCTCCAGCATGGGTGCAATTGCCCAGTTCTTGCCCGGATGGCCGGCGTCACGCAACGTCACCGACTCCACGCCGCCCGGCAGCTTCACGTCTGTCCCCGACGGCAACAGGGCGCCCCTGGGCAGCACTTGGCTGGCGGTCAGGGTCACCTTGGTGGCCAATGGCACGCCCTTGGGCCAGATCAAGCCGTCGACACTGGCTGACGTGCTCAACAAACTGCCGGCATCCAGGACACTGCCGATGGCGAGGGTCTGGCTCTGAGTCAGCAACGTGCCCGCCGCGAACAGCACATTGCCCGAGGCATCCCGAACAGCCGCCGCCAACACCGTACCCGCCGGGAGTACCAACGGTTGTTTGAGCGTAGCCGCGACGGGCAATCGGGTGCCCGGCGGCAAAAACAGGGGGTTGGTCAGTACATCGAAATTAAGCGCAGCGCCCGCGGGGAACACGGTGCCCACCTCCAGGGTCACGCCGCTGCCCGGTATCACCACGGTGCCGCCGGTGTAGTCGATACCGGCGCGCAGCACCCAGCCATTGTCATCGTCGGTGGCCGGTGGCGCGGCAAAGCCGTCGTTGATGCTGCCATAGATATTCAGGTCGCCACCGGCACGCAGGGTCAGGCTGCCGGACTCGGTCTTGGCCGTTGATTTGAGGCTGGCGTAGCGATAGCTGGAGAGGTCCAGATCGCCCTGCACTACCAGGTCTCCATCCGGGGTTTTGCTGATGATCTCTACGCCGGGGCGCAGGTGGAAAACATCGCCGTACGTGGCGTTGTTCAAGCCGGCGAGTTTGCGCAGCAAGTTGTCGTTAACGCGCGCAGCGTCGATGAATGTCGTATTCGCGTCATTGACGCCCTGCAGGTAGGTCTGATCAATCACTTGGTACGGGCGGCCATTGGGCGTTTCGTCGGTTTTGGTCGGGGCATCGTCGTAGGTTCTCATGCCATTGAGCGCAATCGAACGCGCGCCTTGGATAGTCAACTGCCCACGGGCGTCGATGGCGATGTCATTGCCGCCCACTCGCGGCGCGTTGAGTTCCAGCGTGCCACGGCTGCGCCCGTCATTGCCGGTCGCAGCAGCAGTACCGTGACGCAGGTCGATGCGCGCCCCCTCGGCCAGGGTCAGTTGGCCCAGGCCCGAGCCCAGCACCACGATGGCGCGGTTGGGCGAATCGATGATCTTGCCGTAGCTGTCCAACCGCAGTTGGCTGCCATGGGCATCGAGCACCGCCGTGCCGTCCAGGCTCAGGCCGTTCTTGGCCGCCAGGTTGATGCTGCCCACGCGCTCGCCGCTGGCATCCACCAGGCCGGTCACGCGCAGGCTGCCATTGTCGATCGAGACGTTGACGCTGTTGGCCTTGACGTCATTACCGATCGTCAGGTCGCCCTGCTTGAGCTGGAAGCTGCGCGCACCGTAGACCTGGCCCTGGTTGAGGCGTTGGTTGAGCGCTGCGAACTGGTCGCTGAGCGTACCGCTGCCGCCCAGGCGCTGGGCCTGAATCTCCACCGCACCCGCGAGGTAGGGCACCCGCGTGCCACCGGCATCGTAGTCACCGCTGCTGCCAGCGATGATCTTGCCTGCCAAGTCGACGATCCCCGCAGCGCCGTCCACCGCCACCGCGCGCAACTTGCCCGCCTGGTTGTGCTGCGCCGACAGGTCGATGGTCGAACCGGCGGCCTGCTGCACATTGCCGGCACGGCTTTCCAGCAACACCTCGCCGCCTGCGCTGTATTTGGTCAGGTCGTTGAAGGCAATGGCCCGGCCGGACACATCAATCGAGGCGGCATCGGTCAATACCACGTCGCCCCGCGCGCCCAAGGTCACCTTGCCGCTGGGCAGTACCACGGCAGTGGCCAGGCGAAGGCTATCGCCTTGCAGTGACAATTCGCCGCCGATACCGTCCACCTTGCCTACTGCGCCAGCCGAGGCGCTGACATCAATCGCGCCACCGGCGGTAATACGGTTGACCGAACCGGCTTCACCGGTCATCAGCGGCGTGAGGATATTCAGGTTGCCGCCGCTGTAGGCAAAGCCCTTGATCGCATCAAACGCGCCCTGGCTCTGGTACACCGAGAGGCTGCCCTTGTGGTTGGCGGTGATGCGCTCACTGGCAATGAGGTTGACGTTGGCAAAGCCCAAGGCGAGGCGGTCGAAGGTCTTGGTCGTGCTCGGCTGGGCAAAATCCCCATAGCCGAATTCGATACGCTCGGCATTGATGTCCAGGCGCCCGCTGCCGGTGCCAGCACCGCCGGTCACCGCCGCCACAGGCGGCGCGACGGCACCTTGCCAGATCAGGTTGGCGGTGTGGACAGTCGCCACGTCGTTCAAGCCGCCAGAGCCGTAGATCGCCGGCGTGGAGAGCATCAGGTTGCTCAGCATCGACTTGCCGGTCACGGCGTCATAAGTGTCCAGGGTGGTGGTGCCGTAGAAGTTAAAGCTGTCACGCGCTGACAGTTGCAGGGTTTCCAGGGCCGGGGCGCCGAATTGGGTGTCACCGCGCAGCAGGCGTTCCAGCACTTGCTGGTTGAGGGTCATGCCTACCGGCAGGCGATTGTTGGCGGCTGCAGCGGCCAGGGCTTCGGGACTGCCGACGTTGATGCTGGACACGCCCAGGTTCAGGTGACGGGTGCCATAGCGCACCTCATCGCCCATCTGCAGGGAGCTGTCGGTCAAGGTAACGATGCTGCCTTCGGAATACAGGGCTGTCTGGCCGCTGCAGGGCGCGCTGTTGCACACGCCTAACTGGATGCCCCCACTGATGACTTCGCCCAATGACGGCGCGGCGACTACGTTGAGCAAACCGTTGGACACCGCCAGCACATTGCTCAGGTTGTAGATAAAGCCGTCACGTGCGTCGTAGCTGGCCTTGCCCTGGCCTATCGTGTTGATCGAGGCGCCTTGTTCGAGCGTAATTTTTCCGGTGGAGGTCACCAGTAATACCTCCGGTGCCGCCAGGTTCGCGCCGTCGCGCAGGATGATGGAACTGGTGATACTGCTGGGGAGGTTGATGTAGTTGCCACCCTGGCCGTACGTGACATAGGTCATTCCACCGATCAGCAGGCGAGCCGCGCCCATTGCATTCAGGCTGTCCGCATCCACCGTAATGCCTTTGAAATTGGCGGTAGCCGCGTTGCCTGCCGCGACAATTTCGATGTCCCTTCCCAAGCTGCCCTTTTCTTCGTTTATCAGCGATACGGTACCGCCGTAACCGCCATCAGCGGCCTCGAAGCGGCCGATCCCCTGGAACGAAAAGGCATCCGCACCTGCGCCTGGCCGCAGGGCCAGTTGCAGGGTTTTGGCATCCACCGGCAGCAGTGCCCGAGGTATACCAAGCCTGGTGGCGTCGGCCACGGCGAACTGTGCGTAGCCGGTTTCGTTGTATTGGGAGTAACGACGCAACATATCGGCCGACGTGAGAATCACCTGGCTGGCCGTGCTGTTGCTGATACCGGTATTGGCGATGGACAAGCGCCCTGCCGTGGCCCATGAGCCATTGCGCAATGCCTGGGTCGCACCGTCGGCGCCCATCCCGGCCAGGCCGTTGATCTCCAGCCGGAAAGCCCCAGGCATCAACGCATAGGTGGACGGCATCAGGGTATAGGTGCCGGCCGCCAGGCCCGGCACGCCGGCGCCGATTGTGATCTGCTGGCCGATCAACGGATCGACCGCGCCACCTTCCGGCGCCACCGGGGCATAGCCCGGTTGCACGCCCGGCACAATCGCATAGATCGGGTTGGTGCTCAGACCCGGCAGTACAAACCCGCCGTTCGCACCGAACTGTACCAGTGGGTTGTAACGTGCATCCGTAGACCCCCCGCGCCCGGAAATAAATCCAGCGCCGAGCAGTTCACCACCGCCGGACAGATCCAACGTCGCCTGCGGCAGCACCTCCACCGCCTGGCCACCGAGAATCACCCCGACGTTCAGACTGCCTGCAACGTTGCCGCCACCTTGGCCTATAAACGTTACTGTCTTGCCGTTGTACTTGTAGATCTGCCCATCCACGGTCCCGCCGTAAGGCAATACCAGGCCCTTGCCACTCACCGACGTGAGGCTGCCCGGCAGCAGTTGCACGTCTGTAGAACCCAGGTTGCCGATCTCGATCAGCCCCAGGGGCGCACGCACCACCCCGCCCTGCTTGATGGTCGGCCCGCCCAATTGCAGACGACCAAAGACCGAGTAAGGCATGGCGGCATTGCTATTGGCGGTGCGTGCGATGGTCAGGGTGCGTGTCGGATCATAATTGAAGCCTGTGCCATTGCTGGCAGCATTATTCACATAGCCCGCCAGTACCCGGGCGCCGACTTCAGTCGCCGGATACAACTGCGCCGCACGCAGGGTCATGTCACCACCGGTCACTAATTGCGTGCTGATGCCCTGGGCAATCACATCCGCACCGGCCCCCGCCAGGAAGCGCAAGTCGCCCTGGCTGGTCAGTTGCACATCATCAAACCCACGCCGTTCAAGGCTGGCCTGGCTGTTGTCGGGTCGCAACAGATAGCTCTTGTTGCCGAACACCACATTGCCACGCACGTCGATCAGGTTGGCGTTGGCGTTGAACTGCGCCGTGGTGGCCAGCACCGATGGATTGGGCAAAACCGGCACTGCACGGGTGTAGGCCTCCTTGCCGGTTTCTGCGGGCGCGAGCAGGCCGGCCAACAGCAGGTACGGCGCCGACAGGTTGACCCGTGAATTGGCCGCGGCGCTTTCACTGAGGTTATAGCTGCCACCGTACAGGCGCAGGCTCTGGCCCATGTTCAACGACACATCACCGTCAAAACTCAGCAAGCCGTTGCTGAGCAGCGCAAGATTGTCAAAGCCGCCGGCGGTGACCTGGTCCACCCCGAGATGGCCATGGCCGTATTCCAGGTTGGCGTTCGGGCTGGTTTGATGGGTCTGGCTGAGCACCAGTTCACGCACGTTGAGCACACTGTCGTTGACGCCGGCCTTGAGGTAATACGGGCTTTCCAGCGCAAGGGCCAAGCTGCCGCCCGCCGCCCCCGCCCCGCCCGCACGGGCAACGAAGCTGCCGTCCAGGTACAGGCCGTTGTTCGACGCAAAGCTGATACTGCCGCCATTGCTGGATACCGGCACACGGCCCTGACCGGGCACGTCGAGCATCGCCTGGGCACCGGACGCGTCCAGGCGCGCGCCCTCACGGACCACCACAAACACATCGCCGGCACTGGCAATGCCGGTGGCGAGGTTGATATCGCCGCCAATGCTGATCTTGCCGCCATTGAGGACCTGGCCGTACACGTTGCCCCGATTGCTCACCGCCGTGACCGCTCGCGATGCAACGTCAATCAGCGCATTTTCTCCCACCCAGATCGAGCGGTCATGGCCAGCCGCAATCGGCTGTTCCCAGGCCTGTGGCGACACGCTCAGGCCGCCCAGGCTGACACTGCCACCCCAGGCATTCAGGCTGCCGTTCAGGGTCAACTGGCCAACGCTGCGCAGGTTGATGCCCTGGCCGGGGTCGACATTGATCACCGCGCCCTGGCCCACGGTCAGGGCAGTGGTCGCCAGTTGTGCGGCGGTGGAGTCCTTGGAGCCAGCCGTCAACGTGAGGCTGGCACCGCGACGCTGGGTCAGGACGCCTTGGGTCGGGTTTTCCTGGTAGAGCGCTGGCGTCCAGCGTTCCAGTGCGGTGGCGGGGTCGCTGCCACTCGACGCAGCCACTGTCTGCTCGCCCACGCGGTAGACCGGCGTGGTGACATCCACCTGGGTGCCGTCCGTGACCAGCAGCCCTTCGTTGCCGGTGATGTCATAGGCCGAGAAGCCCTTATTGAAGAAATCGCCCGCCAGTTGCACGGTGCCTGCGTCAGGTGCCGTGGCGCGGGTGCCGATCTGTACCTTGCGCGCCTGCAACGCCAGGGTACCGCCACCGCTGACGCCATAGCCGCGAATCTCGCCGTCCAGCCCGAGGCTACTGAGGGACGCCAAGGTCACATCGCCGCCCTTGCCACCGATAAGCTTGCCATCCAGGCCGAGGATGCCGCCGGAGGATGCATCCACCACACTGCCGGCCGCCAGGTTCACGTTGCCGGTGCTGCGCAACGACACCTTGCCGGCGTTCACATAAGCCACGCCGCTGTTGTTGGTCGGTTCCAGCAGCAGGTTGCTCCAGCGCCCAGTGGTGTCCAGCTTGACCCCGGAGGCCAGGTTGACGCCGCCATTCCCCGCCACGATTGCATCGAGGACAGTGCCTTTGAGCGGATCGATCTGGTTGAGGATGTTACCGGCATTGATGCTGCCGCCGTGGGCGGTGAGATTGGCAGTGATATTGACGCCAGGCCCGAACAGGGTGATATCACCACCGTCCGCCACCTGGAGCGCGCCGTTGACCGTGATCTGCCGGGTGGCCCCGACCTTGATCGCGCCCAGCTCATAGCCATTGAGCTGATCACTGTCGAGTACCATCTTGCCCTGGCGATCCGCCGGCAAGGCGGTGGTGAGGTCCAGGCCGTCAGCGATTTTCTGCGTGTTGCTGTCGATCAGTACCTGGTCGGCGTTGCCGGTCAGGGCATACCGCAGGGTACCGGTGGTCTTGTTGTAGACCGGCGTGTACCCGCCAATGATCAACTGCGCGCGCTGGGCCATGGCCTTCTGCGACTGTTGGTAGCCGTCGAGGTTCATGTTCGGGGCCTGGGTCTGGCGGGTGCCCTGGAACACGTCGCTGATCACCTGGCCTTCGAGCACTGCGCTGGTGGTGCCGATCACCAGCTTGCCGGCATCACGGCCGACGGTGTAACCGCTCTCGTAACGGCGTTGCTTGGCGATCATCGGGTTGTAGTAGTAATCGGTCTGGCCCCAGCGCTTGCTGGTGTCTTCGTAGCCCTTGTAGAACCCGGAATAGAGAATATCGCCCGGCGCATTGGACAGCTCATACAAGCGCCCGTCCGGGCCCTTGAGCCAGGTCTGCTGGATATACCCGGCCTGCACATCCACGGTGCCGCCCGACAGGTTGATCTGCGCGCCCTGCTGGGTCACGACATCCTTGCCGGTAAAGGTCACGGTGCCGCCCTGGGCCATCCACTCGCCCATCGAGTGACCCTGGGTGCCGAGGTAACCGCCCACCTCCAGCAAGCCGCCGGCGGTGTACCAGCGGTCCGTTGCGTAACCGTTGGTACCGGCCGGCACAAACACCAGCTCACGCAGGTCGACCCACACGTCATTGTTGATCAACTGGCCGCCGTCACGGTTGACCGGCGCATCGCGCTGCTCGTTGCCCTGCACGTTGATCTTGATGTTGTTGGACTCCATCGACACCCTGACGCCGATGGCACCAGACACGTCGATCATCGCCCCATCACGCACCAGGCTGCGCCCGGCCGCGCTGACCGCCACCTGCCCGCCCGTGGCCAGGGTGGTCGAGCCTTTCTGGAAGTCCACGGTGCCGCCGCTGACGATCTCGATACGCGACTGGTCGGTGCGGTCGGCCACGGCGCTGAGGTTGTTGAACGCGCCGGTAATCAGGTTGGCGGGGGTGCCGTCGAGCTTGATCAGGCCGTTGCCCTTTTGGCTGTTCAGCGCGGTACTGCCGCTGCTGTCCAGCAGGATCGCGGTGGTGCTGCCTTCGCCCAGGGTCACGCTGCCGGTGCTGTCGCTGGCAGCGTTGAGCAAGTGAATGGTGCCGCGGGTGTCCACCGACGTGCTGGCCAGCGCAACGCCGTTTTGCTGCACCTGATGCCCGGTCAGGGTGATGTCGCCGGTAGAGGCCATGATCAGGCCGCTGTTGGTGACCTTGCCGGCGCTGCTGCCGGCCTTGAGGCTGGTCGCCACTTCATTGCCGCGCGTGGTGGAGCGGTCGTTGCCCGTGGTGCCCACGCCCTTGCGGATGTAGAAGCTGTCGCCGGCCGCCAGGGTGGCCTGGCCCTTGGCGGTAGTGATCGTGCCGGCGTTTTCCACTTCCGAACCGAGCAGCAGGGCGTAGCCGCCCGAATCGGTGGAGGTCGCCGGGTTGTGGGTCTGGATCAATGCACCGCGCTGCACCTGGACCTTGCCCGCCGCGTCGATAAAGGTTGGCTGGGAGCCCGTGCTATCGACATAAATCCCGCGCTGGGTGAACTGCTCATCGGTGATGTTCGCGGCGGCGGCCACCAGGTTACGTACGTTGACCTGGCTGGTGCCACTGAAGACCACACCGTTGCGGTTCACGATCATCACCGTACCGGCGCCATTGATCTGGCCCTGGATCTCACTGGGCCGCGCATTGGGGTCGTTGACGCGGTTGAGCACGGCCCAGCTGGACTGCTGCTGGAAATCCACGGTGGTGTTGCGCCCGACGTTGAAGGTCTCCCAGTTGAGGATCGCCTTGTCGGCGGTCTGCTCGATAGTCACCGTGGTCTTGCCGCCGGACTGGCTCTGGGTCGGGTTCTTGGCGTTGATCCAGCCCTGGGTCAGGCTGTTGTCGACCTGCAGGCCGCCCTTGCCCAGGCCATCCGGAATCGTCGAGACCTGGCCGAACGCAGCCTGGCGTCCCGCCGCTTGCGCGGCCTGCTGCGCGGCAATCGCCGCCACACTGGTGTTCAGCGTACTGATGGAGCGCGCCAACTGCTGGTTGACCCGCGCTTGCTCGTTCAGCGACGGAATCCCCGGCACCTGCCCGGCACTGAGCCGCGCCGCCGTTGCCGCCTGGGTCGCGCCTTTTTCGGCAAACCAACTGGAACTGAACGCCGTGGCTGCATGGGCATTACCGGCCACCATCAACAAGGCAATGGCCTGAGCCAGGGGCTTGAGGCGCAGCACGGTTTCTTGGGCTTTCAGGTTGACCGGTGATTTGCAGCGGACCATCGGGGTTCTTCCTTCTTTGTTATCACGCAGGGAGCAAGACAGGCTCACGTATGAGGGTTAGGCGGTTGGCGAGGGGCGCGACTGAACTTCTGTCATGCAAAGTTCATAGAGGGCTGGTAACGGGTCGAAAAACCGCACAAACGCAAAAATCAGCAACGGCACGGGCCGTTGCTGATCAGGGGGTGCAGGTCGTTGAAAGCGTGGGTTACAGCGGACGACCGATACCGTTGCAGACGTTGGTGTTGCCGATGCTCAGGGCGTTGCTCGCGGTCAGGAAACTGGCGCGAACGGTGGCTTTCCAAGCGGTTGGCAGTGGAACGAAAGCGTTGGCGGTGATGGCTGCATCGTTGTTGTTGGAGGCGCCGTAGTGCTTGGTGAAGAAATCACGCACTTGGGTGGTCTGGGTCGCGTCGGCGTAGCACTGGCTGAAGATCAGGTTGGTAAAGCCCAGGATCGGGTAGCCCGAGGTTGGGTAAGGCTGTACACCGGCGGTGTTGTCCGGACCGAAGACTGGAACCCAGGCGTCCGGGTTGGAACGATCAGCGGCAGCCGGTACCGGTACTGCGCCGATAGCGGCAGACACGTTGGCGGCGGCAGGCGAAACGCCCTGGGTGTTAGTGGCGACGTTTTTGCCCACGCGAGCCACTTTGGTAGCGTCGTCCAGACCGGCCAATGTAGGGGCGGCGAAGTCAGGGCTCATGTAGGTGATGCGGCCATCGCCGGCGGCCAGGGCAGTCATTACACCTTGGCTGCCAGTAGCAGCAACGGCGCCGGCAGGCAAGCCACCGGAGAAGCTGGTGCCGAAGGTGGTGGTGACGGCGAAGTTGCCTGTTTCTGCGTTGCACTTGGCATTGAGGAAACGGGTGAACAGCTCAGTGGTACCACTGCTTTCGCTGCGATAAACCACAACGATCGGACCGGTACGGCCAGAACCGGAAATACCGTCCCAGGTATTGATACGGCCCGAGAACACGCCGCACAACTCTTGAACGCTCAGGTCTACAGCGGCGGAACCGCTTTTATTGAAAGGAATGGCAACCGAAGTCCCCACCGATGGCACCTGGATCAACTTGCCCCAGGTCGGTTGCTTGGCAGAAGCGTAAGTCGACAACTCAGTGGCGCTCAGCTTGGAGTCGCTGCCCGCCCAGTGCACGTTCTTGTTCGTCACGCCAGCCTGGAACTTGGTGTAGTCGTTGTTCAGGAAGGCTGCCTTGCCGTTACCGCTGCCGACACCAATGTACTGGGCGAAACCGGCAGTCAACACGCCGGAGGTCTGGTACAGCGCTTGTGGCAGGGTGGCACCACCGCCGTTGATGTCAGCCATTGCAGCCTGTGCCGAGCACAGTGCAGCGAGGGTCATGGATACCGCGAGAACGTTGCGCTTAAACATGAAGAATCTCCTTTCGTCGTGTTTGTACGTTGGGGTAGATGGCTCTTGCATGACGCCATGGCTTCGGTCCCAAGCCGGTTTGCGGGGGTGGCGAGGGGTGAGGCCATGGGTAGGAAATTTCGCAGCTTCCGATGACAGCAAAAGGAAAAAACCTCGGGAGGAAGGGCTTGATTTTTAAAAAGATTCTCGGGTGTTTTAGTCATGGTTTTGAGCGGTTTGGAGGGAAGTGACAGCGAGGTTTCAGCCTGCGGGCCTGGAGGCCTCGTAGGGGGACGAGATGTGACGGAATGAGGAACCCGAGGTTGGACGTGGCGGCATCAAGTACCGGAAAACGCAACTGAAGAAACCTGATCCAAATGTGGGAGCTGGCTTGCCTGCGATGGCCATAGGTATCTACACCCCTTTGTAGGGAAACTTTTCAGTCTTTGAAAGTTGTTTAGATACCTATGGCCATCGCAGGCAAGCCAGCTCCCACACTTTTTTGACCGCGTGTATTCAGGTGACCAGTTGGTTGATCTCGATGATCGGCAACAACACCGCCATGACGATCACCAGCACCACGGCACCCATCACCACGATCATCAGCGGCTCCAGCAACGCGGTCATGCCCATGGCGCGGCGTTCGATGTCCCGCGACAGCGTCTGCGCCGCGCGCTCGAGCATGGGGGGCAGCGAGCCGGTTTTTTCGCCGCTGGCGATCAGGTGGATCAGCACCGGCGGGAACACCTTTTCTACCGCCAGTGCCGGGGCCAGGTTGACGCCTTCGCGCACTTTGGCGGTGGCGTCGTTGACGCACTGGCTCAGGCGGTCATTGGACAGGGTCTGCCGCGCCGCTTCCAGGGCACGCAACAGCGGCACGCCGGCCCCGCCGAGAATCGCCAGGGTCGAGGCAAACCGCGCGGTGTTCAGGCCCAGCACAAAACGCCCAATCAGCGGCAGGCGCAAGACGCGGCTATGCCAATTCAAACGCGCCACCGGGTTGCGCAAATACAGGCGCCAACTCCAGAAACCGCCGACGATCCCGCCGAAACACAGCCAACCCCAGGCGCGAATGAAGTCGCTGGCGTTGAGCATCGCCAGGGTCAGCCCGGGCAGGTCCTGGCGCGCCTGGGAAAACGCGCTGACCACCTGGGGCACCACGTAGCTCAACAGGAAAATCACAATGCCGATGGACACCAGTCCCACTACACCGGGGTAAATAAACGCGGTGAGGATCTTGCCGCGCAGGTTGTTGCGCTCCTCGATGTAGTCAGCCAGGCGTTCCATCACCTGGGCCAGGTCGCCGGACTCCTCCCCCGCCGCGATCAGCGCGCGGTAGATCGACGGAAAATCCCGTGGCCGCGCCGCCAACGCCTCCGCCAGGCGCATGCCGCCACGCACATCGGCGCGCACACCGGCGAGGGTCTGGGCGATGTGTTTTTTCTCGGCCTGCTCCACCGTGGCGCTTAACGCCGCCTCCAACGGCAGGCTGGCGCCCAGCAGGCTCGCCAGTTGCCGCGTGGCCCAGGCCAAATCATTGTCTGAGAGTTTGGCAGTGAACAGGCTGCTGCCCGCCGCCGCTGGCTGGCCGCCTTCGATCTGCACCAGCAACGCGGTCAAACCCCGGCTGCGCAAACTGGCGAAGGCCGCACTCTGGCTGTCGGCCTCCACATGCCCGGCCTCGACTTTGCCGCTGGCATCGGCGGCCTCGTAGCGATAGCGATTCATCAGGCGTCCCGTGTCACGCGCAGGATTTCTTCGGGCGCGGTGGCACCGCTGCGCACCCAGCGTTCGCCGTCTTCACGCATGCTGAACATCCCGGCGCGGCGTGCGGCCAGGCGCAAGTCCTGCTCGTTGGCGCCCTGGTGGATCAGGCTGCGCACATCGTCGTCGACGCAAAACAATTCATGGATACCGGTACGCCCGCTGTAGCCGATCTGGTTGCACTGCGCACAGCCCACCGGGCGCCAGGTGCCGGGCGCCGCAGGGTCCTCCTGCTTGCAGTGCGGGCACAGGCGGCGCACCAGGCGCTGGGCCAACACGCCGAGCAATGACGAAGCCAACAGAAACGGTTCAACGCCCATATCGATCAAGCGATTGACCGCCGACACCGCATCGTTGGTGTGCAAGGTCGCCAGCACCAGGTGACCGGTGAGCGAAGCCTGCACGGCGATTTGTGCGGTCTCCAGGTCACGGATCTCACCGATCATGATGATGTCGGGGTCCTGGCGCAGGATCGCGCGCAGGGCCAGGCCGAAGGTCATGTCGATCTTGGCGTTGACCTGGATCTGGCTGATGCCCGGCAGGTCGTATTCCACCGGGTCTTCCACGGTGAGGATATTGCTGGTGCTCGCGTCCAGCCGTGCCAAGGCGGCGTACAGACTGGTGGTCTTGCCGCTGCCGGTAGGGCCGGTGACCAGTACGATGCCGTGGGGCTGGCGGATCAACGTATCCAGGCGCGCCAGCAACTGCGCCTCCATGCCCAGGGTTTCCAGCTGCAAGCGCCCGGCTTGTTTGTCCAGCAGCCGCATGACGACTCGTTCGCCATGCCCGGTGGGCACGGTCGACACCCGAATGTCGATGGGCCGCCCGGCCACACGCAGTGCAATACGCCCATCCTGGGGCAGGCGTTTTTCGGCGATATCGAGCTGGGCCATGATCTTGATCCGCGACACCAGCGCGCCATGCAAGGCCTTGCGGGGTGAGACCACGTCCCGCAGGGTGCCGTCGACGCGGTAGCGCACCACGGAGTGAGTTTCGTAGGGTTCGATGTGGATGTCGCTGGCCTCGTCGCGGGCGGCCTGGGTGAGCAACGCGTTGATCATGCGGATCACCGGGGCGCCGTCCTGGGTGTCGAGCAGGTCGGTGATTTCGGGCATGTCTTGCATGAGGCGGTCGAGGTCGACCTCGTTTTCGGCGGCGCCCACCACGGCGGCGGCGCTGCCGGTGTCGGCGTAGGCGCTGGCCAGGAGGCCGTCGAGTTCGTCATCGCGTATCTGCTCAACCTGCGACTGACCGAACTGGCGCTGCACCTCGCTGATCGACCAGCCGGGGGTTGAGGGGCAGACGGTCAGCAGCATGCCGTTCTCGCCGGGGCGCAGGAGGATGCGTTGGGATTTGGCCCAGGCGTAGGGGAGCAGGCTCATACCCATCTCCTGCAGGAATACACAGTGCCAATGTGGGAGGGGGCTTGCCCCCGATGGCGGTGTGTCAGCCAACCCATTTGAAACTGAACCACCGCTATCGGGGGCAAGCCCCCTCCCACATTTGGATCTTCATTTGAACTCATAAAACACCAGACAGAAGGCAATGCCCGCCCGTTTTTCGCCGGCAATCCGACGCCGACAAAACAGCGTACCCACGATGCGTAGCGAGCCGCTTTTGATCTTGCTCTTGATCTTCGGCGCCCCGTAAAACCACGCTGGCCGGAGTGAGGGCACACCGAGCCCAGGCGAGGTGCCGAGTGGTGGGGCGAAGACCTTTTGGTTACTTTTGGGGCGTTTGCCAAAAGTGACCCGCTGTAAGAGCCGAACCCTAAGCGGCCGTTACCGCAGCAACGGATAGGTACGCTCACTTAGGCACCGCCCGAATCACAGCCCTAGGCCCCTGCTGCTGCCCCCCAGGAATCGCCTTCTCCACCGAAGGCAACTGCGGCGCCTGCACATCCGGCATCGCCCAACTATGTTCCGGCTGCAGCCCCCCCTGCGCCCTGCGCATAAATTCATACCGGTTCAAGGTAATACTGCGCCCCGCCCCACTGTCCCGAATAATATACGGCCGCAAAAACACCATCAGGTTGGTCTTGTTCACACTGCGCTTCTCATTACGAAACAACGCCCCCAACCCCGGAATATCCGACAACCACGGCACCGCATCATTACTCTGGCTATACCCATCCTGCAGCAACCCGCCGAGCACCATGATCTGCCCGTCATCCAACAAAATACTGGTATCGATCGCCCGCTTGTTGGTCACCGTGCCCGCGTCCACCGACGCCCGTGTATCCACGGTGCTGACCTCCTGGTAGATATCCAGCTTCACCGTGCCCCCTTCGGAAATCTGCGGCCGCACATTCAGCTTGAGCCCCACTTCTTCACGCTGCACCGTCTGGAACGGGTTGTTGCTGGTCCCCCCGCCACCGGTCACATAGCTGCCGGTGACAAACGGAATGGTCTGGCCGACGAAAATGCTCGCCGCTTCGTTGTCCAGGGTCAGCAGGTTCGGCGTCGACAGCACGTTGGTGCCGCCCTTGCTCTTCAGCGCCCGGGCCAAGACTTTGAGGTCGAGTACCTTGCCGATACCGGGAATATCCACCGTGCCGTTGACCAGCCCCACGTTCAGGCCCTTGGGCAACACGTCGATGCTGGTCTTGCTGGTCGGCGTGCTGTTCACGCCGCTACCGCCCAGGTTGACCCCGCCAAAACCGCCCTTGCCGGCGAGGTTGCCGGCCTGCCATTGCACGCCGAATTCGGTGGCATCGTCTTCGCCGACTTCCACGATCAGGCTTTCGATCACCACCTGGGCGCGGCGTTGGTCGAGCATGTCGATCACTTCGCGCAGGTTGCGGTACAGCGGGTCCGGCGCGGAAATCAGCAGGGTGTTAGTGGTGGCGTCCGCCTGGATGGTCACGCCGCCGGCGCTGAACGCGGTGTCCTGGTTCTCAGTGGAGGTGCCGCTGGTGCTGGGAGTCGAACCGGTGGTTTGCCCATACCCCGACTGCACACCACTGCCGGTCGGCGTGCCGCTGCTGTTTTGCGCGTTGCTGGTGCCTTGGGTGTCCTTGCCGTTACCGCCCATGGCGCTGAGCTTGCCACGCGCGTCGTCGCTGACGCCGGAATCGCTTTCCCCAGTGAGCAATCCGCGCAGCGACTGGGCCAACTTGCTCGCCTGGGCGTTGCGCAGGTACACCACGTGCATATTGCTGGGGTTGCTCTGCGCGTTGTCGAGCTTGTAGATCAGGTTGCGCGCCAGTTCCGTGCGTTCCGGGCTGCCGGAACGGATGATGATCGAGTTGGAGCGTGGGTCGCCGATCACGTTGATCTTTTGGGTCTGGTCGGCACCCTGGGTTTCCAGCAGCTCCGAGACCATGGCGGCGATGTCCACGGCGATGCCGTTCTGGACCATCACCACGTCGGTGTCGATGGCGCTGGGGGTGTCGATGCCGCTGATGATCTGCGCCACCCGCGCAAGGTTTTCCGCGTAGTCGGTGATGACGATGCTGTTGTTGCCGGGGTAGGCATTGATCGGGTTGTTCGGCGACACGATGGGGCGCAGCACCGGGATCAGGTTCACCGCGTTTTCATATTGCAGGCGAAAGGTGCGGGTCTGCATGCCGCTGCTACCGGCGCTGTAGATCGGCCCGCCGAGCAACTTGGCATCGGCTTCGGGCACGACCTGGGCGACACCGCCCACATCGACCACGCTGAAGCCCTGCATGCGCAGCGCCGCCAACAGCATGTCGTAGGCCTGGTGCGCCGGCACCTGGCCTTCGCTGACCAGGGTGAGGTTGCCCTTTACACGCGGGTCCACCAGGAACTGCTGGCCGGTGGCGCGGGACAGTGCGCGGACCACCGCCTGGATGTCCGCATCGACAAAATTGAGCTGCACCGGCTGGTCACCCAGCGGGTTGCGCGCCTTCACGGCCGCCGGGGCGTGGCCACGGGCGCTGTTGGTCACGCGGTGCTGTACGGGCGGCTTGGATGCGAGGTCGCGCTGGCGGTCCAACACGTTCTCGCCGCTGCGCTGGGTGTTCGCCAACGGTTGACCGAGTTCGCTGTCCACCAGCAACGGCGTGGTTGACGGGTTGCTGCACGCACTCAACGCCAGCACCAGCAAAGGCGCGACCCTACGAAAAGAGGGGACTGACCACTTCATGAAGCTTCCTTAGCGCCAAGCGCCTGATCCATGCGAACGGTCCCGGACACAGTGCCGGCCGAGTTATCGACGGTATCGAGGGCGCGCTGCAAACGCGCCTCAGACACCTCCAGGGAAAACGAACGGGCATTGCCCAACAGCCAGCCCACCACCGCATCCGCCGGGGCGTTGTCGAAGGTCAGGCGCCAACCGCCGGATTCCAGTGCCTGCAATTGGTAATGGCCTTGCAGACCGGCGCCATCCAGGGCTTGGCGCAGTGCGGTGTCGTCGCCCGGCCTGGGCGCGGCGACATCCTGCAACAGCACTTGCAAGGCTTCGGCCTGGGCGCGCAGCTTGGGGGTTTCGGCCTGCCAGTAATCGATCTTCTTCAGCGCGGGCTGCACCAGTACGAGCCAGGTCAGCAGGCTCGCCAGGACCAGGCCGGCCCCACCGAGCAGGCGCTTTTCGCGCAGGGCCAGGCCGTTCCAGAACACCTGGGCCTGGCTGCGCAGTCGCTGGACTTTATTCATCACCGGCCCCTGCGGGTTGTTCTGCGGCCTGCGCCGGGGCAAGGGTCCAGCCATGCTCATCGCGGCTGGCGGTAAAACCGGCCTGGGCCAACGCTGCCTGCCATTCACCTTCGGCCTTTGGGTTGCGACTGTCGGCGAGTAATTCAACGTGCAGGCGCCCCTGCTCAAAGCTCAGGTTGTCGACGCTGCCCACCATGAAGGGCAGGTTATTACCCGCCAGTTGCACCAGGCTGGCGAAGCGTTGCCCTGGGTCGGCCGCCGCGCCGGTCTGGCGGGCGGCCAATTGTTGACGCGCCTGTTGCAACGGGTTGAGCACCACCGGCAATTCGGGAAAGGCCTGGCGCACCTGCTGGCTCATCGATGCCTTGAGTCGCTGGCCTTCCTCCACCTGGCGGGCCGCGTAGAGGTTGAGGCCGACGGTCCAGATGGCCGTGGCCAGCGCCACACAGGCCAGCGCCCTGCCCCATCCGCCGGTCGAGGGTTGGTTGAGGCGACCGTGCAATCCCCAAGCCGGCACCGGCCCGCTCCAACGCTGCGTGGCCTCCACCAGCGGCACATCCAGCGCCTGCAACCCCAACGGGTGCACCGCGCCTTGTTGCAGGCTGTCACGCGTCAACAGATAGCCTTCGTCCAACGCCGCCGCGCCCACCGGCAAGGCATAGGGCGCCGGGTACAGGCCGCGCAGCTTGAGTGGCAGTTGCGCCAGCCGCGCCAACCCGGCCTTGGGCACCCAGGCCACCTGCACGCCCCCATCGCTGTCACGCGGGCCGTGGGCCACCTGCATCTGGTCCACCGGGCCGAGTATCAGCGCCTGGGCGGCACAGGCCACGGCGGCAGCGGTTTTCGCCGCCGGTAATGGCGGCAGATCCAGGCGGGTCAGCAGACTGTCCTGGGGGTGCAGGAAGCAGTCCACTGCCTGGCGGGACTTACCCAACTGCGCAAGGTGTTCATAGCCCTCTTCAACGACCACGCCACGCTCCAGCCAGGCAAACCTGACCTGGCTTTCAGCGGTCAATTGATCCAGCGGCGGCAAGCCGATGCGCAAGCGTTTCATACGCCCACCCGCGACCAGATCACTCGTGGCTGACGGTCTTCGGGCCGATGCAGCAACGCGTCGATCGTGACCCGGCGCTGCTCACGCCGGGCCTGGCCCTGCAGGCGAAACCACTCACTGGTAATGCCGACCTGCACCGAATCCATCACCACCTGGGGTAAATGCAGGCGGTTGACGAAGTCTCCACGGTTGATAAACCACTGCCCGCTGTCACGCTCAGCCACCAGCCCATGGGCCTGGGACAGGCTGAGCTGCGGCACCACCGCGCTGAGCACTTCGGCGCTGGCAGTGTTGCCGTTGACCCAAGTAGGCCCAGGCAACACGCTGATGTACGCCTGCATGCGCTGCAACACGAGGGGGTCGAGGCCTTCGAGGCCACTCAAGTCATCCAGGCTGCGCAGCATCGGGTATTTGACCGGGGGGAGATAAGAGGCGATCACTCGCTGGCTGACGCGGCGACTCACCACCGGGTCGACGCCGATCAACTGGCACAGCCGCTCGAAACTCTGCAACTGCTCGCTGTCCACCTGCTGGCGATTGACCAAATTGCGCAGGTTGAACTTGCCTTGCTCGTCCTCAATCCGCCCCTCGAACGCGCCGCCTTGGGCACGGGCCCAGGATTGATCAAGGCGCGTCAGCACCTCCTTTTGGCGCGCGTCCCAGAGCATCTGCCTGCTGCGTTCCAGGCCGCCTTGCAACAGCCACTGGCCCTGGATGCGCAGTTGCTCGGCCTCCAGGCTGCGGGTGAACACGGTCTGGCGTGTGAGCATGGCGCCGGCCAGAACCGCCACCACCGCCGCGATCAGCAAGGCGCTGATAATCGCCATGCCGCGCTGCTTCGCCGCTGGGGGCGAATACCCTTTCATGACGGGCCTTACAACTGCCAGGAGCCGATATCGGCATTGACGCCATCGCCATCCGGTTGGCCGTCGGCACCGAGGGAGAACACATCGACCTCACCGTTGGCGCCCGGGTTGAGGTAGTGATAAGGGTGGCCCCAGGGGTCGTTGGGTAAGCGTTCCAGGTAGGCGCGCCAATTACTGTTCTTCGCATCCGCCGGCCGTTCCACCAGCACTTTCAAGCCCTGGTTCATGCTCGGGTAAGTGCCGTGGTCCAGGCGATAGAGTTTCAACGCCTGCATCAAACCGCCGATGTCCTGCTTGGCCGCCGTGGCCCGTGCCTGGTCCGGCCGATCGAGCACCTTGGGCACCACCATCGCCGCCAGGATCCCGAGGATGACCACGACCACCATGATCTCGATCAACGTGAAGCCACGCTGGCCGCGAGGGCCTGGCAATGGGGACGTTAGGCGCGCGATATCCATCTCGACATTCCTTGGCTGGAGTTCATTGGTGGCGCAGTGTTGCAAGAACACATGTCAGTCGTATTGAAAATCCTCGGGAGTTTCGGTCGCCAATCGGTCAACTGCCGGCGCTAGTCTGCGGACCTGTTTCCCGGCTTTGAGAGCGCCATGTACGGCCGTCGCAACGCGCAAGGTTTTACCCTGATCGAAGTGCTGGTGGCGCTGGCGATTATCGCCGTGGCCATGGCCGCCGCGGTGCGCGTGGCCGGGCTGATGACCCAAAGCAACGGCTTGCTGCGGGACAAGTCGATCGCGTTGCTGGCGGCGCAGAGTCGCCTGGCGGAACTGCGCCTGGAAGGACACTTGCGCAGCGGCAAGCGCACCTTCGTGTGTGACCAAGGCCGCTTGAAGCTGCGTTGCGAGCAGACCATCAACGCCGATGGCCGCCTGTTTCAGGTCAACCTGCAGGTGCTCGACGCCAGCCGCGAAGCGCCGCCCCTGGCGCGCCTGGACACCCAGGTCATGGCCGAGTGAGCAGCGGCAGCGCGGGGCCCTGCGGCAGCTTTTCGAGGTTGACGCGCAGCTTCTCGCCACCGCGTTCGATCTCCACACCGTCGCCTTCGATGGCCGTCAGCCGCACGCCGGGGCTGAGCCGCTCACCCAACAGAAAGCTGCGCGGCGGGCCGTCATTCAGACTGAGGATCGCCACCGCACCACGGGCACCTGCGAGCACGCCTGTGACTTTGACCTGGAGCGCCGTCGGCGCATTCGAAAACCATTGCAGCGCCGGGTTATCGCTGCGCGCCGCCAACGCCTGGGGCGTGGCTTGCGGGGTGTGGGATTCGGCGCGGGTGAGCAGCAGCGGCGTCCATACCGCCACGCCCGCCAAGGCGGCCAATACGCCCAGCGCCTGCACGCCGTGGGCCAGGGTGATACGAGGGGCAAATGTCATGGGGAGGACCTCCTGTTTGTCCGTCGCACCAGCCTACAGGTCAATTCGCACGCTTTTATTTCACACACTCCCCAGTGTTCCAGGAAGTACGCGATGAAACAGCAAGGCTTCACCCTGATCGAGCTGATGGTGGTGCTGGTGATCATCGGCATCGCCAGCGCCGCCATCAGCCTCACGATCAAACCCGACCCGCTGCACCTGCTGCGCAAGGACGCCGAACGCCTGAGCCAACTGCTGCAAGTCGCCCAGGCCGAAGCCCACGCCGACGGCCGCCCCATCACCTGGCGCGCCGACGCCAAGGGCTTTCGCTTCAACCGCCGCAGCGATGATGGCGCGAGCGTGGAATCCTTCCAGGGCGACAGCCAACTGCGCCCGCGCCTATGGGAAAGCACACCGATGCAAATCAACATCGAACCCCGGCAAACCCTGGTGCTTAATGCCGAATGGATCAACCCACCGCTGCGCGTGGTGCTGTCCGACGGGCAACACAGCCTCAGCCTGCAACGCGACGCCGCCGGCTTGATGCGCGTGGTGAGCCAGCCATGAACCGATCCCAGCACGGCTTCACCCTGATCGAAGTGATGGTGGCGATCATGCTCATGGCGGTGGTCAGCCTGATCGCCTGGCGCGGGCTGGACAGCGTCACCCGTGCGGATCAGCACTTGCAGGCGAGTACCGAGCAAACCGAGGTGTTGCTGAGAGCGTTGAACCAGATGCAGCGGGATATCAGCCTGCGGGCCAGTGTTGAACTGACAGCCCCAGACGCGCCGCAAGACACAGGCTTGGCCGCAATCACGGTGCGCAGTTCCGACAGCAAAGGCTTCCGTCTCGACGTGATCCGCAGCGCCCCGGTGGCAGGCGATGGCCTGCAACGGGTGCGCTGGTGGCTCAAGGGCGACGCCCTGTATCGGGCCGCCGCGCCGACACGTGACCGCTACCCGTTGCCGGCGGCGAAGGATGGGCTGGTGGTGTTGACCGGCGTGAGTGACCTGCAGGTGCGAGTGTGGGAGCCGGATAAGGGCTGGCGGCAGTTAAGCGGGAATCGGCGCGAGGATCCGTTGGGATTGGAAATCAGCCTGGTACGGCAGACGCCGCAGGGGGTGGAAACGTATAGGCAGGTGGTGGGGCCGTTGAAGTGAGTCAGCTCAACAACACCACCCCACCCGGCAACTCCGTGCACTTGGCCCCATAGGCATCCCGGATCAACAACGCCACGCCCGCCAGCTGCTGCAAACTGAACCGCGCCTGCACCCGGCGCTGGCCCAGTTGTTTATTCAGCAACACCAGCATCCCCGGCCGATACCGGTTGATCTCATCCACCACCGTCGCCAGCGTGGCGTTGTTGAACACCAGCACCTGTTCGCGCCAGGCCAGCACCGCCTGGGTGTCCACGCTTGTCACGTCGCTGATTCCGGCGGCGCCGTAGGTCAATTGTCGGCCTTGGTCCAGGCGCACACTGCGCCCGGCGATATCCACCGAGAGCGAACCCTGGATACAGGTGATACACACGTTATGGTCGGTGTTGCGCACATTGAACCGCGCCTGCGCCGCACTCACCCAGCCCTCGCCGGCCTGGACCTTGAGCGGTTGGGCAACGTGGGCGAACACCTCGACTTCACCTTCGAGCAATTCAATGCCCTGCCCGACCCGGCTGATGCGGGTCTGGGTATTGAGTTCCAGGCTAACCCCCTCGCTCAACACCACTTGGCGCTGCTCGCCGACGGCGGTGCGATAGTCAGCCGTGAGCCCGGCAAAACCGCCCGGTACGCCGACGCGCACCATCACCACGGCCGCCGAAGCGGCGAGCGCACCGCCAAGGAAGGCACGCCGGCCAAAGCTGCGCGGTTGCGACACATGATCGAGCGCCGGTGCCACTTGCTGCCACAGCGTCTTGGCCTGCTCGAATGCTTGGGCATGCGCGGGGCTCTGCGCGCACCACGCCTTGAGGGCCTTGGCATCGGCCACGGTGGCGCGGCCCGAGGTCAGCAGGACCAGCCAGTCGCGGGCTTCATCGTGCAGGGGGCTGGCGGCGGACTGCCGGGCGGTGGAGAAGCTAAAAATATTCAAGCGCGCACGTACTCACGGATTTATCAGGGACTCGACACTAAGACGGTTTTCCGGCACCGGGACCGAACCGCTGAATCACTTTTCTTTCCAGCCGCTTGGCACAATGGCCCAGGGCGGCCTTGATTTCTTTCTCGACCATGCGCGTGGAGATGCCGAAACGCTGGGAAATTTCCAGGTGCGGCGCCTCTTCCAGGCGGGCGGCGATCAGGATTTTGCGGCGGCGTGCCGGCAACTCGTAAAGGGCTTTGACCAGGGATTGGATTTCTTTCTGGCCGCCTACCACACGCGAGGGGTCCTGGGCTTCGTCGGCGCTTTGCAACAATTCTTCGACCTCGCTGCCGGTGAGCAAGCGCGCGTCGGCCTGGCGGCGGTCGGCGGCGATGTTCAAGGCCATGCGGTACAGGTAGGCATTGGGCTGTTGCAGGTTTGGCGGCACCTCCATGCGGTCGACCCGCAGGTAGGTTTCGTGCAGCACGTCGTTGGCCAGGTCCTCCGAGCCCAGGCGCTTGCGCAAACGCACCTTGAAGTCTTCGTAGGAGGCCAGGAACAAGCTGACCATGGTGCTGTGCCCGGAGTTTTTCATCCGCCCGAGGCTCCTTTCGCTACTGTGCATTCCATGCGCGTTCCTGTGGTGTCAGGCATCAAAAGTAAAGTCACGGGTTGGCGCAGTGAGCTGGGTGCGGGGCGTTCGACCCGTGTTGTCGCCAGGCTGCGTACCAGTGCTTCATCGCGTTGTTCGTCGCCGGTGGAGCTGACCAACCGGCTGTGTGCAATCACCCCGTCCGGGTTGACCCATACTTGCACCAGCGCACGAAAACCGCCGGGCCGGGTCAGCGGCGAACGGCACAGGCTGGTCTCGATGGCGTGCTGCAATGCCGTCGCATAGCTGGTGTTGATCCGCGCTGTATGCCGTGCCGCCGCCCCCTGGGTCGGGGGTGGCGGGCTGACATCGGGCAGCTGCAAGGTAAATGCATCGCTGCGTGCATAACGTGCCATCAGGCCACTCCCTGTCAGCAACATTGCCAGTGCTTCTTGCGCCGTAAAGCGCCCGCGCACCGCGATGGAGCGCCGGCCCCGCGTCAACTCGCGGTCCACCAGCACGGCCATCCCGGTGGCGCGGCTATACGCTTGCAGTGCGTGTTCCAGGTCTTGCGCCGCAAGGTTCAACGACAGCAGCGGAGCCTCGGCCTGCGCGGCGCGACCACCGAGCAGCAGCAACAGCAAGACCAGGGCGCACACGGCGCGCCGCCAGCCCCCCTGTCCACCCCCTGCTCTGCATCGCTGCACGGCCGACGCGCCCTAGAAAACCGTCATCCTGAGGCCAGTTTATGAACCTGATGTTACGGTGATAGCAAAAAAAACATCACGGTGACGAGCAGCCAGCTGCACTAGACTCTCAAGCCTTACTGGCCCACTCCTGCGGGCCCGCCAGGAGGCTCCGATGAAAGTGTTAGCGTCCCTTGCCAGCCTGTTGCTGTGCACTGCCCTGCCCTTGATCGCCCATGCCGACACTTGCGCAGAGGTCACGGTGGATGGCTACAAGGCGCCTGACTATGGCTGCCTCAGCCAACAGATGGGCAGTGAAACGAATGCGACAACAGCGACGCAAAAAAACCGCGAGGCGCAGCACATCGCCGTCGAAAAGCGCCTGCCCAATAAAGTGGGTTTAGCCACTCCGGCGGCGACCAGTGTGCGTATGGGCAACACCTTCGGTACGTCGGTGAAACCGCAGCGGCCCTAAGCCGTCAGGCAGATAGCCTCTCTCGATCTGCAGTGCGCCCATAAAATTGTGGGAGGGGGCTTGCTCCCGATGGCGGTGGGTCAGTCACAGACGTTCTGACCGGAACACCGCTATCGGGAGCAAGCCCCCTCCCACGGGGTTCTACAGGGGTTTATAGCGTGCGTTTCAAGCCGCGTGGCTTTCCTTTTTCAAGCTGTCCATGTCGATCACGAACCGATACTTCACATCGCCCTTGAGCATGCGCTCATAGGCCTCGTTGATGCCCTGGATATCGATCATCTCGATGTCGGAGACAATCCCGTGCTTGGCGCAGAAGTCCAGCATGTCCTGGGTCTCCTGGATCCCACCGATCAGCGAACCGGCCAGGCTGCGGCGCTTGAAGATCAGGTTGAACACGGTCGGCGACGGGTGCGGGCTGTCGGGGGCGCCGACCAGGGTCATGGTGCCGTCGCGCTTGAGCAGGTTGAGAAAGGCGTCGAGGTCGTGCGGCGCGGCGACGGTGTTGAGGATGAAGTCCAGGCTGTTGGCGACCTTGGCCATTTCGTCCGGGTTCTTCGACACCACCACTTGGTCGGCGCCCAGGCGCAGGCCGTCTTCGCGCTTGTTCGGCGAGGTGGTGAACAACGTGACGTGCGCGCCCATGGCGTGGGCGATCTTCACCGCCATATGCCCCAGCCCACCGAGGCCCACCACACCGACCTTCTTGCCGGGGCCGACCTTCCAGTGATGCAGCGGCGAGTAGGTGGTGATGCCCGCGCACAGCAACGGCGCGACAGCGGCCAGGTTGGAATCGTCGTGGGAGATGCGCAGCACGAACTTCTCCTTGACCACGATGCTGTCCGAGTAGCCGCCAAAGGTGTTTTCACCCCCGAAAACCGGACCGTTGTAGGTGCCGGTAAAGCCGCTCTCGCAGTATTGCTCCTCGCCTTCGGCGCACGACGCGCAGTGCTGGCAGCTGTCGACCATGCAGCCGACACCGGCCAGGTCGCCGACCTTGAAGGTCGTCACATTGCCCCCGACCGCCGTCACGCGGCCGACAATTTCATGGCCCGGCACGGAGGGGTAAAGGGTGTTCTTCCACTCGTTGCGCGCGGTGTGCAGGTCGGAGTGGCACACGCCGCAATAGAGAATGTCGATCTGTACGTCATCCGCCCCCGGCGCGCGGCGCTCGAAGGTGAAGGGTTTGAGGGCATCCTTGGCGTTCTGGGCGGCGTAGCTGTAAGTCTTGGCCATTTCGTTCACCTGTGTGATCTGACGGTAGAAGTCAGTGGACCAGCATAGATGCTGAACCGTTCAACCGAGCACGTCTGTACAATTTCCTTCGCCTCTGTGCCCCTAACCTCACGGCTTCAATCGCGTAGAAGTGCTGGAGAGTGGGCATGCGTAGCAAAGCAATCAAGGTATCTGTGGCATTGACGCTGCTGGCGAGCGCAATGATGGGCAATGCCTTCGCGGCAACCCCGAGCGTGGCCGTGGCCCCGCAATACGACACCAGCCACGTCTATGTGGCGCCGGCCGATGTCGACCGTTTCGCCCAGAGTTTCCTGGCCACCTTCGGCGGTAAAAGCACCGCCCAGGTGGTGGTGAATGTGCTGCCGGTGCCCAGCAGCACCACCTCGCAATTGCTGCAGACGCCGGCGGGCACGGTGTCGCTGTTTGGTTTCACCACGCCGATCCCGCACCCGTTCGGCCAGGAGCGCAACGGTTACCTGGTCAAGGACATGGACGTCGCCCTCAAGGCCGCGCGGGAAAACGGCGCGGCGGTGATCGTCAGCGACTTCCCCGACCCGATCGGCCGTGACGCGGTGGTGCAGTGGCCAGGCGGTGTGAACATGCAATTCTACTGGCACACCAAGACCCCGGATTACGCAGCGTTCCAGACCGTGCCGGAAAACCGCGTGTACCTCAGCGCCGACCGTGCCGACCGCTTTATCAAGGCGTTCCTCGGCTTCTCCCACGGCAAAGTCCTGGCCGATGACAAACACGCGCCGGGCGTGGACATCGGTCAAGCCAACGGCAGCTATCGACGTGTCGACATCGAGTCGCCGTTCGGGCGCATGGCGGTACTGGTCACCAACGGCCAACTGCCCTACCCGTTCGGCCATGAGACCACCGGCTATCAAGTGGCTGACCTGACGGGCACGCTGGGCAAAGCCACCGGTTCCGGCGCCACCGTGGTGGTGCCGGCCTTTGAGAGTAAAGGCCGTCGCAGTGCACTGGTGGAATTCCCCGGCGGCTATGTCGCGGAGATTCATCAACTCAACGCAGCAAAATGACGCGTCGCACAGGCTGGGGCCTGGCCGTGCTGTGGCCGCTGCTCGCCGGCAGCGTCCACGCCGATGAGCAAGCGACACGCCCGGCCATCAAGGCCAACCGCTGGCAGGAAGACTGGTCGGTGCTGCAGAACCCGGCGCTGCGCACGCAGCCGCTGGACACCTTGAAGTACATCCCGTTGTCGAGTGTCGACCCGTTGACCTACCTGTCCCTCGGTGCGACGTTGCGCGAGCGCTTCGAGATGAACGACGCCAGTGGTTTCGGCGTGCGCGACGTGAAGCGTGACCGCTACCTGATCCAGCGTTTCCAGGTGCATGCCGACCTGCACCTGAACGAAAACTGGCGGGTATTCACCCAACTCGAAGACGTGCGCGCCTACGACAAAACCACGATTGGCGGCGCCGACCAGAACCGTGTCGACCTGCGCCTGGCCTTTGCCGAATACGTGAATACCTTCAGCAGCGGCACGCTGAAGGCCCGCGTCGGGCGCCAGGATTTCGCCTTCGATTTGCAGCGTTTCATCTCGTCGCGGGACGGCCCGAATGTGCGGCAGTCCTTCGATGCGCTGTGGGCCGACTGGGAGACGTCCAACTGGCGTTTTATCGGGATTGCCAGCCAGCCGGTGCAGTACCAGGACGGGCGGCACTTCGACGACAAATCCAACAGCGATGCGCGCTTCCACATGCTGCGCGTGGAGCGGCTGGTGGGCGGCAAGAACGAACTGTCGGCCTACTACGGCGTGTATGAACGCAGCGCGGCGCATTACCTCGACGCGGACGGCGACGAGACCCGCCACCTGTTCGACGCTCGTCTGGGCGGCGCGGCCATGGGGTTTGACTGGGACGTCGAAGCGATGCTGCAAAGCGGCTCGGTGGGCAGCAAGGATATCCGCGCCTGGGCCGGTGGCAGCCGCACCGGCTACACCTTCGACAGCCTGGCCTGGACACCGCGCCTGGGCCTGCAACTGGACATCGCCTCGGGCGACCGTAAAACCGGGGACGGCACCCTCGGCACGTTCAACCCGCTGTTCCCCAACGGCTATTACTTTTCCCTCGCGGGCTACACCGGCTACAGCAACTTGATTCACGTCAAGCCGTCGATCACCGTCAAGCCGATCGACAAGCTCAGCGTGCAAACCGCCATCGGCCTACTGTGGCGACAAACCACCCATGATGCGGTTTATACCCAACCAAACCTGCCCGTCGCCGGAACCGCCGGCCAAGGTGAACGTTGGACGGGCGCCTACGGTCAGCTGCGTACCGACTATGTGTTTACGCCGAACCTCACCGGCGCCGTCGAAGCCGTGCATTACGCGGTCGGCCGAACCCTGCGCGATGCCGGCGGTGATGACAGCAATTACCTGGGCGTCGAGCTGAAATTCAGCTGGTAGCCCCAACCAAGCACACCCATACAAGCCCGGCGCACGCTTTATACCCATAGTGATGCTGAGCCATTTTCCCACTACCAAGGAGTTTTCCATGAGCACATTTGTTGCCAAAGACGGTACCCAGATCTACTTCAAGGACTGGGGCAGCGGTAAGCCCGTGCTGTTCAGCCACGGCTGGCCGCTGGATGCAGACATGTGGGAATACCAGATGGAATACCTGAGCAGCCGTGGCTTTCGCACCCTCGCGTTCGACCGCCGTGGCTTTGGCCGCTCGGACCAACCCTGGACCGGTAACGACTACGACACCTTCGCCGACGACATCGCGCAGTTGATCGAGCACCTGGACCTCAAGGACGTGACCCTGGTGGGCTTCTCCATGGGCGGCGGCGACGTCGCGCGCTACATCGCCCGCCACGGCAGCGCACGGGTTGCCGGCCTGGTGCTGCTGGGTGCGGTGACGCCGCTCTTCGGCCAGAAACCGGATTACCCGCAGGGCGTGCCGACTGAAGTGTTCGATGGCATCAAGGCTGGCCTGCTGAAGGATCGCGCGCAGTTCATCGCCGACTTCAATACGCCGTTCTTCGGCATCAACAAGGGCCAGACCGTCTCCGCAGGCGTGTTGACCCAGACCCTGCAGATCGCCTTGCAGGCGTCCCTGAAGTCGACCGTGGATTGCGTCACTGCATTCTCTGAAACCGACTTCCGCCCGGACATGGCCAAGATCGACGTGCCGACCCTGGTCATCCACGGCGATGGCGACCAGATCGTTCCGTTCGAAACCACCGGTAAAGTCGCCGCGGCCTCGATCAAGGGCGCCGAACTGAAAGTCTACAAGGACGCGCCACACGGGTTCGCCGTGACCCACGCGCAGCAGTTGAATGAAGACCTGCTGGCGTTCCTGAACCGCTGAAACGCCTGAACCACCCTCTCCTTATTTTGGCCGGGCTTGCCCGTCATGCCAGTCAGTTAAGGGTGAGCACCGTACCTGTGGCGAGGGAGCTTGCTCCCGCTGGGTCGCGAAGCGGCCCCAGCTCTTTGTTTCAAAAGACTGGGACTGCTGCGCAGTCCAGCGGGAGCAAGCTCCCTCGCCACAGGTTACTTTTCGCTCTTGCTGCTTCTTAACTGACTGGCATTAGGGCTTGCCCGGCCTTTTTTTTGCTCAGGAGAAACGCTGGCTCAAGACCAGGCGCCCTGGTCCGGCGATCAATACGCTGGTGAAAATGATCAACAGCAGCCAGCCGAACTGCCCTTCGAACAACGTCCACTCCGGGTGCACCACCACCATGGCGATCAACAGCACCGCCAGGATCGGCAGGCACGCCAGGCGCACCAACACCCCGGCAATGATCAGCACCGGGCACAGCACTTCGGCGAATATTGCCAGCAGCAGCGTGACGTGGGCGCCCAAGTGAAACGGGTCCTCGATCAGCTTCAGTTGTTCGCTGTAATTCAACAACTTGGGCAAACCGTGTACCCACAGCAGGAACAGCGCCCCGCTGACCCGCAGAAACAACAGCCCCAAGTCCTGACTTTTCGATTCGTTCATACGTGCTCTCGGTGGGTGGCTACAAACGTCGATTGTGTCGACCAAGCCCTCCGCCTGCTTGCAAGCCTGTGCTGACCTCAGCCCCCGGTGCCGGCAAAGGCGGCGACGATTTCGTCGATCACCACGCGCACCCGCGCCGTGTGGCGCAGGTCGGCGTGGGTCACCAGCCACACGTCATACGGCAAGGGCCGCGTGCGCTCGGGCCACAGGCGCACCAGCCCGTCGCGCTCGCCGGTGTACACCGGGATCTCGCCGATGCCGATGCCGGCAGCGATGGAGCGGCGCACCAGCAGGCTGGAACTCAAGGCCGCGACGATACGCCCGCGCCCCAGGGGTTCAGAGACCAAGGCCATGTCCTTCTGGCTTTGCAGGTAGGGCTGGTAGACGACCAAGTCATGCCCGTCGAACAGGCTGCCGGGCTCGGGCACGCCGTGGCGGTCGATGTAGCCCTGGGAGGCAAACAGCCCGACCGACCAACGGGCGATGCGCCGTGCGATCAGGTCGGGGTTATCGGGGCGGGTGTTGCGCACGGCAATATCGGCTTCACGCTTGGCCAGGCTGAGGATCTGCGTAGAAGCGTCCAACTGCACGCGCACGTCGGGGTGTTTGGCGTGCAGGCAGGCGATCGCGGGGATCAGGAAATCGATGGCCAGGGAGTCGGTGGTGCTGACCCGCACGGTGCCGGTCAAGCGCTCGTCCAGGCCTTGGATCTGGCGCTCAAGGTCGAGGGCCGAGCGCTCCATTTTCTCCACCGAGAGCAAGGCTGCCTCGCCTACCGCCGTGAGCGCATACCCCTCGGACGTGCGCAGGAACAAGGTGGCGCTCAGGGACTTTTCCAGGGCGTTGACCCGCCGGCCCACCGTGGCCTGATCCACGCCCAGCACCCTTGCGGCACCGCGCAGCGTGGATTCGCGGCAGACCGCCAGGAACACTCGCGCATCATCCCAATTCATACCTGCCCCTTGTGATGCATATATGCATCGCTATGCCGTGTAATCGCAGCATTATTGCATCAACAAATCTGGATATGCTGGGCGCCAGAGAAAAATACCCAGGACCGCCATCATGCTCGACGCCCCCACCCCACCTCGCCGCTCAGTCTGGCTGCCGATCTTCGCCGGCCTCTGCGCCAGCCTGGTCAGCATCGGCCTGGCGCGGTTCGCCTACACGCCGTTGATCCCGACCTTGATCCAGGCGCAGTGGTTTTCCGCCAGCGACGTGGTCTACCTCGGTGCCGCCAACCTGGTGGGTTACCTGATCGGCGCGCTGATCGGTCGGCCCATCGCCCAGCGCACCTCCAACAAGACCGCCCTGCGCATCATGATGGTGGCGGTGACCTTGGCGTTCTTCGCCTGTGGCTTCCCGCTGTCGGTGGTGTGGTTCTTTGCCTGGCGCCTGCTCTCGGGCATTGCCGGGGGCGCGATCATGGTGCTGGTAGCAGCGACCGTGCTGCCCCATGTACCGGCGGCGCGTCGGGGCCTGGCCAGCGGCGCGATCTTCCTTGGCATCGGCCTGGGCATTGCCGGCTCCGGCACCCTCGTGCCGCCGCTGCTGAGCCTGGGGTTGCAGCAGACCTGGTTTGGCCTGGGCCTGTTGGCGCTGGTGTTGACGGCCGCCAGTTGGTTCGCCTGGCCCACCGGTACGCTGCAGGAAGCCGCGGCCCCCGCGGACACCTCAGCGCGGACGCCGTCCGGCGTGTACCTGTTGTTTGCCCAGTACGCCTTCATGGCGGCGGGCCTGGTGCCGGCGATGGTGTTCCTGGTGGATTACGTGGCCCGTGGCCTGGGTGACGGCGCACACGTCGGCGCGATGATCTGGGTGATGTACGGCCTGGGCGCGATTGTGGGGCCGGTGTCCTACGGTTTCCTCGCCGATAAACTCGGTGCACGCTTGAGTATCCGCGTGGTGCTGGTGGTGCAGGCGATTGCCGTCGGTTTGTTGCCATTCGCCGGCTCGTTCAGCGCCCTCGCGGTGCTGGCGGTGATCCTCGGCTCTTTCCCGCCGGGCATCGTGCCGCTGGCACTGGCGCGGGTGCATGAACTGTTGCCGAATCATCACCAGCAGCAAGTGGCCTGGAGCCGCGCTACTGTGTCCTTCGCGACGTTCCAGGCGCTGTCCGGGTTTGCCTACTCGGCGCTGTTCAACACCAGCGGCGGCCAGCATGCGCTGTTGTTCATGATCGCCGCCGGGGCCATCGTGGTCGCGCTGGCGCTGGAACTGGGCATGATTATGCTGAACCGTCGACCGCTTGGTACGGTCCCAACCCATACGCTCATCGCTGCAGGTACTCTGAAATGACGCTTCCTCAAGAAATGACCCTGATCGAAATCACCACCCCCGGCGGGCCTGAAGTGCTGCAACCGCGCCGCGCCGAGGTGCCTGTCGCAGGCCCCGGCGAGATCCTGATCCGCGTGCATGCCGCCGGGGTCAACCGCCCTGACGCCCTGCAACGCGCCGGCAAGTACCCGATGAAACCCGGCTTCAGCCCGATCCCAGGGTTGGAGGTGGCCGGTGAAGTGGTGGCGTTGGGCGATGGCGTGAGCGAATACCAGTTGGGCGACAAGGTTTGCGCCCTGACCAATGGCGGCGGCTACGCGCAGTTCTGCAGCGTACCGGCCAGCCAGGCCCTGCCGATCCCCGAGGGCATGGACTGGATCCAAGCCGCCGCTGTGCCGGAAACCTTCTTCACTGTCTGGGCCAACCTGTTTGGCCTTGGCGATGCGCACACCGGTCAGCGCGTGCTGATCCATGGCGGCACCAGCGGTATCGGCACCACCGCGCTGATGCTGTGCCGCGAGTTCGGCATCCAGGCCTTCGCCACCGCCGGCAGCGCCGACAAATGCGCAGCCATTGCCACGCTGGGCGCTGAGCCGATCAATTACCGCGAGCAGGATTTTGCCGAGGTCATCGCCCAGAAGACCGATGACCAGGGCGTGAATGTCATCCTTGACATCATGGGCGCCTCCTACCTCAACAACAACCTCAAGGCCCTGGCCATGGACGGTCACCTGGTGATGCTGGGCTTTCTCGGCGGTGGCAAGGCCAATGATGTCGACCTGCTGAGCATTCTCGCCAAACGCGCGGTGATTACCGGGTCACTTCTGCGAGCACGCAGCAAAGACGAAAAAGCCGCCATCGCTGAACAGTTGCGCGAGTACATTTGGCCAGTGCTGGCCGCCGGGCGTTGCTTGCCGATCATTGACAAGGTGTACGCCTACACCGACGCGGCCCAGGCTCATGCGCGGATGGAGGGTGGGGATCATATTGGCAAGATTGTGTTGCGGGTGGAGTAATACAGGGAGCGGGCTTGCCTGCGATACCCATAGGTATCTACACAATTCTGGGTATGGCGTCGGACCTGTGGCGAGGGAGCTTGCTCCCGTTGGCGGCCTGGCAGACGACCGCCATCTAACGGTTAGACCGCGATTCAAATGTGGGAGGGGGCTTGCCCCCGATAGCGGTGCATCGGTATCTACACCATTTCGGGTATGGCGGCGAACCTGTGGCGAGGGAGCTTGCTCCCGTTGGCGGCCTGGCAGACGACCGCCATCTAACGGTTAGACCGCGATCCAAATGTGGGAGGGGGCTTGCCCCCGATAGCGGTGCATCGGTATCTACACCATTTCGGGTATGGCGGCGAACCTGTGGCGAGGGAGCTTGCTCCCGTTGGCGGCCTGGCAGACGACCAGGATGTTGGATCAGACAGGGTACATATCCGTTATTTAGGTAACGGCTGCTATGGGTTCCGCTTTTACAGCGGCTCACTTTTGAAGAGCGCAAAAGTAAGCAAAACGCTCTTGCCCCAACACTCGGCACCTCGCTCACGCTCGGTGTGCCCGTAATCCGACAGGAATTCGGGGGGCCGCCGCCACGCGCCATCCATGGCGCGGGGCGGCTAAACCGGCATCCCTGCCGGTTTACCCCCCAAATCCCTGCCGAATTCCGGCCAGCGTGTTTGACGGGGCGCTTGAGATCAAGATCAAGATCAAAAGCAAAAGCACAGCGGCCTGACAGCCGGCTTGAGTGGTGTGGAGCAGTCTTGCCGGCGATGCAGGCAACGTGGTGAGTCAGGCGTACCCAGGTGATACTTTCGCAGGCAAGCCAGCGCCCACAGGGTTCAGCGTTACAGCGCTACCGGGCTACCGGGCTACCGGGCGGTAGACCGGGTAATCGATGTAACCCGCTTCTGTCCCGCCATACAGCCCTTCCGCCTTCAGCGGGTTCAACGGCCAGCCATTGAAAATCCGTTGTGGCAGATCCGGGTTGGCAATGAACGGCCGCCCGAACGCAATCAGGTCCGCCAGACCCGCTTCGACCAGATCAGCACCGCGCTCAGCGGTGTAACGACCGGCGTAGATGATCCGCCCGCTGAAGGTCTCACGCACCGCTCGGCGGAACGACTCGGGCAACACCGGGGCGTTGTCCCAGTCGGCTTCGGCGATGGAAACGTAGGCGATGCCCGACTCTTCCAGCACTTTGATCGCTTCGATGTAGGTGTGGTGCGGGTCGTCTTCCACCAGGCCGATGTAGACACGGTCCTGATCGGTGCCGCTGAATAACGGCGAGAACCGTACGCCCAGACGCTGCGGCCCGACCACGGCGCTCACGGCTTCGACGATCTCGCGCAGAAAGCGCAGGCGGTTGTGCAGCGAGCCACCGTATTCATCCTCGCGCTGGTTGGAATGGGCGGAGATGAATTGGTTGACCAGGTAACCATTGGCCGAATGGATTTCCACCCCGTCAAACCCGGCATCCAGCGCATTGCGGGCGGCCTGGGCGTAGTGCCCGACCAATTCTTCGATTTCAAGCACGGACAATGCACGTGGCACCGGCGGCTGCTTCAGTTCGCCCATGCCAGGCCCGGTTTCGATAAAGGCCTTGGCCTGCAACGCCTGGATCGCCGACGGCGCGACAGGGGCGGCGCCGTCTGGCTGCAACGCGTTGTGGGACACGCGACCGACATGCCACAACTGGGCAAAGATCACCCCGCCTTCGGCATGCACAGCCTCGGTGACGGTGCGCCAGCCGTCGATCTGCGCCGGGGTGTAGATACCCGGCGTCCACGCGTAACCCTGGCCACGCGGTTCAATCTGCGTGCCTTCGCTGACCATAAAACCGGCCGTGGCGCGCTGGCGGTAATACTCGGCCATCAAGTTGGTGGCGATATCGCCGGGCTGGGCACTGCGCTGGCGCGTCAACGGCGGCAGCACAATACGGTTGTTCAGCGTGTGGTGCCCCAGTTTTACCGGGGTACTTAAAATAGGGTCATTCATTGAATACTGTCCAAATAGCGGGCGCGCTAAAGCATTAGCGACTTATAAAAGTCGCCAATGCATCAAGCGGTTAGTTAATTAAGCGGTGAGTGTCAGCAGGGCTTTAGCCACATCACTGGAACTGCCAGGGTTTTGCCCGGTGACCAGCAGGCCATCGGTAATCACAAAGGATTGCCAATCGGCCCCCTTCTCATAGTGGCCGCCGAGTTTCTTGAACTCGTCTTCAATCAGGAACGGCACCACATCGGTCAACTCCACCGCCGCCTCTTCCGAGTTGGAGAACCCGGTGACACGACGGCCCTTGATCAACGACTCACCATTGACTGCCTTGACGTGACGCAGGGCACCCGGTGCATGGCAGACGAAACCGATGGGCTTACCGGCGCGCTCGAAGGACTCGATCAGCGCGATCGACACCGGCGATTCCGCCAGGTCCCACAGCGGGCCGTGGCCGCCTGGGTAGAACACGGTGTCGAAGTCGTCGGCGTTGACCGTGTCCAGTTTCACCGTGGTGGCCAGGGCTTGCTGGGCGGCCGGGTCGGCGGCGAAGCGATGGGTCTGTTCGGTCTGGGCGTCCGGCTGGTCGCTGACCGGGTCCAGCGGCGGTTGACCGCCGGCCGGGGATGCCAGCACCACGTCGGCACCGGCGTCTTTGAACGCGTAGTAGGGAGCGGCAAATTCTTCGAGCCAGAAGCCGGTCTTGCGTCCGGTATCGCCGAGCTGGTCGTGAGAGGTCAGTACCATTAATACTTTCATTTTCCAGTGCCTCGATAGGGGTGAGTGTCAGTTTCTTCCGGCTGCCCCAACAACTGTCGGGTCAGCCCCAGCGCCTCGTCGAACGGCGCCGCTGTATGGGTGATCTTGCTCATGACGCTGGTCCCCAGCCACAACGCATACAGGCGCCGGGCCAGGCTTTCGGGGTGTTGCGTGATCGTTACCGAGCCGTCTTCGACGCCCTGCTGCAAGGCCTCGCTGAGCAACCCGATGGTGCGTGCGGTGCCGCGTTGCAGGGCCAGGCGCATCGGCTCTGAAAGGTCTGACACCTCTGCACCGAGTTTGACGGCAAGGCATTTGCCGGCGTCGGTGCAGCCGGTCTGGTTGTTGATCCAGCTTTGCCAATAACACATCAACTTGGCGTGTTGAGATAAGCCCGGCTGATTGAACAGCTGTTGCATAACGTTCAAGTAGTTATCGAAATAGGTATCGAGCAATACCACCCCGAACGCGTCTTTAGAGTTGAAGTAGTGATAGAACGAGCCTTTAGGCACATCGGCGGCGTGAAGTATTTCGTTCAACCCCACCGCAGAAAATCCCTTGGCGCCCACAATCGGCTGCGCCGTTTCCAGAATCGCCTGCCTTGCACTTTTAGTTTCGCGGCTCATGCTTCATCTCGATCGATTAGACCAGTCGTCTAGTTCGTTGAGTGAATGTTAGGAGCCAGGCGAAACGCGCACAATGTCAGATCCGCAAGGATTTCGGACATGCGCCAAAGTGGGTTGCCGTTTTCCCGGCAGCCGCCGACAATCCCTGCCCCCCACACCCCTGGAGACATGCGATGCACAGCGTTGCGCTGATGGTTTACCCGAACTTCCAATCCCTGAGCCTCAGCCTGGGCTCGGTATTCGAGTGCGCGAACCTGCTGCGCGGTGAGCCGGCCTATGAGTTTCACCTGGTGTCGGAAAGCGGCGGCGCGGTGATGACGTCCCAGGGTTTTTCGGTGAACACCACACCGATCCGGCCGGAGGGTTACGACACGCTGATCGTCAGCGGCTACCTGGAATTCCGCCTGCCGGAAGCCAACCTGCTGGAACTGGTCAAGGCCGCCTCCGCCCAGTCGCGGCGTGTGGCCTCGCTGTGCATGGGCATCTTCGTGCTGGCCGAAGCCGGTCTGCTCGAAGGCAAGCGCACCACCACCCACTGGATCCACGCACCGGCCTTTCGCAAGCGCTACCCGGATATCCGCCTGGAAGAGGACAAGCTGTTTATCGTCGACGGCCACATCTGGACCGGCGCCGGCATGAGCGCCGGCGTGGACCTGGCGTTGGCGATGGTAGAGAACGACCTGGGCAGCGACCTGGCGCGGCGCATTGCACGCAAACTGGTGATCGCCCAGCGTCGCGGCAGCGAGCAATCGCAGTTGTCGGCCCTGCTGGAGCTGGACCCTAAATCGGACCGCGTGCAACTGGCCCTGGCCTACGCCCGCGAGAACCTGACCCATGACCTCTCGGTGGAAGCCCTGGCCGATGTCGCGCGGCTCAGCCCGCGCCAGTTCAGCCGGGTGTTCCGTGAAGAAACCGGGCAGACACCGGCCAAGGCCATCGAGTCCCTGCGGGTCGAAGCCGCCCGGGCGCTGATGGAAACCAGTCGCCACCCGGTCGAGGTGGTGGCCCGCGAGACCGGGTTTGGTGATCGCGAGCGCATGCGCCAGGCGTTTTTAAGGGCGTTCGGGCAACCGCCGCAGGTGATGCAGCAGGCCTTTAATGCAGCGCCGCCCGCGTAATCAGGTAACTCACCAACTGCGGGTCATCCTCCAGTTCAATCGTCTGCACCGGGCGCGGCAGGTTATCCAGCACCGTGCGCCAGAACGCCTGGGACACTTCGTCCTGATCATAGAACCGCACCAGCCAATTGGCCTCGCCGCTGCACAGCACCTGGGTGGCGATGGCGCGGCCAATGCCTTTGCGGCGATAGCGCTTGAGGATGAACAGGTCGGCCAGTTCCAGGGCGTCGATGCCCGGCAGTTCGCTGCCTTCGATCAGCAGGAAACCGGCGATGTAGCCGTCGACCAGCAACAGGTTGGCGCTCCATTGCGGGTCCTGCCAGTAACGGGTCAGGTGTTCGTCATGGATATAGAAGCGGCCATCCGCCTCGACATCTTCCTGTTCCCAGTCCGACGACTCGTAGGCGTAGTACTGGTAGAGATTGCGGATCAGCTCGGCGTGCTCCGGGCCGGTCTGGATCAGTTCGACGGTGGTTTCAGGCATGGGGCTCTCGGTCAAAAATGCAGGGCGCCATTGTTCACAAAACGCCGGGACAGTCCAATAGAGTCGCCAACCTTTCTACTTGCTGAACCAATTGCAAATAGGCGTTGCCTCCCCCGAAACCCTGAAACATTTCGAATAAACTCCGCGAAATTGCCTCTCTTTTTCAAGGACACGTATTGTGAGCAACGTCTGTTCCGCCGGCCTGGATGTGGGGTTTGCCTCCCTGGACTACCTGCAGATCTTCATCCTGGGCGTGATCCAGGGCGTTACCGAACTGTTGCCGGTGTCGTCCACCGCCCATATGCGCGTGGTACCCGCCCTGCTCGGCTGGCAAGACCCCGGCTCGGCGTTTTCCGCGGCCATGCAGTTGGCGGCGCTGGCGGCGGTGGTTAGTTACTTCTGGCGGGATGTGCGCCAGGTGACCACCGGCAGCATCGGCGCCGTGCGCCGGGGCGACTACAACGACCCCTGGTTCAAGCTGGCGGTGGCGATTGTGCTGGCGACGATCCCCATCGGCATTGCCGGGCTGGCGTTGTCGTCGACGTTGAATGCCTGCAACTCGCCGTTGCGCGGGTTGATGGTGATCGGTATTTCCTGCGTGGTCATGGCGGTGCTGTTGGCGGTGGCGGAAGTGCGTGCACGCCACACCCGCGAAGTCAGCGAAATGCGCCTGCGGGATGCGTTGATCGTGGGGATTGCGCAAATTGGTGCGTTGATTCCTGGCGTCTCGCGTTCCGGCTCCACGCTGACCGCCGCGCTGTTCCTCAACTTCAAGCGTGAGGAAGCCGCACGGTTTTCCTTCCTGCTGGGCCTGCCCGCCATCGCCCTCGCCGGTTTGAAAGAATTGTGGGTGTTGCTGCATGCCGATATGCCCGTGCATGCCTGGCCGCACCTGCTGTTCGGCCTGGTGGTGGCGAGCATCTCGGCATTTTTTGCGATCTGGGGGCTGATGAAGTTTTTGGAGCGGTTCTCCACCTGGCCGTTCGTGATCTACCGCGCGCTGCTGGGGGTGTTTCTGATTGTGGCGGTCAGCACCGGGCTGCTGAGCTGAAAGCAGCGGCCACGGGAGCAAGCGCCCTCGCCACACCCCCAGTACGACACTGTAGTGAGCGGGCTTGCCCCGCGCTGGGCTGCGAAGCCGCCCTAAAACCGACCGATGAAGCGTATCTGATACACCAGGTTCCTCCTTTTTGGGGCTGCTCCACAGCCCAGCGCGGGGCAAGCCCGCTCACTACAGTCAAAAGATGCGTAGATACCTAGGGTTATCGCAATTCGAACTGCTTGGTCTTGAACACAGTGCTCATGACTGAGCGGGTTCAAGGTCATCACTGACAGCGCTGCCACACCTGTCGAATCAACGCCTGCATCTTCAGCGCTTCGGCCCAGCGATCGCTGATTTCACGGCCATCTGCGCCGGTGATCGCATAGGGCGGCGGGCCCAGTTCACAGGTGAACGACAGGCTCTGTGGTGCGTCGGGCCGCGCCAGCCAGTGTTCAATCCCGTAGCGCCACCACTCGGTGAAACGTTGCACCCAGGCGTGATGCTGGGGGAAATCCAACGACACCTGCACCTGTTCGCTGCTGGCCACGCGGCCGTGAAACCCCCAGCTGTGGCGCAGGACAGTGCGGATCTGTTCATCGTCCTCGGCGGCACCAGGCTCCGGCAGTTCACGCCCGACCACGTAGTGGGACAGATCGGCCAGCAGTTTCAAGTCGGGCATCTGCGCCAGCAGGTCGAGGGTGAACAGCAGGTCATTGGTGAGCCGATAACGGTGGGTTTCCAGCAGCACCGGAAAGTCCACCTGCTCGGCCAGGCGTTGCCAGCCTTCGACCAGTCGCGCCGCTTCGCGTTGAGTACGCGGGCGCACGTCGGCTTGCAGGGTGAGGTGGTGACAGCCGTAGCCGCTGATCACATCCAGCGCGGCCGCCAGGTCATCCACCGAATGCGGGAACAGCTGGCCTTCGATCTGCAGGCCCCTGGCCGTGGCGGCGGCGTGCAAGCGGGCGACGTCGGCGGGTGTGTAGTAATGGTCGGTAATGCCGTCGAAACCGGCGGCCTTGATGCGGTCGAGTTGGTCGTCGAGGGTGCCAGGCTCGGTTTGCATCGCCCACAGGGATTGGAACACCAGGAATTGGCGCATATCAGCCTCGCAGCAGGTGTTTGAGGGACAGCTCGGGGTCGGCCAGGCTGGCCGCGTTGAGCGGTATACGTGCGCTGATCAGGCGCTCACACAGCTTGATGTCTTTGGCCACGCTGTTGCCCGGCGCCCAACCGCAGGCACCGTGCAAACGGTGCTCGGCATCCAGGTAGAACAGCAGCACGCCGCCGCCCGCCAATGGGCGGCTGACCGTCAAGGGCGTGATCACGCCCACGGTCTGCAAGCCCCAGTCGTACTGGTCGGACCAGAAACCGGGGAGCGCGTCGAACGGCACGTCGCGCCCCAGCAGATTCAACGCCGCATGCCGCCCCTGGACCTCGGCGTTGCGCCAGGTTTCCTGGCGCTGGTAGAGACCGCCCAGGCGAAACTCACACACGTCACCGGCGGCATAGATGTCGGGCGCGCTGGTGCGCAGGTGCGTATCGACACGAATGCCCTGCCCCACGTCCAGCCCCGCCGCCGTGGCCAACTCGATATTGGGCTGCATGCCGATGCCGACGACAACCAGATCGCACGGCAACCGTTGCCCGTCCACCAGCAGCACGGCGTCGGCCTGGATGGACTCCAAGGCCACATTCAAGCGCACATCCACGCCGTGTTGGCGATGCAGCGCCAGCAGCGCCTCGCTGATGACCGGCGGCAATACCCGCCCCGCCAAACGCGGCCCGGCTTCGAGCAGCGTGACTTCACAGCCCAAGCCACGTGCCGTGGCTGCCACTTCCAGGCCGATAAAACCGCCACCGACCACCACCAGCCGCGTCCCGGCCTTTAGCGCGTTGCGCAGGGCCAGCGCTTCATCGTGGGTGCGCAGGTAAAGCACATGGGCCTGCTCTTGGGGCAAGCGTCGTGCCCGTCCGCCAGTGGCCAGCAGCAGACCGGCATACGGCAGCCACTGGCCGTCGGCGAGTTGCAGGCGATGGTGTTCCGGCTCCAATTGGGTCACCGGGTCACCGGCGATATGCTCGATACCCAACTCTGCCAGCCGTGCGCTGTCGCACAGGCTGCACCCGGCCAGGTCCACGGTGCCCTGCAGCACAGCCTTGGACAGCGGTGGTCGCTCGTAGGGCAAGTGCGGCTCATCGCCGATCAGGATCAGGCGCCCGGTGTAACCCTCTTCGCGCAGGGTCAGCGCTGCACGGCCACCGGCATGGCCGGCACCGACGATGATCAGGGGTGCGCTCATGGTCACGCCGTGACGGCGAGCAACACCCGCCCCGCTTCGACCCGCACCGGGTAGGTCTTGAGGTTGACGCACACCGGCGCGCCCATGGCTTTGCCGGTGCGGTAATCGAAGCGCCCGTTGTGCTTGGGGCACTCGATCACGTGGTCCATCACCAGGCCGTCGGCCAGGTGGATTTTCTCGTGGGTGCACAGGCCGGCGGTGGCGAAAAACTCATTCTCGGCCGAACGGTACACCGCGTAGGTATGCGGCCCGTGGTCAAAGCGCAGCACGTCTTCTTCGTCTATTTCGCCCACGGCGCAGACGTCGATCCATTGATCGTTCATGGCGTTTGTCTCCAAATGACTGACTGCCCCTGTGGCAAGCGCGCTTGTTGTGGCGAGCGAGCTTGCTCGCGCTGGGCTGCGGCGAAGCGGCCCCAAGATCGGCAGTCGAGTTATGTCTGAATGAATGCGGTGGTTTTATTGGGGCTGCTGCGCAGCCCAGCGCGAGCAAGCTCCCTCGCCACCCTCAGCGTCGTTCGCCAGTGGGCGCTGGACGAAATAGGTCGGGTCGCTGCGCTGTTTCCAGATCGTCGGCAGGATCTCTTTGTACGCTTCGAACAGGTTGGCGTAGGGCGGCGGGCAGTCGCTGCGGATTTCTTCGTGCAGGTGCTTGAGCGCGTGGTACGGCACCATCGGGTACATGTGGTGTTCGAGGTGGTAGTTCATGTCCATGTAGATAAAACGCAGCACGCGGTTCATGTAGATGGTGCGGCAGTTACTGCGGTGGTCCAGCACGTCTTCGGCCAGGCCGACGTGTTGGGTAAGGCCGAAGACGTAGCCGAGCCAAGCGCCGTAGAGACTCGGCAATCCAATCAGCATCAGCGGCAACCAGCTATGCAGGTACAAGGCGGTGCCAATCACCACGGCATAAATGCCGACCCAGATCCGCGCTGCGCGAAACACTTTGGGCCATTCGGATTCGGGGATGAAGTCCGCTTCCTGGGCACTCATCTTGCCAATGGCATGGCGCGCCACGCCGCCGAATGTCTTCCAGGCCAAGGGCAAATTGAACAGGCTCAGGAACATCATCAAGAAACTCGGTGGACGCGGCTCGACGATCTCCGGGTCGCGGCCGACCACGATGGTGTCGGTGTGGTGACGGGCATGGCTCCAGCGCCACACGTGGGGTTCGAAGATGCACATGAAGCTGGCGACCTGGTACAGCACGTCGTTCATCCAACGGGTCTTGAATGCGGTGCCGTGGCCGGTTTCGTGCCAGCGCGGGTTGGACGCGGTGCCGTACAGCACGCCATAGACGAGGAAGAGCGGCACGCAGGCCCAAGTGCCCCAGAACCAATAAGCCCCGAAGCCTGCGGCCAACAGCGCGACCACCCAGATGGCGGTGTCGAGCAAGGCCGGGCCGTCACGGCGCTGCATCAGTTCTTTCATGCGTTTACGCGAGATGGGCGACTGGTACCAGTTGGCCGAGACCAGGCCTTTTTCAGCGGCGCGGGCGGCTTCGGGGCCGGTGAGGCTGTAGTCGCGACGGGCGGTGTGAGCGGTGTGTTCAGGCATTGTTATTGTTCTCCGCAAGCGGTGGTTTCTAGTGCTTTACGAAACCCACCATAGAGAACCGGTAAATCCCCCTCAAGGCCTTGATTCCATTCCCTATCAAGCTATCATCCAGGCCTAGCGGAGCTTGATAGTTTTCTATCAAGACGTTCAAAGGGCTTGTCATGAACAACAATAAACGCCCAACCATCGCCACCGTTGCCGCCCATGCAGGGCTGAGTGTGGCCACCGTCGACCGCGTATTGAATGCGCGTGCGCCGGTCAACCCGGACACCGCCGAGCAGGTGTTCCAGGCCGCCGAAGCCGTGGGCTATTTTGCCGCGCGGCTGATCGGCCAGCGCATTCGCGAACGTCGGCCGACTTATCGTTTCGGCATCCTCTTGCTGGGGACCGCCCAAGCGTTCTATGCCAACCTGGCGCAGTCGATCAGCACCGCGGCGCAGCATCACGCCACGGCCAACCTGACGTGCCAGTTCGAATACATCGTGGATCGCACCCCCAGCGCTATCGTTGCGCAGATCGAACAGTTGGCCGTGCAATGCGATGGCCTCGCGGTGGTCAGCTTTGCCCATCCGCTGATCAACGCCTGCCTCAAGCAGATCCGCGAAGCCGGCGTGCCCGTGGTCGCCCTGCTCTCGGATATCCACGAGCAAGCCCTGGAGCCCTACGTGGGCCAGGACAACCACGTGGTCGGCCGCACCATGGGCTGGTTGCTCGCGCGCACTGGCGGCGCGCGCAAAGGCAGCGTGGGGATCCTGCTCGGCGGCCATCGTTTTCTCGGCCACCAGGCGCGGGTCGAAGGCTTGCACAGCTACCTGGCCGAACACGCGCCGGGGCTCAAGCCGCTCGAGCCGTTGATCAACCTGGATAACTGCGACATCACCGAGGAAGCCACTCTTGACCTGATCAGCCGCCACAGCGACCTGCGCGGCCTGTGCGTGGTGGGCGGCGGCGGTGACGGCATCATCAGCGCCCTGGCGCAGTTGCCCAAGCGACCAGCGCTGTGCTGCATCTTGCAGGAGTCGACCGAGCTGTCACGCCAGGCGCTGCGCCAGGGGTTGATCGATGTGGTGATGGATTCGCAGCCGGGGCAGACGGCGACCGCACTGGTGCAGTTGCTGGTGGCCTTGCAGAGTGAGGAACGGGAGCGCACCGAGGGGTTCGATCCGGTGCGGCATCGGGTGTATATATCGCCGCAGATTGTGACGTCGGAGAACCTCTAGCGGGCGCGGCACTCGATCACCACGGGCAGGAAGCGTTGGACCACCTGCATATTGCTGTGCAGATGGTCGCTCATGTGCGGCGTGGTGAAGCGACCACCACCAAATACCTGGCCCGCTTTGCCATTGAATGGAAACAGTTGAAGCCATAGGCCTGCGAGACGACCCGCCCGCGAGCGGTTAGTGGCATTTGGTCATGGTTTGTAAAGGGCCAGCAAGGCAGGTCCCTTTTAATTGCAGGACGTTTCCTAGACAATCCTCGCCGCCTTGTGCCTGCTGGAATCGGTGGCTAGTCTGCGGTCCGTCGCTGCCAATTCAGTGATCGGGTTTAGTCGCCCGGTATTCCAAAAGGCGCATGATCCTCCATGAGGTTTAATGGTGGCTGTGCGCAGGGCGCCCTTGGGTGCGCCGGATTTTGCCTTTTGGCCGGTCGACTAACCTGCGTACAGCCGCCACCCTACGTTTAGTCGCGGAAGGTTCGGCTCCCTGAGTCCAAAAGGAAGCTAAACAATGAACAAAGACGCAAACGACCCCACCAAAGACCGCGCCGCCTTCAACCGCGCCATCGATCACTACCTGCCCACCCAGGGCTTCCACTCCATCAACGAAGACCTCAGCTTCGAAGACGCTCTGCTCTACACCGCCAGCTTGCTCGACAGTGCATCGGCGACCGCGCTGGATTGTGGAGAGACACTGGATAATCCCGAGCGGGCGAAGATCCTGGCGGTGTGGCATTTACTGGAGATTGCCAAGACCACCGTGGATCGCTCCATCGAGTGCCTGACGCCCCCCAAGACAACCACCTAAATACGATTAACCCTGCGAGAGCTGGCTTGCCTACGATGGCCATAGGTACCGACACAACGCTGTAGCAACCAACGCTAACCACGATGCGAAGCGAGCCGCTCTTGATCTTGATCTTGATCTCGCTTTTGATCTGAGGCGCCCCGTCAAACACGCTGGCCGGAATTCGACAGGGATTTGGGGGGTAAACCGGCAGGGATGCCGGTTTAGCCGCCCCGCGCCATGGATGGCGCGTGGCGGCGGCCCCCCAAATACCTGTCGGATTACGGGCACACCGAGCGTGAGCGAGGTGCCGAGTGTTGGGGCAAGAGCGTTTTGCTTACTTTTGCGCTCTTCAAAAGTGAGCCGC
>NZ_FPCE01000029.1:0-6341 GCF_900116845.1 Pseudomonas sp. OV546 | reverse complement strand
CCGTCGAAGGCGAACGACATGAAGTGCAGTTCGCAATCGGCCGGCGACGTTTCATAACGCTCGCCGGTGGCAATGATGTGCGCCACCAACGGGCCATGGGACACCGCCACGCCTTTGGGCATGCCGGTGGAGCCGGAGGTGTAGATCACGTAGGCCAGGTTGTCGCCGTCCAGCGCCACCTCGGGTGCGGTGTCGTCGTCAGCGGACCAGGCTTGCGTCTGGTCCACGGCAAGGGCTTCCAGGCCGTCTGGAATCGGCAAGCGCTGTTGCACCGCCGAATGGGTCAACAGCAATCGGGCGCGGCTGTCCTGCATCATGTACAGCAGGCGGTCACGCGGGTATTCGATGTCCAGCGGCACGTAGACGCCACCGGCTTTCATCACTGCCAGGAACGCCACCATGATCTCGGCGCTGCGTGGCATGGCAATCGCCACGCGCACTTCGGGGCCGACGCCACGGGCGATCAATGCATGGGCCAGGCGGTTGGCCTGGCGGTCCAGCTCGCCGTAAGTCAGCTGTTGCTCGCCAAATTTCACCGCCACCGCCTCGGGGGTTTCCCCGGCGCGGTCGGCCACCAACTCGTGCACCAGGCGCTTGGCCGAGAAGCCGGCATCGCTCTGGTTCCACAGTTGAAGAATCTGTTGCCGTTCGGCGTTGTCCAGCAGGTTTAATTGGCTGAGATTCTGCCGTGGGTCGGCAACCATGCCTTGCAACAGGTTCTGCCAGTGTCGCGCCATGCGTTGCACGGTACTGGCCTCAAACAGGTCCTGGGCATAGCCGAGCGTGGCCCAGATACCTTCGGTGGATTCCTGGATATCCAGGTCCAGGTCGAAATGCGCCGTCTTGCTGTCCCACTCCAGCCCTTCTACCGAAAGATTCGGCAGTTGCTGCTGAACCTGAGCCTGGCCCACGTCGGTCTGATGGTTGAACATCACTTGGAACAACGGGTTGTGGCTCAGGCTGCGCTCGGGTTGCAGCGCTTCCACCAGTTGTTCGAAGGGCAGGTCCTGGTGGGCCTGGGCGTCCAGCGCCCGTTGCCGGGCCTGTTGCAACAGTTGCTCGACGCTCATCTGGCCGTGGAGATCGGCCTTGAGCACCTGGGTGTTGACGAAGAAGCCGATCAGACGCTCGGTCTCGCTGCGATTGCGGTTGGCGATCGGCACCCCGACACGGATCTCTTCCTGGCCACTGTAGCGATGCAGCAACGTCTGGAACGAGGCCAATAGCAGCATGAACAAGGTCACGTCCTGCTGCTTGGCCAGGGCCTTGAGGCTTTGGGTCAACGCGCCGGGCAGTTCGAATGCCAGGCGCGCGCCACGATGGCTTTGCACAGCCGGACGTGGGTGGTCGAACGGCAACGCCAACACGCTCTGCTCACCGCCGAGCATGTCGCGCCAATACGCCAGTTGACGGGCCTTCTCGCCCGCCTCCATCCAGTTGCGCTGCCATACGGCGTAGTCGGCGTACTGAATCGGCAGCGCCGGCCATTGCAACACCTGTCCCTGGCTGTACGCCGCATACAGTTGCACCAGCTCTTCAACCATCAGTTGCATCGACCAGCCATCGGACACGATGTGATGCTGCACCAATACCAATACATGTTCATCAGCGGCGATGCGCAGCAACGAAACCCGCAGCAAAGGCCCTTGTTCCAGATTGAAGGGTTGGGCTATTTCGGCCTCGACCCGCGCCTTGAGCTGTACTTCCTGCACCTCGGCGTGCGCTATCTGCAACGACACCTGCGGTGAAATGATTTGAACCGTGCGGTCGCGCTCCTGGCGCAAATGAGTGCGCAGGCTTTCATGCCGGGCCAGCAAGGTATCGAAACTGCGTTGCAGTGCACCCAGGTCAAGCTGCCCTTTCAAACGCAAGGCGCTGGGGATGTGGTACGCGGCGCTTTGCGGCTCCAGTTGCCATAAAAACCACTGGCGCTCCTGGGCGTAGGACAGCGGCAACGGCTGGTCCCGCCCTACCGGCAACAGCGCGGGCGCGGTCGGCGCGCCTGGGGCCTGGGTGGTCAGTGCGGCGACAAACCCCTCCAGGCGCGGCTGCTCGAACAGCAATTTGAGCGGCACTTCGCGCTGCAATGCCTGGCGAATGCGCGAGACCACCTGCATGGCCAGCAGCGAATGCCCGCCCAGTTCGAAGAAGTGGTGGGTCAGGCCCACACGCTCGACGCCAAGAATATCGGCCCAGATCGCCGCAACCTGCTGTTGCAGTGGCGTAACCGGTGCCTGCCAGGTCTGTTGCACCGTGCTGCCATCGGGTTTGGGCAGCGCCTGGCGGTCAAGCTTGCCGTTGGGGTTCAACGGCATGCGGTCGAGGAAGATCAGGTGCGCAGGCACCATGTAATCGGGCAGTTGCTCACGCAAGGTGGCCTTGAGCGTTTCGCCCGCCGCCGCATGCTCGGCGGCGGACAACGGCTGGGCTGGCACAAGGTAAGCCACCAACTGGTTGTCGGCCGCCAGCAGGAAGGCTTCGCGCACCGCCTCCTGGGCCAACAGCAGCGCTTCGATCTCACCCAACTCGATTCGGAAACCGCGGATTTTGACCTGATGGTCGACGCGACCGACGTATTCGATCACCCCGTCGGCGCGATAACGCGCCAGGTCACCGGTGCGGTAAAGACGCTCGCCCAGGGTGCTGAACGGGTCGGCGACAAAACGTTCGGCGGTCAGGCTCGGGCGCTGCAGGTAATCACGGGCCAAGCCACTGGCACTGGCAATGTACAGCTCCCCCACGGCGCCAACCGGCAACAGGTTAAGGTCACGGTCCAACACATACAGGCCACGCCCCGGCAACGCGCGGCCAATCGGGCTGGCAGTGGCGCCAATCACGGCGTTGTCATCGCTGCAATCGAGCACGCTGGACACCACCGTGGCCTCGGTCGGCCCGTAGGTATTGAGCAGGCGTACATGCCCCAGCCCCGCGCGCCGCCACAGCACCGGGCCATCCAGCGGCATCGCTTCGCCGCCGATATGCACCTGGCGCAATGCGCCATAGGGCCGTGGCCCCGCGGCCAGGCAATCCTGCAGGAACAGTTTCCAATAGGCGGTGGGCAAGTCGGCCAGGGTGATACCTTGATCGATAATCTGCCGGTACAGCTCAGCGCCGTCCCACAACTGCGGCCCGCGCAACACGACCGTCGCGCCCAGGGTCAGAGCCGGGTACAGCTGCTCGACAAAACCATCGAAGTTCAGGGTCGCGAACTGCAGTACGCGGTCGTCCGCGACCAGGCGCGAATACTCGGCCGCGATACCGGCGAATTCGCTCAATGCCGCATGGCTGATGGCAACGCCTTTTGGCTTGCCGGTGGAGCCGGAGGTGTAGATGACATATGCCAGGCTGCGGGGCTCGAACGCGGTAGGCGGGTTGTGCTCGGCACACTGCGCCAACTGCGCGTCGGCCAGGTCGATGTCCAGCGCCGTCAGATCGGCCGGCAATGGCAAGCGGTCGCGCAGGTGGGATTGGGTCAACACCAGTCGCACACCACTGTCATCGAGCATATGCACCAGGCGCTCACGCGGGTATTCAGGGTCAAGCGGCACGTAGGCGCCACCCGCCTTGAGCACGGCCAACAGGCTGACCACCATGGCAAAGGAGCGCTCGACCGCGATGCCCACCAGCACCTCCGGGCCTACGCCCTGGGCGATCAGGTAGTGCGCCAGGCGATTAGCCTGGCGGTTCAGTTCACCGTAGCTGAGCGTTTGCTCATCCAAGGCCAGTGCCTGGCGCGCCGGATGTTCGCGGGCCTGCGCCTCGAACAACTGGTGCACGGCATCCGGTGCGGCGACGGTGGCGGGGGCATTCCAGTCCTTGAGCATCCGCTGTTGTTCGGGTGCATCGAGCATCGACAGCGCGCAAAGACGGCTGCGTGGTGCACTCACTGCCGCCTGGAGCAGGTTCTGCCAATGCTGCGCCAAGCGTTCGATGGTTGCGCTTTCGAACAGGTCGGTGGCGTAGGTCAGCGCCGCCCAGAGGCCTTCGGCGGACTCATGGGTGTCCAGGCTCAGGTCGAAATGCGTGGTCTGGCTCTCCCAATCCAGTTCTGCCACCCGCAGGCCAGGCAATTGCTGGCCATCGCGCCCGCCCTGGGCGTCGGTCTGGTGGTTGAACATCACTTGGAACAGCGGGTTATGGCTCAGGCTGCGTTCGGGTTGCAGCGCCACCACCAATTGTTCAAACGGCAAGTCCTGGTGCGCCTGGGCTTCCAGGGCGCGGCGCTTGGCCTGTTGCAGCAGTTCGGCGAAGCTCATCTGCCCGTCAAGATCGGCCTTGAGCACTTGGGTGTTGACGAAAAAGCCGATCAGCCGCTCGGTTTCCACGCGGTTGCGGTTGGCGTTCGGCACGCCGATGCGGATGTCCGACTGGCCGCTGTAGCGAAACAGCAGGGTCTGGAACGAGGCCAGCAACAGCATGAACGGGGTCACGCCCTCTTGCTGGGCCAGGCGCTTGATACCGGCCACCAGGTCCGCTGGCAGATGCACCTGCAAGCTGGCGCCGCGATGGCTTTGCTGCGCCGGGCGCGGATGGTCGAGGGGTAATTCCAGCACCGGTTGCTCACCGCCCAGCAGGTCCTGCCAGTACGCCAATTGACGGGCCTTCTCCCCGGCTTCCATCCAGCTGCGCTGCCACAGCGCGTAGTCGGCGTAGTGGATCGGCAAGCCCGGCAATTGCACCTCCTGGCCTTGGCTGTGCGCAGCGTAGAACTGCACCAGTTCCTCGACCATGACTTGCATCGACCAGCCATCGGAAATGATGTGGTGCTGCACCATCACCAGCACATGCTCGTCTTCGGCCAGTTGCAGCAAGGTCACGCGCAACAGCGGCCCCGCCTGCAAATCGAAAGGCCGGGCTATCTCGGCTTCGATGCGCGCCATCAATGGGTGTTCGTCGGCAACGTCCTGGTGTATCTCGATGCGCGCCTCGGGCGCTACGTTTTGCAGCAGGCGCTCGCCGTCCTGTACCAGGCGTGTGCGCAGGCTTTCATGGCGGGCCAGCAGGCTGTCGAACGCGCGTTGCAGGGCCGCCAGGTCCAGTCGGCCCTGCAGACGCAGTGCGCCGGGAATATGATAAGTGGCGCTGTCCGGGTCCAGTTGCCAGAGAAACCACTGGCGCTCCTGGGCGTAGGACAACGGCAGACTCTGGCCGTCCTCACGGATCGAGGCAATCGGCAGTTGGGCGAAGCTCATGCCCCGGCTTTGCAGGCGCTGGTAAAACTGCTGGCGCTGTTCCAGAGGCAGGCGGAGAAAGCGCGAAACCAGATCGATATTAGGGTTGGAAAGCATGGGTCAAATCGCCTCTAGTTCGCTCAAAAAGTCACGAAGATCATCAAAATCTTCCGCGCTGCCGGCGCGGAAGGTGGCGGCGGCCTGGACATAGGCGCGCAGCGTTTCGGTCTGGAACACTTCCAGCAAGGGCACTTCCAGGCCCAGTTCGGCCTGGACCCGCGAGGTGATCTGGATCGCCAGCAGGGAATGGCCGCCCACTTCGAAGAAGTTGTCGTTCAGGCCCACCTGCGGCAGGCGCAGCACGTCGGCCCAGATCGCGGCGACCTGCTGTTCCAGCTCGGTTTCGGGGGCCACATAGGCCTGTTGCAACAGGCTCGCGTCCGGTTCGGGCAAGCCCTTGCGGTCGAGTTTGCCGTTGGGGGTCAGCGGCATGTGCGCCAGGAACATGAAGTGCGTCGGCACCATGTAGTCCGGCAGGTGGGTTTTCAGCGCGCGGCGCAGGCTGTCGCGGAACTCGGCTTCATCGGCCAGGTGGGTGTCTGCCGGTACCACGTAGGCGACCAGTTGCTTGCCGGTCGGGCCTTCCTGGGCCACCACCACGGTTTCACCGACATTGTCCTGTTCGCGCAGACGCGCTTCGATCTCGCCCAGCTCAATACGGAAGCCACGGATTTTCACCTGATGGTCGACACGGCCGAGGTAATCCACCACGCCATCCGGACGGCCACGGGTCAGGTCGCCGCTGCGATACACGCGGCTGCCGGGCTTGCCGAACGGGTCCGGTACAAAGCGCTCGGCGGTCAGGGCCGGACGCTCCAGGTAACCCCGGGCCACGCCCTCGCCGCCCAGGTACAACTCACCGGCTACGCCGATGGGTTGCAGGTTGAGTTGCGCGTCCAGCACGTAGCCGCTGCGATTGCCCAGCAGTGTGCCGATCGGTGCGTAGACGGCACCGCACGGATCGCCCTTGCGCGCTTTCCACAGCAACGGCGTGACCACGGTTTCGGTCGGGCCATAGCCGTTGAACAGGTAGGTCGGCTTGAGTGCACGCCACGCCAGGTCATAGCTGGCCTGGGCCACGGCATCACCGCCGAAGCAGTACACACGAAC
>NZ_FPCE01000017.1:0-101273 GCF_900116845.1 Pseudomonas sp. OV546 | reverse complement strand
GCAAGTTGGTATTTGTCAGCGAGGCATTATCCGGGGAAAGGATAGGGCTCAAAGAAGCTGAGGATGATGTCTGGGATTTGTACCTGTGTGATTATCCCTTGGGGAGGCTTGGACGAGGTATGACCCGCGTCCAAGCCTCAAATGTGTAAACGATGTCCCCGGTTTCAGATGTAAACGATGTCTACGGTTCTACACCCCGATGGCGGTGTATCAGTTACAGATTGATTGGCTGACACACTGCAATCGGGGGCAAGCCCCCTCCCACATTTGGATTGCATTCCAAATTTCAGGCATAAAAAACGCCGACGCTATATAAGCCATCGGCGTTAAAACCTTGAAGGGGGTTTTCAGTTACATCAGAACGCAGGCACTACCGCACCGTTGTACTTCTTCTCGATGAAAGCTTTGACTTCCGGGCTGGTCAGGGCCTTGGACAGTTTCTGGATAGCGTCGCTGTCCTTGTTGTCCGGGCGAGCCACCAGGAAGTTCACGTACGGCGAGTCAGCGCTTTCGATGATGAGCGCGTCCTTGGCTGGGTTGAGGCCAGCTTCCAGGGCGTAGTTGGTGTTGATCAAGTCCAGGTCAACCTGATCCAGCACGCGTGGCAGCAGGGCCGATTCCAGCTCTTTGAACTTCAGGTTCTTGGGGTTGCTGGCGATGTCTTTTGGCGTGGCCAGGGCGTTGGTCGGATCTTTCAGGGTGATCACACCGGCTTTCTGCAGCAGCAACAGGGCGCGGCCGCTGTTGGAGCCTTCGTTAGGAATGGCCACGGTGGCGCCATCTTTCAGCTCGGAGATGTTCTTGATCTTTTTCGAGTAACCGCCGAAGGGTTCAACGTGCACGCCAACCACGGTGACCAGGTTGGTGCCCTTGCCCTTGTTGAAGTTTTCCAGGTACGGCAGGGTCTGGAAGTAGTTGGCATCCAGGCGCTTCTCAGCCACCTGCACGTTAGGTTGTACGTAGTCGGTGAAGACTTTGATTTCCAAGTCCACGCCTTCTTTGGCGAGAGTTGGCTTGACCAATTCGAGGATCTCGGCGTGCGGCACTGGGGTCGCGGCCACCACCAGTTTCTCGTTTGCCTGGGCGAAGCCAGCAGTCAGGGCAGCCGCCAGTGCGGTAAACAACAGAACCTTTTTCATGCAGTGTCCTTATCGAAATTCCGGGTCGTCTCTGACGGCCGTTTTTTATGTGGTGTGCCAGCGAAGTGCTATCGCGGCGTGGGAGGGACAATACCTAGATTTTTTATTCCCGAACAATATCTTTTATTCACGTTGATATTCCATTTTGCTCATGTAGTGGCTTGTTCACGTAGAAAGCTGCGCAAGGCTTCCTGCTCGGCGGGGCTGGCCGTGTTGAAAATTCGCTGTACCTGCTCCAACGGCGTGCCCCCCACAGGCAAATTCAGATGCTCGGGCAAAATCTCATCGCCGCTGCTGACCAGTAATGCAAAGTGAATAACGTTTTCCAGCTCACGGGTATTGCCCGGCCAGGTGTGGTGCTCCAGCACGCGCTGGGCGGCGTCGCTGATCAGCGGCACCGGCAGGTCCAGGCGCTGGCTGTAGATGCCCAGGAAATACTCGGCCAGGGACAGGATGTCACCGACACGCTCGCGCAAGGCGGGCAAGTCCAGCTGGCCTTCGCTCAGGTAATGGAACAAGCGCTCATGGAACTTGCCGGCGGCCACGGCCTGGGCCAAGTCGATGCTGGTGGCCGCCACCAGGCGCACATCCACCGGGCTGGGCTGATGGGCGCCGACGCGGGTGACTTCATGGTTTTCCAGTGCGGCCAGTAGTTTTACCTGGATCGGTAGCGGCAAGTCGCCGATCTCATCCAAGTACAAGGTGCCGCCATTCGCCGAACCGAACCACCCCGCACGGCTGCTGGCCGCGCCACTGTGGGCACCGGCCGCATAACCGAACAACTCGGCATCGGCATAGGTCGGGCTGATGGCGCCGCAATTGACCGAGACAAACAGCCCGGTGCGGTCGCTGCCACGGTGGATGTGCCGCGCCAGCAGCTCTTTACCGCTGCCGGTCTCGCCGCGAATCAGCACCGGTAAGGCGCGCGGCGCGAGGCTTTCCAAGTCTTCGCGCAGTTGCCGCGAGCGTGGATCAACAAAGACCAACGCTTTGGCGCGAATGCTCAGCGGGCTTTTTTCCGCGTCGGGGAAGGTCAGCAGTGGCTGGCCGTAGGTTTCATGCAGGCTCATGGCAGGCTCCCGCCCCAAATCCACTCAGGGACGGGGCGTTTAAAGATAGTCAGGCAGTGCGCCGGGCGTGATGCTCAAGGCGGCTTTGCAGGCGATAAAGGTAGGCGAAACCCTGCTCCCAACGCTGGTGGCCGGACTTCACATTGATATGGCCGGCACCGGACAGGATGCCGGCTTCAGCGCCCCAGTTACGCGCCAGTTCCACGGCCCGGGGAGCGCTGACGGCGCTGTCGTTATCGGAGCTGACCACCTGGGTGGGAAACGGCAGCAAGTCGGTCGGAATCGGCGCAAAGTTGCGCAGGGCAGGTGAGCACGCCGGGCGTTCGACATCGGCCGGAGCCACCAGCAAGGCGCCACGCACCTGGCGCAGGAACTGCACTGGCGCGGTAGCCGCCCAATGCGCCACGGTGATGCAGCCCAAGCTATGGGCGATCAGGATCACTGGCGTGCTGTCGGCCGCAATGGCCTCGGCCAGCGCGGCGACCCAGTCTTCGCGCCGTGGCGTCAGCCAGTCGGCCTGTTCCACACGGGCGCTGTTGGGCAGGCTGTTCTGCCAATGACTTTGCCAATGATCTTCTGGCGATCCTTGCCAGCCCGGCACGATCAGGTAACGAATCGACTCGCTGTGCATGGGTGTGCCCTCCTGCAGCGTTTAACGTTGCTGAACAGTATAGGGACGAGGGTTATATTCGTTAAGGAATAAGAAGCTATTTATTAATAACCAAAATATCAAAGCCGATGAAGATCAAACTGTGGGAGGGGGCTTGCTCCCGATAGCAGTGGGTCAGTTGATACAGGTGGCGGCTGATACACCGCCATCGGGAGCAAGCCCCCTCCCACATCGACCCGGTTCCACATAGGGACTCGGGGTGTTGAGTAAATCCCAGGCAAAAAAAAGGCCGCACCCTGCCAAGGAAACGGCCAAAAAGTTGTCGAGGCTATTGGTGGAAGCGTTGCAACTAACGTGCGGTAATCACCGACAGCTTGGTAATCCCCGCGCGCTCGATAGACGCCATGGCTCGCGCCACTTCGCCGTAGTTCACACCATCGTCAGCCTGCAGTTGCACCCGCACATCGGGGTCCTTGGCCTTCGCCGCCTGCAGGTTGAATTCCAGCAGGTCCGGCTGGATTTCGTCCTTGTTGATAAACAGTTTGCCCGCGCCGTCGATGCTCACCACCAGCGGGTCTTTCTGCTCCACCGGGGCCACGGCCTCGGTCTTGGGCAGGTTGATCGGGATCGCGTTGGTCAACAGCGGCGCGGTGACGATAAACACCACCAGCAGTACCAGCATCACGTCCACCAGCGGCGTGACGTTGATCTCGCTCAGCACCTCATCACTGTCTTGCGTGGAAAAGGCCATCTCAGGACGCCTCCTTCACTTTCTGCGGGTTGCCAGGCGCATGCTTGGTCAGGGCCGGGTGCAGCAGCACGCGGAACGAATTCTTCTGCGCCAGGCTGTAGAAGTCGTGGGCAAAGTCATCCAGGTCGGCAGCCGTCAGTTTCAGGCGACGCAGGAAATAGTTGTAGACCAGCACCGCCGGCACCGCGACGGCGATCCCCACGCCCGTGGCAACCAGGGCGGCACCGATGGGGCCGGCCACGGTTTCAAGGCTGGCGGAGCCGGCGGCACTGATGCCCTTGAGCGCTTCCATGATCCCCCACACGGTGCCGAACAGGCCGATAAACGGCGAGGTGCTGCCGATACTGGCGACCACGGCCAGGCCGGTTTCCAGGGAGCGGCGCTCACGTACGATCTGCTGGCGCAGGGCACGCTCGAGGCGGTCCTGGTGGTTGATCGCCTGGCTCAGGTCGGCCGCATGCGGCGCTTCCCCGACCTGGATCGCGGCGTAACCGGCCTGGGCCACACGGGCAGCGGCGCCGGGCTGGGTTTCGGCCAACTCGGCGGCCGAGTCGAGACTCGACGCCGCCCAGAACTGTTTGTGGAACTTGCGATCCTGCGCTTTAAGGCGACCGAACTGCACGCCCTTGAGCAGGGCCAGGCCCCAGGTGGCGACCGAAAAGACCACCAGCAGCCAGATCACCGCGCTTTCGATGGATTCAAGTGGAGATGCTAATGCCATGATGTTTTCCCTCTGTACTAGTCGCGGCGTGTGCTGCACACCGCAGCGCAATAGTTAGTGAATCTTGAAGTCGATCGGTACGCTGACCCAGCCGTCCTGGGCCACATCGCCCTGCTTGGCCGGCACGAAGCTCCACCGCTTCACGGCGGTCAGTGCGGCGTCGTCGAGTTGCTGGCGACCGCTGCTTTTCTGGACCTGGATCTCGCCCGGCTTGCCGCTGGCCAATACATGCACCCGCAACAACACCGTGCCTTCCCAACCGCGACGCTGCGCCAGGGACGGGTACTCCGGCGCCGGGTTCTTGAGGTACGCGGCGTTGGCCGAAGCCGGTGTCACCGGGGCTGGCGCGGGCGGAGCGGGCGCAGGGGCCGGTGGCGCCGGTTGCGGTGGCGTGGGCGCCTGCTCGACCGGTTTCGGTGCGGGCTTGGGCTCAGGCTTTGGCACCGGCTTGGGCTTGGGTTTTGGAATCGGCTTGGGCGGCGCCGGCTTGGCGGCCAACTCATCCACCACCGGCGGCGGTGGCTCGACAACAGGCGGTGGCGGTGGTGGCGGCACAGGCGGTGGCGGTTCCACCACGGGCGGTGCCGGCTGGGAAAATTCGATGGTCATCGGCGGAATCTCCGGCGGCACAATCGGCAGCACCGGCGTGGGTTTCTGGCTGACCCAATAAATCACTGCACCGTGCAGGGCCAGTACCAACAAACCGAGCAGGATCCCTTCGCGGCGGCTGGAGAAGCGCTTCGGGGTTTGCTGCGTCCGCAATTGCCCCAACGGCGCGCGGTGCGGCCGGCCAAGGTCGACCAACTCACCACTCGGTGCCTGGCGCCATTGCGCCTCGGGTGCACTGGCGGCGGTCTGGACATTGCCCATTGATTCACTCCCTACGGTTTCGAAACCAAAAAACCGACGGGCCTGCGTGGAAGGCCGTCGAGGGCTGAATCATCGGGGCCAGACGCTTATCTCTTAAAGTAATCTTTGAAGTTATAGATAGATCAAATTTGAATAAACGAATGCTCTGCAAACACCAAAGCCCCGGCCCACGTGGCCTGGCGTCGAGGTGGTTTTTTTTGATGCTTTTCAGGCATACAAAATATTCACTTAAGGCATGGCTCAACGGGGCTGTTTGCACACAAATCGAACAGCTCAGCCTGCAAGCACTGCCCCGCGGCACTCAGGCCATGACGGGCATACAACGCCAGGCGCACGCCTTGCACCACGGGCAAGCCGCTGTCCGGCCCCAGTTCCACATGCCCTGGCTGCACGACCCGTCGCGGCAACAGACTCACACCCAACCCCGCCGCCACCGCCGAACACACGCTGGCCAGGCTGGCGCTGGAATAACCGATGCGCCAGCGCCAGCCGCCCACTTCCAAGTGGTGCAACATTTCATTGCGGTACAGGCCGCCCACCGGGAATGCCACCAACGGCAGAGGGTCGCGCCCCAGGCACGGGGTGCTGCGGCTGTCGACCCAACACAGCGGCTCGGGCCACGAGGCCAGGCAGTCATCGCTGCTGCCCATCTGCTTGACCAGCAACACGTCGAATTCACCACTGCGGTATTGGCGCTGCAACTCGGGGCCCAGGCCGCTGGTGACCTCCAGGCGCACCCGTGGATAGGCCAGCACAAATGCCGACAGCAACGGCATCAGGCGCTCGGCGGCAAAGTCTTCCGGCACCCCCAGGCGCAGTACGCCGTCGCTCTGTTGGTTGATCAACACATCGGTGGCTTCTTCATGCAACGCGAGGATGCGCCGCGCATAGGCCAGCAAGCGTTCGCCCTCGGCGGTGGCGACCACGCGGCGCTGGTCGCGGTCCAGCAACTGGCACGCCACCGCGTCTTCCAGGCGGCGGATCTGCTGGCTCACGGTGGATTGGGTCAAGTGCAGGCGCTCGGCGGCACGGGTGAAGTTGCCGCAGTCCACCACGGCGACAAAGCTGCGCAACAACACGGGATCGAACATCAGCGTCACCATTCTCTTTGCCACTGGTTGGCATGGTTATATTTAATTTCAGAATACCTTGGGTGCTGGCCATACTCACGCCTCATTTGCCGACTGCAAGAGCGTTGCATGACCCTGAACAAATCCCTCGCCGGCTGGGGCCTGCTGGTGGTGCTCGGCCTGAACCTGCGGCCGATCCTCAGTTCCATCAGCCCGTTGCTCGGCGAGATCCGCCAGGCCACCGGCCTGAGTTTCCAGAGCAGCGCCCTGCTGACCAGCCTGCCGGTGGTGTGCATGGGGCTGGTGGCGCTGGTGGGCGTGCGCGTGGAAGCCCGCCTTGGCGAACGGCGCGGCATCGCCCTGGGCCTGATAATGATCCTGCTGGCGTGCCTGGCACGCTGGCTGATGGGCCAGGCGTCGGCGCTGCTGGTCACGGCGTTGCTCGGCGGTGCGGGCGTGGCGCTGATCCAGGCCTTGGTGCCGGCGATGATCAAGCGCGAATTCCGTCATCGCGTGCCGGTGGCGATGGGCGTGTATTCGGCCTCGCTGATGGCCGGCGGCGGGCTGGCAGCGCTGCTCAGCCCGCTGGTGGCCACGCATTTCCAGGAATGGCAGGCGGGGTTGGGGGTGTGGCTGCTGCCGGCGTTGGGCGCCTTGCTGCTATGGGCCTGGCTGCCCCTGGGCGCGGCCAGAAATCCACAGGTGGTGCCGGCCTTCAAGGACCTGCGCAATCGCCGCGCCTGGTTGCTGGCGCTGTATTTCGGCCTGGTCAATTGCGGCTACATGAGCCTGGTGGCGTGGCTGCCGGCCTACTATCAGCAACTTGGCTGGGGCGTGTTGCCCAGCGGTTCGCTGCTGGCGTTCATGACCATCTTCCAGGTGCTCGCCGCGCTGTTGATGCCGGTGCTGGCGCAGCGCGGTATCGACCGTCGGCCGCTGCTGGGCATCGCCCTGCTGGCCCAGACCGTGGGTTACCTCGGCCTGATCGTCGCGCCGCAGGAATATCCGCACCTCTGGGTGGCGCTGTGCGGCTTCGGCCTGGGCGCGTGTTTCGCCTTGAGCCTGCTGCTGACCCTCGACCACCATCGCGACCCACGCCAGGCCGGGCAACTGGCGGCCTTTGTGCAAGGCGTGGGCTTCTTGATCAATGCGGTGTCGCCGTGGCTGACCGGCTGGTTGCGCGGGCTGACCGGCAACTTTGTCAGCGCCTGGGTGGTGCTGACGGTCACGGCGGTGGCGATGCTGGTGGTGACGCGCGTGTTCAGCCCGGCCACCTATCGCACGGGGCTAGAAGTCATAGCGCCCGGTCACTCCTAGCGTGCGCGGCGTACCAAGCAGGCCTTCGTAGCCGCCGTTCCCCCCCGTCCACAGCGTGGTGTAGTAGGTCTTGTCGAAGGCGTTTTTCAGCCATAACGACACGTCCCACTGCCCTTGCTCATAGTTGCCACGCAGGCCGGTGGACAGGTTGACCACGGCGTAGGCAGGAATCTGTCCATAGTCGGAGTCCTCCACGGTGCCCACAGCCTTGGAGCGGAAGGCATAGCTGGCGGTGACGTAGGGTTCGAAGCCGTTATCCAGGTTCCACTTGTATTCGCCGTTGGCGTTGGCGATCCATTTCGAGGCCCCCACCACTTGGTGCCCACTCAGGTCACAGGAGGCCGGCGCACCGGGGCGCAGACTGACTTCCGGCGGGCACGGCGCATCTTTGTAAGACAGGTAGCTCACATCGTTGAACGAGCCGTTGAGGTTCAGCGTCAGGCCCTTGATCGGCACCAGGGTGCTTTCCACCTCGACACCCCGCGAGCGCACCGAACCGGCGTTGGTCAGGTACTGCACACGGTTGTCCTGGTCATAGGCATTGGTCTGGTAGCCGTTGACCTGAGTCCAGAACAGGTTGGCATTGAGCTGCAGCCGCCGGTCCCACAGGGTGCTTTTGAAACCCAGTTCGACGTTATTGGCGCGCTCGGTGCCGATCAGCAGTGAGTCGGCCCCGGCCGTCGGTGCCGAGCCTACCGCCAGGTTGACCCCGCCGGACTTCTCGCCATGGGACAAGGTCGCGTAGCCCAGCAGGTTTTCGTTAAAGCGGTAGCTCAGGTTGAGCAAACCCGAGGGGCTGGTGCTGTATTGCGTGAGGTCGCCGGAATCGTACGCCCCCGCGCGCCCGCGTCGAGCCGTCGCGGCAGCACCGGTGACCGCCGCACCGCCAAGGGGAGCGTTACGCGTGACCCAGGCACTTTTTTCTTCATAGGTGCCACGCAGGCCGGCTGTGAAATCCAGGCGCTCGGTGAGGTGCCAGGTGCCCTGGGCAAACAGTGCAAAACTGTCGGTGCGAATGTGCCCGTTGCCGACGCTGCTGACGTTGGCCAGTGCGCCGGCTGGCGTGCCGTTCCAGATGTCGGCCTGCGGCCCGTAATAGCTGAAGGATTTGTTATCCAGCGAATTACCGAAGTAGTAGGCACCGAGCACGTAATCGAAGAACCCGCCGGTGGGTGAAGCCAGCCGGAATTCCTGGGACCACTGCTTATCTTCCACCGACACCCCGGCGTTATACGACGCCGGCACGTTAAGGCCGTCGTCGTTACGCGGGGTGAAATTCCAGAAGCGATAGGAACTGACCGAGGTCAGGGTGAAATCACTCGGCAACGTCCAGTTGGCCTCCAGCGACGTACCGCCCTGGAACACGGTGACGTGCTGGTCGCTGTCCAGGTTGACCTTGCGGTGGGTGCCATCGACCAGGGTCGCGCCTGCCGCGTTGGCCCGCGACTGGTAGAGGTTGGTGCCGTTGATGGTCGGCCCGGTGCTGTACAGCACCCGGGTGCCGGCGCTGGAATCCTCTTCGTTGTAATCGCCGATCCAGCGCAGGTTGAAGGTCTCGCTGGGCTTGTACAGCAGTTGCCCGCGAAAGCCCTGGCGCGAGCCGCCGTTGAGGTCATGGCCGTTGTATTCGTTCTTGATGTCGCCGTCGCTGCGGGTGCGATACGCCGAGAAACGCCCCGCCAGGTCATCGGTGAGCGGGCCGGAAATCGTGCCCTTGGTCTGGAAGTAGCCGTCCTCGCCCAGCGAGGTTTCAATGCTGCGCTCCGGGGTAAAACTCGGCGCGCGCGTGCTGATGTTGATCACCCCGGCGGTGGTGTTTTTGCCGAACAAGGTGCCTTGCGGGCCGCGCAAGACTTCAAGCTGCTCGATGTCCATCAGGTCGAACACCGCCATGCCCGGCCGCCCGAGATACACGTTGTCGATATACAGCCCTACGCTGCCTTCCAGGCCATCGCTGGCCGGGTTGTTGCCAAGCCCGCGGATCGACACGCTGGACTGGCGCGCATGCATGTAGGCGACGTTGACGCTGGGCACCAGTTGCTGCAGATCCTGAATCCGATACACCCGCTGGCTCTCCAGGGCCTGGCCGCCGATCACGCTCATGGGCGTCGGCACTGCCTGGGCGCTTTCGGTGCGCCGCCGGGCGGTGACGGTGACCGTCTCCAACTCGCCGCCGGCGCTCTCGCCCTTGCTTACCGGCGCGGGCGTTTCGGCGGCCTGGGTCGGCGACCAACTGGAACTGCCGGCCACCAGAATGGCCAGGGGCAAGGACTTCAACAGACTCATAAGCGGCTCCGGAACCCGGAAATATCCATCGAGAGATATTCCTTTAGGTTATTTATTTATGTTTTTACGAACATTTACTGCATAAGAGATAGCCTTTATAAGGAGTCGACCTAATGCATAGCCAATGCATTTCCCGGATATTTTTGATGTGAAAAATGCATATCGATCTGCGCCAGCTTCGTCACTTCATCGCCCTTGCCGAACAACGCAGTTTTGTCGCCGCCGCGTTGACGGTGAACCTGTCGCAATCGGCGTTCAGTCGCAGTATCCAGGCCCTGGAACACAGCGCCGGTTGCCAGCTGATTGACCGTGGCCGCAAAGACCTGGCGCCGACCAAACAAGGCCAGGTATTGCTGGAGCACGCCCGGCGCCTGGTCAGCGGTGCGCAGCAGTTGGCCAATGAGATCAGCCAGTTCAATGGCCTGGAGGCGGGAGAATTGCGCTTCGGTTGCGGCCCGGCACCGGCCGGCGGCCTGATCCCGCGCGCCATCGGCAGTTTTATCGGGCGCTACCCCAAGGCACGGGTGCAGTACCAGGTGGACGACTGGCAAAGCCTGAGCAAACGCCTGCTCAGTGAAGAGTTCGAGTTTTTCGTCGCCGACACCCGCCACTTCGAAGCCAACCCGGACTATCACACCCACCGCCTGCGCCCGCGCCGCTGGTATTTCTGCTGCCGCGCCGGCCACCCACTGGCCGGGCGTGGCAGCGTAAGCGCCGCCGAGCTGATGAGTTACCCACTGGCCGTGACCATCCGCCCGCCCAACCTGCGCAAGGTCATCGTCGACCTCAGCGGCCGGCCCGATTACCTGCCCAATGTCGAATGCGAGAACGGCTATAGCCTGATGGGCGTGGTGCTGCGCTCCGACGCCATCGGCATCGTCAGCGCCAACAGCGATGTGCTGCACATGGCCCGGGGCGAACTGGTGTGCTTGACGATCGAGGGCCTGGCGGAGGATCTGGAGGAGCGTTACACCCGCTACGGCATCGTCAGCCGTGCGGGGTATCGCTTGTCGCCGCTGGCCGAAGCGATGATCGAGCAGATCAAGCAGGTCGATGAGTTGGATGAAGAGGTGTGCACGCTGGAGAACGTTGCGGTCTAGGCCATGCATTCACTGCATCAAAGCCAGTCCCCAAATGCACTTGCCAGCCCCCCACTCGAACGGCGAAAAACCTCACCTGTCCTCCGTCTGGTGAAGCCCCATGTCCCACCCCCAACCCGTGCGCAACGTGCTGTACATCATGTGCGACCAACTGCGCCGCGATTACCTGTCGTGCTACGGCCACGCCCACTTGCACACGCCGAACATCGATCGCCTGGCCGCCGCCGGTGTGCGCTTCAACCGCGCCTATACCCAAGGCACCATCTGCGGGCCCTCGCGCATGTCGGCCTATACCGGGCGCTACGTCAGCAGCCACCAGGTGGCGTGGAACGCGGTGCCGTTGCCCCTGGAAGAACTGACCCTCGGCGACTACCTGCGCCCCCACGGCATCCGCACGGCGCTGGTCGGCAAGACCCACGCCACGCCCAATGTGGACGCCTTGCAACGCCTGAATATCGACCCTGACAGCAAGCAGGCCGAGCCGTTGAACGAGGTCGGCTTCGAGGCGTACCTGCGTCACGACGGCATCTACCCCGACAGCCCGCTGTTCGAGGATAAACGCGAGTCCGCGCCCTACACCCATTACCTGCGCGAGCAGGGCTACAGCGGCGCCAACCCGTGGCACGAATGGGCCAATGCGGCAGCCGGTGAAAACGGCGAAGTCCTCAGCGGTTGGCACATGCGCAATGCGGGCCGCCCCGCGCGCGTGGCCGAGGAACATTCGGAAACCGTCTACACCACCGACCGCGCCATCGACTTTATCCGTGAACAGGCCGAACAACCGTGGTGCCTGCACCTGTCCTATATCAAGCCACACTGGCCCTACATCGCACCGGCGCCGTATCACGCGCTGTATGGCGCCGAGCATATCCAGGCACCGATCCAGCCAGGGGAGACCAGCGATCACCCGGTGTACCAGGCGTTCCGCCAGCACCAGGAGAGCCTTAACTTTTCCCGTGACGAGGTACGGCTCACGGTGATTCCCACCTACATGGGCTTGATCAAACAGGTCGACGACCAACTCGGGCGCCTGTTCGATTTCCTGCAAGGCAATGGCCGTTGGGACGACACCCTGATCGTGTTCACCAGCGACCACGGCGATTTCCTCGGCGATCACTTCCTCGGCGAAAAAGAATTTCTGCTGGAACCTGCGGTGGGCATTCCGCTGATCGTGCGCGACCCACGCGCCGCCGCCGATACCCGCCGTGGCACGGTGGACGCGCGTCTGGTGGAAACCATCGATGCGCTGCCGACCTTCCTCGACGCCCTGGGTTTGCCAGCGGCCGAGCATCGCCTGGAAGGCCGCTCGCTGATCCCGCTGTTGCACGGCCAGGAAACCCGCTGGCGCCGCTACGCCATCGCCGAGTACGACTACGCCTTCCAGGCCCCGGCCCGCGAACGCCTGGCGCAACCCATCGACCGTTGCCGGATGACCATGGTGCGCAGCGAACGCTGGAAATACCTGGCGTACGACGGCTTCCGCCCACAGCTGTTCGACCTGGAAAACGACCCGCAGGAACTGCACGACCTGGGCAACGACCCGGCCTATGCCGAAGTGCGCGAAACCCACGTGGGGTATCTGTTCGAATGGCTGCGCGGGTTGAAGCGACGCACCACCATCAGCCACGCAGAGATCGATCTGCGTGGCCAACGGTTTCGTTACGGTGAGCCGGAAGCGGAGAAGGTGGTGCAGATCGGCGTGTGGTAAACCACACATCGAACGTGGGGGCCCCCACTACCTCTTCGAAGTAGCGCTGTCGCACAGCAAACGGGTACCTCTGTGGTGAGCGGGCTTGCCCCCTCCCACATCAGAGACCTTTGGTGGTCTGGCTGCGCTGCCCGTGCACGCCCACCGGCACATCGCCCTTGAGCGTCACCCGGCGCACGATGCGTTCCTGGGTGCCGTAGTCGTCGACGGCGTAATGCTGGGTGGCGCGGTTGTCCCAGATCGCCACGTCGCCGGTGTTCCAGCGCCAGCGCACGGTGTTTTCCAGGCGGGTGACGTGGCTTTGCAGCAGGTTGAACAGCTGGGTCGAGTCCGCCTGGGAATAACCTTTCAGGCGCTTGACGAAGTGCCCCAGCAGCAGGGTTTTCTCGCCACTGACCGGATGCACGCGCACCACCGGGTGCTCGGTTTCGTACACCGTCGAGGTGAACACCTTGCGGTATGCCTCAAGCCGCTCGGCCGACACATCCGGCTTGAGCGCGGCGTAGTCGTATTCGTTGCTGTGCACTGCCCACAAGTTATCCGCCAGGGCGCGCAGTTCGACGCTGAGGTCGTTGTAGGCGCTTGAGGTGTTGGCCCAGACCGTGTCGCCACCGGACTTGGGCGCCAGTACCGAACGCAGCACCGAGGCTTTCGGGTAGGCATCGACGAAGGTCACATCGGTGTGCCAGGAATTGGCGCGCTGGCCACGGGTGCCGTCCAGTTCCATGAGGAAGCGCGTGCCGTCGCGCACCGGCACCGTCGGGTGGGCAATCGGCTCGCCGAGCAGATGGGCAAAGGCTTCCTGGCTCTGGTCATCGAGGTGAGTCTGCTCACGGAAGAAGACCACCTTGTACTGCACCAGCGCCTGCTGGATGGCTTCGACCGTGGCGGCATCCAGATCGCCGGACAGTCTGATACCGCGGATCTCGGCGCCGATGCGGCCGGCGACCGGGTGAATATCCAGCGCCTGGGCGACGGGTTGAACAGCTAATGCGGCGTTGCTCATGGTGATGACCCTCTTGTGCCTGCTGATGGGGACGCTTTCCGACAACGCTCTATCCATATGCAATTTAGGTCTAGCAAATGAACGAATGCTTCATTGACGGAATAAGAGCTTGCATTTAAAACCTCTGCTCCCGTGGTCGCAAATGCCTTCGACCTATTTTTAAGATGCAGGGAAAGCATATGGATCTTCGCCAACTGCGCTACTTCATCGCCCTCAACGAACACCGCAGTTTCGTGCGTGCGGCAGACGCCATGGGCATCACCCAACCGGCGTTCAGCCGCAGCATCCAGGGGCTGGAACAGGAGTTCGGCTGCGTGCTGGTCGACCGTGGCCACAAGGACCTGCGCCCCACGCCGGAGGGCCAAGTGGTGCTGCAACATGCCCTGTCCCTGGTGCACGGCGCCGCCTTGCTGAGCAGTGAAGTGACGCGCATGACCAAGCTCGACGCCGGCGACCTGCGCTTCGGCTGCGGCCCGGCACCGGCGGTGAAACTGGTGCCGGATGCGGTGGCGCGCTTTATCAGCGCCCACCCGAAAATCCGCACCAGTTTCCAGGTGGATAACTGGGAAAAACTCAGCCGTGCCCTGAGCCGTGAAGAGATCGAATTCTTTATCGCCGACATCCGCCAATTCGAAGCCGACCCGAATTTCCAGACCCGCGCGCTGACCCCCAAGCGCGGGGTATTTTTTTGCCGACCGGGCCACCCGTTGCTGGCCAAGGACAGCCTGTCGACCAACGACATGTTCGACTACCCGCTGGCGGCGCCGCTGATCTCACAGGGCATTCGCAAACTGTTGGCGAACCTGAGCGGGCGCATGGATTTTTCCCCGAGCATCCAGACCGAACATTTCCCGGCGCTGGTGAAGATCGTGCTGCAGTCCAATGCCATCGGCGTCGGCACCGAGGAGGCGTTCGCCGAAGACATCGCCCACGGCACGTTGAAGCTGCTGCACTGGCGCAACCTGCCGCAGAACATGGAGACCATGAGCGCCCGCTGCGGGATTGTCAGCCGCACTGGTTCGCGGTTGTCGCCGGCGGCGAAGGCGATGATCGAGACGCTGGTGGAGGTGGACAGGCAGGAGGTGAGCGTGGCGGTTTGACGGGCCTCATCGGGGGCAAGCCCCCGATGGCGATAGCCCAGGCACCACCCGACTCAAAGCCCCGCCGCCGCCAGGTTCGGCGCCACCCAGTCACTCACCTGGAACGGCTTGCGAATCAGCTTCTCCTTGGAGGCCAGGTCCACCGAACCCTGCAATTTAGCCAGGAACACCGGGTCCAGGGTCGACGGGAAAATCTCGCTGAGGGTCTGGTCTTTCAAGTCATTGGTGAGGATCACCGGCGGGTAACTGGCCAGCCCGGACACCAGCGCAATGTAGGCTTGCTTGTTGTTGTCATCGGTCAACCAGTGCACCGCCTGCTGCTGGGCCTTGAGCAGCTTGGCGACGGCGTCGGGGTGCTCGTCGACAAACTGTTTGCTGCCCACCAGCACCGCCTGGACGCTGCCGGCGCCACCGAGGTCCTTGGTGGTCAGCGGTATTTCAGCCAGCCCCTTGGCTTGCAATGCCGTCAGGTTCGAACCGCCCCAGGTGGCGTCGATCTGCTTGGCGGCCAGCGCGGCATTGGCGGCGTTGTAGTCCAGGCTGATGACTTTGAGGTCCTTCTCACTCAAGCCCTGGCTGGCCAATGCACTGTCGAACGACAACTGGCTGGCCGTGCCACGGAACACCGCGACGCGCTTGCCCTTGAGGTCCTGCAAGGTCTTGATGCCAGAACCCGGCACCACGCCGAGGTACTGCTTGATGTCCCGCGCGGTGGCACTGAGCAGGCGCGTCTCCAGGCCATTGGAGCGGCCGATGATCGCCGCCAGGTCGCCCAGGTACGCCAGGTCCACCTGCCCGTTGGCGAAGGCTTCGTTGATCACAGGGCCGGCGCCCTTGAAGTAATTCCACTGGATCTTGATGCCTTGGTCGGCAAAGGCTTTTTCGAAGATCTGCTGCTCGCGCAGCACGTCCGTTATGCCCCCGCCGCTGTGCTGGCTGCCTGCGCTGAGGTCGGGCACGGCGATGCGGATTTCCTTGAGGTCGGCAGCCTGTACCAGGCCCGCCAATGCGGTGCCTGCCACCAGGGTGATCAGACGTTTGAACGGCAGTTTCATAAGCGCAGCTCCTTGTGGGCGAGGGTCGCCTGGGGAGCAGAAAGTAGGCACAACCTGGTCAAAACTTTAAATACTATAAATTCACAATTTAATAGCTTTTAGGACTATACGAAGGGAAACGCAGGCTCCAGAGGGCTATGCATGAATAGCATCGAAAATATTCTTCGAATGCATTGGATGCGTGCCGGGGCGAGGCTTTAAATGGTTTTTCTTATCCCTCAATCATCTTGATTACGTTTTTATAAGATCGAAATCACATAACGCCCCTGGCGACAACGGAGGTCCTCCATGGCCCGAATCTCACTTTTGAGCCTCCCGCTCGCGGCTCCCGGCGCCACGCCACGTTGGCCGCTGCGCTGTGAACGGCTGTTGCCATGGTTGCTGCCGGTGACGCTGTTTGCGCTGTGGTGGCTGGCCAGCCGCAATCACTGGATGAGCGAGCAGATCCTGCCGCCACCGTCCCTGGTGTGGAGCAGCGCCGTGGAACTGGCCGGCGGCGAGCTGTGGAGCCACCTGGCGATCAGCCTGCAACGCCTGTCCTGGGGGTTGCTGGCGGGCATTGGCGCCGGGGCGCTGCTGGGGGCGGTGCTGGGTTTCAGCGCGCGCGCCGAGCGCCTGGTGTTTCCGACGTTCAGCGCGTTGTCGCAGGTACCGACCCTGGCCTGGATTCCACTGTTCATGGTGTTCTTCGGCATTGGCGAAACCCTGAAACTGGTGGTGCTGGTGAAGGCGATCGTGGTGCCCGTCACCCTGCATACCCTGGTGGGCGTGCGCGACGCCCAGCCCCAGTTGCGTGAAGCCGCCCGCGTGCTGCGCCTGCCCACGCACCTGTTGATCCGGCGCCTGATCCTGCCTGCTGCGCTGCCCGCCTTTATGGCCGGCGTGCGCCTGGCCCTGGCGGCCGGCTGGACCTCGCTGCTGGCGGTGGAGTTGCTGGCCTCCAGCGAAGGCATCGGCTACCTGATGGTGTGGGCGCGCCAGCTGTTCATGCTCGATATCGTCTTCGTGTGCATCGTGGTCATCGGCGTATTCGGCGTGGTGATGGACCGTGGCATTGGCTGGCTGGACCGCAAATGGGTGCACTGGCCCCATCCGGCCACGGCGCAGATTCGTCGCGGGCCGCGCTATCAAGGCTGGCAGCGCCTGCAACCGTGGGTGCTGCCCCTGCTGTTGCTGGCGCTGTGGCAGGTCGCGACGCAACAAGGCTGGGTCGACCCGAACATTCTGGTCAGCCCTTGGGTGGTGCTGCACACCACCGTCGCCGGGGTCGTGGATGGCAACCTCAGCGGTGCACTGGGCACCAGCCTGGGGCGAAGCCTGGGCGGCTTGCTGCTCGGTGGCGGCGTTGGCTTTGCCATGGGCCTGTGGCTCGGACTGTCACGGCGCAGTGAGCGGGTACTCGGGCCGACCCTGAGCGCCTTGCGCCAGATCGCGATTTTCGCCTGGGTGCCATTGCTCACTGCCTGGTTTGGCCTGGGTGAGTTGGCCAAGTGGGTGTTTATCGCCCTCGCCGCCTTCTTCCCGTTGTTTATCGCCACTCAACGCAGCGTGCTGAATCTGTCGCCACAGCTCAACGAAGCGGCGCAGGTGTTGCGCCTCAATCTGTTCCAACGGCTGCGACGCCTGGTACTGCCAGGCGCCGCAGCCGGGATTTTCGCCGGCCTGCGCCTGAGCCTGATCTACGCCTGGCTGGGCACCATCGGTGCGGAATATTTCATGCCGTCCAACGGCGGTATCGGCAGCCTGATGATCGGCGCCCAACAACTGCTGCGCATGGACCTGATCATGAGCGGCATGCTCCTGGTCGGCCTTACCGGCGCGGCCCTCAACCTGATCGGCCAGCGCATCGAAACCCGCGCCACCCGCTGGAGACACGCATGAACGCACCTATCGTCAGCTTCAACCATGTGGGCAAGACCTTCGACGTCGACGGCTTCGAGCTGGAAGCCATCCGCGAATTCAACCTGGAGATTGCAGAAGGCGAATTCGTCGCGATTGTCGGCTCCAGCGGCTGCGGCAAATCCACGCTGCTGCGTTTGCTGGTGGGGCTGGATACGCAGTTTCGCGGCGAGATCCGCGTCGACGGTAAAGCCGTGAGCGGCATTGGCGGCGAGCGCGGCATCGTGTTCCAGGAGCATCGTCTGTTCCCCTGGCTCACCGTGGCGGAAAACATCGGCCTGGGCCTGGTCAACGAGCCACTGAGCGACGCTGAGCGCAATCGGCGCATCAGCGATTTTATCGAGCTGGTCGGCCTCACCGATTTCACCCGCGCCTATCCGCACCAGCTGTCCGGCGGCATGGCGCAACGGGTGGCGATTGCCCGCGGCCTGGTGGCCAGCCCGCGCATCCTGCTGCTGGACGAACCGTTCGGCGCCCTCGACGCCCTGACTCGCCAGCAGATGCAGGACGAACTCCTGGCGATCCGCGCCCGCGCCAAAATCACCACGGTATTGGTGACCCACGATGTGGAGGAAGCGATTTTCCTCGCCGACCGCGTGGTGGTGATGGAGCCTCGGCCGGGGCGGATCAAGCAGGTGGTGGACGTCGCCCTGCCACATCCACGTCAGCGCAGCAGTTTTGAATTCCATCAACTGCGCGAAGAACTGCTGCATGAATTGACCAACGATGGCCACTACCAGCCGCCGATGCGCGAACAGATCCGCGATCTGCCATTGGCCTTTATTGCCTGCTGAAAAAAGGAGTGCCTTGATGCCGCAACGTCCCAATTTTCTCGTGATCCTGGCCGATGACATGGGCTTCTCGGACCTCGGTGCGTTTGGCGGGGAAATTTCCACGCCGCACCTGGACGCACTCGCCCTGAACGGCCTGCGCCTGACCGACTTCCACACCGCCCCGACGTGCTCGCCTACCCGCTCGATGCTGCTCACCGGCACCGACCACCATATTGCCGGTATCGGCACCATGGCCGAGGCACTGACCCCGGAGCTGATCGGCAAGCCCGGCTACGAGGGCTACTTGAATGACAAGGTGGTGGCACTGCCGGAGCTGCTGCGCGAGGCCGGTTACCAGACATTGATGAGCGGCAAGTGGCACCTGGGCCTGACCGCCGAACTGGCGCCCCACGCCCGCGGTTTCGAGCGTTCGTTCTCGTTGTTGCCGGGCGCCGCCAACCATTATGGCTTCGAGCCGACCTACGACGAGCACACCCCGGGCCTGCTCAAATCCACCCCGGCGCTGTACATCGAAGACGACCGGTTCGTGGAGCAACTGCCCAAGGACTTCTATTCCTCCGATGCCTTCGGCGACAAGCTGCTGCACTACCTCAAGGAGCGCGACCAGGCCCGGCCGTTCTTCGCCTACCTGCCGTTTTCCGCCCCGCACTGGCCGTTGCAGGCGCCTGCGGACATCGTCGAAAAGTACCGTGGCCGCTACGACGCCGGCCCCGAAGTGCTGCGCCTGGAACGCCTGGAAAAACTCAAGGCATTGGGGCTGATCGACGCCGACGTCGAGCCCCATCCGTTGATCGAGCTGAACACCCAGTGGGCCGCCTTGAGCGACGAACAGCGCCAGGTGTCGGCGCGGGCCATGGAGGTGTATGCGGCGATGGTCGAGCGCATGGACTGGAACATCGGCCGAGTGGTGGATTACCTGCGCCAGCAGGGGCAGTTGGACAATACGTTCATTGTGTTCATGTCCGACAACGGCGCCGAAGGTGCGCTGCTGGAGGCGTTCCCCAAGTTCGGGCCGCAGTTGCTCACCTACCTCAACCAGCATTACGACAACAGCCTCGACAATATCGGCCGCGCCAACTCCTACGTCTGGTATGGCCCGTCATGGGCGCAGGTGGCGACGGCGCCGTCGCGATTGTTCAAGGCGTTCACCACCGAGGGCGGGATTCGCGTGCCGGCGCTGGTGCACTATCCGCAGTTGTCGCTCAAAGGTCGTATCAGCCATGGGTTCGGCACGGTGATGGACATCACGCCGACCATCCTCGACCTGGCCGGCGTGCGTCATCCGGGCAAACAATGGCGTGGCAAGCCGGTGGCGCCGCTGCGGGGCAAGTCGTGGCTGGGCTTCCTCTCCGGCGAGACCGCCCAGGTGCACGACGACGACACCGTAACCGGCTGGGAACTGTTTGGCCGCCGCGCGATTCGCCAGGGCCAGTGGAAAGCCGTGTACATTCCCGGCCCCGTGGGCCCGGCGACCTGGCAGCTGTATGACCTGGGCCAGGACCCCGGCGAAATCCACGACCTGGCCTTGAGTCATCCGGACAAGCTCGCCAGGTTGATCGGCCACTGGCAGCAGTACGTCGACGAAACCGGCGTGGTGCTCAGCGCGTCGCCGTTTCAGCCGGATTGAGCCGGGCCTGGGGCGACGCCATGGGTTCAAGCCGATTGGCCCGCGCAAACGTGCCGAAATCATTGAAACGCACGCCCATCTCGGCCATGACCTTATGCGCTACCTTGGCCGTCATCTGGCGGATGTAGAACGGCTCCTTCACCACAAAATGGTGAATCCCGTGGGTGCTGCCGAAGTTGAAGCAGAACGCCTGCAACGGCCACATCCACCAGGGGTTCAACACTTGGGTCTGCTGGATCACGTTGCCCAGTTCCACATCGCCGTAGTAGTGCATGTTGGAGCTGACGAAGTGCAGGCAAAAGGTGCGCAGCACGTTGGGCCCGATGATCACCACGGCGGCGATATCGATCACGTGCATCATCTGCACGGTAGCGGCCGACCATTCAATCGGCGTGTCCATCAGACCCGCAATACCATTGGCGGCATGGAAGCCGAGGAAGATGTACCACGCGCCCCAATGAAGCAGCGCCAGCGGTGCGTACACCAGCAGCGAGCGCTTGATGATCGCTCGTTTGTGCTTCCAGGTTTTGGCCCTCAGGATGCGGATAAACGCCGACATGACGTTATCGCCGACCATCAGCAAGCGCGCAAAACCCCACGGCTCGCCGTTGGTGATGGCGCGCTCTTCCATATCGGTTTCGGTACCGGAGACTTTGTGATGGTTGAGGTGCAGGTGCCGGCGCACCCACGGGTTGATGGTGCTCGGCCGCGCCAGCCACACCAGGCCCATCATCAGGTTGTGCGGCACGCGCTGTTTGCGAAAGTACATGCTGTGGATCAGGTCGTGTTCCAGCTCGTGGGTCAGTGAGGCCAGGAACGCATTGAGCAGCAGGCACGCCCACCAGGCCATGTGCCCCGTGATGTAGAGCGCCGCCGAACCCACCATGCCGACCAGCGCAAACGCCAGGATGCCCGCGCCCAGCGCGTCCTGATGCAGCAACCAGGGGTGCCGGCGGCGCAGTCGCACGCCCTCGGCCAGCACCACTTCACGGATATGCGCCGAACGCTGTTGCGCGTTCATCTGCTGGGGACTTGCAGAAGTACCGTCCATGCTCCCATCCTCTTATTTATTGATGGTTACATCCTGCACCAGAGCTTCTTGCAGGACGCTAGCCCCACACGCCAACCTGTTGACCGCAAGCGCCAATCGCCATGACTGAACCCACTTCCCTCGCCAGCTGGACCCGCGCCCTGCGCAAGCAGCTCGACGCCCTGGGCCTCGACAGCGCCGCGCTGTGCGTGCAAGCCGGGCTCGACCCACAACAGATGGACGATCCCAATGCACGCTACCCGCTGTCCGCCACCACGCGCTTGTGGGAACTGGCGGTGCAGGCCAGCGGGGATCCGGCGATTGGTTTGCGGGTGTCGCGGTTTGTCAGCCCCACGACCTTTCATGCCTTGGGCTATGCGTTGGTGGCCAGCGGCAGCCTGCGCGAGGTGTTCGAGCGCATCGTGCGGTATCACCAGGTGGTCAGCGATGCGCTGACGCTGGAGCTCAGTCGCGAAGGCGAGCGTTATCGCTTTCGCCTGCTGCAGCCCCCAGGCAGTCCGGCACCGGCGCTGGAAGCCATCGATGCCTTCGCGGCGATCTATGTGCGCACCTGCCGTAACCGCCTGGGCCGCGACTACGCCCCCTTGGCCGTTCACTTGCGGCGCCCTGAACCTGCCGACCCCAGCCCCTGGCACACGGTATTTCGCGCACCGGTGTTTTTTGGTGCCGAGGAAGACGCGTTGGAATTCGCCGCCCATGACTTCGACAGCCACCTGGACGATGCCAACCCGGAACTGGCCGAACATAATGAGACCGTGCTCAAGCGCACCCTCGCCCAACTGCAACCGTTGACCTGGGAACGCAAGGTACGCGCGGCCATCGAGGCGCAATTGCCGGATGGCGAGCCGAGTGCCGAACGCATCGCCCAGGCCTTGCACCTGAGCCTGCGCAGCTTGCAGCGGCACTTGGCGGATGAGGGCTGCCGGTTTGATACGTTGCTCAATGAATGCCGGGAGAACCTGGCATTGCTGCACCTGCGCGACCCGAACTGCTCATTGGCCGAGATCAGTCATTTACTCGGGTTTGCCGATACCAGCAGCTTCAACCGCGCGTTCAAGCGTTGGACGGGGATGACGCCGGGGCAGTTTCGGGATGGATTGCGGTAGGTAGGTTTGGGGTGATGGTGATGGCCTCATCGGGAGCAAGCCCCCTCCCACATTTGAAATGCATTCCCCTGTGGAAGGGGGTTTGTCCGCGATGGCGATGGCTCAGGCAGCAAAAATACCTGATCAATCACCGCCCGCGGTCGCGCCGCAACACCTTCTTCACCCGCGCCACCAGCGCCTTGGCCTCAAACGGCTTGAGCAAATAGTCATCCTCATGCAATTCCAGCCCGCGCAGGCGATCTTCAATCCCGCCCGGCGTGGTCAGGAACAGCAGCGGCGTCTGCCCCTTCTGCCGAATGGCCTGTTGCAGCTTCCAGGCATTCAGACCCGGCAACATTACGTCCAGGATCACCAGGTCGTATTCGGTACTTTCAACAAAGCGCAATGCCGCCATGCCATTCGCCGCGACTTCTACCGTGAAGCCAGCCTCGCTCAGACCTTGAGCCATGCGCTGCGCCAGTTGGGGCTGATCTTCCACTAACAACACCTGCATGCGTTACCTCGTAGTTTGATTACAAAATTGTCATCAAATTGTGCGGCTTCTGACCCTGCCCGCTGGCTAACGTGATGGCCTGTTTTAAGGAGCCTTCACCATGTATCGCACTGCCTTGTTCCTGAGCCTCGCCGCCTGCACGGCCGCTCAGGCTGCGCCCCTCTTGCCGCGTCATGCCGACCTTGATTTGCGCACTGCGCGCCAACTGGCCGATGCCAGCCTGACGCACTGCACCGCCGCACTGACCGTGCTGGACCGCGGCGGCAACCTGCTGGTGGCCCTGCGAGCCGATAGCGTCGGCCCGCACAACAGCCTCGCCAGCCAACGCAAGGCATACACCGCGCTGTCGACAAAGACCCCGACCCGCGTGTTTGCCGAGCGCGCTCGCAACAATCCCGAAGCGGCCAACCTTAACAGCTTGCCCGAATTGCTGTTGCTCGGCGGCGGCGTGCCGCTGTTTGCCGAGGCGGAACTGGTCGGCGCGCTTGGCATCGCAGGTGCCGGCGGCGCGGCACAGGACGAAGCCTGTGCCCTGCAAGCCGCCGAGCAACTGGGCTTAAAAACCACCCCTTGAATCCCCCTGTCAAAAGGACTTCTCGATGAAAACCCTAAACATGACCCTCGCCGCCCTCAGCCTGAGCGGCCTGTGCAACCTGGCACTGGCCGACGGCAATCCGTTGAGCGTGCATGTGCTCAACCTTGAAAATGGCCTGCCGAGTGCCGGGGTCAGCGTCACCCTGGAAGAGCACGTGGGCGACCAATGGCAGTCGCTGTCCCAAGGCGTCACCAACCAGCAGGGACGCATTAGCGAACTGTTTCCCGCCAATCGCAGCATAAAGCCGGGTGAGTACCGTGTGGTGTTCAAGACGGGCGACTACTACAAAAAGGCCAACCGCGAGACCTTTTTCCCAGAAGTGCCGGTCATTTTCCGAGTCAAACAGGCCGACCAGCATTACCACATCCCGCTGCTACTCAGCCCGTACGGGTTCTCTACATATCGCGGCTCATAGGCCCGCAGACAGCCGCAGGCCATTGAAATCGAGTATCTCAATCGCGCCGTAACTGAGCTCAATGACGCCCTGTTGCTCCAGCATCTTGAGCAGACTGTTAATGGTCTGGCGCGACAGGCCCAGCATCGCCGCAAGATCCTCCTGAGGCAGGTGCAACACGCGGCGGGCCTGTTCTATCTCCCCGTAGCCTTCAGCGATCATCAGCAGCCGATGGGCCAGCCGCGCCGACGCGGGCATCAGGCTCATCTGCTCGATATTGATCAATGACAGGCGCAGTTTGTGGCTCATCAACAGGGCTACATCGCGCCAATACGACGGATGCCGCTCCAGGATGCCGAGCATTGCCGCCTGCGGCACCTGCAGTAATGTGCATGGCCCCATGGCAAGGGCATCATGGGTACGCGGCAGGCCATCGAACAGGCAGATTTCGCCGAACCAGTAAGGCGTCTCAACCAGGCTCAATACCGCTTCCTTGCCCTGGGCATTCACCGCACTGATACGCACCCCACCTTCCAGCACTGCATACACACCGCACGGGGGATCACCGCGCTTGAACAGCAACTGTCCTGCCGTCAGCGAGCGTGGCCGGGCCGCTGCCAGCAAGCTACGCTGCAAATCTGAAGGCAGATGACGGAACCAGTGGCCACAGCCCAACCGGGCGTGCCATTTGTCTGCGTCCATGTGAACTCCGAAGATTGTCGCCCAGCTGACAGTTCGCCACAGGCTGACAGGGCATGATCAAACATCCTACAGGAGGAATAACAATGAAAAGCCTCGTCGACCATCTCAGTCAATACGCCGCCTACCATCGCGACCCGCGCAATATCGCCAGCCACTTTATCGGCATCCCGTTGATTGTGGTGGCGGTTGCCGTGCTGCTGTCGCGCCCCGAATGGGCCGTGGGCAGCCTGTGGATGTCCCCCGCCGTGATTGTCGCGCTGTTGTCGGCGTGGTTTTACCTGCGCCTGGAGCTGGCTCTGGGTGTGCTTATGACGGTGCTGATGGGCCTGTCGGTGTGGGCCGGGCATGTGCTGGCGGCGCAAAGCACGCTGGTGTGGCTCAGCAGCGGCGTGGGGATGTTTGTGGTGGGCTGGGTGATCCAGTTTGTCGGCCACTATTACGAAGGCCGCAAGCCCGCGTTTGTGGATGACGTGTCGGGACTGATTGTGGGGCCGTTGTTTGTGGTGGCAGAGTTGGCGTTTCTGCTGGGGTTGCGCCAGGGGCTCAAGCAGCAGATTGAAGAGCGGTCGGGGCCGGTAATTCGTCGTGATCTAAAGCCTAGCGAAGTCTGATGTGGGAGGGGGCTTGCCCCCTCTCACATTCAGATCCCATTCCCCTATGGGATATTGGGTGGGCTTTTAAGCTTTTTGCCAGACCTTGGGCTTGAAGAACAGGGTCTCGCCACGGGCCAAACCGGTCAGGCTGTCGTGGTCCTTCACCACTTCAGCTTCGATCAGCTCGCTCTGGCCTTCCACCTTCAACGTCACACGGGTTGTCGCGCCGAGCGGGCGAATATCCCGCACTTCAGCGGCGTGGTGATCCTCCAGCTCATGACGCGACAGCGACACTTCATGTGGACGGAACAGCACGTGCTGGTCTTCACCCAGGTGCAGGCGGTTCGAATCACCCAGGAAGTGATAGACGAAATCGCTGGCCGGGTTTTCGTAGACGTCGCCCGGTGAACCGATCTGCTCGATCACGCCCTTGTTCATCACCACGATGCGGTCGGCGACTTCCATGGCCTCTTCCTGGTCGTGGGTCACGAACACCGAGGTCAGGTTGATGTCTTCGTGCAGGCGCGCCAGCCAGCGGCGCAGTTCTTTACGCACCTTGGCATCGAGGGCGCCGAAGGGCTCGTCCAGCAGCAACACTTTCGGTTCCACCGCCAGGGCACGGGCCAGGGCGATACGCTGGCGCTGGCCACCGGAGAGTTGCTCCGGGTAGCGATCGGACAGCCAGTCCAGTTGCACCATGTTCAGCAGCTCATGCACTTTGACCGCGATCTGGCTTTCATTCGGGCGCTGGTTTTTCGGTTTCATGCGCAGGCCGAACGCCACGTTGTCGAACACCGTCATGTGGCGGAACAACGCATAGTGCTGGAACACGAAGCCGACGTTGCGATCACGCACGTCGTGGCCGGACACGTCTTCACCGTGGAACACGATGCTGCCGTCATCCGGGGTTTCCAAACCGGCGATGATGCGCAGCAAGGTGGTCTTGCCGCAGCCGGACGGGCCGAGCAAGGCCACCAGCTCGCCACTCTGGATGTCCAGATTGATGCTGTTCAGGGCCTTGAAGGCGTTGAAGTTCTTGCTGACATTACGGACTTCGATCGACATGACTTATTCCTCAGCCGCACCGGCGCGCAGGCGGTTAATACGGTTCTCGCTCCACTGCTTGAGCAGCAGGATGAAGAGCGCCAGGATCAGCAGCAGACTCGCCACCGCAAACGCGGCAACGTGGTTGTATTCGTTGTAGAGAATCTCGACGTGCAGCGGCAGGGTGTTGGTCACGCCGCGAATGTGGCCGGACACCACCGACACCGCGCCGAACTCACCCATCGCCCGTGCGGTACACAGCACCACGCCGTAGATGAGGCCCCATTTGATGTTCGGCACGGTGACATGCCAGAACATCTGCCAGCCATTGGCACCGAGCAGGCGCGCGGCCTCTTCTTCCTGGGTGCCCTGCTCCTGCATCAGCGGGATCAGTTCACGGGCCACGAAGGGCACGGTGACGAAGATGGTCGCCAGCACGATGCCAGGCAAGGCGAACACGATCTGGATATCGTGCTCCTGCAGCCAAGGGCCAAAGAAGCCCTGGGCGCCGAACATCAGCACGTAGACCAAACCGGCGATGACCGGCGACACCGAGAACGGCAGGTCGATCAGCGTCACCAGGATGCTCTTGCCACGGAACGAGTACTTGCTCACGCACCACGCGGCGCTGACGCCGAACACCAGGTTGAGCGGCACCGAAATCACCACGGCGATCACCGTGAGTTTCAGTGCCGACAGCGCGTCCGGCTCGAGAATCGCGGTGAAGAACGCACCGAGGCCGTTTTTCAGGCCTTGGGTCACCACGATCAACAGCGGCAACAGCAGGAACAGTGCGAACACCAGCCAGCCAAGGCCGATCAGGATGCGTCGGGACGCAGCACTGCCACGGCGGGCGGCGTTGGCCGAGGACGCGGCGGAAATAGACGATTGGGACATGTTCCGCGCTTCCTTATGGACGTTCGATGCGCCGCTGCAACAAGTTGATCAGCAGCAGCAGGACAAAGGAAACCACCAGCATCAGCACGCCGATGGAGGTGGCGCCGCGGTAGTCGTATTGGTCGAGCTTGACCATGATCAGCAACGGCAGGATCTCGGTTTTCATCGGCATGTTGCCGGCGATAAAGATCACCGAACCGTACTCACCGACGCCACGGGCAAACGCCAGGGCGAAACCGGTCAACCAGGCTGGCAGCAACGCAGGCACCAGGATGTAGCGGAACACCTGCAACGGCTTGGCACCCAGGCAGGCGGCGGCTTCTTCGACTTCCCGGGGAATATCGGCCAACACCGGCTGCACCGTGCGCACCACGAAAGGCAGGGTGACGAAGGTCAGCGCCAGGGTGATGCCCAGCGGCGTGTAGGCGATCTTGAAGCCCAGGTCCGCGGCGAACTGGCCGACCAGGCCGTTAGGCGTGTACAGCGCCGTCAGGGCGATACCGGCGACGGCGGTGGGCAGGGCGAAGGGCAGGTCGATCATCGCATCGATGATCTTGCGACCGGGGAAGGTGTAGCGCACCAGCACCCAGGCCAGCAGTGTGCCAATCACGCCGTTGATCAACGCGGCGTACAGCGCCGTGCTGAAGCTCAGTTGCAACGCCGCCAGCACGCGCGGTGCGGAGATGATGTTCCAGAACTGATCCCAGGTAAGTTGAGCGGCGTGTACAAACATCGCCGCGAGGGGGATGAGTACGATCAGGCTGAGGTACACCACGGTGTAGCCCAGCGTCAGCCCGAAGCCGGGTATGACGGGGGAGATACGACGCGACATAAGAGTCCTTGGTTAAAGGGTAGAAACCACTGCAGGAGCGCGCCGTAAATGTAGAGGTAACTTATTGTGGCGAGGGAGCTTGCTCCCGCTGGAGCGCGAAGCGCTCCCAAACCGGTATCCGCGTTGCACCTGGTGCAACTCGGTTGTCTGATTTTGGGGCTGCTTCGCAGTCCAGCGGGAGCAAGCTCCCTCGCCACAGTAAGGGCCTCTCCACAGAAAGTGGGCTCCTACAGGTACTTTGGTTTACTGCGCGGTGTAGATCTGGTCGAACACGCCACCGTCGTTAAAGAATTTCGGTTGGGCAGTTTTCCAGCCGCCGAAGTCTTTGTCGATAGTCACCAGGTCCAGTTTCGGGAACTGCTGGGCGTATTTGGCGGCCACTTTTGCATCGCGTGGGCGGTAGAAGTTCTTCGCCGCAATCTCCTGGCCAGCCGGGCTGTACAGGTGTTTCAGGTACTCAGTGGCGATCTCGGTGTTGCCTTTTTTCTCGGCGTTCTTGTCGACCACGGCCACCGGAGGCTCGGCGAGGATCGACAGGGAAGGCACGACGATATCGAACTTGTCAGCGCCGCCGTCTTCTTTCAGGGCCAGGAACGCTTCGTTCTCCCAAGCCAGCAACACGTCACCCTGACCGTTGTTGACGAAGGTGATGGTCGAACCGCGAGCACCGGTGTCCAGCACAGGAACATGCTTGAACAGCTCTTTCACGTATTCCTGGGCCTTGGCTTCGCTGCCACCGGTTTTCAGGCCATAAGCCCAGGCGGCGAGGAAGTTCCAGCGGGCGCCGCCGGAGGTTTTCGGGTTCGGGGTGATCACCGACACGTCTTTTTTGATCAGGTCGCCCCAATCCTTGATGCCTTTAGGGTTGCCCTTGCGCACCAGGAACACGATGGTCGAGGTGTACGGGGTGCTCGCATCCGGCAGGCGGGTCTGCCAGTTTTCCGGCAGGGTCTTGCCCAGCTTGGCGATTTCGTCGATGTCACCGGCTAGGGCCAGGGTGACCACGTCGGCGCGCAGGCCGTCGATCACGGCACGGCCTTGTTTGCCCGAACCGCCATGGGATTGCTGGATCTTGACGTTGTCGCCCGGGTGAGACTGTTTCCAGAAGGTGGTGAACTCAGCGTTGTAGTCCTGGTACAGCTCACGGGTAGGGTCGTACGAGACGTTGAGCAACTCGTAGTCCTTGGCAACCGCGGAACCTGCAAACACGGCGCTGGCCAGGGCGGCTAGGGCATAACGGCGAATCGACGACATAGAAGCTCCTGAAATTCTGGGGTGTTGGCTTTTTCTTATAGATGCGGGTCTAGCATGCGAATCGCCGTTCTTGCTTAGCTCGGTTTGTTACCCGGATTCTGCAAACGGAATTTTTCTTTGCGTTCAATCTGAACCACTTGGGCGTTGTGCACCGTGATTTCCACCGCGCCAAACCGCAGATCGCGCAGGGCGCTCTGGATCTCACGCAAAATGGCTGCTTCGTCCTGGCCGTCGACGCTACGTAGAGATGCGCTCATGGTCTCGCTCCTGAAATGAATAGTGCCTCGCAGTGGCGGCACTGCTTGCGGCGTGAGGGCGATAGTAGATAAGCGCGGATATTCTTAAAAATACTATTTAAGAATGTTTATATAACCAGAAAGAATTTTCTGATGGGACGCGGGGTTGCGCGCGGGTTCTGTGCCAGAACGCAAAAATAAAGTCTTGAGCAGATTCAAATGTGGGAGGGGGCTTGCCCCCGATGGCGGTAGGTCAGTCAAGAATTTCTAACCTGACACACCGCTATCGGGGCAAGCCCCCTCCCACATTTTGACTGCATTTCAAGGCCTGATTACGGGGGCCCGTGACCAATCGATTTCCTGCGCCGGCATCGGTTTCCCAAACCAATACCCCTGCCCCATGTCGCACTGCTGGTCGAGCAGGAAGCGCGCCTGTTCCTCCTGCTCGATCCCCTCGGCATGCACCTGCATGCCCATGCTTTTCGCCAGGGCGATCACCACGCGCACGATCGCCGCGTCATCCTCATCCCACGGCAAGCCGGCGACGAAGCCCTGGTCGATCTTGAGCTTCTGCACCGGCAGGCGCTTGAGGCGCAACAGCGACGAATAACCGGTACCAAAATCATCGATGGCCAGGCGCAAGCCCAGCTCGCGCAAGCGGTGCAGCTGCTCCAAGGCCACCTCAGGGTCGTCCATCACGGCGCTTTCGGTGACTTCCAGCTCGAGGAAAGCCGGGTCCAGGCCGGTGTCGTGCAGCACTTGGGCAACCTGTTCATACAGCTCGCGCCGGGCAAACAGGCGGCTGGACACGTTGATCGCGATAAAACTCAACGGCGCCCCCTGCGCCAACCAATCGCACATCTGCCGGCAAGCCTGGTCCATCACCCAGGCATCGATATCGGCAATCAGCCCGGTGCGCTCGGCAATCGGGATAAATTCCCCAGGCGGCACCAGGCCACGCGCCGGGTGCTGCCAGCGCACCAGCGCTTCGACGCCAATCAGGCGGCTACCATTGAGGTCGTGTACCGGCTGGTAGTAGACGCGCAGCTCTTTCTGCTCAAGGGCACGGCGCAGCTCGCTGGCGATTTCCACGCGGTTTTGCGCGTGGGCGGTGAGTTCTTCGGTGTACAGCGCATAGCCCTCACGGCCGGTGCTCTTGGCCTTGAACAGCGCGGAATCGGCGTTGCGCAGCAGTTGTTCAGCGCTCAACGCGTCATTGGGGAACAGGCTGATGCCAATACTGGCGCTGATAAACAGCTGATGGCCGTCGAAGAGGAACGGTTGTTTCATCGCCTCCAACATGCGTTGCGCCAAGCTGGCCGCTTGCGCCACCTGTGGACAACTTTCCGCCAGCACGGCGAACTCATCCCCACCCAGGCGCGCCAGGGTCACGCCGGGGCCGAACAGTGCCTTGAGCCGTTCACCCACCAGCTTGAGCAACTGGTCGCCGACGTTATGGCCCAGGCTGTCGTTGATGATCTTGAAGTGGTCCAGATCGAGCAACAGCAGGGCGCAGCCGCGCTTGTGGACTTGCGCCGACGCCAGCGCCTGCTGGGCGCGGTCGGTAAACAGCAGGCGATTGGGCAGGTCGGTCAGCGGATCATGGTGAGCGAGGTGGGCCAACTCGTGCTCGGAATCCTTGATCGCGCTGATATCGGAAAACACCGCCACGTAGTGGCTGACCTGGCCCAGGTCATCGTGGATTACACGGATGGTTTGCCACTGTGGATAAATCTCGCCGCTTTTGCGTCGGTTCCAGATTTCACCGCTCCATTCGCCGCAGCGCTCCAGGCTCTGGAACATCTGCTGGTAGAAATTCGACGAATGGCGACCGGACTTGAACAGGCTGGGCTGGCGACCCATGACGTCTTCACGGCTGTAACCGGTGATTTCCATAAAGGCCCGATTGACGTGCACGATCAGCCCCTGAGCGTCAGTGACCAACACGCCTTCGCGGGTACAATCGAACACGGCCGCGGCCTGGCGCAGGCGTTCACGGTTTTCCTTCAGGGGTTGCTGCTGCTGGTTGGCACGGGCAAACCGGGCGCAGATCAAGTAAATCACCAAGGCACTGAGTGCCACCCACACATAGCCACGCACCTGCAGCCAGTGATTCAACGCACTCGGGTTATCGAGAAACTCGATCAATAACCGCTCAGTCAGGCTTATCCACGCAATCGAAACCAGCAGATATACCAGCCCCGCCCACCGGGCACCTCGGTATGAAAACAGCATATGGTCAGTAATCCTTACCAAAAAAACATAATCGCCCCACAAAGGCTGCGGATTATAGAATAAGAAACATCCAGTCACTCCTATCTGAAAGGGCGGCTGGTTTTCTCTGTAGGCTTAGTGATAATGCGTGAGCTGTTTTTTTCTTTATCTGAGGGCCATACAGCCTATGTGGTACAACGGTTTTCTTGACTTGTCAGCCTGGCAATTGGTGGCAGTCACTCTGTTGATGACCCACGTGACCATCATTGCGGTCACGGTCTATCTGCACCGCTATTCAGCCCATCGCTCCCTGGAGCTCAATGCAGGCCTGAAACACTTCTTCCGCTTCTGGCTGTGGCTGACCACGGCGCAGAACACCCGCGAGTGGACGGCCATCCACCGCAAGCACCACGCCAAGTGCGAAACCGTCGACGACCCGCACAGCCCGGTCATCAAGGGCCTGTCCACCGTGCTGCGCACCGGTGCCGAGCTCTACCGCGCCGAGGCCGAAAACCCGGAGACCCTGCGTATCTACGGCAAGAACTGCCCGGATGACTGGATCGAACGCAAGCTCTACACCCCCTACCCGCTACTCGGCGTGGCGATCATGGGCGTGATCGACCTGCTGTTGTTCGGCACCATCGGCATCACGATCTGGGCGATCCAGATGATGTGGATCCCGTTCTGGGCCGCCGGTGTGATCAATGGCCTGGGCCATGCCGTGGGCTATCGCAACTTCGAATGCCGTGATGCGGCGACCAACCTGGTGCCGTGGGGCATCATCGTCGGGGGCGAAGAGCTGCATAACAACCACCACACCTACCCCAACTCCGCCAAGCTGTCCGTGAAGAAATGGGAGTTCGACCTGGGTTGGGCGTGGATCAAGGTATTCAGCTTCCTGCGCCTGGCCAAGGTGCAGCGCGTTGCGCCCATCGCCCACCGCGTGGAAGGCAAGGGCCACCTGGACATGGACACCGCCATGGCGATCCTCAACAACCGCTTCCAGATCATGGCCCAGTACCGCAAGTTGGTAATCGGACCGCTGGTCAAGCAGGAACTGGAAAAGGTCGATCACTCCGTTCGTCACCAATTCCACCGCGCCAAGCGCCTATTGTCGCGGGAAACCAGCTTGCTGGACGACCGCCACCACCTGCGTATCCAGAGCATGCTGGAGCATAGCCAGGCCCTTAAAGTGATCTATGAAAAGCGCCTGGCGCTGCAACAGATCTGGCTCAAGACCAGCTCCAATGGCCACGATATGCTCGCCGCCATCAAGGAATGGGTACACGAGGCCGAGGCCAGCGGCATCCAGTCCCTGCGGGATTTTGCCCACCAATTGAAGACCTATTCGCTGCGCCCTGCATCCATATGACAACAAGGCGGGAGGGCCTTCCCTCCCGCCCATCAGCTTTTTGGCGCCATTTCTCGGACACCGTCAATCGATCCTATTGACGGAACTTCACTGCAATTCGCCTCTCTCAATGAACACTTCGCCATCATGGTGGCCCCTTGTAGTGACCGCTGCTCCAGTTTGCGGCGCGCCCAGAGAGAGTTGTGCCGATGGTTCACGAAAAGTCCTCCTTAGTCGACGCGCCCACAGCTGAGCATCCCCGCCCAGCTGCGGCGGCGACCCTGCTGGCGCTGGTGCATGCCCAGGGTGAAGTCGAGCGATTGAGCGAGCGTGAGCAGCTGCTGAGCTCGATGCTGGTCAGCGTGAATGCCGTGCTGTGGGCCATCGATTGGGAAACCCGTCGCGTGCTATACGTGAGCCCGGCTTACGAGCGGGTGTTCGGTCGCTCCGCCAGCCTGCTGCTGGCCGACCATCGGGAGTGGCGCAACAGCATTCACCCCGAGGACCTCGACTACGCCGAACACAGCCTGGCCCGCGTGCTGGAGCAGGGCGCGGTTGAAGACCGGGAGTACCGCATCATCACGGCCAACGGGCAGATCCGCTGGCTGAGCGACAAGTGTTATATCAATCAACAGGTTGAGCCCGGCGAACCGGTGATCGTGGTCGGCATGGCCGAAGACATCACCGAAAAGAAACAACTTGAGCTGGAACTGCACCGTCTCGCCACCACCGACGTGCTGACCCAGAGCAGCAACCGCCGACACTTCTTCGAATGCGCCAACCAGGCCTTCGACACTGCCTGTGCCCAAGGTGCGCCGCTGGCCTTCCTTCTACTGGACATCGATGACTTCAAGGACGTCAACGACACCTACGGTCACCTGGAAGGCGATCAGGTGTTGCGGCGTATCGCCGAGAGCGGTCGCGGGGTACTGCGCCGTGGCGACCTGTTCGGGCGCATTGGGGGCGAAGAGTTCGCCGCTGTCCTCCCCGGCTGCGCACCGGAGATGGCGCTGCAGGTCGCTGAACGACTGGGCAAAGAGATTCAGGCGCTGAGTTTCAGCTATGAAGGCCAGGCCTTCAGCGTGACCATCAGCCAGGGCCTGGCCAACCTCAGCGAGTCAGACTCGACCCTGGACAGCCTGTTCGCCCGCGCCGATGCGGCCATGTACGAGGCCAAGCGCCTCGGCAAAAACCGCGTCATCGCCGGCTAGTGGTCGACTGATCAAATGTGGGAGGGGGCTTGCCCCCTCCCACATTTCGACCGCAGCGCCTTTTAGGATTTGCGTATTCGGGTCAGCTCCGGCAAGCCCACCTTGAGCAGTCGCGCTGTCTTGCCCGCAGCCAGTGCTTCCAGCCCTTCGTGCTCGGTCAAACGCGCCATCTGCGCCGCCAGGTTCATCACCAGCGCATCCCGGGCATAGACCCCACCCTCCAACGAATAAATCGCCGCGATCAACTGACGCAGCTCAAGCGGCAAACGCCAACGTGCGCGCAGTGCCGAACCGTAGGCAGCGCCAAACGTGTGGAGCGACTCGCCAATCGCTTCGTCATCCAATGCACCACCGCCCTGGCGCCAGTCTTCCAGGCAGCGTAACAACGCCAAGTCACCCAGCCGATGGAGGATACCGGCGCTGTAGCAACGCTCATGGTCCAGCGCCAACAGGTGTGCCAGACGCCGGGCATAGTCGGCGGTGTCCTGGGACAACTGCCAGTGACGCTCGGCATAGGCGACCAGGGCCGAATCCCCCAACACCACGTTGTGCTTGAGCGCCAGGCCGAGGATAAGATTCATGCTGTGCCCGGGCGCCAGCGTGTGCAGGGCTGCGGGCAGGGTTTGCACGGGCGTGCCGTGATGGCCGGCGCTGTTGGCGGCGGCGATCAGCACGGCGGTAATTTGTGGGTCCATACGCACCCGGTCTTCGAGTTGCTTAAGGTCCAGGCCATCCGGCCCGAGGCTGCGTTGCACCGCGGCTCTCACGTCGACCCGCAACGGCGCACCATCGGACGCCTCGCGGCGACGCTCGAGGAATACCGGCAAAGTCATGCCGGGCGCCAGCGGCGGAATCTCGCAGTACACCGTTTCGCCTTCATTCAGCAGCAGGTCTTGCAGACGCTGCGTCAGGCCTTCCATGTTCAGGGGTTTGGTCAAATACGCCGTGGGCGCCAAAGGCAAGACTTCGCGGACGCTTGCGCTGTCGTTGCGACTGCTCAGCAGAATGAACGGCAGCGCGGGTGAGCGGCGTTTCTGGCGCACGTTGCGCAACAGACTCAGCCCATCGATGCCGGGCAGCTCCCAATCCGCCAGGATCAGGTCGTAGGGCTTTTCGCGCAACAGCGTGGCCGCTTGTTGCCCGTCGGCACACACATCCAGCCGCGCATCGCAGCGCACATTCAACAGCACTTGCTTGAGCAGGTCCCGCGACCAGGGGTCTGCTTCGGCAATCAGTACGCGCGGTACAGCGGGTAAATCAACAGCAATCATCCTGCACGCTCCCTCGGCAATGCTGGAACCTTAGACAATGCAGGCGCCTACGTACAATGAACAAGGCCTGAATGCGCAGTGATCGGCATAAAAAAACCCGCCGAAGCGGGTTTTTTGTGTCAATCAGCTCAGCCTCCGCTTACAGCTCGGAGAAGCATTCTTCGATGATCGCCAGGCCCTTGTCCAACTGCTCGTCCGGCGAAGTCAGCGGGACCAGTACGCGCAACACGTTGCCGTAGGTGCCGCAGGACAGCAGGATCAGACCCTTGTCACGCGCCTTGGCCACCACGGAGGCAACGGCAGCGGCGTTCGGCTTGTGGCTGTCGCCATCTTCAAACAGTTCGACCGCGATCATCGCGCCCAATGCACGCACTTCGCCGATCACCGGGTATTTAGCCTGGATAGCTTTGAGGCCAGTCACCAGGCGCTCACCGACAGCTTTGCAGCGGTCCAGCAGGTGCTCTTCTTCGAATACTTCCATCACCGCCAGCGCAGCGGCGCAAGCAATCGGGCTACCGGCATAGGTTCCGCCGAGGCCGCCGGGTGCAATGGCGTCCATGTATTCGGCTTTGCCGCACACACCGGCCAGCGGGAAGCCACCAGCGATGGATTTGGCGAAGGTGGTCAGGTCGGCCGCAACGCCCATCTGTTCCATGGCGAAGAACGTACCGGTACGGCCGGCACCGGTTTGCACTTCGTCGGCGATCAGCAGGATGCCGTGCTTGTCGCACAGCTCGCGCAGGCGCTTCATGAAGGATTTTGGCGCGACGTAGAAGCCGCCTTCGCCCTGTACCGGCTCGATGATGATGGCAGCGATATCACGCGGCTCGGCATCGTTTTTGAAGATGCGTTCGATGCTTGCGATGGCGTCATCGTCGCTGACACCGTGCAATTCGTTCGGGAACAGCGCGCGGAATACGCCACCCGGCATCAGACCCATGCCAGCCGAGTACGGCACGACTTTGCCGGTAAGGCCCAGTGTCATCATGGTGCGGCCGTGGTAGGCACCGGTGAAGGCGATCACGCCGGCACGGCCAGTAGCGGCACGGGCGATTTTCACGGCGTTTTCGACGGCTTCGGAACCGGTGGTGACCAGCAGGGTTTTCTTGGCGAAATCACCTGGGACCTTGGCGTTGATTTTTTCGCACAATTCCACGTAAGGCTCATAGGCCAGTACCTGGAAGCAGGTGTGGGTCAGCTTGTTCAGTTGCTCGGTCACGGCGGCAATGATTTTCGGGTGCACGTGGCCGGTGTTCAGCACGGCGATACCGCCGGCGAAGTCGATGAACTCGCGACCTTCAACGTCGGTCACGGTGGCATTCTTCGCGGATTCAGCGAAGATCGGGTGAATCTGGCCAACACCGCGGGGTACAGCGGCTTCGCGGCGTTTCATCAGGGATGCGTTGGTCTTGCTCATAAAGTCCTCATTCGCCACTCATCGGGTGGCGTCGTCCAAGGAATACGTGGCGGGGAGGCAACTACGGCAGCATGCGATGATCGACTGCCACAGCTTTCCCGGCCACTACGAATAACGGTGTGAAACACGCAAAGGGTCAGCGCTCTCGTGCCCTCTGCGTTTACGGCAATGCCTTGCCGGGCGGGTTAGATGCCCAGGCAGAGGTATTTGATTTCCAGGTAATCCTCGATCCCGTACTTGGAACCTTCACGGCCCAGGCCCGAGGCCTTGATGCCGCCGAACGGCGCGACTTCGTTGGAGATCAACCCGGTGTTGACGCCGACCATGCCGTATTCCAAGGCTTCAGCCACGCGGAACACACGGCCCAGGTCGCGGGCATAGAAGTAGGAAGCCAGGCCGAACTCGGTGTCGTTGGACATCGCGATCACTTCAGCTTCATCTTTGAAACGGAACAGCGGCGCCAATGGGCCGAAGGTTTCTTCCTTCGCGACGGCGGCGTTTTTCGGCACGTCGACCAGGATAGTCGGCTCGAAGAAGTTGCCTTCCATCACCTTGCCACCGGCCAACAGCTTGGCGCCTTTGCTCAGGGCATCGGCGATGTGTTCCTGGACCTTGGCCACAGCTTTTTCGTCGATCAGCGGGCCCGTGGTGGTGCCTTCTTCCAGACCGTTGCCGATCTTCAACTTGGCCACCGCCACTTTGAGTTTTTCCGCGAACGCGTCGTACACCGAATCCTGGATGTACAGGCGGTTGGCACAGACGCAGGTCTGGCCGTTATTACGGTACTTGGAGATGATCGCGCCTTCGACGGCCTTATCCAGGTCGGCGTCGTCGAACACGATGAACGGCGCGTTGCCGCCCAGTTCCAGGGAGACTTTCTTGATGTCCTTGGCGCATTCGGCCATGAGCTGGCGACCGATTTCGGTCGAGCCGGTGAAGGACAATTTGCGCACGATCGGGTTGCTGGTCAGCTCGCCACCGATGTCGCCGGCGCTGCCGGTCACCACACTCAGCACGCCTTTCGGGATGCCAGCACGGTGTGCCAGCTCAACCAGGGCCAGGGCAGAGAACGGGGTTTGAGAAGCCGGCTTGATCACCATGGTGCACCCGGCGGCCAGGGCTGGGCCAGCTTTACGGGTGATCATCGCGGCCGGGAAGTTCCACGGGGTGATCGCAGCGGTCACACCGATCGGCTGCTTGATCACGATCAGGCGCTTGTCCGGCTGGTGGCCAGGAATCACGTCACCGTAGATGCGCTTGGCTTCTTCGGCGAACCACTCGATGAAGGACGCGGCATAGACGATCTCGCCCTTGGCTTCGGCCAGCGGTTTGCCTTGCTCGAGAGTCATCAGGCGACCGAGGTCTTCCTGGTTTTCGATCAGCAGCTCAAACCAACGGCGCAGCTTATTGGCTCGCTCCTTGGCGGTCAGTGCCCGCCAGGCCGGCAGCGCCTTATCGGCAGCTTCGATGGCACGGCGGGTTTCAGCGGCCCCCATCTTCGGCACGGTGCCGAGAATCTCACCGGTGGCAGGGTTGTTGACCTTGATGGTCTGACCATTGTCCGCATCGACCCAAGCGCCATCGATAAAGGCTTGTTGGCGGAACAACTGGGAATCTTTGAGCTGCATGTCGGCTTTCCTTAACAGCACCGCGCGCACGCGGAGCGAATTAGAGTTGTTGAAAGGCGCCTTGTGGGCTGCCGTCAGGGAAATCAGCCTCTGCGCGCGGATGAAGTGAAAGAGCGCACGGGAGACAGAGCGTTTGAAATCTCAAACGAATCCTAGGATCAATGGGGGTACAGGGCAATAGTCTGTTCGAAAAAAAGAACGAAAACGGCGCATTTATCCGGTTTTTCTGATCAGCGTATTTCTGCCAGGTTTCACTGCAATGATCGGTGCCTCCCGACTTAGGGCCTTATGCGGCAGATTCCTACGCTTGAAGGCTCAAAGACCAGCATGGACGCCCAAGGTCGACATGGGTATGATGTCGCCCGCACAAGCATCCGTAGCTCAGCTGGATAGAGTACTGCCCTCCGAAGGCAGGGGTCGTGGGTTCGAATCCCGCCGGGTGCACCATATCCAGATGAAAAAGCCCCAGGTCAAAAGGCCTGGGGCTTTTTTGTGGGCGACATTCAATGTTTCTGCAATGCCTCCAACCGCGCCGGCAAGTCTTCCTCAGGAAAGCGCTCGTGCAACGCCAACAGCTTCTCATCCGCCGCTCTACTTTCTCCGGCCTCACGCAGCCTCACAATCTCCTGCAACCCCTCCTCCAACCCCGGCACCGCCACCGGCGCGCGTTTGCTGAGTTTGGCGGGCGACTCATCCGCCATCGAGCCCATGACTTGCGCGCTCTCGGCCTTGGGAGCGACGGCCAGTCGGGCCACGGGCGCAGGGGCGGACATCGGGGGCGGAGCAGGACGCGCGGCTTCCTCATGAAGGGCGGAGAAGGTCGCCGTGGAGATGTCGGGGTGCGGCACGGGCTCGCGTAGGACCACGCCGATCATCAGCGCTAAGCCTGCGACGGTGGCAAACGCCATCTGCCAGCGTGGCCGTTGGCAGGCTTGCAGCCAGCGTTGCCACAGGCTCGGCTGCGGCGCCGGGGCTTCGCGGCGGGCGGTGGCGAGGATGAAGGCGTCGAGGGACGCGGGCGGCTCGCCGGTGCTGTGTTGACGCATGTGCTGGAGCAGCACGTCGTCGGGGTCCGGGGTGTGTCGGGGATCGGTCATGCGGGTATCTCCTCGGCCAGCAGGCGACGCAGTTTCTGCTGGGCGTAACGCAGGCGGCTTTTGACGGTTTCCAGCGGGGCGCCGGTGAGGGCGGCGATTTGCGGCACTTCGAGGTCACCGTGCAGGCGCAGCAGGAAAACTTCGCGCTGGTCTTCGGGCAGGTCTTGCAGCGCGACGTCGAGGCGGGCCTGGTCGCGGCTCAGGCTCAGTTGCTGCTCGGGGCCGGCGCTGTCGTCGGCCTGGGCGTGCAGTTGCTCGTCGTAGCTGTCGTGCAGGGGGTTGTGGATGCCGTGCTTGCGCCAATGGTCGATCAGGCGGTTGCGGGCGATCTGGAACAGCCATGTGCGAAAGCTCGCCCGGCCTTGTGGCTGGGTGGCGCTGCGGATCAGGCTGAGCCAGGTTTCCTGGTAGATTTCCTCGGCCAGTTCGGCCTTGTTGCTCAGGGATACGAGGAATCGGTACAGGCCCTGGCGATGGCGCGCGTACAAGGCTTCGAACGCGGCGCTGTCGCCGGTTCGGTAGCGGGCCAGCAGCGCTTCGTCGCTGGGTGGATCGTCTGGAACGGCCATGTAATGGGCGAACTCCTTTTGTAAATGTGGGAGGGGGCTTGCCCCCTCCCACATTTCGACCAGTGTTGCATTCAAGATCAGTGTTTGAGGCTTTGGGCCAATTCCACCAGTTGCACGAACTCATTACGCAGGCCGAACGGGTCATTGCCTCGGGCCGAGCGGGCCAGTTCGGCAGTGTCCTGCAGGCTCATGCTGCCAGTGTAGCGGCCATCGCCCTTGAGCTGTAGTGCAAAGGCTGCCACTGCCGCCGCGAAGCGCAGGTCGTCGCTCGCTTGGGTGGATTTATTGCGGATGGGGCGCTCGATTAACTGACTGTCACCCCCCGCCGCCGACTTGTAGCGCACGCGCAGCATCGCCAGCTCACCCGATTTATCCTCAGCTGCAGGCGCAGCAGCGTAGCGCAAAGGCTCCGACCAGCCCTTCTCGCCCTTGGGCACAATTTCATACAACGCAGTGACCGTATGCCCTGCGCCAATTTCACCGGCGTCGACTTTGTCGTTATTGAAATCCTCGCGTTTCAAGGCGCGGTTTTCATAGCCCAGCAGGCGATATTCACTGACCTGCGCCGGGTTGAATTCCACCTGCAACTTCACATCGCGCGCCACCACCGCCAGGGTCGAGCTGAGTTGGTCCACCAGCACTTTGTGCGCTTCGCGAAGGTTGTCGATGTAGGCGTAATTGCCGTCGCCGGCGTCGGCCAGTTGTTCCATCAGGTGTTCGTTGTAGTTATCCACACCGAAACCCAGGGTGGTGAGGGACACGCCGCTTTTGCGCTGCTCTACCGCCATCTGTTTGAGGCTGTCGAAATCACTGATGCCCACGTTGAAGTCACCGTCGGTCGCCAGCAGGATGCGGTTGATACCGTTGTCGATAAAGCCTTCGCGGGCCATCTGGTAGGCCAGTTCGATGCCGGATGCGCCCGCCGTGGAGCCGCCTGCGGTGAGTTGGTCAATGGCGTTGCGGATCTTCACCTTGTCTCGACCGGAAGTCGGTTTGAGCACTACCCTGGACTCACCGGCATAGACCACCAGCGAAACACGGTCCTGCTCACGCAACTGATCCACCAGCAATTTCAGCGTGCTTTTCACCAGCGGCAAGCCTTCGCGACGGTCCATGGAGCCGGACACGTCCACCAGGAACACCAGGTTGGCCGGCGCCAACTCCGCCACGGGGCGGTCGGACGCCTTGATGCCGATGCGCAGCAGTTGGGTGCGCGGGTTCCACGGTGTGGCGGCCACTTCGGTGGTCACGCCAAAGGGCGAGCCGTCGGTGGGCAACGCGTAGTGGTAGGGGAAATAGTTGACCATTTCCTCGAGTCGCACAGCACCTTCGGGCGGCAGGCTGCCTTGGTTGAGGAAGCGTCTTACGTTGGCGTAGCTGCCCGTGTCGACATCAACACTGAAGGTTGAAACCGGCGTTTCGGCCACGCGATGCACCGGGTTGTCCGGCAGGTTGGCGTATTGCTCGCGGGGTTCGCTGCGGTAGTCCATCGCGGCGGACTCCTGCATACGCATCGGTGCAGGCATTGCCATGCGTTTCACCAAAGCGCCCTGGGGTGACGCGGTTTGCAGCTCGGCGACGGGCTCGGCCGGCTTGGCCAGCTCAGGGGACGAAGACAGCCCGCAACCGGCCAGCGCCACCACCATGGTGACGGCAAAGCCTTGGGCGGCAGGACGCAGGAAGAGCAGAGGACGGGACATGGGCTGAACCTCGTGAATGAATGATCCGTTCACAAGGTCAGACGCAAGGTGCGGGATGTTCGGGTTAACCCTGATTCAAATAACACCACAGTTGGACCGTGGTGCTCTCAGAATCCGGATATCAGTCCGTGCCGTACTTCGGGTTACGCGGGCCGTACAGGATCCCCGCACGCTGCCCCGGCGACAGCAGGCGCGCACTGGTGATACCGGCGATCGGGTGCGCCGCATCGGTGGAACTGTTGATCACTTGCTTGACCGCCGCCGTGATCAGCATGCCGACGAGGCCACCGCCGTTGTTGTTGCCTTCCTCGCTGGACGCATGCGCCGAGCCAGTCCACAGGGTGGTGCCGGTGCGCAGGTCGACCAGTTTGGCCGAGGCCGTCACGGAGGTGTCGCTGGAGATCAGCATGTACTTGGTGCCGTAATTGGTAACGGTGATGTACAACGCCGAATCCGCGCCAAAGATGTCATGCAGCTTGGCCGGTGGCACCGCCTGGATATCGTTGGCAGTGGTCAGGCCGTTCTGGCGGAAGGTTTCGTCCACCAGGGCAATCGGCAACACGTAGTAGCCGGCTTCCGCCAACGGGTAGGTCACTTGCGAGACCATGCTGTAGGAGGCCTGCACTTCCGGCGACTCATTGATCGGCGGCAGTACCAGGATCGACTTCGGTCGCGCCTGTTTGTATGCCGTGTAGTCAATGGTCTTGGGGGCTGCGCAACCGCCGAGCAGGGCCAGGGCCAGCAAGGCGCCAGTGAGTTTCAACAGGCTCATTTAGTGGCGACTCCGGTCTTGGCGTTTTTCAGCAGAAAATCCATGTAGGCGGCGGACTCAGGGAACAGTGCCTTCTCGGTGCGGAACTCCTGCACCATCTGGTCATCCTTGCCCATGCTCAGGTAGAGCATGCCCAGGTGCGCGTGGTAGCCAGGTGGGGCCTTGCGGCCACTGGCGTTGATCTTCTGCAGATCCCGCTCCAGCGCCTCGACCTGCGCTTCCTTGGGCTCGCCCTTGAAGTACTCGTAAACCTGCGGCTGGTAGCTTTCCCATTGATACAGGGGTTGGGGCGCCGTCTGGCACCCGGCGACCGTTGCGACTGCTGTCAGCATCAGCACCAACTTAACTGCCTTGCTCATCCGTGTACTGCTCCTTGAGGTGTTGCTGATCAGTTGCGCGGGTTCCAGGCGCCGGCGTTGATGCCGTCGACGAGGCGGTTGATGGCTTCGCGCATGGCCAGGTCGAGGACCTTGCCATTGAGGGTGGAGTCATAGCTGGCGGTGCCGCCGAAGCCGACCACTTCACGGTTGGACAGCGCGTACTCACCGGCGCCCTGGGTGGAATACACCACTTCGGAGGTGCTGATGTTGACGATATTCAGTGCGACTTTGGCGTAGGCGACTTGGGTCTTGCCACGGCCAAGGATGCCGAACAGCTGGCGGTCACCGGTCTCTTTGCGGCCGAACTCGGTCACATCGCCGGTCACCACATAGTCAGCGCCTTTGAGCTTCTGCACGGTGCCTTTGATCGCGGCTTCCTGGGAGATTTCGCCCATGTTGTCGCGGTCCAGCACGCTGAAGCGGTTGGTCTGCTGCAAGTGGGTGATCAAGATGGTCTTGGCCTGGCCGCCGAGGCGGTCAACGCCGTCGGAGAAGATGCCGCGCATGTAGCTGGAGCGGTTATCGAACTTGCCCACGGCGATTGGCACGCGTACGCCGGAATAGGCGACGTTGGCACTGGCGACTTGTTCCACCGGCATGGCGCGGTTGCTCTCCGTGGCGCAACCGGCCACGGTCAGCAGCGCTGCGGCGGTGAGGCCCGACAGCAGAATTTTGGACAGTGTGTTCACAGAGTGCTCCTAAGTGGGGAAATCCAAAGCGATTAGCCGCTATCGAGAAGGGATATCTTGCAGGTCGTCGACAATGTATTGGCTCAGCCCACCAGTGAAATGTCGCTCGACACTGGCGTTACCGGTATTGGTGATAATGCCGCCGATGGTCTTCCATTGCTGCACCTGGCCCACCCAGTTGTTGGGCACCAGGCCTGGCCGGTCGTGGGCAAAGCTCAGCACTTGGGCGCCGGCTTTCTTGACCTTGACCTTGTAGCCGAAATCGATGCTTTGCAGGATGGTGCCGTCGTCGATGACTAAATTGGACAGCCCGCCGTTGGTGTCGATGATATGGCGCACGTAGACGATATCCACGTCCAGCAAATAATCGGCGGTTTCCTTGCTGGTGGCGTAGCGCTTGGCGTTGAGCAGGCGGTTGACCAGGTCGACACCGAGCTCCTGGCGAACCTTGTCGTCTGGCATGAAATGTTTGCTTTTGCCGCCCACTTCAACGTCGAAGGTGTCGACCCAGTAGGTAGCCGTCTTGGGAATAGTGACCGGCGCCGGGGAGATGTAATACGCCGGCTTGGAGGCACAGCCCGCCATAAGGCAGGCCGCGAGGAATACGGCAAACAGGCGCATGTCTGAATTCGTCCCTGAAAAGTATCGTGCTTTAAACAATCGCGGCATTTTACGGAGTTGAAAGCCGTTCTCAAGTTGTTTTGACGCCCGAGCTGCGCCGTTTTACTGGCGCTTATGCCCAAGTCCGCGGCGAAATGCCCTAAGGCATTGTCAGCAAAACAAAAACAATGATGGCTATTAGCCTGCACCGATCAAATAAAAAATGCATTCTCAAGTTATGCCCGTGAAGGACGAGACAGTGGCTTGGTTCGTTCATTTATAGGGATATTGCGTGTTGAAAACCCTCTTCCGGGCAGCGGCGCTCGTCGCCGCGTTATCCATGACCGGCTGTGTGTCGTACACCGTCACTGGCCCCATCGGCGCCCCGCTCCATCCGGCCTCCAGCAGTAGCTCGCGCAGTGCGCAAGTCGCCGATGTGACGGTGAATACCGCCGACGTCAACGAGGCCAACAAGACGGCCATCAGCCGCTCGCTGACGGCCCAGATCAACCAATACGTGCGCACGGCGGGTTATTTCAACCAGGTCACCGAGTATCCGGTACGCCTGGGCGAGCACGACGTCACGCTCAAATTCAACATGACCTCCCTCAAAGGCCATCGCGCGCCACACCCTGCGTATGTGCCGGGCGCGCTGCTGACGCTGACGATCTGGATCTGGGTCAACGGCCCGATCTACGTGGACAGCTTTGACGTAGCGGGCGACCTGGTCATCGTCGACCGCAACGGCCAGGAACTGGCTTCGGCGAAAGAGTCGATCAAGTTCGAACACAACGTCGGGCTTTACAGCGGCCAGTATTGGGCGCCCTCGATGGGCGGCCAGCAGCTGACCAAACTGGTCGCGCAATTGCTCGACACCGCTACCGCCAAACTGGCGAAACCGTAAATTTAAGGAGCAACACATGAAAGGATTGATTAAACACTGCCTGGTCCTCGCGGCGGTCCTGCTGACCGGTTGCGTTTCTTACTCGCAGCACGAGCTGCCGGCAGTGCAAACCTGGCCGCCGACCGCTAACGCACCGGCTCAAAAGCCGACGGCGTACGTGCGCACCACGGCGCAAAACCACGTCAACGGTGGCCCAGGCAACGCGGCAGTGGGTGCCCCGGTGGTGCTGTGGGAAAAGGCTGTGGCCGACACCTTCCAACAGTCCAACCGCTTCTCGCGAGTAAGCACCGACAAGGTTGACTCGGACCTCTATGTGGATGCCACCCTGCACAACAATGAAGAATACAGCCCGGTGTCAGCGTTCATTACCGGCTTCACGTTCTGCATCATCCCCACCACTGCGAAGAACATTTTTACCCTCGAAACGGTGTTCAAAGACAAGGACGGCAAGGAGTTGGGCCGGGTCAAAAAGAGTGAGTCGGTGCGCACATGGGTGCATCTGGTGCTGATCGTAGGCCTGCCTTTCCAGACCGACACACGGGAAGTGGTCGAGGCGTTGACGCGCAGTACGCTGGATGAGGCGGTGCAGCGCAAGTTACTGTAAAGGCCTGTACGTCGACGGATATCCATCTGACGCACGTCAATCAAAAATGTGGGAGCGGCGGTTCAACGCCGCCCACATTAGTTACAGCCAGACCGCCCTGCTCACGTGTTGATCACAATCGTCTTGGCCAACATATCGCCCAATCGACGGCGCAACCCGAACAGCACAAAAAGGCCGTTCAGCATACTGAACAACAGCTTCGGAACATTACGCAAAAACGATTGAAACAGCGTGCAGTTCGTTGGTTAGGGGTAACCCACCACCGCCGTCCGGCACACCCGCTTACCCAGGCTCTGGCCTTTGGGCAAGGCATCGCAAAACAGAAAGTACCCGAAGGCTAAAAACATCAGCACATAGCGGATGCCATCAAAAAACAGCGGGGCCACCACCGAGCGCAAAAACAGATACGCGTAGTCCAGGTTGCGGATCAAAAACAGCAGGAAAAACACCACGGCCATATCGATGACATAGCCGAGCAGCCGCCTGAACGGGCTGGCAAGGTCCCAGGTTTCTGCCGCCGATACTGAATCGTTCATAACGTGCTTATCCCCTGCCTTTGTCGTAAATATCCGCCAGGCTGCGAACGCTCGTCAGATTACCGGTCTGGATCACGATGGTCTTGGCGAACATGTCGCCCAGGCGTGTCCTCGATTCCATGAGGATCCACACCCAATCGATGACCACCAGCGCACCGGAGTTACGCGTAAACGACTGGGAAACGCTGCAACCCTTGAGGGTCTTGCGGTCAACCGTGGCAATGCTCAGCAGGCGCTTGCCAAGGCTCTGGCCGTAGGGGAGCGCATCGGCCAGCAGGAAGTAGGCAAAGCCCGCAAAAAACGCGCAGAGGAAACCGGCCTTGGGCGTCGCCGCAGGGACATAGGCAGACAACGCCTCTGCACTATATTTGACGATGAAAAAGATCAGCACCGCGATGGCGCAGTCAATGATGCGTGCGGCCAGGCGACGGCCGATGCTGGCCAGGATTGTGGGGCGTTTAGGGGTGCTATTTGCGTCCATACAGGGTTACTCCAACTTCAACGTGATTGCGTCTATTCCGGGCGGGTGCAATTGCGCTCCCAGCCTTTTTCAATCGTGCTGCCGTACTTTTCACAGGACGCCCTTTCCAACAGAGCGTCCAGGGAATCGCGCCCAGGCTCAACCCACAGCAGGCCGAGCAAGTAGGCCGCCGTGGCCGCGAGCACCAGTATCGCGGCCATCCGAGTCAGCATGAATCGAAGCGTTGCTGCGGTTGTGCGCGATCGCTCAAACACGAACGCGAACAACAGCCCAATGCCGCACCACAGGAAGCCTGCGACTGCCACGCCCAACGGCGTCGAACCAGGATCGAGGTAGGCTCAGGCCAGCATGGATACCGTGGCGCTGGCGAACATCACCAACAGGCACAGCCACTGGGCAACCCGACACCCAATGCTGAAAAAGCGCGCCAAGCGCGTTTGAGCATTCACGGGAACGTCATACCGATGCGTGCCCGCTCTTCGGAAAACCAGATGCCTGTGACCTTACCGACCACCTCTTCAACGGCCACCTGTCCCATAAAGCGGCTGTCATTGCTGTTATTGCGGTTGTCACCCAGCAGGTAGACGTGCCCTGGCTCGACCTTGAGCGGAGCCAACTCCATCGACGCCGGCCCATTCACACGGTCTGCCGGCGCATGAAACAGGCCGAGGTTTTCACCGTTGCGGATCAGTTCGCCGTTGACGATGGCCAACGTATCACCCCCAACACCCGCCACGCGCTTGATTGCCTCGGTGCCGTTCCAGCGATACACCACGATATCGCCGACCTTCGGCACACCGGCCTTGAGGTCGGCCACAATGTAGTCGCCCACGGACACCGTCGGTGCCATCGAACCGGTCGGAATGTAGTAATTCTTGAACCCTATCAGCGGCCCCCGCAGGACCTCCAACAGAATGAACGTGATCACGATCAACACGCCGACGTATAGCGCGTGGAACCGTTTGCGCGGCACGCCCGCCGGGCCCGTGTAACGACGGGCCAACACTGCCGATACGATTGCCGAGCTGAGCTTGACCGCGACAATCCAGCCGAACAACACATACAGCCCGATGGGCGAGGCGCTCAGACCGAACACGCCGAGCAGCACCACACCGCCGTACAACAGCGCAGCAACCGAAATGGCCCACTTGATACGGCCCACGTAGACAAGCCCCCAACCGGCCACCAGGCAGGACATCAGGAAAGCTTGCAGGGAGAGTTTTACAGGTTTCATTGATCATCCTTAATAATGCAAGTGCGCGCGTTGCGCCTATTACTGTGCGGCGCGCCAATCCACGTAACCCTTGACCGCCTCTAACTGGCTCAACATGAAGCTCGAAAAATCCTCGAACAAAACTGTTGCCCCATCCAGTTCAGGATCAATTTCTACGATTGACCAATCGTTCTCTGCGTCGAATGCATAAAGCACACCGCTCCCACTGCTGGCAAACACATACATATGACGGTAGGCATCGACCTCGCATTTGGCGATGGCGGCGTACTTCACTGGGCCGTCCTCGATGTAGAGCGCGCTGTCCAAGTCACCGAAGCCGAACTGCTCAAGAAACTCAAGATAGTCATCCGGCACACTGTCGCGGTGCGAAAATTCGACGCCACTCAGTATTAAATCCCGGTCACTTATGCAGCTTCCATAATCCCCTTCGTACTGCTCAGCAGAGGTGATGTGTTTTATAAGTTCGCGAATATTCAACATGTACTCCATCGATACCACGCATAACCCTAATTGCCCTGCGCAGGAGGGCGCTTGCTCGCGCAAAAACCGGAAGACGCCGCGCGATGGGATTAAAGGGGACGGATTTATTTAACCGCTTACCGACTGGCGCCACTACCAAATAAACCGCCCCCTTTAGTCCAGTACTGTTTCAATCTCTTGTCTTAAGAACCGCGGGGCCGGCGTTGTTGCATAACGCTGTGCGATTTCAAAAGGGTCGACAACTTTTGCTTTAACCCCTTCAATTGAAAAATCGCCGACCACATATTTGGCGAAAGACGATGACAGCCGATCACCATCAAGTAGCCAGCAGCCATAAAACAAGGAAATCAGGTACTCGCCAATGTAATATCCGATACGCGTCACAAACCAGACTCTGTGTTCCTCACTGATAACAGCGTGCTGAAACCCACGGTCCAGCAGAGCTAAAAACTTTTTTGGCTCAACCAATACTTCATGAGGCTGATCAAATCCGAGACTTTCACAGAATTTATGCAGCACCGGCAGACGCTCTGATCTAAATGCCGCAAATCCAGCAGCACGTCGGTCAAGCAGCCTATCCGGCGTTTCTCCAGTGTCTACCATTAATCACCTCACTCACTGCTGCTTTTTAATAGTTACCATGCACACGACATTTCCACAAAATGGCATAGGGCAGCTCGTCGTCCAATATGTCTGTCGAGCGAAAATAGTAGACCACTGAAGCGTTCTCGAGGCTTTTGTGAACAAAGGCACCATCGGACATTATGCGGTAGAGGCATGTTCCATAACGTCCCCCACGGCCTTCAACGCTTGCTTGATTTGACCATAGGTCGTGCCTGCCGTCTTTGGTATCAATTCCGCAGGGGGACTAATGACTACCATGTCATCACGTTCAACTTCTCTGAAATAGGCTCGACGAAACGCTGCCTCGCTTGCTGCCCAGTAAAAAGAAACTAATCGGAGTTTGTCTTGACCATCCTCGTTAACGGTGTCGGCCAAGCAGAATTGATTATCGCAAGTTCCATAAACACCCTCATCGATGAGTGAAAGTGCCGCTCCGGATGTATCAAGGACATCACCTGCTTTTTGCTCAAGCAACAACGACCAAGGAATCATCACCACACCCTCCAGAATTATTGCGGCCATTTGAATATTTTGCATTCGATCCTGCCAGCCTTGAGCGCATTTTCAGCCGCTGTTTTATGCGGTCCCTCTGGTATTTTTTTACCGAATTAGAAAATAGGGTTCAGACCACCAATATACGTTTTAGCAGTAATCGTGGTCTGACCCCTATTTTCATAACCGCCTTGCTGAAAAAAAATTTTAAGCAGATAAAAATAAAAAGCTAATTTTTAAAGAGCGTAATGTTCTAGGCTTGCCTCACATACATTAAAAAAACGTTGTCTGACCCCGAGTCCCCCGGCGACCTCTTCCACGTGATGACCAATGACGGTATTGAGCACCAACTGGCGTTCCGATTTCCCGGTAGGCCGGGCCTTGTAATTAAAGGGGACAGATTTATTCAATAGCTTACCGATCAAGGCCCCAGCTAAATGAATCGTCCCCTTTTTGGGTTGGCCATGGGGTTCAGTACCCCCCGGCACTGACATCCGCAACCGACAACCAATAATCCACTACTGCATCGAAGCCTCTGTCGTTGGCCCGAGCCTGCAACGCGACAAGCGCCTGCCGCGCATCGGTTATCGACCAGCCCGTGGAGTTCAGGCTCAGCCACGCATAGTCCAAGCGGCCGGCTTGCAAGAAGCTCTCAAACAACGGCTTTTTCTCTCGATCAGGATCAAACCACGCCGGCAATTGCCCTCCTGTCGGCGGGGGCATATCCCGATCAATGATTTCGAAGGAACAACTGCTTTCCCACCATGGCCGGCCAGGGTCGGACGGGTTGGGAAAGTCTCCGGTGTAGGGCCCCGCGTCTTCAGCCATGCTCTCCAGCGGCGTCTCTTTGCTAAACAATTCGACGTTGGCGAAGCCTTGGGGATCATCACCGGTTTTCAATGACTGCGCTTCTAGCTCCTCCAGACAATCAAGCCCAACCGCTTGGGCAAATTGCTCAAGCTCTGGGGTGACAGCATCTTCGACACTGATGGACATCATAGCCAGAACACCCATCAACTGGGCAGGCGTGCGGGCAATCTCGATCGTCATATGCTCGGCGGCTACATACATCTTGACGAAGCAGGGTTCACGGTCGACAAACCAGTGCCTCCAATAGCCAATATAGGTCGGCCGCGATCCATCGCTCCACAGCGGGATCAACGCCGGCGGGAACCCGTACCATTGCGCTGGGGCATCCAGCGTGCAGATGGGCGGATGGATGCTTCCATCCGCGCAGGCATCCAGCACGGTGGGCAATCCTAAGGCTTCAAAGGTCTTCTTGAGATTCATATCTTCACCGTATTGGCGCCAGAGGCGTCGACCACTCAGGGATATCTATTCTATGCAACGGAGAAACTGGGCCCACCCAGGGTTTGGAAGTTGCACTAGTTTGCTGGTGTATCAGTTGATGAGCCTCGCGCGAAGGTACGGGTACTAAATGCCGTGGGTCAACGATCTGGGTCGGGAAATCTGTCTTACCGAAGTTCCAGTGGTGGACTTCAGCAACGAAAGAAATAGAAAGAAATAGGGGTCAGACCACTATTCTTCTATTCTTTTAGCTCACACTTCTTGGGCGTCCTGACACCCCCTGCGAAACTCGTTTACCTAATGCCTGCTCAATCTCGGCCGCAAACTTCTGATCGCCCAAAACGTAATTACCGTTTGTAGAAAATCGAATTTGCTCTATCAACTCAGGTGAAAGCCGATCCTTGAATAAAGACCGGTAGGATTCGGCTCGTTGCACGGTGCTGCTACCTAACTCTCTATAGACCGCATGTGGGCTTAAAAAGCTTGATGGCTCGCCCTGTGCATTTGCCCTGTAGCTGGTCCAGCGATAGTCGCCCGGATGAGCAACCATGCCCGCTCTAACCGGATTCATTTCGATATATCGATAGCAAGCTAAAACATAGTTGTCTTTTTGAACCAGACAGGAGCGGAAACGTCCTTCCCACAACGTGCCCGTTCGTTGATAGGTTCGATTGATGTATTGAACGTAGCGCTGCCCCAGCCCTTTCATAAGTAGACCAGCCCCTGCGAAGCAGGTGGGGGTCAACAACAAGTGAACGTGATTTGTCATCAAGCACATTGCGTGAATTTTACAGCCATACAATTCAGCAAGCAGGTCTAACTTATCAACGTAAAAAATATAGTCTTCGTCTGAATAAAAACACGCAGACCGGTTGTTTCCCCGCTGAATAATGTGCAACGGGACATCCGGCAGTATAACTCTAGGACGGCGAGCCATATAAACCCCCAAATGAATAAGAGCTTACAGCTTAGCCGCCCATCACCAGGCCAACACAATCGAATAATTACAAAAAATAAATCATATTTTAAAAGAGCAATTTTGCTGAACTCTAAAAAGCGCAAAACCGTGGTCTGACCCCTATTTTTCAAGGGGACAGATTTATTAATCGACTACCGACTAGCGTCACGTTTAAATAAATCCGCCCCCTTTCATGCACCCTTTTATACAAAAACTCAGCCATCTTTATTAAATTAAAAATCAACGAACATTAAAAAACCACAGAACAAAACCTAGAACAAAGCCAACCCCAGCCATTTTTAAATAAAGCGGCGTATTTTCTTTTATAAGCACAATAAAGTCCTCGCCACCACTCAACCAATACCCGGCAATCTGAAAGAACACACACATAAACAACAGACCGAACGCACAGGCACAAGGAAGATAAATAGCAACCCACCAAGGTTCATTCTTTTTCATTGTTGTCTCTTTTCTTCAAATAGAAATCAGCTCCACTATTGAAAAATCCTGACGATACAGAGTCGCCCAGATTACCAAATATGGAGGGAACGGAACTTTGCGATGCCGGCCTGCTGATAGTCCATATTCCAGTCGGCATCCACTCATACTGCTTCGACACCGGGTTAAGCAGCTTATCAAGAGGCGCCTTGATCGTATTACCAACGGCAAACCCCACAGAAGCGCCCGCCTTACTTAACAAAGCTCCCATAAATGGGTCTTCCCCTTTCATTTCCGCTTGATAATAACCACCCGTTGCATTCCAAGTAACCGTCGGATTGTAACCTTTGCCAGCTGTGATCGCGCCGACTACCCCAGAGCCAATCACGTCCGACAGTGTCACTTTTCCTGTCGTTCCATATTGGATAGCTGCACCAATACCTGCGGAAGCGCCCACCGCTATCAATTGTTCTTTACCTTTGGTCAAAGCGTTAGTAAGGATTGAACTTCCGCCCATCACCATTACCGGCCAAGAGAGCGGATCGATGACAACTGACATGACTCGGTCTGTGTCAGTAATATTTTCCTTCAAAAATTTAAGGTCCGAGCCATTGAGGTAATTTACCAGTGCGACAGCCTCGGGATTTTTCAATTTTTCACTCAGGCGGAACTGTGACGGGTCGGCATCTCTCGCAGCATTGGTGCTTGCCTGAATTTCCTCTTCCCGTAGGACACACGTTAAACCACCGCCAATGCAACGACCCATCATTTTTTTACTGTTTTCATTACTGATTTCAATATATTTTTTTAATACTAGACCGCAGTCGCCTTTAACGTTTTTGCAGGCCGATAGTTCTCTATCAAGTGCGCGGGCTTCTGTCTCACTCAGCCAGTTATTCTCCACCGCATTACGTCCTGCCTGAGCGCCAGCGGAGGCACCGAGCATATCACCGCCAGTGAGCCCTCCGCCCACCCCCGCAGCCAAGGTCGACAAGGCGGAAACCGTTTCCTTTTGCGCTTGCGTCAGGTCACTTGTTGCGGTGCCCGGATAAAGTTGACGGGCAATCAACTCACCCATCGCAGCGCCGGTGCCCCCTGCCAGCGCCGAATTTCCTTGCGCTTGCGCCACCATCGCGCCAAGCACTGCGTGAGCCATCAGGTTGGCGTAAGGGTCGCCTTCAGTTTTTTTCTTGATCTCCTGTGCCAGGTACGGCGCCGCGGCACCTGCCAACGCACCGCCAACATTGCCACCCATGACCGCTTGAACAATGGCGGTGACGGCTTGGCTGGCCCTCTGGAAGCTGCTCCCTAAGCCATAGTCCTTCTGAGCACGCTGGCTGACTTGTTCGGCAGTCGGGTTAGCGATGCCGTCTTCAATTAGCTTCTGCCGCGTGGCTTTGCCAGCCTCAGTGGTGGGGTCTTCGGCGTCCCTGATCTTCGCGGCAGCAATCGCATCGCCAATGCCCTTGGTCAACTCCATCGAACTCTTGATCAGTTCCATGCGTTCCTGCATGGCCTTTTCATCAGGCTTGTCGAGACGCTGGTTGGCGTTGGCCGTGTCGCGGTTCAAGCCGACCAGGTCATTGGCACCCTCGGGGTTACGCACCACGATCGTGCCTTCGCTGACAGCACTGCGCGTATAGCTGTGGTCCGAATCGTTCAGCGACATTCCATACAGAGCGCCCGGTGTCATCGTGCTCGCGCCGCTGCTGTAGGAGCCGGAGACGCTCATGCCCGCAGACTTGCTCTCGATCTCGCTCTTGTTCTTGATGTCACTAACCAGCAACCGATCGGTGAGCAGCAGGTTCCTGTCGGCCGCAGCCTCGCTGGCAATCACCGCACCTTGCAGGATGGTGTTTTTGGCCACGTCGATGGTGTAGCCGCCCTTACCGGCAAAGAAACCGCTCTGGTCGGTGACAGCTTGGTAGTCGCTGTTCATTTTCGACGCCGCCAGGCTCGCGGACGCTGTCACTGGGGAGCCATAACAGATCGGCGGAATGCAGATGCTCGCACCGAAGCCCGCGCTGTTCTGCTTGCTCTTGGACGTCTCGGTGTCCTGGCGCGACAGAATGTTGAGGTTGCCGCCGATGTTGGCATCGATACGGTCAGCGCGTACCTGCGCGCCGATCAGGCTGGTGTCCTGGCCGCTGCGCAGTACCAGCGAGCCGGTGTCCAACGTGGTATTGACCTGGGTAACCGAGCCACCCGAACCGAGGTTCTTGGCGGTTTGTGCGCCGAGGTCGATGGTGAAACCGTTTTGCTCGCCTATGTTGAAGCTGGCACCGATAGCGGTCCTGTTGCGTGAGCCGTCGTTTTTGCGGTCGGTGGTGTTCTGTGCGCTCTGCATCAGGATGTTGTTTTTCGCGGACAGCAACGTGCTGTCTGCTTTCAACGTACTGCCGGTAATCGTCAAGTCACCCACAGTGCCCGGCGCATCGCCCGCAGCGATGATCGACAGTTTGCCCCCGGCGTTGAGGTTGCTCTGGTGAGCGGTCTGCGCCGTGTATTCGCTGCTGCTTTTGGTGCGGGTGTTGGCCAGTTCGGTACCGATCTTGATCAGCGACCCGTTGCCGGCAGAGCCACCAGTCTTGTCCTTGAAGCCGGTACTTTGTTTAGCGAGATCGCCCGCCTGGTTATTCAGGTTGTACATCGACAGCGCCGCCTGGGCGATCTTCACAGCCTTGAGGCGTGGATCGTCGGAGCTGCGCGCCGCCTCGGCTGCGTCGCGGATGCTGTTGGCGGTGTCGACCACTGTGCCCGCAATCACTCGCCCAACCGCCAAGCTTTTTGAGCTGTCCTTACTGGTCTGACTGGCCGTCTCCATCCCCGAAGTAACGGTGACATTAGCCCCACTCAACTCCATGTTCTTGGTGCTCACCAGATCACTGGCCACCACCTTCAACTCACGCCCTGCCGTCAGCGACACATTGCCCGCACTCGAGCCAATGGTGCTGCCGGTCAAGGTCATTTCATTGGCGGTGCCGTTGTGCTTGGAGCTGTTGATGTACAGCTTCTGGTTGCCGGTCATGTCGTCCAGACCGAGCTTGTTGCCGGTCAATACGCCGGTGAGGTCGCGGTTCTTCTCCTTGTGCATGTCGGTGCGGGCGAAGGTGTTTTGCGCCGCGTCGACGGTCAGGTCGCGGCCCGCCTGGACGGCGAGGTCGCCGGTGCTGACCAGGTTGGAACCGGTGACCGTGGCGTCGCGCTTGGCGGCGACGGTGACGGTTTCGCCGGAGACCATGCTGCCCAGGGCGGTGGTGCGTTTTTCGTCGACTTTGTCCTGGACCTTGCTCGACTTGAGCCCGCCCCAGCTGCTTTTGCTTTCCTTGCGTTCATGACGGGCGCTGTCGGCGTTACTGACGGCGAGGATGTTCACGTCCTGGCCGGCGACCAGTTGCGTGGCGCCTTTTTCAGCGGTAACGGCACTGCCAGCCAGCAGCAGGTCTGCACCGGCGACGACGGTGCTGTTCGTCCCCGCGCTGACCAGGCTGCCAACGTTGTTCACCACGTCGGTTTCATCCAGGCGGAATTTCTTGCCCTGGGAGGTTTTCTTGGTCTTGCTGTAGAAGCTGTAGTCCTGGTTTGCAGCGGCTTTGAGCTCGAGGTTTTTACCGGATACCAGGTACGCCTCGTTGCCGGCATTCACCTGGCTGGCGACCAGTTGCAGGTTCTGCCCGGCGCTCAGGGTGGCGTCGCCGCCGGCCTTGATCACGCTGGACACTTGCTGCACGTGGTCTTCGATGCTCTTGACCTTTTTTGTGTTGCCCGTGGAGTGCTGCTCGTTGGCCGCCGCAACGGCGTTGAAGTCGCGGGTGGCAATCAGGTTGACGTCGCGCTTGGCCTCGACCTGGCTGGCCACGGCGCTGATATCGCGCCCGCCAATCACATGCAGGTCGCGGCCAGCGTCGACCACGGAGCCCTGTTGGGCGATGGTGGTGAAGCTGGAGCGGTTGCCGATGGCGCCGCTGTCGAGGGTTTTCGAGGCGGTGATGTTCACGTCGCCCACGGCCTTGACCGTGGTGTCGGCACCGCTCTTGAGCACACCGCCGACGTTGTTGACGTTGCCGCCCGCCTGCATGGCCAAATCGTTGGCCGATTCGATGCGCGCGGCGCTGTCGACGAAGTCGCTGCGTTCGGTGCGGTAACTGCTGGCGCTTTCGTGGGTGGTGACGCTGCGTTCGTTGAGCAGGTCGGCGCCAGCGGCGAGGTTGACGTTGCCCGCGCTGATCACACCGCCGGCGCGGTTGGTCAGGTTGTTACCGCTGAGCAGGTCGAGGCGACCACCGGCTTCCATCAACCCACTGTTGGTGAGGTTGCCGCCGACGTTCGCCAGCAGGTTGCCGGTGGCACGCAGGGTGCCGGCGTTATTGAGGTTGCTGCCGGTGATCAAGTTGACGTCGCTGCCGGAAATCAGCGCCCCATTGGGTGCCAGGCGGTTGTTCGCCTGGGCCAGGTACAGCACCGGCACCAGCACTTGCTGGCCGGCGACGGTGGCGTTTTCCAGCCACACGATATCGTGGGTCAGGGCGGCGACTTGTTCGGCGGTGAGGCTCACGCCTACGGACAAATTCAGGGCGCTTTTGCTGCTGATGGCGTTGTCCATCAGGTGCTTGAACAGGTCGGCGTCGCTGGTCTGGCCGTCGATGAAACGCTGGCCGGTGCGGGCGAGTACGGCTTGCTGGATCAGGCGCTGTTCGTAGAAACCATCACCCAGGCGCTTTTGCGCGGTGTCGGGGTCATAGCCGAGCTTGGTCAGCATGTAGTCCGAGCCCAGGAACTGACGCATATCCGTGAACAGCGGGTTGGTTTCGATCAGGTATTTATGCGGGCTGGCCGCGAACTGGCTGGTGGGCAGGCCTTTGGCGCCATCGCTGTCGTTGAGGTGGAACAGGCCGTTCTGGCCACTGGGCAGGTCGAAGCCGGGCAGGCCCAGCGGGTTGACCTGTTGCTGGGCCACGTCCGGTGGCAGTTGCGGGTTGAGGCTGACCAGGGTCGAGTAGCCCGGCGCATTGGTGTTGGCGCCGCTGCCGACGTAGGTGTAGCCACCTCGCACGACGCTGTTGTCGATGCCGGCCTGGGCCTTCACATCCACGCTGCCGCCAGCTTGGATCACAGCGGCGTAACTTTGGTCTGGCGCGCTTAACTGGGTGGTCTTGCGCAGGGCGATCTGCTCGCTCTCCATCTTACCGATGAACGAGGCCAGGCCCGCTTCGACGCCGCCCATGTCCTGGCCGGCCGAATAGCGCTGGGTGAACGCAGCGGCTTCGCGGTACCAGGCACCGGGCTTGCGCTCACGGGCGGAGGTGAAGATGCGATCGTACTGAGTGTCGTGGGTCACTACACCGACATTGGTGAGTTGGTTGACGACGGCCGTGAGGTTGCCGCCGGCGCCGATGCTACTGCTGCTGTTGAGCAGCTCGCCGCCGGTGAGCAGCATGTTGCCGCCCGAGGTGATGCTGGACGCTGCCGTGGCATCGCTGACGATGAAGTGATCACGCTGGGTAATCAGGAACGGGCGGTTCTGCTTGGGGCCGTCGCAGTCTCCACCGGTCACGCGAAAGATACAGGCCGTGGGCGTGATGGAGGCGCTGTAGATACCGGACTCGGTGTTGAGCACCGTACGGATGTTCTGGATCGTGCTGGCGGCCAGGACCAGATTGCGCTCGCTCTCGATGGTGCCCGAGCTGTTGATGATGCTGGTGGCCAAGCCGCCCTGGCCGTCACGATCGACGCGCAGGTTGCCCATGGCGTAGAGCGTGGCGCCGAGGTTTTTCAGGCGGTCGACCTTGAGGTTCAGGTCGCCGCCACTGAAGATCAGGCCGTGGTCGTTGAGCAGGTTGTCCACCGAAAGATCCAGGCTGCCCTGGCTGGCGACGCTGCCGCCCACGGTCCAGTCCTTGCCGCTGCCGACCAGGGCGCGGGTGCCGAGCAGTTTGCCGGTGGCGGTCTGTTGCAGGTTATCCACGTTGACGGTCAGGCGCCCGGCCTGGATCGCGGTGCTGTTGGTCCAATTGACTTTGTCGAAGGTCAGGTCACCGTTGGTGACCAGGCTGCCACCCACGTCATCGAGGCTGATGCCACTGAGGTCGAGCGCGCCGGTGCCCACATGCAACACCTTGCCACCGGTGTTCTGGAAGCGGGTGGCGGCGAGGCTCAATTGGTCGTTGGCGGTTTCCAGGCTACCGCTGTTGTTGAGCAGGCCACCGATGGCGTAGCGGGTCTTGCCGCTGGTGCCCAAGGCGCGTATTTGCCCGCTGTTGTTGAGGCTGGCGGTCTCGACATCAAGGGCCGTGGCGCTTTCGATCAGGCCACGGTTGGTCAGTGCGCCCTTCAGGCTGACGTCGATCCGGTTGCCGGCGATCTCGCCGCCGTTATCCACATTCATACCGGTCAGGTGCACGCGATCCCGAGCAAACAACGCGCCGCTGCCGTTGTTGAAATCCGTAGCGTCGATCTGCGCATCACCGGCTTTGGCGGCGATGCGGCCACCGTCGTTGTCGAGCGTACCGGCGGTGATGGTCACGCCAGCGTTTTCACTGTGGATCAGGCCGTTGCCGCTGTTTTGCAACAGGCCGCTGGTGGTCAGGGCCAGGCCATCGTTGGCAGCCAGGGTGCCGGTGTTACGGTTGTCGATGCTGTTGGCGAATACCGTCAGCAAGCCCTGGCTGGCGAGCTTGCCGCTCTGGTTATCGATGTGCGCGGCGCGCTGGATCAGCAGCGGCCCGGCGCTGGCCAGCTTGCCGTTGCGGTTGATCAGGTCGCCGATCAAATCGAGGGTGATCGCCCCACCAGCGGTCAAGCTACCGGCGCTGTTATCCAGGGTATTGCCGTTGAGGGTGAACGCACCGGTGCTGTCGATGATGCCGCCCTGGCTGTTGTCCAGCAGGCCGCTGACGTTAAGGGTCTGTGCGCCGTCGCTGAGCAGTCGACCTTTGTTGCGGTTGTCGACGCTGGCGGCGGTGACGTTCAGCGCCTGCTTGGCGCTCAAGGTAGCGCCCTGGTTATCCAGGCTTTGCGCGGTGGCGGTGAGGCTGCGATTGGCGATCACCGTGCCGGTGTTGGTGAGGTGCTGGCTGTCGAGGGTGACGTCGCCACCGGCATTGCGGGTGTTGTCGGGGTTGACCCCGGCTTCGATGATGCCGCTGTTGGTCAGCTGGCCGTTGCTGGCCAGGGCAATGCTGTCGCGGGCGGCGAGGGTCTTGCTGTTTTTCAGTGCGCCCTTGGTCTGTGCCTTGAGGGTGGTGCCCGCGTACACCGCGCCCTTGGTCTCCAGGCTCGCGGCCTTGATGTCCACCGCACCGCTCGCGGCGGCCTGGGCCATGCTCAGGTGGCCGTTGGCGTCGAGCTGAATATCGCCACCACTGGCGGCCAGTGTGCCGTCGAGCTTCACGCCCACACCGGCTTCGGTGCCCACCAGTTTGATCGCACCGGCATACATGCCACCCAGGGCCGACGAGTCGATGGCAAGTTCGGGCTTGGCGCTGCCGTCGTCGGCGCGTGCAGTGGTCTTCAGGCTTTGTGCATCGACGTCGTTGCGGCCGGCGATCACGGTCAGTTGGCGGGCGTTGATCTTCGCGTTGATCTTGGCCGAACGGGTGATGATTTCGAAGCGGTCCACGTTGCTTGCATTCAAGCCCTGGCCGTCGATGGTCACGGCGCCGCCATCGACCTGGTAGCTTTTCAGCTGCCCGGCCTGATCGATCATCGGTTTACCGGTGGTCAGGGTGACGTTGGGGGTGTTGATGAATCCGCAACCGTTGCAGCTGATGCCGTAGGGGTTGGCGACGATGACCTTGGCCGACTGGCCCGCCACTTCGGTGTAGCCGCGCAATTGGCTGGGGCTGCCGCCTTTGACTTCGTTGAGGATGACATTCGCCGCGCCGCCCCTGAGGTTCGGGTTGCCGACGATGATCCCGCCCAGTTGCGTGCTTTGCACCGGCCCGCTGGCGTTGTTAAGGATCACGCCGTTGGGGCCGACGTTGTAGTCCTTGAATTGGTTGTGCGACAGGCCGCTGCCGTTCGGCGTGGCGATGTTCACCACCGGCACGCCATTGCCTGCCTGGCCGACCGTGGTGCCAGGGCCGCTGACGACAATGCCGTCGGCCTGGGCCAACAGCGGCTGCCAGAACAGCGCATTCGCCAAAATCAGTGCGAGGCCGCGCTGGGTTAGGCTTTTCAGGGCAGAAACAGGGCGAACGTCCATATTCAAGATCTCAAGGCAGCTGGCGTTGAATTACAGGTAAAAATCCATGCGGAAATAGATCGGCGCTTCGCGCTCGCTCATCACCGCAGGGCGTTCCAGGGAGTGGGCAAATGTCACGCTGGCGCTGACGTTTTTGCCGCGGGCGAACAGCTCCAAGGAGTTGCTCGAAACCCGCCCATGGAGCGTTTCGTTGTAGCGGTCATTGCGGATCACACCCTGGTCGTAGCCGACACTGGCGCCGTATTCCAGGAACGCCGGGCGCATCCAGTCCCACGTCACCGGGCGGGCCCAGCGAATGTCGTTGCGCCAGTAGCCACCGCTGTCGCCGGTGAGTTGCTGGTCCTTGTAGCCGCGTACCGAGGCCGACCCGCCCAGGCTGATACGCTGGGGGCTGAACAGCACGTCCTCACTGCGCTGCCCGGTGGCCAGGCTGGAAAAACTGAACGACTCACCCCACAGCGTGAAGGGCTGCAGGTAGCTGAGCGTGGCGGTGTATTTGCGGTAGTTCGGCGTGGGCGTGAGGTTGCCCTCGCGATCGCGTTCCTGGTCGTTGCTTTGCGCGTCGAAGGCGCCGATGCCGTTCTGCATACCCAGGTCGAGGTTGACGAAGGCGCTGCCGATACGCCGCCCGTGGTTGATGCCGACCTGGAACTCACTGAGGCGGTTGCTGCTGGGGCCCAGGCGAGTGTCGAGCAAGTAGTTGTTGGTGCGTATATGGGCGAGGCCGACGTTCACCGAGGTCTTGCTCACATCGTCACGATGGATCACACGCTCGGCGCGCAGCTGATGGTTCTGGCTGTCGCCGGACTGCTTGAACTTGAAGCCATCAGCATCGCCGAGGGTGCGGTAGTCGCTTTCGCTGTAGGTGTAACTGAAGTTCCACCAGCCCCATGGCACGTTGTAGTAGAGCATGCTGTTTTTCGAGGTTTTCTGGTGGTCACTCATGGCGTCGTGGCCGCCGCGCAGTATCAGTTGATCGGCCAGGCCGAGGGGGCTGTCCCACTCAAGACCAGCACCCCATTGCTGTTCGCCGGTGCTTTTCTGACCGTCGTTGTTACGCGACAGGCTGGCGCGCCAGGGTTTCTGCGGGGTGTTCTTGACCACCACTTCGCTGCCGCCCACTTGGCTGCCGGGCGTCAGCTCCATCTGCGCCTGCTTGGACGGCAAGCGGCTGAGTTGGTCGACCAGTTGCTCGACTTCGCGCAGGTTGAGCGGCTCACCCACCTTGCCGGGAAAGGCCATCGCCAGTTCGCGGTCGGTGACGGTGCTGCCTGGGCCGCCTTTCACGCCTTCGAGCTTGCCTTCCACCACCAGCACCTGCAGGTGGCCGCTGGAAAGGTCCTGCTGCGGCAGGTAGGCGCGGCTGGTGACACGGCCTTTGGCGATGTAGAAATCAGTGATGACCTTAAGCAGCTCATTGAGCTGCGAGACACCCAGGCATTGGCCCACATAGGGCTTGAGCAGGCGCACGCGGTCCGACGTCGACAGGCTGTCGGCACCCTGCAGTTGGATGTCTTTGATAGGGAAGCAACGGGTGTCGGCAGGCGCGGCCGGGGTCTGGGACTGGGTGCCCTTGCCCGGCAGGTCCTGGAGCTCTTCGAGGCGCCGGCGCTGCTCTTCGAGCAAGCGGTTCTGCCGGTCGCGGATCAGGTCCTGATCCCCGGGCGTAGGGGCGGCCGAGGCGCTGTTCAGGCTCAAATAAGCGAGCAGGAAAGTGCACAGCAGATACCGAGTCCGTGGCAATAACGAAGACATGTTCGATCCGTCGAAAATCAAAGGGCGGCAAACTAACATCGAACTTCCGCCAACTCAAAGAACAGAGCTAGTTGGATATTCGCGCAAGCTAATCACGCAACTTATTGATTAATAACAAGTAAAAATAATCAAATAGGCGAACGGCTTGTAACTGGAAGTATTAATCCGACAAGCGGCAGCACTATTGATCGCGATTCGTCGGAGAACTAACAGATTGCTATTAATTAGCCATCAAGTTCTTGCCGAGATAAGTTAGTACCGAAAACAGCAGAAAAGTTCGCGGCCTTTTTGTGATTTGGATCCCATTTATGGGCTTAAAGCTTATGCCTGTGACGAGCGGGCTTGTGGCAGACACAAAGCCCGCCCGTCACAATACTCAACCGGCGTCTTTGGTCTGGTCCTTGCCAGGCACCAGTGTCAGCCCCGGCTTTTCCACATCGCGGGAGACATGGGATGTCACTTGCGCGACACCGCCGTCCTCGTCGTTATGGATCACCAACACTCCAGGTCGACGCAACTGCTCAAGGTCCCCTTCAGCAAGGCTGAAGCTCTCGCTCAGGTTCTTGTCGGTGAGGGCCTTGGCCTCTGCGCGACGCTGCGCGAACTTGCGCCCCTTGCGTTGCTGGTAGCGGGCCCAGCTGACCAGGATCACAGCGTTGAACAGCGCGATCCACAGGTAGATCTGCAGGGTATTGAGCGCTGCAAAGATCGGCGCTTCAATCCGTGGCCCACCGTGGCTGTCGAGCATCGAGCCGATCCCGCGGGCCAGCAGCCAGATCAACCCGGCCCAGGCCATCAGGGTCAACAGCACATCGATGATCCACATCACGGTACGTTGGCGGGTTCTGACCAGTTTCATGATCACGCCTCCTCTTCAGTGGGTTTAATGCCGCGATCGGGGCTGACCCAGCGCGCACGCTTCTGGTGCTGGTTGAACAGCACCTTGGGAAAGCTGACCAGGGTGGTGAACAAACTGACCAGCCAGAACACCATCGGGTACCACACGGTCCAGAACAGGGTTTTCCACAGGTCTTTCTCGTAGCGGCGGTCGATCAGGATGCTCACCGCAAACTGCAACAGGCACACCATCGCCAGTACCAGCCCGGTAAACGCCGGCGGCATCAGGGAGTCCACGGCAATGGCCTGGGGCAGCGGAATGAACTTGCCCACCCCCCAGAAAATCACCGACAGCAGGAACGTGAACGCCCAACCGGTGGACAGGCAGTATTCGAACAGCAGCGGCCACAGGTAGCGGTGACGCCATTGCCAGATGCCACGGATATTCTTGAACAGCACTTCGGCACCGCCCTGGGCCCAACGCAGGCGCTGTTTCCACAGGCCGCCGACGGTTTCGGGCATCAGGATCCAGCACAGGGCACGCGGCTCGTAGAAGATGCTCCAGTGATCAAGCTGCAGCTTCCAACTGACATCGATGTCCTCGGTGATCATGTCGGTGCTCCAGTAGTCGATACGGTCGAGCGCCTTTTTACGGAACGCTACCACCACACCCGACACCGTGAAGATCCGGCCAAACACCCGTTGTGTCCGCTTGATCAAGCCGATGATCGAAGAGAACTCACCCACTTGCACCCGGCCGATCAAGGTCGAGCGTGTGCGGATCCGTGGGTTGCCGGTCACGGCGCCCAGGCGCGGGTTATCGAGCATCGGCGCAACCAGGTAGGCCGCCGCGTTTTTATCCAGCAACGCATCGCCGTCGATGCACACCAGGTATTCGCTGCGTGCGGCCACGGCCCCCATGCGCAAGGCCACCGCCTTGCCTTGGTTCTGCGCCAGGTGCAGCACGCGCAGGCGCGGGTGCTCCAGTGCCAGTGCGTCGAGCACGGCGGCGGTGTTGTCCTTGGAGCCGTCGTTCACCGCGATCACTTCGATGTTCGGGTACAGCTGGCCCAGCGCCGCATGGATGGTGTCGGCGGCGTTATCCCCTTCGTTGTAGCAAGGGATGATGATCGAGATCAGCGGGTTGCCGGCCAGCGTGGGTGCCGGTGTGTCTTCTTCCCAGGGCCAGTGGCGCTCCCAGTGCAGCCAGAAGTAAACCCCGCCTGCGATCCACAACGCCGACATGAACAGCGGGTAGAAAAACACAAAGTCCATCAGGAACTGCCCGGTGACCAGGAAGATCAGGCCCAGGGGCACGCCCAATACCAATGCCAGCACGAATAAAGCCAGGAGTCTGTCGAACATGGTCAAGGGTTCCATTGGTTGGAAAGGGCCGGACGCACAGTCTTCAGGTCCGGGGAGTTTTCCAGGAAGTTGTCCGGGTAGTAACCGAAACTCGTGACACCCTGGCGCTTGAGTACACCCATCCATTCAGCCATCTGCTTAGCGTCAATATCCGGCGCGGCCTTGGTGCGCCAGTCTTTGGCTTGCAGTTCGAATACCGTGCGCTCCATCGCGCCAGGACGCGCCTTGACCGTCGCCACCAGCTTCTCCAGCCAGGCGTTGGAGGTCTTGTACTCTTGGCCTTCCATCAACGGCATGGCCATGGGCGCGGTCCAGTCGTAGGTCTGGAGGAAGTCATCAAGGTTCTGCGCGAACCAGGCTTCGCTGCCGGGATTGAGCATCGGCTCGGCGAAGATATTGCGCGCGGTCTGCACCTGCGGCCCACCGATGGCGCGGACCTTGGCGGTCAGCTCGTTGGTGAAGTCGATCAGGTAGCGGCTCTTGAAGCGCGTCCAGCGTTGCATCACGGCCGGGTCGGCACGCAGGGCCTCGATCGTATTCGGCAGGCCGTTGGCGGCATACGCCTTGAGCGCGGCCGGGCTGGCGTCTTCGAAGTCGTTGAGCACCGCATCGTCGTGGTACAGCACACCGTCGATGGCGTTGTTGCGCGCCAGGTCTTCATAGATCTCACCAATGATCTTGCGCACCTGCGGGTCAAACGGCGACAGGCGTTTGTATTGGTCGGGGTCGAGGCCGACCTGGCCGGTTTTCGGGTCCCAGCGCGTCACGCGCGGCAGCTTGGGGTCGAGGGCGAAACTGAGCACCGGCATCCAGGCATACACCGCGGCATGGGCACGGGTGTGCAATTGCCAGGAGACGCGGTTGAACAAGTCGGCACGTACCGGCAAGTGACGGTTGGGGAAATACAGTTCATGCACCAGACCATCACCCTTGGGGTCGGCGAAGGCTTGCAGGAACACGGTGCCCGCGCCCATGTCGACGACCCTCTGCACCAGTTGGTCGAGGTTGCGCGCTTGCTGGGCCGGGTCCGGGTCGTAGACGTTGTCCAGGTCCACATGCAGCACGCGCAGCGGTGCCTTGGCTTGCGCCGCGACGATGCTGTTGGCGAAGTGCTCGCCGTCCGGGTCAGAGGCGACCAGGAAGCGCGGGCTGTTCATCAGGTCACTGGAGCTGTCGAGGCCATCTTCCAGGGTCAGGGCCATTTGATAGCCCTGCTCGCCAACGATCGCCAGCGAAGTGCCCTTGGCTGCACCGTAGGGCCATACCCACACCCGTGGTTTCTTGCCCGTGACCTTTTGGATCTTGTTGGAGATTGCCACCACATCGGCACGCATGCGCGCATCGAACTGCGCTTGGCTTTCATAACGGCCCGTGGCCGGATCAAAGCGCAGCGAGGTTGCCGCCGGCTCCAAGTTGCCCTGGGGGTTGGCGAGGATGCCGGTGTGGCTGGCATCGGTGTGCGCCGCAATTTCCACCAGGCCCGACTGGGACACTTCGCGGATCTGCTGCCAGGTAAGAAACTCTCCACGCGGCCGTGGTTGGCCGGCAAAGTCCACCGGTTTGTCCATCGGCGTATCGATCCAGTAGCCCACCGGCGCCAACAACGCCGGCCAGTGATAGGCGCGCAGGATCGGCATCACCCGTGTGTAGAAGCTGGAATAACCGTCATCGAAGCTGAGCATGATGGCTTTGGGTGGCAGCGGCCGCCCACCGTTGCGGGCTGCCAGGATCTGGTCGACGCTGACCGCCTGGTAGCCGTTCTCGCGCAGCCAGGCCAGCTGTTCGATCAAACGTTCGGTACGCACCGCCACCACCGCCTGATCGGGGTCGCGATCCTCGACGTCGTGGTAGGCAATGCCCAGGAAATGGTTTTTCGGCCACGGCGCTTCGTTGGCCGGGGTCGGCCGCTCGGCGGGTGGAGTAAAGGGTGCGGGTTGCTGGGCGCAGGCACTGGCCAGCATTACGCCCAGGATCAACAGGCAACGGCTGAGGACGGTCATGGTCAGGCTCTTCTAGAAACGGTAAGTGAGGTCGACGAGCAGACGCAGATCGCGTTCGCGATCACCGTCATAAGGTCGGCTGATCAGGCTCAGGTTGGCGCCGGCTTCCAGGACATCGTTCCAGCGAAAGCGTTGGCCGTAGCCCACCAGACCGATGCCACCGGTGGAATAATCCCGCTGGCTATACGTACCCGCACCGACCTGGAACTGCTGACTCCACTGGGTCTCGTAGCGGTGATAGAGCACATGGTTGATGTTGAGGACAGGCAACACGGTGAAGTCCGACTTCGGGTTGAAGTACACCGTGTCTTCCTTGCTGTTGCGGCTGGCGCCGACTTCCAGGCCCAGGTCCACTTGCACTTTCGACGAGCTGTAGAGGCCTTCACGGCCGCTGAGCAAGGCTTCGAAACGGTCGTTGCCATCGCTGAAATGGGACGGGCTGAGGGTCAGTTTCCATTCGCGGCTTTCATTGGCACGCCAGCGGATGAAACCGCTGCCGCCGTTGGCCGTGACGCCGTCATTCAACGCCCGCAGCGGGGTGGTGGACAGGAGGTAGCCAAGGCTGCCGCCGTATTGCCAGTTGTCGTTGATGTCGCGGGCAATCGACACGGCAGCGCCTTGTTTTGAGCCATCACCGTAGGAGTGGTTGGACACCTCGGCTTCAATGGTCATGTCACGGGTGCGCCGCTCTACGCCGACCACCTGCCAACGATGCTGGCCGGTGCCCTCTTCGAAATCGGCGCGGGCATAGCCGGCACCGGCGAACAGGCGCCAGTCTTCGTCGATGGGCGGCGTGTAGAGGCGGCTTTCGATACCCCAGTCACGGCTGCCGGAAACGGCACCCGCATCGCCGTCGTTGCCACCGCCGAAGCTTTTACCGGTGTAGGCCTCGACCCGTAGCTCGGCCATATCATGCACATCGCGAAGGCGACTGAGGCGCTGCACCTGGCGGTTGTCCGGGTTGCGCGCGACCACGTCATCGGTCAGCACATCGAGTTGGCGCCACTCCTGCAAGTCCATGGCGGTGTAGGCCTGGCTCACTTCCAGGCCAATGTCGCGCGGGGCCTGGGCTTCGGTTTCCTTGAGAAGGCCTTCGGCGCGCCGTGGCCAATCACGGGCGCGGTACATGTCGGCCTGGGCCAGGCGCAAGCCGACATTGCCCGGGGCTTTTGCCACCAGCGCTTCCAGGCCGGCCTCGCTGCCTGGCAGGTCACCGCCGAAAACGCCGGCCTGGGCTGACAGTTGTTGCGCGTCCATCCACGCATCGCTGGGGTTGCCGACAGGCAAGCCCTTGAGTTCGACTCGAGGGCTTTGGTTCTTGGCGAGGTTGTTGGCGACTTCGCGGGCGTCGTCGGCTTTATCGCTTTCCTGCAAGGCGTAGAACAACGCCGTGGTGTCTTCGACCCGATCATCAGGCTCGGCGTCGGGGGCGCTCAACGCCTGGCGGTACAACGGTTCGGCTTTTTCCGGCTGACGCTGGTCGAGATAGGATGCCGCCACCCAACGCACAGCGTAGGTGGGCAATTGCACACCCTCGGCCTTGAGGGTTTCGTACTCGCGAATCACGTCAGCGGTGCGTGCCCGTGCCTTGAGCGCGCCCAGGCGGTCGATGCGCCAGGTCAGCACGTCGTCATGGGCCTTAGCGTCCGGGGTCCAGCGGGCGAGGAGTTGGTCGTAGCCCTGCAAGGCACGATCAGCGATGACATAGCGTTCTTTCTCGGAGCGCGTGGCGAACTCGGCCATGCGCACGCGCTCGGCCGCCAGGTCACCTTCCAGGCGACGCTGAGTGACGGGGTCAACAAGCCCCGGACGCTGGGCCGACAGGCGCAATGCAGGCTCCGGTAAACGCGCCTTTTGCAGGGCGACGATGTATTCGCGGGCCACTTCCGGTTTGTCGCCGGCGCGGATAAACGCCTGGTCGAATTCATGCAGCGCATCGAACTGCAAGCCCGCGCGAGTCAGCGCGTAGCCCAGCGCCATGCGCCGGTTGGGGTCATCGGGCTTGGCGGCCACCAAGGCGCGGGTGCGCTGCACCGCTTCGCTGGCCTTACCACCGTCAGCCTGGGTAAGGGCCAGGCCCAATTGCAGGTCGACATTATTCGGTTCACGCAGCAGCGCCTTGCGATAGACCGCCTCGGCCTGCGCCCACTGCTTCTGGTTGCGATAGGTACGCGCAACCGTGGCCAGCGCCTGGGCAGTCAAGTTGCGGTTCTGACCCTGCGCCTCGTACACCTTCAGCACTTCGGCATCCTGGCCGGCCCAACCGGCGATCACCAGGTGATCGCTGATCTGGCCTGGCGTCTGGCGCTCGGCAGGCAATTGGCGCAATTGGGTCAGGGCGGGGGTGAAGTTGCCGTTGCGCGCCTGGATGATCAGGGCGTCATAGGCCGTGTCGGCCATGGCAAAGGTGGGCATCAGCAACTGGCTGCACAAGGTTACCCCGATGAGCAGCCGTAACCGGCCTGAGGCACTGAGTGGAATGTTTCGCAGCATATCGTGAGCTTCCTTACACACGGAAAGCTGTAACGATAGGTGGTCCTGAGCGATTTGCATCAGGGCGTCGGCGTCTCGTGACCCGACCTAGCTTTCCTGTATGAACTATCCCCGACGCCTGTATCGAAATGCACAAATCAGCACAATTGTTCAGAATTGCGCGACAAATCTGAAATACGAATGGGGGAGCGGACTTGCCTACGATAACGGGTCACACGCCGGCGGGAGCGCCGACAGTTTGACCCGTATCGCGGGCAATCCCGCTCCCCCATTATTTATTTCTGGGCGATGGCGAAATCTTTACTGCGCGCCGCCAACCGCACCGACTTTGGACATCACGAAGCCAATGAATTGCTCAACGGTCATCTTCTGGCCATTGAAGGTCACTTCATTGTTGGCGTAATGCAGCTTGGAGACCACGTCGCTGCCCACCAGGGTCGCCAGCTGCGTGCCGACGGCCATGCCGCTGACCATTTCGCTGGCCATCTGGGATTGCTGCTCGATGGCTTTAGGGTCGGTCACACCGCCGACCTGTGCTTGCAGCGCGGCAACGTCAGCGATCATCGGCTTGGACAGGGTCAGGTTGGCGTCCAGCAGCGAGACCATTTGCTTGCCCAGTTCAACCGGCGGCAGTTCCAGGGTGGTCGGCTTGGCCAGGTCCAGCACCAGGTTGAACTTGCTTTCACCGTGGGTGGTTTTCAGCGACAGGTTTTCCAGCGCCAGGTGCGGCTTGGCGGCCAGCATCTGGTTGACGTTGGCTTGGGCCAGCGCTTGCTCGGCTTCGGTCAGCTGCAGCTCGGGCACCGGTTGGCCGGCGGCGGCAGCGGCTTGCACCGGCTGCATCTTGTCCTGGTACAGCTTGGTCAGCACCAGGCCCGACGGGACATCGATGTTTTTCAAGCTCAGGGCCATGGCGGCGGAACCGACCGGTTTGCCCTGGTAGCCGATCTCGTCGATCTTGTAGTCAACGCGGCCGGACATGGTGTTGTCTTTGACTTCACTGGCGTCTTTTTGCTCGAAGCCCTTGAGGGTCAGCACGGCTTTCTGCGGGCCGAAGGTGAGCTTGGCGTCGCTCAGCTCTACAGTGTTCTGCCCGGTGTAGAAGCCGAAAGTGGATTTCTCCAGGTTGCTGGCCACGGTCAGGCCAGCGAGTTCAGCGTCGAATGGCGCGCCATTGGCGTCGATCACGGCCAGCTTGAGGCTGTTCATGTAGCCGTCAACCTTGACCTTCTTGCCTTCGGCGGTGCTGTCAAAATCCAGGTTCAGGCCGGAGAAGTTGACCGAGCCCGTCGCGTCCTTGAACTCCAGCGGCAGCAGTTCGAGATTGCCGTTCACCGAACGGCTGTAGCCGATATTGGCCACGCCTTTGAGTGGCGACAGGTCTTTGGCGGCGGCGAACCATTTCTCGGTGGTGGCGTTCTTTTCCAGTTCGTAGTGACTGGTGGCCATGACCGGCAGCCATTTCAGCGATACCAGGCGCGAGAATGGCAGCGGGCCGTGTTCGATATGGTCGACAATCAGCAGCTCGGGGTTCGGGTTCTGCTCGCCGAAGAACGAGCCCTGGCCTTTGAGGCGGTAGTGCGCGGTACTACTGAACAGGCCACGGTCCAGGGACACCAGCTCCAGTGCAACGGTGCCGTCGATGCCGGCCATGGAACGTTGCAGTTCCTTGTTGGCGTCCTGAACCGCCGTTTGCAACACCGGCTCCAGTTGCTTACCGGTGTACCAGGCACCGCCCGCACTGACGACGCCGACGGCGACAACAAAACCCAAAAGAACGACTGCTGGCTTATTCATGAAGTGACCTGATCAAATCCTGTGAGAAGTGGGCTGTCTTCCTTGAACCCCAAGGGGATTGGCTCAAGCCCGCCGAAAACGGGGGAAGATTAGCACTGGCGGCCACAAACGGCCCAGCCTTTCAGAGGGATCAGTTCAACAGGAGTTCAGGAGTACTCCAGCTCAATTTCATCCAGTTGGTGGTCGAAACTCTTCAAGCGCGCCGTCCAGGTGTACACCAACACCTCAAACTCGCGGTGTATCACGGCATTACCGGGGGTGTCGGCCTTGGGGTCGCAGAAGTCGAGCTGGTAGCGCTCGCGGGCCATCTGGGTGGCCACGTCGGACAATTCCCGCGCGTTATTCAGCCAGTGCCTGCCGTCAGCAACCTGCTGATCAAGCGCCACACACTGTTTTTTCAGGACTTCGAGGCTTTTTTCCAGGGGCGTGCCGGTGAGGTCGCCCATGACTTCCTGGAACGTGCGCCCCGGCTGCCAATAGCTGCCCCAGAAATAGCGGTCGAACACGGTTTCGACCCGACGCAGCGCAACCTTGGTATCCCAGATGGCTACGCGGGTCTTGCCTTGTTCGAGGAGTTTTTTCTTCACCCGTTGATTTTGGTAGGAGGCCCAGGCCACGACGCCGATGGACAGGGTGCCGATCACCAGGCAGGCGCTGTCGAGAAATACCATCGCCTTGTCGAGTTGATGAGCCAGCATGACGCCGTAGAAGTAAGTCGCCGATAACAATACCAGTGCGAAACACACGCACCAGAAAGCGGGAGCATAAGGGTTTTTCATTATTGGAATCCCCATGAGCAAACGCGAGCAGTGTCAGGCGAATCGTCACGGCGATCCGCCTGTCAAAGCATAGCTATTCGCTCAGGGTTTGCCGGGCTGTGACGCTTGCGTTCGTCCGCTTTCCCAGCCGCCGCCCAGTGCCAGGAACAGATCGATCTGGCTCATGGCGACCTGGGTGTTGGCCGCCGCCAGCTGCGCGCGCACATCGGTGTAGGTGCGGGTGGCTTGCAGGTCGGCCAGGAAAGACGCGCGACCCGCCTGGAAAAAGCGATGGGTCTGCCCCGCCGCTTCCTTGGCTGACTCGCCCGCTTCGGCCAGGGCGTCGCGGCGTTGCAGCTGCGCGGTGTATTGCGCAAGGCCGGTCTGGGTTTCGCGGATGGCGTTGAGCACCACGCCGTCAAAGTGCGCGAGGGCGCCCTGGGTGGCGGCTTCAGCTTCGTGGATGCGGGCGCGTGCGCCGTTGGTCGGCACTGTCCAACTGATCATCGGGCCAAAGCCCCAGCGATTGGTGGCCGGTGTGCCGAGGTTATCGAGCAGACCGACGGTGCCCACAGTGGCACCGATACTGATATCCGGGTAAAGCGCCCCCGTGGCCACGCCAATACGCGCGGTGGCAGCGGCCAGTTGCCGTTCGGCCTGACGCACATCGGGACGGCGCTTGAGCAGCGTCGCGCCGTCGCCCACCGGCAACAATTGGGCGATGTGCGGTAATTCGGCGCAAGTGCCGGTGCCCGCCGGCAGTTGGTCCAGCGGCTTGGCGAGCAGCATCGACAGGCGGAACAAGCCGGCCTGGCGCAGCGCCTGGTAGCGCGGCATGTCGGCGCGCAAGGATTTGTATTGGGTCTGCGAGCGCGTCACCTGGGTTTCATCACCGCGCCCGGCGTCGCGCAGGCGCTGGGTCAGCTTAGTGCTCTGGGCCTGCAGGTCGAGGGACTCGTTGGCAATCGCCAGCTCTTCATTGGCCGCACAGACCTGGGTGTAGGAGCGCACTACATCCGCCACCAGGGTGATGCGCGCGATATCGGCGGCGGCTTGCGCGGCATCCGCACTGGCCTGGGCGCTTTCGATTCCGCGCTGCAGGGTGCCGAACAAATCGAATTGGTAAGAGGTGGTGATGCCGACGCTGCCAATATTGCCCACCGGTACTTTTTCCGACAGCAAAAAGGCCTCACCGGACTCTTGCAGGCGCTGGGCTTCGGCCTTGGCGCCGACGCTCCAGCCTCCGGCAGATTCGGCTTGCTGGGTTTGATAGCGCGCGCGCTGCAAGTTGGCGGCCGCCACGCGCAGGTCGGTGTTGGAGGCCATGGCCTGGCGCACCAGCTCATCCAGGCGCGGGTCCTTGTAGAGTTTCCACCAGTCGGCCGGCACCGGCGCCGAGACCACGTTGTGGCCCTCGCCCGCGAGTTGCCCTTGCAGGTCACCACGGTTGATGGCGGACTTTTCCGGCAGCGTGTAATCCGGCCCCACGACTTGGCAGGCCGACAGCAACACCCCCAGGGCAGCGGTTGCCAGCAGCTGCTTCATGGCTTGGCTCCGTTGTCGACCTTATCGCCGATGATCGACACCGTCGCCGTGCGCCCGGCGATCATGCGGAAGTCCGCCGGTACATCGTCAAAGGCAATGCGCACCGGAATCCGCTGGGCCAGGCGCACCCAGCTGAACGCCGGGTTGACGTTGGGCAACAGATTGGAGCCGCTGCTGCGGTCGCGGTCTTCGATACCGGCGACGATGCTCTGCACATGGCCACGCAGACGGGCGTTGTCGCCGATCACACGGATATCCACGCTCATGCCGACATGGATGCCGTCGAGCTTGGTCTCTTCGAAATAACCGTCGATATGGAAGGAATTGCTGTCCACCACCGACAGCACCGGGCGCCCGGCGGTGACGAACTCCTGCGCGCGCGGCGCACGGTCGTTGACGTAGCCGTCCACCGGGCTGCGGATCACCGAGCGGTCGAGGTTGAGCTGGGCGGAATCCACCGTCACCTGGGCCTCGGCCAAGGCTGACTGGGCGCGGGCGACACGCGACTGGCTTTCTTCCAGTTGCTCGCTGGGCACCAGGTTGCCAAGGCCACGGTTACGCTTGTACTCGCGCAGGGCCTGGGCCAGGGTTTCCTGGCGGTCGGCCACGGCGGCCTGGGCTTGGCGCAGGGCCAGCTTGAAGCGGTCCTGGTCGACAGCAAACAGCACCTGGCCCTTGGTCACCAACTGGTTATCGCGCACGTCCACGCGCTGGATCAGCCCGGAGACGTCCGGGGCGATCTGCACGATGTCGGCCCGGATGTGGCCGTCACGGGTCCAGGGGGCAAACATGTAGTACATGACCATGCGCCACACTACGACGACCGCAAACGTCACGATCAACAGCGTGAGGACTACACGGCCGATGGTCAAAAAAGGTTTTTTCATGTCATCAGGTATCGACTGAGTGAGTCCACCGCGCCCAGCAACAGCGCGTAGAGCCCCACATTGAACAATGCCCGGTGCCAGACCAGGCGATAGAAGTGGACGCGGGTCAACAACCCGTGCACCACCAGGAACAACACATACGTAATGCCCATCAGCACCAGCAGCGTGGGCAGGAACACCCCGCTGATATCCAGATCACCGATCATAAAGGCGCTCCATCAGGCAGCGGCGCTTCCATCTCGGTGCCGCCAATAAATTCCACGCCCGGCAGCAGCGACAAGCGCAGCCCGGCCAGCGCGTGTAGCAGGTGCAGGCGCGTGTCGTGTTCGTCTTGCAGGCCCTGGCCGTTGAGGGCGCGGCGCGTGCGGTCCAGGGTCATCAGCAGACCGCTGGGCGCGGGCAAGCGTTCACCCGCCTTGAGGCAGGCCTTGAAGTACCCCCCCACGCCTTCCACCACTTGGTTGAGCAGCACCCGTGGCACGCCGAGGATGCGCGGCGAGTAGGCCAGCAGGTCGAGCAGGTTCAGCGCCACACGCAAATCGCGCAGGGCGGTGCCGGTGTCCTGGTTGATCAGGGCCAGGCGCGGCAGGTGTTGCATCAGGCGGTCGAGCATTTGCACGGCCATGTGCCGGTGTTCGGCGAGGGTCGCCGGCTCGGTGAGGCTGACGATGTCGCGCCAGCTGAAACGGGTCAGGCGCTTGGCCGCCAATTCAGCGCCGAAGGGCCGCGCGATCAACGTCCACACAAAGGCGAACAGCAGGCCCACTGGCCCCGCCAGGTTGACGTTGGCGAAGTTGAGAAAGTCCGCGTCGTAGGCACCCTGGATGCTGATGAACGACGAGGTATTCACCAGCGTCAGCAGCATGCCCAGGTAAAAGCGCGGCTGCACCGTGAGCGTGCCGATGCAGATAAACGGCACGGCAAACGCCAGCACCAGCATCGGGAAGTCATGCAGGTTGGGCAGCACCAGGAACAGGTACAGGCTGGCGAACAGCACCGACATGGCGGTCCAGAAAAAGAACCGGTAAATCTGCGGCGCCGGGTCGTCCATCGTTGCGAAAAAGCTGCAGGCGACGGCGGCCAGGATCACTGCGCTGCCGCCGTCGGTCCAACCGAGCAGGATCCACAGCACCGAGGCGACGATGATCGCGGTGACGGTGGAAAACGCCGAGTAGAACATCAAGCCACGGTCGAGGAACGGCGTGAGCCGGCCCAAGCGCCAGTGGCGGTAGACGGCGCGCCAAGTGTCCTGGCTCTCGCACTGGATGGCGGCTTGCAGGCTGCGGCAGTCTTGCCACAAGTCGATCCATTCGCCCAGGCGGTACAGCGCGTTGGAAAACAGCAGCGTGTGACGGTCGTCCAGCGCTTCGCCTTGGGGTTGGGCGGCGTCGACCTGGTCGCGCAGCACGCGCCAGCGCTCAAGAGGCGCGGTGTCGGTAGTCCTTTCCAGCCAGGCGTTGGCGGCTTCCAGCAACGGCGCGAGCTGATCGACAAACTCTGGTGCGCGGTGTTCGATGGCGTACACCGCATCATCCAGGGCATCGATCACCGGCAGCAGGTGAATCATGCGCCCGCGCAATTCCTTGGTATTGCGTACCGTCTGTGGCCGTGCGCCTTCGTGCGGCAATTGGCCGATCATCAATTCAAGGGTGTTGAAAGTGGCGACCATCCCGCCGCGCAGTGTGCTGATTTCCTCAGGCTCGACGTTGCGCGTGAGGAAGCGCTGGCTGTAGACCTGCGCGTCGGCAAACCATTTGGCTACCGAGCCATCGAACACCGGCATCAACCGGCGCGGCCAGAACATTGCGCCCACCACCGCTGCGACTGCGATGCCGAGGAAGATTTCTTCAGTGCGCGCTTCGGCCACGTCCCAGACCGCCAGGGGGTTATCCACCACCGGCAAGGCGATCAGCGGCAAGGTGTAGCCGGCCAGCATCAGGGCGTAATTGTTGGCGGTGCGCAGGTGCATGGAGAGGAACAGCAAGGTGCCCGTCCACAGGGCAATCACCACCACCAGCAGGTAGGGCGACTGCACGAACATCGGCACAAAGATCACCGCCGCCGCCGCCCCCATGAACGTGCCGATGGCACGGTAGAGCGCTTTGGAACTGGTAGGGCCGACAAACGGGCTGGACACGATATACACCGTGGCCATCGCCCAATACGGACGCGGCATTTGCATGAGCATGGCGATGTACAGGGCAATCATCGAGGCCGCGAAGGTACGGACCCCGTAGAACCAATCACGGGCGGGCGGGAAACCGGTAAAAAATCCGTTCAAAGCGACGCCGCCTCGAAAGCACGCAGCACACGCAGCGCGGCTTCCAGATCGCTGGGGGCGATATCCGCCAGCACGTCCTTGCGCAGGCGCACCAGTTGCACTTCCACCGCATGCACCAGTTCACGACCGCGCTCGGTGAGGCTCAGGGACTTGGCGCGACGGTCGTGAACGTCTTCGGTACGGCACACGTAGCCGTCGGAACACAGCCGGTCGAGCAGGCGCACCAGCGACGGGCTTTCCATCCCCGACGCCTGGGCCACTTTGACCTGGTGCACCCCGTCACCCAGGCGGCCGATCATCAACAGCGGCACGGCGCAAGCTTCGGAGATGCCATAGCTCACCAGCGTGGTCTGGCAGATTTTGCGCCAGTTACGGGCGCCCACCACCATGCTGCTGCTGAGGTTCATCTGGAGTTGTTCGAGGGATTGAGGCACTGGATAGTTCGCATACAGTTAGTTTGCTAACTATCAATATGGTGGATGGATCCAAATGCGTCAAGTTTTGAAACAATTTTGCGGATGGGTGGTGAGAGTCAGTAAAGCTGGTTTTAGCGTGGGGGTAGGATTTACCGCATACCGAATGTGGGAGGGGCTTGCTCCCGATTTCGCAGTTTCAGTCAATACAAGGTTGACTGATTGACCGCTATCGGGAGCAAGCCCCCTCCCACATTTAGATCAGTGCTGGCTTCAGGATTGGTGTTCGGCCTGGCCACCAAGCCCGGACCTCAGGAAAAGTTTACTAACGCGGTAAAAGACCGGATTTTTTCAACTTTTGCCCTTTCTGCTAAGTCTTTTGCACCCCTCGCCCGCCCCGCAACATCAAGTTCAATTCATCCACCACTTCTGCCCAATCTGCATCCTCCAGAATTTCCTCGCGCAAAAATGCCTGTTGGCTGTCGGTCCAAAAGAACGCATCCGCCAGTTTCAGCTCCGGCTTGAGGGGCGAATGAGTCGTGACAAACTGCTCGATACTCACCGGGTCATCCGGCAGACCCAGCTGTTTGAACAGTGACGGCAAGCTATGCACGGGCGATTCCATGACGGACTCCTGTTAGAAAAGCGTTAACCCAGTCTAGCGGCAGCCCTCGGGTTGCGCCGACGGCACGTTGCACAACACGAACAACCGCGCCCTCGCACCGCCGCCATCCTGGCGACTGAGTTCGCGCCAGCCTTCGGGCAGCGGGGCGAAGTCGTCCGGGGCTTCGTTGCTGCTGATCAGCCACACGCGGCGGGTTTCGGCGGGCAGTGCCGACAGGTGGTCGAGGTAGATGCGTCCGCCGTCCTGGTCCACCAGGGTGCCGAAGCCGTAGGCATTCGGCCGGGTGGGCGTGCCGTCGGGTTTGGGCGGGGTGTAGAGCTGCAGTTGAGCGTCGGTCTGGTCGTAATACACGTAGCTGAGGTACCACATCATGTCGCTGAGGACGATGCGGTCGTCTTCCTGGTAATTGCGGTTGACGAACTCCACCGGCACGTTGAACTGGTCGTGCTCATCCACGGTGAAATTGTTCTTAAGCCCCACCAGTTCCACGCCGACAAACAGGACGAACAACGCCGCCCCCAGCAGTGCAAACCGTGATGGCAGGCGGTCGATGGCCATCGCCCAAAGGATCGGCAAGCCCAGGGCATACACCGTCAGGTAGCGTTCGATAAACACCGGGGAAATAAACGACACGCCGTAGACCAATAACAACGGCAGCAAGAAAAACAGCGCCAGCAAGCGGGCCGGTCGATGACGCTCGCGATCACGCCAGGCCGTGATGACGACGACAGCCAGCAGCAACAGCGGAAACAGCCAGAACAGCGGTGCCCAGAAGCCAACGCCTTCATCCTGCAGCACGAATTGCCAGATCATCGAGGGCAGGGAGAACAGGTTGACCGGTTCTTCCCAGCCGATGTCGCCCCCCACCTTGAGCTGGTCGACGTGCTGTACCAGGTCCAGCAGGTTCGGCAGCCACGGCAGGTACACCAGCACAATCGTTGTGTTCGCCACCCACCAGGCCGGGCGCGTGATCAGGCGTTGGCCTCGCGGCGCCGTGCCACCCAGCACGCCCAGGTAAGCCCAATGCACCAGCACGCACAACGCAGTGAAGTAATGGGTGTAGAAACCGGCACTCATCAATACGACATAGGCCGCCAGATAGCGCGTGCGCTCGGGTTGGCGCACCCAGTACACCAGCGCCAGCGTGGCGCCCAGCAACCACACCCCCAGCAGCGAATACATGCGCACTTCCTGGCTGTAACGCACCGCTGTCGGCAACAGCGCCAGCAGGATCCCCGCCAGTACCGCCGCCCGGCGCGTGGACAGTTGCCGGGTCAGCCAGACGCCCAGGCCCACGACCACCACACCGGGAATGGCGCTCATGCCGCGTATCGACCAGATACTGTCGCCGAACAGCTCGATCCAGCCGCGCAGCAGGAAAAAATACAGCGGCGGATGCACGTCGTGCGCCGCGTGGAACCACAGGTCGGCCAAGGCGTATTCGCTGAGCAGCAGGCTCGAGCCTTCGTCGCCCCAGATCGCCGCCGCCGTCAGGTTGTAAAAACGCAGAATCATAGCCAGCGCCAGGATCGGCACCCACCAGAGTCGGCTGATCCAACCGGCGCCTTCCCACGTCAGGCGGTTGAGTGCGGGTAACGTCCCGACCTTTTCGTTTTGTTCTACCACAGACCGACGCACCTCGATTCCCCTACCACTGCCTTGATTGCTCACGCATAAACACCGCCACTCTAGGACAAAAGATCCAGGCTGGCTGCTGGAATCGGACAAATCAGCAAATTGTGCAGGGCGTCTCCGAAGCAACCGTAGGAACACGCTATTATTGCCCCCCTCCACGGACTCAGGATCAAGGACACGTCATGCGCATCGGTTTTCTGTCACCCCTGGCACTGGCACTGCTCGCAGGCCTTTCCCAACACGCCCAGGCCAGCTCCGACGACTCGTGCTACCCCGACTGGCGGGTGGCACGTGACAGCCTCGACGCGTGCAGCAACCTGCCCTTCCTCAGCCCGGGCAACGACAGCCGCGTCAATCTGCGCCTGTTGCTGGCCGACAAAAAGGCTGCGCCGTTGGCGCCCAACGCCTTGAGCGAAGATGACCTGTCCCAGGGCTTTGGCCCGGTGCCCTTCCCGGTCTATCGCCTGGCCCCCATTCCCAGCACAAACGAAGAACCCGACAACGCCCCGGACGACTCACACACCGCCGAACTCGACACACTGCTGCAGCCCTTGGGCATCAAGCGCGACGAGTACAAAACCGCTGGCGAAGCATTCCTCAATGGCGAAGGCAGCCGCTGCCGCAGCAACGACGATGACAGCGCCACCGCGTTTATCCGCCAGGTGATCAAGGCCGACGTGCCGGCGGCCGAACGCGAGCTGCTGGTAAAGGCGCGCTTGCAGCTGCTCACGTCCTGTTCGTGGGAGGGCCAAGTGGTGGACGCCCAGCAGATCCAGTCCAGCGAAGGCCAACTGTTGCGCACTTACCTGCAAGCCGCGGCCGACTTCTACAGTGGTCGCTTCAGTGACGCCGAACGGGGGTTTGCCGCCGCCAGCAGCAGCAACGTGCCGTGGCTGAAGGAAACCGCGCTGTACATGACCGCGCGTACCTCACTGAACCAGGCCCAGGCCGAAGCCTTCGACGAATACGGCATGCCGCGCCTCGAGCATGTGGATAAGTCTGCCCTGAGCGAGGCTGAGGAAGGTTTCCTCAACTACCTGAAAACTTATCCACAGGGCGATTACGTCGCTTCCGCCCGTGGCCTATTGCGCCGGGTCTATTGGTTGGCCGGTGACAACACCAAACTCGCCGAGGCCTACGCCTGGGCGATGACCCAGGCCACTGACGCGCAGCGCAATGTGTCGGTGGATGAATTGGTGGAGGAAGCTGACCTCAAGCTGTTGATGGTCAACAGCGAGACCGTCACCACACCGATGATCCAGTTTGTCAGTGACCTGATGGTGATGCGCGGCGGCAACCAGCCGGCCCTCTCCCGCGCCGACCTGGAGAAGCAAAAAGCCGCATTCGCCAGTGCGCCGGAACTGCATGACTACCTGCTGGCGGTCAATGCGCTGTACAGCGAGCATCAACCGGACGCTGCCTTGAAGCTATTGCCCCAAACCGTACCGTCGAGCCTGAATTACTTCGCCTTCAGCCAGCAGACCCTGCGCGCCCTCGCCCTGGAAGCCAAGCAAGACTGGAAAGGTGCCGAAGCGCTCTGGCTGCAACTGCTGCCGCTGGCGAAACTGCCGCTGCAACGCGACCAGTTGGAATTGGCCCTGGCCATGAACTACGAGCGCAGCGGCCAGTTGGCCAAGGTATTCGCCGCCGACTCGCCGATCAGCGCCAAGCCGGTGCGCTACATCCTGCTGCGCAACGTTGCAGGTCCTGAGTTGCTGCGCCAGCAGATCGCCCAGGCCAGCGACCCGCTGGAACGCCAGACCGCACAATTCGTGCTGCTCTACAAAGACCTGCTGCGCGGCCAGTTCGCGACCTTTGCCGAGGACCTCAAGCAACTGCCCGCCCAGCCTTCGGAAGACAAACTGGGCACCAGCCTGGGCTACGTCTACAGCGCCGGCCAAACCTTGAAGCTGTTCCAGTGGAATGGCGACAAGGCCGAATCCGGCTACGCCTGCCCGAGCATTGCGCAAACCGCCGCGACCTTGCAGGCCGATGCCAAAAACCCACAGGGCCTGAACTGTCTGGGTGAGTTCATCCTGCGCAACGGCCTGGACGGCATGCCACTGGAACAGGCACGCGCCGCCGGCAGCCTGGGCAGCACTGCGTCGGACTTCAAGGGAGAAACCTTCTCGCGCCTGGACGGCTACAAACAGGTGATCGGCAACGCCAAGGCGCCTAAGAATGATCGCGCCTATGCGCTGTTTCGCGCGATCAACTGCTATGGGCCATCGGGCTACAACAGTTGCGGCGGCGTTGATGTGGAGCCGGCCGTGCGCAAGGCATGGTTCCGTCAGTTGAAAACCGGCTTCGCCGACACCCAGTGGGGCAAGTCCCTGCAGTACTACTGGTGAAGCACCTGTGGCTAGGCTTGCTGTTACTGGCAAGCCCGGCCTTCGGCGCCGTTGACGCCCGTGACTATGACGCCTTCTGGCTGTGGAGTGGCGTCACCCCTCAACCGGTGCTCAAGCAGGCCAAGACCCTGTATATCCTCCAGGGTCAGATCAACGCCACCCGCCGCGCGCCGGGTCGTGGCGTGCAGATGATCGCCCAAGGCATCAGCGTGCCACGCCTCACCCAGGGCGACATCTGGATCGTCTACCGCGCCCACACCCTGCGCTGGCCGGAACAGGTCTACACACAACTGCTAGGGCAAGTGCAACGCTGGCGCGATGCGGGCAACCCGGTGGTCGGTATCCAGATCGACTTCGATGCGCGTACCCAATACCTGCACGAATATGCCGAGTTCCTGCGCGACCTGCGCCAGCGTTTGCCTGCCGAGTTGCGCCTGAGCATCACCGGCTTGATGGACTGGAGCAGCAACGCCGACCCGGCGGCCATCGCCCAGCTCAAGGGCGTGGTGGATGAAGTGGTGGTGCAGACGTACCAAGGCCGCCACAGCATCCCGGATTACGCGGCGTACTTGCCACGCATGGATCGGCTGGGGCTGCCGTTCAAGATTGGCTTGATTCAGGGCGGAGAGTGGCAAGCACCGGGGTATTTGAAGGACAGCGAATGGTTTCGAGGCTACGTGGTGTTTTTGCAAAACCCTTGATGCGTTCAATCTGTAGCTTTGCCGTTCAGCGCCCAGCGGTTTGCAGCGGATACACCGATTCCCAGCCTCCGCCCAACGCTTTGTACAGGCCAACCATGGCCAGGGACACGCCGGTCGAGCTTTCCACCCATTGCTCTTGCGTGGCCAGCAGCGCGCTCTGCACAGTGAGCACGTTGACGAAATCCACCACGCCTTCCACGTACTGCTGCTGCGCGGTGCTCAGGGCAATCTGGTTCTGCCGCACGGCTTCGGCGAGGCTGTCGCGGCGCAATTGGCTGGCGTTGTAGCGGGTCAACTGGTCGTCGATCTCATGCCAGGCCCGCAGCACGGTTTGCTGGTACGCGAGCGCCGCTTCCTGTTGTTGGGCTTCGCGCAGGTTCACCATGCCTTGCAGGCGTCCGCCGTTGAACAGCGGCAAGCTGAACTGCGGCCCGAAGGCAAAAGCGCGGGAGCCCCAGGAACCGAGATCCGAGAGTTGCATGGCCTGGGAGCCGAGGCTGCCGGACAAGGTGATGCGCGGGTAGAAGTCGCCTTTGGCAACGCCGATGCTGGCGGTGGCGGCGTGCAGGCGGGCTTCGGCCTGGCGGATGTCCGGGCGGCGCTCGGCCAGTTCCGACGGCAGGCCAATCGCAACCTGGCGCTGGGTTTGCGGCACGGCGGCGTCCTTGGACAACTGCGCATGCAGGGCCTGCGGCGGCTCGCCCATCAACAGGCTGAGGGCATTGATCAGTTGGTCCTGACGCTGTTGCAGATCCGGCAGACGCGCTTCGATGGCCGCGACCTGGGCGGCGGCTTCGGCGACGTCCAGGTCGGTCGCCACGCCATCGGCCAGGCGCAACTGTGACAGCTTGAGGCTGTGGCGGGCGACGTCGAGGTTCTGCTCGGTGACGGCGCGGGTGTTCTGTACGCCGCGCAGTTGGATGTAGTCCTGGGCGGTCTCGGCGAGTACCGACAACAGCACAGCGCGGCGGTCGTCTTCGGCGACTTGCAGGGTGGCGTCAGCGGCTTCGGTTTCGCGTTTCACACGGCCCCAGAAGTCCAACTCCCAAGAGGCAGAAAAGCCCATGTCCCACTGGTTGAACGCCGAACGACCGTTATTGCCGGACGGGTCGCTTAGGCCTTTGCCGCTGTTGCGTTGGCGCAGGTAATCAGCGTTGGCGTTGACGTTGGGATATCGCTCGGCCGTGGTCACCTGGCGTACGGCACGGCTTTGTTGCAGGCGACTGCTGGCCAGTTTCAGGTCAAGGTTATCGGTGAGCGCGCGACGGGTGAGGGCCGAGAGTTGCGCGTCGTGAAACACATCCCACCAGCGCTCCTGCAAGGGATCGCTGACGGCACGGCTGGTCGCCTGACGACCCTGGGGCTCGTTCCATTGCGACACTGGCAGGCTCTGGGGCTTGTGGAAGTCCGGGCCGACCGTGCAGGCACTCAGGCTGATAAGGCTCAAGGTGAGCCAGGCAATTCGCTTCATTGCTGGGCCACCTCACGCTGCTGCGCAACGGGCTGGGTGTCGACGCTGGCTTCCACCGACATGCCAACCCGCAGGCGTTCGGTGAGTGCCTGGTTGGGTTCGAGGACGATCTTCACCGGAATCCGCTGCACGACCTTGGTGAAGTTGCCGGTGGCGTTGTCGGGTTTGACCGAGGCGAACGTCACGCCCGTCGCAGGCGCGAGGCTTTCCAGATGGCCGTTGAGCAACTCACCGTCGAGGCTGTCGACGCGCACCTGCACGGCCTGGCCGGCGTGCATATGGGAAAGCTGGGTTTCCTGGAAGTTGGCCACCACGTACGCCTCTTCCAGCGGCACCACCGCGAGGATCTTGCTGCCCGGCGTCACATACGCGCCAACGCGCACCGCACGTTCGCCGACCATGCCATCCACCGGCGCGACGATGCGCGTGTAGGACAGTTGATAACTGGCCAATTCCAGCGCGGCCTGGGCACGCTTGAGCCCACCTTCGGCGGCATCGCGCTGGGCGGTGAGGATCTCCACTTGCTTGCGTTCGGCCGCCAGCACCGCCGTCGCGTTCGCCAGGCGCGCGGTGGCCTGGTCGATGCGGGTCTTGGCTTGCTGGGCGTTCTGCACGGTGCCGGCGCCTACACCGGCGAGGTGGTTGTAGCGATTGAGTTCGTGTTCGGCAAAAGCCACTTCGGCGCGGTCCGCTGCGACGGTGGCCTGGGCCTGGGCGATCACCGAGCTTTGGCGCTCGAGGGTGGCAGTGGCATTTTTCAGTTGGGCCTGGGCGACCAACGTATCAGCGTCGGCAGCCTGGGCGGCGGCGCGGAAATCGCGGTCGTCGATCAGCGCCAACAGTTGCCCGGCCTTGACGCGCTGGTTGTCCTCCACCAGCACCTCTTTGATGAAGCCCGCCACGCGCGGCGCCACCAGGGTGAAGTCAGCGGCGACGAAGGCGTCGTTGGTGGTCTGGCGCTTGCTGCCGAGCACGCCCGGCGCGACCAGGTACACCAGCACGCCGACGGCGAATACCGCGATAACGGAGACCGCAATTTTGTCTTTGCGTTTCATGAGCAGTCCTTTCAATCAAGTCGGTGCACGAGGCGGGAAAATCCGCCTGGGCATCCAGAAAATCAGCAGGATCAACGCCGCCGCGACTGCGGCCATGACGTAATAGAGATCCGAAGAGGTCAGCACCACGGCCTGCTCGTGCAGACGGTGCGCCAAGCCCGGCGCGTCGCCGTTGGCAAGGGGTGAGTTGCCCAGGCGGTCCACCAGCAGGGTCGAGTGGAAGTGCAGGCGTTGGGTGGTCAAGGTGTCGAGCACGCCGGTGGCAATCACGGCGGCCAGGCCTTTGATGGTGTTGAACCAGGCCGAGGCGAACGGGCCGTCCGTTGGCTGGATGCTGCCGGTGGAGAGCATCAGCAGCGGCAACACGGCCATCGGTTGTCCGAAAATTTGCAGCAGGTACAGGCCGTAGAAGTCATCGCGAATCCAGGCCGAGGTCAGGTGCGCACTGCCCACGCAGCACAGCACCAGCATCCCCAGGCCGATCCCGAGCACCCAGCGGCAATCGACCCAGCGCAGGTTGCACAGCGCCGCCACCAGCGGCAGCGCGATCAATTGCGGGATCGCCATCAACAGCATCACCGGCGCGGTTTGCAGCGGACGGTACCCCTGGACCTGGGCGAGAAAACTCGACGGGATGATGATCACCGAGGTCAGCACCATCAGCACGCCCGCCAGCACAATCAGGGCGAACGACAGGTTGCGCAGCCCGAGCATCTGCAATTTGAAAAACGGCATCGGGTGCGACCACTCGTTCACCATGAACAGCACCAACAACACGCTGCCACCCGACAGCAGGAAGGTGATCAGGCCCGACTCGAACCAGTCCAGGCGATTGCCTTGCAGGATGCCGATCACCAGCATGCAGATCGCCGGGAAGCCCAGCAGCAGGCCGCGCCAGTTGAACTGCTTGAAGCGCTCCAGGCGCAGCGGGTCCTGCGGCAGCCCGTAGGCCACGGCGGCCATGGCCAGCAGACACGGCGCAACGATCTGCCAGAACGCCCACTGCCAGCCGACGTACTCGGTCCACAGTGCCGCCAACGGCGTGCCCAGGCTCGGGCCGAAGGTGGCGGTGAGGGCGTAGCCGGCCAGGCCGTACAGCTTGACGTTGGCCGGCAGGAAGCGCAGCGCCACGGTCATCAGCATCGGCGGCAGCGCACCACCGGCCAGGCCTTGCACGGTGCGCAGCAGCAGCAGGCTTTCGTAGTTCGGCGCGAACGGACACAGGATCCCCAGCACCGTAAATACTCCGATCGCCCAGAGGGTGAAGCGGCGCAGGGAAAAAGTCACCGAACACCAGGGTGCAAAGGCCATGGCTGATACCGAGGTGGCGGTGTAGGCCGCGACCAGCCAGGTGCCTTCGTCAAACCCGATGTACAGCGCGCCGCGAATATCGGCGAGGGCCACTTTGGTGACCATCTCGTTGAGACCGGAGACCAGCACCGCCAGCAACACGCCAACCAGCCCGATGATGATGCGCGGGCCGAACACGGGCGGGGTCATGGCAGTGGGCTTGGCTGCCGCCGCAAGGGTGGGTGCAGCGAGGGACGTCATGAACAAGTAGCTCGAATGATAGATACCCGAGCAGTTTAATCAGGCACAAACATGACAAAAAGTTACTTGTTGGCAGTGTGTAACTGCACCAGACGCAACAATCACGATAAACACCAACCTCTGTGGGAGCTGGCTTGCCGGCGATAGCGGTGGGTCAGTGATCCATTTGGAACAGTCAGACCGCAATCGCAGGCAAGCCAGCTCCCACATTCACCGAGTTCACTTCAGGCCGGCTGGGCTTCGAGCCACGTGGCGTGGCAGCTCTCGCGCAGGGTTTCGCGCAGCCATTTGTGGGCGGGGTCTTTGTCGAATCGCGGGTGCCAGGATTGGGCCAATACCAGCGTCGGCAGCGAGATAGGCAGGGCGAATGCGCGCAGTGGCAGCTTCAGGCGATTGGCACTCAACAGCGCCTCCTTAGGCACCGGCAGGATCAGGTCGGAGTCGGGCAGCATGAACATCGCGCCGTGAAAGCCTGGGGCGATCATCGCCACGCGGCGCTCCAGGCCCTGGGCATTCAGCGCGGTATCGATCGGCCCCCGCGCGATGCCGCGCCGCGAGATGCTGATATGGGAGTAGCTGGCGAAGCGTGCGGCGGTGATTTCTTCGTCGAACAACGGGTGGTCTTCCCGCGCCAGGCCGACGAAGGTGGTGGAGAACAGGTTCTGCACCTTCACCTCGGGGCTGGCCGGCATGGTGTTGCTCACGCGTAAATCCAGGCGCCCTTCGCGCAGGGCCTCGTCATCGGTATCGCCTTCGGGCACGAAGCACAGCTCGCACAGGGGCGCCAGGCGCTCCATGGTGTCGAACAGCCGCCCGCCGTATACGCCGATAAAGAAGTCATTGGCGCGCACGCTGAAGCGGCGGCGCAAGGTGCTCAGATCCACCTGGTCCGCCGAGCGGAACAGCAGCGCCGCCTGCTCGACGACGTTGCGCACCTGGCCTTGCAGCTGCAACGCCTTAGGCGTGGGCACCAGGCCGCGACCGGCGCGCACCAGGATCGGGTCGCCCACCGCTTCGCGAATACGCGTCAGGGTGCGGCTCATGGCCGCCGGGCTGAGGTTCATGCGGCGCGCGGCGCCAACCACACTGCCCTCGTCGAGCAAGGCGTCGAGGGCGACCAGCAGGTTCATGTCCGGTAGTTGCATGCCAAGCACTCGTGATCAACAAGGCGTGAATTGAGCGCAATCGTAGCAGGCTTTACAGGTAAGGCTTCACGTTGCGGGGCAGGTAGTCCGCAAAGGCGGCTTTGGGATGGGCCTGGCATTTGCGCACGATGTCCGGCAGGGCATTTTCCAGTTCGTCGGCGCGAGCCAGGCCTTCGTTGTAGTCGCTCTTACCGCTCAGCGCCGGGAACATCACCGCGACGCGGGTAATGGCAAAGCTCTTCATTGCGATCAAGGGGCGCGTGGGATGTTCGCGACGGAACTGGCTGACTTCTTCGGTCAGCGCGCTGCAGGATTGGTAGGTGGTCTGGGTAAAGGTCAGTTGAGTGGTTTCCTTTCTCACCGGTTCGGGTGTGAACACCATATCGTTTTGCGCCTGGAGCACTGCGGGCCGATCGGCCTCTACCGTCCAGGGCTTGAACCGCCATAGCGTGGCCGCCGCCACGGCGGCTTCACCAAACGCCGGCTTGGTGGCGCTGAGCGCTTTGACGTCGCTGACCGTACCGTCGTTATGAATGTTCAGGCTGATGCGTGCGTGCCCCTGGGTGGCTATCAGGTGGCTGGGGTACAGCGGCTTGGGCATGGTGACCACTTCAGGCACGAATTCCGCCAGAACCGAAGTCGACAAACACAAAGCCGCCGCCAACACAAAAAACCGCATCGTCGTAAATCCTTTTACCGGGCACACCTGACGCCAGGGCGACGTCAGATTTGGCCGATATTATCGGGTTCACGGCGGACAAAGAGCAATCATTCCTGTTTAGCGCTGCATGCCCCAGCGCTTCACGGTCAGGCGCTCGAACGTGTCAAACACCAGATTTTCCACAAGCAGGCCGATCAGGATCACCACCGCCAGCCCGGCAAACACCTTGTCGGTATACAGCTCGTTGCGATTCTGGAAGATGTACCACCCCAGGCCACCCTTGCCGCTGGTGGCGCCGAATACCAGTTCGGCCGCGATCAGCGTGCGCCAGGCAAATGCCCAGCCAATCTTGAGGCCCGCGAGGATCGACGGCAGCGCCGCCGGGATGAGGATGAACAGCACAAAACGCATGCCCTTGAGGCCGTAATTGCGGCCAGCCATGCGCAGGGTTTCGGACACGCCGAGGAACCCCGAATAGGTGTTGAGCGCCAACGCCCACAGCACCGAATGCACCAGCACGAAGATCAGGCTGTTCTGCCCCAGGCCAAACCACAGCAGCGCCAGCGGCAGCAAGGCAATCGCCGGCAGCGGGTTGAACATCGAGGTCAGGGTGCTCAGCAGATCACGGCCCAGTTGGGTCGATACCGCCAAGGTGGTCAGGGCAAACGCCAGCACAATGCCGATCAGGTAACCCTTGATCAGCACCACCAGCGAAATGCTGACTTTGCTGAGCAATTCACCGCTGAGCAGCCCGTCGTACAGTGCGTGAAAGGTCTGCAAGAAGCTCGGCAACAGCAGGTCGTTGTTCTGATAACGCGCAACGGCTTCCCAGAGGATCGCGAGCACGATCAGGATCAGGCCCTTGCGCAGCCAGCCTTGTTGCCACAAACGTTGACGCAGCGGCAGCTCGCGTTCCACTGGGACACTGAGCAACGGCTCGAGGGTGATTTCGTATTCCTGGCGCATGGGTTGTCCCTTCAGTAAGCGATGCGGATATCGGCGAAACCCAACTCGCGTTCGGCCTCGGGCGCTTCATCGAACAGCAGGCGATGAATGCGCCGTGCCGACGCCTGGAACTCCACGCCACCGAGGCTGTGCAGGTCGTATTGATGGCTGTGGATTTCCGCGCGCACGCGTCCCGGGTGAGGCGACAGCAACAGGATGCGATTACCCACCACCAGCGCTTCCTCAATGGAGTGGGTGACGAACAGCAGCGTGAAACTCACTTCTTCCCAGAGCAGCAGCAACTCTTCCTGCATCTTGCGCCGGGTCAGCGCGTCGAGGGCGGCGAAGGGTTCGTCCATCAACAGGATTTTCGGCTGCATGGCCAGGGCACGGGCGATGGCGACGCGGGCTTTCATACCGCCGGAAAGGGTGTGCGGGTAGGCATCGGCAAAGGCGGTGAGGCCGACTTTGTCGAGGTAGTGCAGCGCGCGTTCTTCGGCTTCGGCGCGCTTCAAGGTTTTCGAGGCCAGCAGCGGAAACATCACGTTCTGTTTGACGGTCTTCCACGGCGGCAACTGGTCGAATTCCTGGAACACCACGATACGGTCCGGGCCTGGTTGCTCGACCTTCTGGCCCAGCAAGCGGATCTCGCCTTCGCAGGGTTTGATAAACCCGGCGATGGATTTGAGCAAGGTGGACTTACCGCAGCCCGAAGGGCCGAGCAGCACGTAGCGATCGGCCGGGTCGATCTCGAAACTCACCTGGTGGGTGGCCCGCACCACGCGCTCGGGGGTGCGGTATTCCAGGCTGACGTTATCCACCGCCAGCAGCGGGCCGGTGGTGTGCAGGTTGCTGGCCGCGTGGCCTTGCAAAGGCGCGTTCATCTCAACTTCCTTGCAGGGGCTTGGCGTCCTGGAAGAAATAGTCCTTCCACGATTCAGGCTTGTTCTTGATGGCGCCAACGCGGTAGAGGAATTCCGCCAGCGGGTAGGTGTTTTTCGGCGTGACGCTGAATTCGAACTGCGGGTTGTCGATGATTTTCAGCAACTCGGCGCGGTCGATCTTGGCGTTGGTGACACGGATGTAGGTGTCCGCCGCTGCGCCTTTGTCGTTCTGGGCGAACTGCGCGGCTTCGGTCAATGCCTCGACGAACGCCTTGTAGGTTTTCGGGTTGTCGTTGCGAAATTTCTCGGTGGCGAACAGCACCGTCGGCGAGTTCGGGCCGAGCAGGTCGTAGGTGTTCAGCACCACGTGCACGTTCGGGTTGGCCAGGGCCTGGTCTTGGAACGGTGGGTTGGAAAAGTGCCCGGTGAGCTCGGTGCCGCCAGCGATCAGCGCGGCGGTGGCATCCGGGTGCGGGACGGCAACGGTGTACTTGTCGAGGCGGTTGAATTCCTTGTCACCCCATTGTTTGGCCGCCGCGTATTGCAGGAAACGCGACTGCACCGACACGCCCACCGCCGGTACGGCAATGCGATCTTTCTCGGTGAAATCGGCGATGGTCTTGACCTTGGGGTTGTTGCTGACCAGGTAGTACGGGAAGTTGCCCAGGGAAGCGACGGCCTTGACGTTCTGCTTGCCGTGGGTGCGATCCCAGATGGTCAGCAGCGGGCCGACACCGGCACCGGCAATATCGATGGAACCGGAGAGCAGTGCGTCGTTGACTGCCGCGCCGCCAGACAGCTGAGTCCAGTCCACCTTGATGTCGATGCCTTCCTGCTTACCGTATTTCTCGATCAGGTTCTGGTCGCGTACCACGTTGAGTAACAGGTAGACGATGCCGAACTGCTCAGCAATGCGAATCTCGCCTTCGGCCTGCGCGGCCGCTGGCGCGACCAGGCTGCCGGCCAGCAGGCTGATACCCAGGCCGACGGTCGCGGCCAGCCGTGCAAATGGAATGTTCCTGGACATGGTCATGCTCCGAATCAGAAAGGCGCGTCGCCCTGGATGGTGGTACGAAACAGCTTGCGGCGCAGATGGCTCGGGCAACCGGCGGCCAAGTGGATCAGCGAACGGTTGTCCCAGAACACCAGATCGTGGGGCTGCCACTGGTGGCGGTAGATGTTTTGCGGCAACACGCTGTGCGCATAGAGTTGGGCCAGCAGGTCGCGGCTTTCGTCCTCCGGCAGGCCGACGATGCGGGTGGTGAAACCTTCACTGACAAACAGCGCTTTGCGGCCGTTTTCCGGGTGAGTGCGCACGATGGGGTGCACGACTTCCGCCACCTGGGCAAGCTGCTCAGGGGTCAACGTGGGGCGCCAGTTGCCTTCGAATTTGGTTTCGCTGTAGCGCGCGGTGTAGGAATGGGCGGCACTGCGACCTTCGACGGCGTTGCGCAAGTGCTCGGGCAATTGGTCCCAGGCTTTGTGCATATCGGCGAACAAGGTGTCGCCGCCTTCAGAGGGCAGCTCCTGAGCGTGCAGCATCGAGCCCAGGCTCGGCAGTTCTTTATAGGACAGGTCCGAATGCCAGAATTTGCCCGCGTCCCCCAGGCCGATGGACTGGCCGTTTTCGATGATGTTGGAGACGATCAGGATTTCCGGATGGTTGGCCAACAGGAACTGTTTGAGCACATGGATCTGCAGCACGCCAAAGCGACGGCTGAAGGCGATCTGTTGCTCGGGGGTGATGCGTTGGTCACGGAAGACCACGACATGATGGTCCAGATGTGCGCGGTGGATGCGCGCGAAATCTTTGTCGTTGATCGCACGGGTCAAGTCCAGGCCAATGATCTCGGCACCGACACTGCCGGGAAGTGGGCGAATCTCGAAGGTTTGGTGGGTAGGGATCGCTGTTGGAACAGTAGAGGCGGCGGACATGAGTTCACTCCCGGTCAGACAGGAGAGTGACTTTATAGATATAAGAGCGGCATTTTAAATACCGATAATGAATATCTATAGACAGGAATGTTCCGGCGAAAAGGCGCTTTCGGCGGCGGGGATGGCATAAATCAGCGAAGCGAAACGTTCAGCTGTAAGACGCCGTAGAAACGCTGTGTGGGCGCCAAGAACCGCGTGTTTAGCCGCTTACAAGCCGAAAACCTTGCCCGTTTGACAACCCGGCAGGCAGTCTCTAGTGTGCATTGGATCCAATTAGCCACACTCATTCTAATAAGGAGGATAGCGTAGCCGTGACGCAGAAGCCGAACCCTTTGAACAGCATCAAGATCAGCGGGCCGATTCCCGCCCACCTTGCCCGCTCCGTAATTGAAGAAACCTTGCGTAACGCCATTCTCGATGGCCGGTTGCCGTGTGGTACCGCCATGCGCCAGCAAGAGCTGGCCAGCCTGTTCGGGGTCAGCCGCATGCCAGTCCGCGAAGCCTTGCGCCAGTTGGAGGCACAGTCATTGCTGCATGTGGTGACGCACAAGGGCGCAGTGGTTGCGCCGCTGATTGAGGACAACTCGGCTGAGACCTATGCCTTGCGCATTCTTCTGGAGTCGGAAGCGCTGCGCTTGTCGACCCCGTTGCTGACCGCCGCCGATATCGCCGAGGCGAATACCTACATCGATGCCTTGGAACGGGAGAAAGACTACACCGAGATTGGCCGCCTGAATCGACTGTTTCACATGGTCCTGTATGGCAAGGCTCCTAACCAGCGGCTGCTCAAGCTGGTCGAACACGGTTTGAATGAAGAGGAGCGTTTTTTGCGCTTCAACCTTGAAGCGATGGGGCTGGGCGAGACATCCCAGGAAGATCACCGTGAACTGCTGAACCTGGTGGCGCAGAAGAAGCTCGACGAAAGCATCCTGGCACTGCGCAATCACCTGACGCGCGGCATGGAAGTCATCGCGAACTATCTCAATGGCCTTGAAGAAGCCGACAGATAGGTTTTCCACCGCAACGCTCGCCCCCCTGCGTTGCGGGGCTCCCCCTCAAGGAGAGCGCCGCGTCAAGATGACGTGATTAAAACAACTTGATTAAACTAAACCTGCTTCTACCCAAGAAACTTCCCACCTTTAAAACGCACTTTACACACCACATGTAACTTCTCGAAAAAACATCCAGTGCACTTATAAGCTCACCCAAACGTTTAATCAGCTTATTATCTTCCGCTGAACATTAAACTTTTCAACTGTCCGTATCCATCCAGGCCTATGGCGCGCCTTGCGCGTGGCCTGACTGAACGCTACTTGTCTACTTCCGGCTGCAAAAGCCATCACTGCTTCACGAGCAGTCGCGACAACTTATAGGCATCAACCATGTATCAAACTTTGCTTGAGCAAAAAAAACAGCTGTTATGCAGCCATCTGTTATTTGATGAAATAACTTCACTGGGTAAGTTACAACTTTTCATGGAGAGCCACGTATTTGCGGTATGGGACTTCATGACCCTCACCAAACGCCTGCAACAGGACCTGACGTGCACGCGGCTACCCTGGCTTCCCCCGACCGATCCACACGCTGCCCGATTGATTAACGAGATCGTGCTGGGTGAGGAGTCCGACGAGCATCCTGAGCGAGGCTATAGCAGCCACTTCGAGCTGTACCGTGAAGCAATGGTCGAAGTGGGCGCCAGCACCGCCGCCATCGATGCCTTTATTACGCTGCAACGCGGAGGCATCGAGGCCCACGCAGCCTTGCAACAGATCGATGTACCGCAAGGCGTGTCCCGCTTCGTCGAGGACACGTTGCTTATCGCGTTAAATGCCCCGACCCATTGTGTCGCCGCAGCGTTCCTGCACGGCCGTGAGAGTGTAATCCCGGCCATGTTCGAACGTCTGTTGCAAGGTAACGGGATCATCAATCAACAGGCGCCTATCCTGGGCCACTACCTGAACCGTCACATCGAATTGGATACCCAGGGCCATGAGCCAGCGGCGCAACAGTTACTGCAACGCCTGATTGGCGCCGACGCGTGCCGCAAAGAAGAAGCTGCGGGCGCTGCACTCAACGCGGTGGAAAACCGCATCACCTTCTGGGACTCGGTGCGTGCCTCGTTGCAAGGGGGCATCCATGAATACCGCTGACTATCGCTCCATCGCTGAGGATTGGGAGTGCCGTGCAACCATTCGCACACGTCCTCGCCGCGTGCTGGAAAACGACGGCAATCTGATCTATCCATTGTGTCGCCAGCCACTGGTAGTGGGCGCGACGTTTCTCGAGCACTGCTCGCAATGGCGCGATTTTGTGCTGGTGCAAAGCTTCTATAAATTCATCAATGACGTAGTTATTTTCGAAACCGAGATCGTCGACAAGACCGCCCGCCGCATTGCCAAGAACCGCTTCGCCATCACCTTCCCCCTCGCCTGTCGCTACGACGCAATGACCATCGTGGTGGACGAGGATTACCATGCCCTGGTCGCACTGGATTTCCTGCAACAGACCGTGGCAATGACCGGTATAGAACCGCTCGAACTGCCGGCACAAATCGAGCTCAGTCGCGCCCTGCCGGCAGCACAGGCGCAGGCCCCGGCACACCTGCGTGACGCGGTTGAGTTGATTGGCGTGGCCATCGCCGAAAACACGGTGACCCATGACGTCGCCGCCTTCGCCAAGGACGACAGCGTCAAGTCGTCGGTCCGCGGCATGATGGCCGATCATCTCTCTGACGAAGGGCGTCATGCGCAATTCTGGACACGCCTGGTACGCCTCTACTGGCAAGCGGCGAGCCCGGAGGATCGCGACAGCATCGCCGACGTGCTGCCAACATTCTTGAGCCACTACCTGACCAACGACCTGCAGAAGTCCTTCGACCTGCAACTGATCGAACGTCTGGACGTGGACCCCAACATCCGTCAGGCGCTGACACGAGAAGTAAACGCGCTGGATTTCCCCATCACCCGACAACACCCACTGATCGGTAACATCACAGGTTTTCTGCAGCGTAGCGGCTTGCTGCAGACACCCAGCGTGACACAGGCATTGAGTGACTATTTGCCCCTGGCCGGGAGAGCGGCATGAGATGCCTGACCATTGGATGGGTCGGTGTCAGCCAAGCCCTGGAGAGCGTGAAGCACGTGCTGGAGCAGTACGGCCATCGGTCTGGTGATGAGGCCGCCGACTGGGTGATCGAAGACGGGAGCCAGCCAGTACCCCGGCGCTTGTCCGAAGCCTCCCGCATCAGCTTGCGCGTGGGCATCGGCGCTCTGACTGAATACGGGCTGCCCGCCGTACAGTTGCGCGGCTATGACCGCAACAGGCGCCTGCTTGCCGCGCTGGACCTTGCCGAAGAGCCCAGTGGGAACGGCCAGCGACTGCGCTTGCACGCAACCCGGGTGCTGGCGGAATGGGTTGCCTTGCACATCAGTCGTGTTGCACGTGACCCTGAGTATTTGCCCCCAGAGGCCTGCGCCAATGCCTGGCCTGAGCAAGGCATGCAGGGGCTGGAAGCGGTGGCGTTTCTGCATCGGTTTAATCGCACGGCGGACCCGGCCGTGTGGCAGGCAGCCCGGGTGCCGGTGATCGAGCGATTGCAGGCCAGCCTTCTCACCTTCGCCGAGAGACCTGCCCTGAACATTGCGGGCAATGTGACGACTTACCGGCAACTGCAGACTCAGGTGCTCGCCATCCAGCAGCGGCTGGAACGGCTACTGGAGGGCATTGAGGCACCCGCCGTAGTCGGTGTTTGCCTGGAAAAATCCATCGCGTTGTACGCCAGTATTCTCGCAGTGCTCGGCTGCGGCGCGGTGTACCTGCCGCTGGCGCCCGACCACCCATCACAACGCCAGCAGGTCATGCTGGAAAGTGCAGGCGCCCGCGTATTGCTGGATGACGGCAGCCATCCATTGCGTGAGCACTTCGTTTCGCTGGACGTCGGCAATCTCGGCGCGCCAGACACTGCACGACCATTGCGGCCTCCTTGCATCGACCTTGAAGCACCTTGCATGGCGCTCTTCACCTCGGGCACCACGGGACGGCCCAAGGGTGTGCTGCTCGGCCAGGACAATCTCGCCCATTTCAGCGCTTGGTTTGCCAGCAAAATGGCGCTGAGTGAACGGAGTCGTGTGCTGCAGTTCGCCTCGGTGAATTTCGATGCATCGCTGATGGACATTTTCCCCAGCCTGATCGCCGGCGCGGAGTTGATCATCCCCAGCGAGACGCAACGGCGCGATCCGCAGCAATTGGTCGAGCTGATTCGGCAACAGCGCATCACCCATGCGTTCTTGCCGCCGGCGCTGCTCAGCCTCCTGCCGCTTGATAAACCCTTGGGCCTGACGCATCTGTTGACCGGCGGCGATGCCTGCGAGCCTTATGTGATCGAACGCTTGGCAGGCCAATGCCACCTGCACAACCTCTACGGTCCCACCGAAGCGACGGTACTGGTCACCCATCGGATCCTGCAAGCCGGGGATGGCAATCGCAACCTGGGCCGCCCCATCGCCAACAGCCAAGTGCTGATCCTCGACGATAACCTGCAACCGGTGGACGAACAGGTGATGGGCGAGCTGTACATCGTCGGCCCTGGGGTAGGCCTGGGGTATTTAAATGCAGCGCAGTTGCCCGACGACCCTTTCATGACGCTGGCCCTGCCGGGTGGCAAGCCCCTGCGGGCCTATCGCAGTGGCGACCTTGCGAAGTGGACTGCCGAGGGTATCGAGCTGGGCGGCAGGCGCGATGCGCAGGTGAAGATTCGCGGAATCCGGGTCGCGCCTCAGGAAATCGAACAGTGCCTGCGCGACAGTCGACTGTATCGCCAGGTGGCGGTGGTCATTGATAGTGAACGCAAGATTCGTGGTGTCGTCGCCCAACCGGAGCCTGGCGCTACGCTAGCCGGCTTGAAACAGCATGCACGGCAGTGGCTGCCTGATTACCTGCAGCCCGACCTGTGGGCCGAGCTACCCAGCCTGCCTTGCTCCAGTAACGGCAAGGTCGACCGCCAGGCCTTGCTGGCGTTGCCGGCCCACCCCACGTTGAATAGCGCCGGGCAGGCTGCGCAAACGCCCCTTCACATGCAACTGGTGGCGTTATGGCGTGAGTTGTTGCGGTTGCCAGTGGGCGAGCTGTCAATTGATGACAGCTTCTTCAATCTCGGCGGCCACTCCATGTTGTTGTCGATGTTGTTGCTGCGTATCCGCGAGCAGTTTGGCCGCAGCCTGCCGTTGAACCGCTTCTTTGAAGCACCAACGATTCGCACGCTTGCGCTGCTGATCGAGGATGGGGCGCTGCCTGAAGCAGCTTTCGGCCAGGCACTTCAGGATGCACAGAGGGAAGACGTTGTTCAGGTACTGCCTGTAGAGCGCGTCGGTGATCGCAACAAAGTGATCGTGACAGGCGCAAACAGTTTTATCGGTGTGCATATCGTCGAGGCGCTGTTGGCCAATGGTGCAACCCACGTGGCGTGCCTGGTGCGGGAGCTGCCGGGACAAGCCGCAACCACGCGATTCGCTCAGGCGTTGCGCGAACACCGTCTTGAACACTTGGACTTGAGCCGGGTGCAGGTCTATGCCGCGGATATCAGCCAACCACGCCTGGGCTTGGCTTGCGATACGTATGAGCACCTTGCACGGGACTACGGTGTACTCGTGCACAACGCCGCGCGGGTCAATCACGTGATGGACTACGCCTCGTTGGTAAAGGACAACGTCGCCCCCCTGCTGGAATGCCTGCGCTTGTGTGAGACCCACTGCAAGAAAGTGCTCAATTTCATCTCGACCTTGTCGGCCTGCAGCGACACCGACGCACATGGCCACGTCCTCGAAACCCCGGCCGCGCAGACCCTGCCGATCTACATCAAAAATGGCTACAACTTGTCCAAGTGGGTCGCTGAGCGCTGGCTGGGGCGCGCGGTCAAGCAAGGTTCCTGGGTGAACATTCACCGCCCGGGAAACATCAGTTTCAACAGCCGGAGCGGTGTGTGTCAGCCGCAGAAAAATCGCCTGATGCTGATGCTAAAAGGCTCGCTGCAATTGGGCTTGGTGCCCCGTTTGGAAGTGAACTTCGACCTGATGCCTGTGGACTTTTTTGCTCGGTTTCTCGCGTTCCACTGCGGCCATTTTGAAGCGAGGCGAAACGTCTTCAACCTGCATAACCCACAGCCTTTGAGCTGGGATCAATATTTGGATGCATTCAGCCGGGCGGGCTACGAATTCGAGCGCGTCAGTGTCGCGCACTGGCAAAGGGCGCTGCGCACGGTAAGCCGCGAAAACGCGCTGTTTGGCGTACTGGGCTTTTATATGGACGGGCTGGGGGACGACATTGGCGACACCTCAATGATCCACTGCAACAACGCACGCCGGGCAGTGGAAGCAATGGGTACCCACTACCCCGAAAAGAGCGCGTCGCTGCTGCAAAGGGGCTGCGACTACCTCAAGGCTATCGGCTTTCTTTGAACGGATTAAGGACAACCTCATGAAACCGCTGCAACCCGATACATTGATTCACAACCCAACTGGCATGCCGGTGGTGGCCTCTGTCGTGGTCAACTGCGAGGCCATGCGACTGTGGGGGGTGGTGGGTCACTTTGCAGGCTTTGATGCCTTTATTCCGGCCCTGTCGCACATCGAAATGACGGGGGACGGCGTGGGCGCTTTGCGCACCAAGTTTTTCCACAATGGTCATCGCGTCGTGGAGCAACTCAATAGCCGGGACGAAGATGCCATGAGCATGACCTGGACAACGATCTATAACACGCTGGGCGTAGCTCGATTGTGGGCGGCGATGCGCGTGGAAGCACTCGGTTCAAGCGGTTCAAGGGCGACCTGGACGCTGATCGGCGAGCCAGCAGAAATGGCGCAGGCGGAGTTTGAACAGTTTGTACAAACATTCGCCGACAACGCTTTGGGAAATGTGCGCCATATGCTGGGTTGAGGAGCAGGAGCGAGAGGGCTCGCTCCTGTTCAATCACCGTCAGATCTTGAAACTGTCGACCAGCTGTTTCAAGCGGCTGGCCTGCTGGGACAGCGCATCGCAGTCCTTCAATGTTTCGTTGAGATTGGTCACGCCTTGCTGGTTCAGCAGGTTGATCTGATTGATGTCGACATTGAGTGTTTCCACTACTGCAGTCTGCTCTTCGGTGGCGGCAGCGACCGATTGGTTCATGCCATCGATTTCAACGATCCTCTTCGTCACGCTGATCAGCCGCTCACCCGCCTGGTTGGCCACCTGGACACTTTCTTCGCTGGAGGTCTGGCTGGCGTTCATCGTGCTCACCGCTTCACGCGAACCCACTTGCAACGAGGTGATCATTTTGTGGATTTCTTCAGCCGACTCCTGCGTACGGTGGGCCAGGTTACGCACTTCATCAGCGACCACGGCAAACCCGCGGCCAGCCTCCCCGGCACGGGCAGCCTCGATCGCGGCGTTGAGCGCAAGCAGGTTGGTCTGCTGGGAGATGCCTTTGATGACATCAAGAATGTGACCGATGTTGTCGGTGCTGGCATTCAGGGTTTCAATCTGCGTGCAGGACAGGCTGATCTTTTGCGACAGTTCCGACATCGCCAAAATGGTTTGCTCCACCACTTTGCGCCCATCGTCAGCCTGCTCACTGGCACCGCTCGCGTGCTGCGAGGCGTCGGCAGCATTACGCGCGATTTCCTGAGTGGCTGCGCCCAGCTCGTTGATCGCGGCAGCCACGCTGTTAGTGCGCGCGCTCTGCTCGTCGGAACCGATGATCGAGGCGTTGGACGATGCCATTACGCGCTGGGACAAGTCATGCACCTGGCGTGTTGCTGAAGACACTTCGGAGATGGAGGCGTGGATACGCTCTACGAATTGATTGAATGCACTGCCTACCTCGCCAAACTCGTCCTTGCTGGTGACGTCCAGGCGACGGGTCAGGTCGCCCTCACCCTGAGCGATGTCCTGCATGGCAACGCCCATAGTGGTCAGAGGCCGCAGCAGTACTTGGATCAGCAGGCTCAAGAGCACTGCGATCGCCACCACCGCAATCAACATGGCAATCAACGCTGATGTACGGAATTTACCCAGCGGTGCGTAGGCCTTGTCTTTATCGATCGACAGACCAATGTACCAATCCGCATCTGGCAGGCCGCTGATCGGGGTGAACGACAAAATACGATCCTGGCCATTGAGGACGACATCCTGACTGACCTTCTCGATACGCACAGGGGAGCCTGGATAGATGTCCTTAAGGTTCTTCATCACCTGGTCCTGGTCAGGACTGACGATGACCTGGCCATCGCCGCTGACCAGAAACGCATGGCCGATGCCGCCGAAATCCACAGAGTTGATGATCTTCACCAGGGTTTGCAGGCTCAGGTCACCACCGACGACACCCAGCAGTTCACCGTTCTTTTTCACCGGCATCGCGATGGTTACGATCTGCCCACCCACTGCGGCCATGTAAGGCGGGGTGAGCATGGTTTTATCAGTGGCTACAGCTTGCTTGTACCAAGGACGCTGACGGGGGTCGTAGCCATCAGGCATCTTCGCATCTGGACGCTGGGTGAACACACCGTTGGTTTGGCCGACATAGGTGAACTGGAAATTTGCTGTCAGGGCAGGTTGATCGACCAAGCCCGGGAGGTCTGCGCCAGTGCCCTGGTGGGCAATATTTTGCGCCAGGCTTTCGAGTACCAGAATTCGCCCACTGAGCCAGTTCTGCACACTACTGGCGGTAAGCTCGCCGGATTGCTGGATGGAGGAATCCAGGTTTTGCTTGATGGTGCTTCGCTGCAGGTAGTCGTTGTAAAGCGTGAATAACGCGAAGGCTAGAACCACAACGCCTGACGCGGCCAACAGAATTTTATGACTGAACTTAAGATTCATTTCACCGACTTCTTTTGCCAAATGGGGGTGTGAGCGTGCCGAGTGGAACATTCCATGTAACGGTATAGGCGGACTCTCTGACCGCTCTATTTCGGTGCACGCATGGCTCATCAGGCTTTCGGCCAAAGCAGGGCAAATCTTAGGGGATTGTGAGGTATATCCTGTTTTCGCGAGAGAAACCGACCGGTGGTAGGCGATAACGGATCGGTGATGCAGAGCCTTTCAGTCGCCAGGGTCGTGCCGCAGATACGTCCGCGCAAGGCGCCTTTGTGAACTTGCTGCAACAGAGCAGGAGCTCCGGAATCAAGATGCCTCATAGGTTTTTGCATGTCATGCAATGGCCTGGTAATCGATCACTGACGACGTGAATAAATCGAACATGCTTACCGGGGATCTATCAACTGCCGCATCTCTTAAACGACAAAACCCCTGTCTGCGCTAGCAGACAGGGGTTTCGGAATTCAATCTTGACGATGACCTACTCTCACATGGGGAAACCCCACACTACCATCGGCGATGCATCGTTTCACTGCTGAGTTCGGGATGGGATCAGGTGGTTCCAATGCTCTATGGTCGTCAAGAAATTCTGTGCACCGGACCGTTGTGTTAGCAACGTGCCGGTTAAATTCATGGACTTCTACATAAACAAAACCCCTGTTTGCGTTAGCAAACAGGGGTTCTGGAATTTAATCTTGACGATGACCTACTCTCACATGGGGAAACCCCACACTACCATCGGCGATGCATCGTTTCACTTCTGAGTTCGGGATGGGATCAGGTGGTTCCAATGCTCTATGGTCGTCAAGAAATTCGGGTACTGAGTCGTGGCCAGCTGGCCTCGCTTCAGCAAAT
>NZ_FPCE01000010.1:0-260320 GCF_900116845.1 Pseudomonas sp. OV546 | reverse complement strand
GAGGCGAATTCTACAGCGTTACACGCTGCTGTCAACACCTCTTTTTCTCCGCTTTCGACCGAGAGGATCGAAACGTTAATAGAGCCAAACAACACTGCTCTACCAACTCCTTCTGGGCTTCGATGAACTGAAGCAACTCGCTGCCGAATCCTGCGTAACTCTTTGTTTACCAAGGAGTTTTCCGTTTCGACTGCGCCGGAAGTGGGGCGAATTATAGACTTCCAGAATCTGCCGTCAACCCTTAATTCTGCTTTTCTATCAATTAGTTAGCATTGATTAAAAAACCACCAACAAAAAGCCGCCAATACCCTCTATATAGAAGGAAGCAGTCAAATAACCCCCGCCGCCTTTAAAGCGACTACATTCGCCATGCCCAACCCCAGTACTTCCTGAAGCACCTCGGCCGTATGCTCACCCAGCAGAGGAGGCGCGCTCCGGTACTCCACAGGCGTCTTCGACAACCGTATTGGGCTGGCAACCTGTGGCACCATCCCTGCCAACGCATGAGGCAACGCCATCGCCAAGCCGCGCGCCTTGACCTGCGGATCATCAAACACCTGGGCCAGGTCATTGATCGGCCCACAAGGCACACCCACCCGCTCCAACTGCGACACCCACTCAGCCGTCGTCTTGAACACCGTAGCCTGGCGAATCAACGGAATCAGCTCCGCCCGATTGGCCACCCGCGCCTTATTAGTAGAGAAGCGCGGATCATCCGCCCACTGTGGCCGTCCGGCCACTTCAGCAAACTTACGAAACTGCCCGTCATTACCCACCGTCAGGATGAAATCACCGTCGGCCGTGGGAAAGTCCTGATAAGGCACGATGTTCGGGTGAGCATTCCCCAGGCGCTTGGGCGACGCCCCTGTCGTCAGATAATTCATCGCTTGGTTCGCCAGGCATGCCACCTGCACATCCAGTAGCGCCATATCGATGTGCTGCCCACCACCGTCATGATCCCGATGAGCCAGTGCCGCCAAGATGGCAACGGTCGAGTAGAGCCCCGTCAGGATGTCAGTCAGCGCGACGCCCACTTTCACCGGCCCAGCCCCCTCATCACCCTCGGGGCGACCAGTCAGGCTCATAAGCCCGCCGAGCCCCTGGATCATGAAATCATAACCCGCACGCGTAGCATATGGCCCAGTCTGACCGAAGCCAGTGATCGAGCAGTAGATCAACTCCGGGTTGATCTCCTTGAGCGACTCATAGTCCAGCCCATACGCAGCAAGACCACCCACCTTGAAGTTCTCGATCAGGATGTCTGACTTGGCCGCCAGCTCACGGACCAGCGCCTGCCCCTCCGGCCGCGTGAAATCGATAGTCACCGACTGCTTATTGCGATTGGCCGACAGGTAATAAGCCGCCTCACTGGTGTTCTCACCATAAGCATCCTTGAGGAATGGCGGCCCCCAGGCGCGTGTGTCATCACCACTGCCCGGCCGTTCAACCTTGATCACCTCAGCCCCAAGGTCCGCGAGGATCTGCCCGGACCAGGGGCCCGCCAGTACTCGCGATAAATCCAGTACCCGCAGATGCGAAAGCGCGCCCATGCCGTGCTCCTATTAATAGAACGCCTGAAGACCGGTTTGCGCGCGCCCCAGAATCAACGCATGCACGTCATGAGTACCTTCATAGGTGTTCACCACCTCCAGGTTGACCAGATGACGTGCCACCCCGAACTCGTCGGAAATACCGTTGCCACCCAGCATGTCACGCGCCATGCGTGCGATATCCAGGGACTTGCCACACGAGTTGCGCTTCATGATCGACGTGATTTCAACCGCCGCCGTACCTTCGTCCTTCATCCGCCCCAAACGCAGGCAACCTTGCAGGGCCAGGGTGATCTCAGTCTGCATATCGGCCAGCTTCTTCTGGATCAACTGGGTTGCCGCCAATGGGCGGCCGAATTGATGGCGATCAAGCGTGTATTGGCGAGCGGTATGCCAGCAGAACTCAGCGGCCCCCAGCGCCCCCCAGGAGATGCCATAGCGTGCCGAGTTAAGGCAGGTGAAGGGCCCCTTCAAACCGCGCACATCCGGAAAGATGTTCTCTTCCGGAACAAACACGTTATCCATGACGATTTCACCGGTGATGGAGGCGCGCAGCCCGACCTTGCCATGAATCGCCGGAGCGCTCAGGCCCTTCCAGCCTTTCTCCAGGACAAACCCACGGATATCGCCAGCATCGTCCTTACCCCAGACCACAAACACATCCGCGATCGGGCTATTGGTGATCCACATCTTCGCGCCCGTCAGGCTATACCCCCCCTCGACCTTGCGAGCACGCGTGATCATCGCACCCGGATCGGAGCCATGATTGGGCTCAGTCAAGCCGAAACAACCGATCCATTCGCCAGAAGCCAGCTTCGGCAGGTACTTCTGTTTCTGTGCCTCAGTGCCGAACTCGTTGATCGGCACCATGACCAGTGACGACTGCACACTCATCATCGAGCGATAGCCGGAGTCGACACGCTCCACTTCGCGCGCGATCAACCCATAGCTGACGTAATTCAAGCCGCTGCCACCGTACTGCTCAGGGATCATCGCACCGAGCAAACCGGTCTCGCCCATCTCGCGAAAAATAGCAGGGTCGGTCTTTTCATGGCGAAAGGCTTCGAGCACACGCGGGGCCAACTTGTCCTGGGCGAACTGCTCAGCACTGTCGCGCACCATGCGCTCTTCTTCGGTGAGCTGTTGATCGAGCAGCAGTGGATCGATCCAGTTGAAGCTTGCCTTGCCAGCCATGAATAAGTCCTCGCGGAAAGAATCGGAAGTCGTGGAAGCAGCCTAGGCCCGACACGCGCAGAGGGCAAACGAGGTTTCCGCATAGGGTTGTGCTAATTTCTCACTTCGAAGTAGCCGAGAAAGGCGCATATGCGCTTTAGTAAGTGAGGACACGGTATATGCGCAGAAAAATTCCCAGCACCACCGCCCTTGTCAGTTTTGAAGCGGCAGCCCGCCACGAGAGCTTTACCAAGGCGGCGCAGGAGCTTTCGATCACGCAAGGTGCCATCTGTCGACAGATCGCCAGCCTCGAAGAGTTTTTAAGTGTCGAGCTGTTTCGCCGCTCACGGCGTGGGGTAAAGCTTACAGAAGCGGGGCTGTCCTACAGTCGTCGCGTGGCCACGCAATTGGATGCGGTGGAACGCGATACGCTTTCCGTCATGGGTCAGCAGGGCGCTAACACCATCGAACTGGCCGTTGTCCCGACATTCGGTACTCAATGGCTGATTCCTCGCCTCAAGGACTTCCAACGCCAGCACCCCGAAGTCACCGTTAACCTCACGAACCGAACACGACCCTTCCTGTTTGCCGACACTGAATTCGACGCCGCGATCTACTTCGGCGATGCCGACTGGTCCGGCACAGAATCCCACCGACTGATGGGGGAAAACCCTGTCCCAGTGTGCAGCCCTCGGCTATTGGGTAGCCACACGCGGTTCAGTCCCCAGGAGATCGCAGAACTGCCGCTTCTGCAGCAGACCACACGCCCCTACGCGTGGCGCCAATGGTTCAACGCCCAACAACTGAACATACCCCGCGACATGACAGGCCCCCGATACGAGCTATTCTCGATGTTGTCCCAGGCCGCCATGCACGATATGGGGATCGCGCTGATTCCACCGTTCCTCATCCAGCGCGAGCTTGAGGAGGGACAATTGCTGATCGCCAGCCCAGAGGCGCTGAGCAGCTCAAAGGCTTATTACTTGATGATTCCGGACAAAAAGGTCGAATCTGCCTCATTGCACGCCTTCAGGGATTGGCTTATCGACCAGTCCCAGCGGTACAGCCCCAGCATTTAAAGGCCACAACCGCGTTACTGACTTTGTAGTCAGTAAATTTTCAATCCTACAGATATACGTATATGTCGCATTTCAACAGACTGTATCTGTCAGTCCAAAAAAGGCTCAAAGCCATGATCTACTTGGCTTATAGCGACTGTCACAAGCCAATAGCCGACTATTCACACCGGCGATGGCAAAAGAGTGCAAAACTGCCTGCAGCCCTTTAAGCCCATGTATTTGAAGAGGTTATTTCAAGGTGTTGCGACAATCAGTCACAGGGTGACTTGTAGTTAATTTTTCGTCACCCGTCATAATCCCTTGAAGGCCGTAAAGTTCGCCTGCAAAATGCCGCGCCCCGCTGTCATTTCAGCGGGATCGTGCTGATCGGCCGCCCCAGTTGCGCCACTCGCGGTGCACTGGCCTTTTTACAAAAAGATCAAAAGCAAAAAGATCATGCAGGAGATTTGACGTGCACATTGGTGTTCCTCTCGAAACCCAGACCGGTGAAACGCGGGTGGCTGCCACCCCGGAAACCATCAAGAAGCTGATCGGCCAGGGCCATAAGGTCACTGTACAAAGCGGGGCAGGCCTAAAGGCCAGCGTCGTGGACAATGCCTATGAAGCGGCAGGCGCAACCATTGGCAGTGCCAACGATGCGTTTGGCGCCGAGCTGATTCTCAAGGTGGTGGCCCCCAGTGACAGCGAGCTGGCGCTGATCAAAAGCGGCACCGTGTTGGTGGGCATGCTCAATCCGTTCAGCAATGAAACCATTGCCAAGCTCGCCGAACGCGGCATCACGGCCTTTGCTCTTGAAGCAGCGCCACGCACCTCACGGGCCCAGAGCCTCGACGTGCTGTCATCCCAGGCCAACATCGCCGGCTATAAAGCCGTGTTGCTGGCTGCGCATCATTACCCGCGCTTCATGCCGATGCTGATGACGGCCGCAGGCACCGTGAAAGCTGCGCGCGTACTGATCCTCGGCGCCGGTGTCGCAGGCCTGCAAGCCATTGCCACAGCGAAACGCCTGGGTGCAGTGATCGAAGCGTCTGACGTGCGCCCGGCCGTTAAAGAGCAGATCGAATCCCTGGGTGCCAAATTCGTTGACGTGCCTTACGAAACCGATGAAGAACGCGAATGCGCCGTCGGCGTCGGTGGCTATGCACGCCCAATGCCGACCAGCTGGATGCAGCGCCAGGCCCTGGCCGTGCACGAGCGCGCCAAGCAGGCCGACATCGTCATTACCACCGCCCTGATCCCCGGCCGAAAAGCGCCGACCCTGCTCAGCGCCGAAACCGTCGCACAGATGAAGCCCGGCTCAGTGGTCATCGACCTCGCCGCCGCCCAAGGTGGCAACTGCCCGCTGACCGTCGCCGACCAGGTGGTGGTGGAAAATGGCGTGATCATCTGCGGCCCGACCAACTTGGCCGGTGCCGTCGCTGCCGACGCGTCAGCTTTGTATGCGCGCAACCTGCTGGACTTCCTGAAGCTGGTCTTCACCAAGGAAGGGCAGTTTGAAATCAACCTTGAAGACGACATCGTCGCTGCGTGCCTGATGTGCCGCGACGGCCAAGTCATCCGCAAAAACGCCTAAGCAGGGATTCAGACGATGGAAGAGCTTATCTCCCCCGGTATCTACAACCTGATCATCTTTGTGCTGGCGATTTATGTCGGTTACCACGTGGTCTGGAACGTAACGCCCGCGCTGCACACGCCATTGATGGCGGTGACCAACGCCATTTCCGCGATCGTGATCGTCGGCGCCATGCTCGCCGCAGCCCTCACCGTCACACCACTGGGCAAGACCATGGGCACGCTGGCCGTGGCACTGGCAGCAGTGAACGTATTCGGTGGCTTCCTGGTCACCCGCCGCATGCTTGAGATGTTCAAGAAGAAAGCCCCGAAAGCAAAAGAAGAGGCGCCGAAGTAATGAGCATGAATCTGGTAACGACGCTCTACCTGATCGCGTCGATCTGCTTCATCCAGGCCCTCAAAGGCCTGTCACATCCGACCACGTCGCGGCGCGGCAACCTGTTCGGGATGCTCGGCATGGCGCTTGCGGTACTTACCACGGTGGGCCTCATCTATAAGCTGGGCGCTGAGCTCGCCACCGCCGGCATCGGCTATGTGATCGTCGGCCTGCTGATCGGCGGCACCGCCGGTTCGATCATGGCCAAGCGCGTAGAAATGACCAAGATGCCGGAGCTGGTGGCGTTCATGCACAGCATGATCGGTCTGGCCGCCGTGTTTATTGCGATTGCCGCGGTGGTCGAGCCGCAATCCCTGGGCATCGTCAAACACCTGGGCGACTCGATTCCAGCCGGTAACCGCCTGGAGCTGTTTCTCGGCGCGGCCATCGGCGCAATTACGTTCTCCGGCTCGGTAATCGCGTTCGGCAAGCTGTCGGGCAAGTACAAGTTCCGTCTGTTCCAAGGCGCACCGGTACAGTTCGGCGGCCAGCACAAGCTGAACCTGGTGCTCGGCCTCGCAACACTTGGCCTCGGCCTGGCGTTCATGTTCACCGGCAACCTCACCGCCTTTGCGCTGATGCTGGCCCTGGCCTTCGTGCTTGGCGTGCTGATCATCATCCCGATCGGCGGCGCGGACATGCCGGTGGTGGTGTCGATGCTCAACAGCTACTCCGGCTGGGCAGCGGCGGGCATCGGCTTCTCGCTGAACAACTCGATGTTGATCATCGCCGGCTCCCTGGTGGGCTCCAGCGGCGCAATCCTCTCGTACATTATGTGCAAGGCGATGAACCGCTCCTTCTTTAACGTACTGCTCGGCGGTTTCGGCAATGCGCCGGATGCCGGCGCGGCGGCGGGCTCGAAAGAAGCGCGCCCGGTGAAATCCGGTTCGGCCGACGACGCGACCTTCCTGCTGACCAACGCCGACACCGTGATCATTGTGCCGGGCTACGGCCTGGCAGTGGCGCGAGCGCAACACGCACTCAAGGAACTGACCGAGAAGCTGACCCATCGCGGCGTCACCGTGAAATACGCGATTCACCCAGTGGCGGGCCGTATGCCTGGGCACATGAACGTACTGCTCGCCGAGGCGGAGGTGCCTTACGACCAAGTGTTCGAGATGGAAGACATCAACTCCGAGTTCGGCCAGGCCGATGTGGTGCTGGTGCTTGGCGCGAACGACGTGGTCAACCCGGCCGCCAAAAACGACCCGAACTCGCCGATTGCCGGCATGCCGATCCTCGAGGCGTTCAAGGCCAAAACCATCATCGTCAATAAGCGCTCGATGGCCAGCGGTTATGCCGGTTTGGATAACGAGCTGTTCTATCTGGACAAGACCATGATGGTCTTCGGAGATGCCAAGAAGGTCATTGAAGACATGGTCAAAGCCGTCGAGTAACACTGCTTCAGCGCAATACTCGAAACCCCGGCCTCTTGTAGGCTGGGGTTTTTTATTACTCCATGAAACCCGACCAAAGGCTCTAAATCGCTACCTGGCATTCGACCATGGTAGCGGGCCGATTTTTTTTGAAATCACTAAACTGCGCACCTTGCTTCCGTAGCCCGAGATAAGAATCCATGTACCGTGATCGCATCCGCTTGCCTTCGTTGTTGAACAAGGTCATGAGCGCGGCAGACGCCGCCGCACTGATCGAAGACGGCATGACCGTCGGCATGAGCGGCTTCACCCGTGCCGGTGAAGCCAAGGCCGTCCCCCACGCCTTGGCCGAGCGCGCCAAGACTTCTCCGCTGAAAATCACCCTGATGACCGGCGCCAGCCTGGGCAATGACCTGGATAAGCAATTGACCGAAGCCGGCGTGCTGTCCCGACGCATGCCGTTTCAGGTCGACAGTACCTTGCGCAAAGCGATCAACGCCGGCGAAGTGATGTTTATCGACCAGCACTTGTCGGAAACCGTCGAGCAATTGCGTAACAACCAACTCAAGCTGCCGGACATTGCAGTGATTGAAGCGGTCGCAATCACGGAACAGGGGCATATTGTGCCCACCACGTCTGTGGGTAACTCGGCCAGCTTCGCGATTTTCGCCAAGCAGGTGATTGTCGAGATCAACATGGCGCACAACCCGAACCTGGAAGGGCTGCACGACATCTATATCCCGACCTACCGGCCGACGCGCACGCCGATCCCGTTGGTGAAAGTCGATGATCGCATTGGCAGCACCGCCATCCCCATCCCACCGGAAAAAATCGTCGCCATCGTGATCACCAACCAGGCTGACTCGGCCTCTACCGTGACGCCGCCTGACAGCGACACACAAGGCATCGCCAATCACCTGATCAACTTCCTCAAGCAGGAAGTCGATGCGGGACGCATGACCAACAAGCTCGGCCCGCTGCAGGCAGGGATCGGCAACATCGCCAACGCAGTGATGTGCGGATTGATCGACTCGCCGTTCGAAGACCTCACCATGTATTCGGAAGTGTTGCAGGACTCGACCTTCGACCTGATCGATGCAGGCAAATTGAGCTTCGCGTCGGGCAGCTCGATCACGTTGTCAGAGCGGCGCAATGCCGATGTGTTCGGCAACTTGGAACACTACAAAGACAAGCTGGTACTGCGCCCGCAGGAAATCTCCAATCACCCTGAGGTGGTGCGTCGGTTGGGCATCATCGGTATCAACACCGCACTGGAGTTCGACATCTACGGCAACGTCAACTCCACCCACATCTGCGGCACGCGCATGATGAACGGCATTGGCGGCTCCGGGGATTTTGCGCGCAACGCACACTTGGCGATCTTCGTGACCAAGTCGATTGCCAAGGGCGGGGCAATTTCCAGCGTAGTGCCGATGGTCAGTCATGTGGACCACACCGAGCATGACGTCGACATCCTGGTGACCGAAGTCGGGCTGGCTGACCTGCGTGGCCTGGCGCCACGGGAACGAGGGCGGGTGATCATCGACAACTGTGTACACCCGGCGTACCGCGATGCGCTGAACAGTTACTTCGATGCTGCCTGCGCCATCGGCGGGCATACCCCACACATCCTGCGCGAAGCACTGAGCTGGCACATTAACCTGGAAGAAACCGGGCACATGCTCAAGGCCTGATTGATACAGATCCGAGCTGATGCAAATACAGTTTCATCAGCTCGGCCTTGTCGCTGCCACTTCTTGAAAAAACTGTACTGCTGTACCGGTCATTTCCTACCGAAATATCCCACACCCCTCATCGAAAATGGCTATTTCGCACCACTTAAGTGCAGACAGGTACAGTTGCCCTATTTTCGTACAGTACAGCACCTATAAACAGTTAACTGGCCCCTCACAATACAGGTGAACTGTATCTAGAGAGTCTTGCGCCGGGAGAGGATCATTGGCATCAGTTAAACCACTACCTAATCCCGCCACAAGCGGAAGGATGTCATCATGGAACGTACACTCAGTTCCGAACTGTTCTTTGAAGAAAAAGCTGTAAACACTCAGGCTTCCCTGCCTCTGCGCGTTATCGCCAACCTGATGTTGTGGCAGCGCCGCATCTCCAGCCGCCACCAACTGGCTCGTCTGGATTCGCGTCTGCTGGCTGACGCAGGCATCAGCGAAGCTCAACGCTACGAAGAGCTGAGCAAGCCGTTCTGGCGCTGATTTAGCGCTCGCTGGCCCTGACCTGACGGGTCCACTGCCAGCAACCTGATTTGTCAAAACAGAGCCCGCCCCGGGAAACCGGAGGCGGGCTTTGTTGTTTCCGGGTTTGGGGTTTTGAGCGTAAAAACAGAAGCCTTTCTCAATGACAGGTACAGTTAATAAAGCACAACAGTTAAGCAGTACAATTTAACTCTGGTGTATCTGTATCGGTGACCCCGCCCCATCCAATATGGTGATCCAAGACCTCATGAAAGGTACTCGCCATGGATACGACTTCCCCTCTTTATAAGCGGCTGCCACGCCAGGTGGCCTTTGCCTTCGTTAGATGGGCACGCCTGGCTTATGAACGGCGTCAACTGTCACAGCTCGATGCTCGGGAACTGTCAGACCTGGGCATCAGCCATGGCGACCGAATGGCCGAGCTGTCCAAGCCGTTCTGGCGTGACTAGGCAGTCAAGAAGCTTCCCGAACGGATAAGCGGCAGCTTAATATCCAGCCACCACGTGGCGAACCGCGTCGTACAGGCGTCTGATCCCCAATGGCTGCCCTGCGCCACCTTATCCGTTCATCTACAGGAGTCTTCCCATGTCCCGTCTTCGCTTGCTGAGTGCTGCTGCCCTATTGGCCCTGACTGCCAACGCCAGCGCGAGCAGCTTCATCGTGACCACCGACTCCATCGTCGGCGCGCTCAAGGCCACCTCCGACGCCAGCTCCGATGCCACTTCTTCACTGCGCGACAACAAGGTCGTGCGCGCCGCTCGTGACGACGCCGCCAGCTTTGTCGCCAGCGAAGGTGCCATTCGTGGTGTGAAACTGGAGAGCGCCCTGGCACAGATCCGCCAACAAGCGCCGCAATTGAATACCGCGACTGACGCGCAACTGGCCCAAGCGATCCTGGCTATCTGATTCGGAGCACAAAGGGAGCGTCTGCCGCTCCCTGATACCGATGCACTGGCTCTCGCCTGGGCATTGCGCTAGCCTTGGCGCTCGCTTTCAGTTGTCGAGTCCCATGGCTTTTTCATACCGCCTTTTAATAGTCCCTGTGGTGTTTTTCTGCGGCTGGTCGCCATTGGCTTCGGCCTTTGACCTCACCACCCAGAGCACGGTCGTGAGCGCGTATGCCACCAGCAAGGTGACCTCCGCACCCTTCGACAAAAAAGTGATAATGGCCGCTCAGGATGACGCTGCCGCGTTTATCGCCACTGACGGCGAATGGCGGGGCGCACGGCTGGAGTCAGCGCTGGATTATCTGCGCCGCAGCCAACCAAAACTTAACGCCAGCGACCTTGAACTGGCGCAAGCAATTCTCGTCCAATAATCATCTTTGCATTCCATCTTTGTATTCGGAGTAATTCCATGCGTAGCCCGCTGATCGCCGCCACCCTTGGCCTGCTGTTGTTGGCCGACGTTGCCCAAGCGCATACCCTGGTGGCCACCAGTAACATCATTGTTCGCGCCTCAGGCCGCACCATTGATTTCACTTCGGACACCACCACCTCCATCCGCGACTCCAAAGTGGTGCGCGAAGCCCACGATGACGCCGCCAGTTTCGTCGCTACCAACGGCGAGATCCGTGGCGCGCACTTGGAAGCGGCCTTCGACACCCTGCGCACACGCCTGCCGGAAGCCCGCGACGCCAGTGACCAGACCCTCGCAGAAGCTATCCTCGCACTGTGAGGCGAATTGCCGCCTGGCTCCTGGCCGGGACTGTGCTGCTGTGTGCCAGCGCAGCCCAGGCCAGCTTGCAACTGCGGCTCAAGACCGAGGGTCTGAGTCCGGCTGAACAGCAGGCCAGCCAGGCGTTGCTCGACGAAGCCATGCGCTCGTTACCGCCGCGCTTTATCGAGCAGTTGGACCGGCGCATCGATGTCGGCTGGACCGACAAAATGCCCGAGAATGCCTACGGGCAAGCCTCCCTCGTGTCCGAGCTGGACCTCAACCGTAACCTGCTCGCCAGCCTGACCGACGGCAGCGCCGCCACGCAGAAAACCAATCGCCCCCACGGCACCGTGCGTCGCGAAATGCTCGCCACGGTGCTGCACGAACTGACCCACATCTATGACCGTGCGCGCCTGTGGTCCAAAGAGGACCGCGCGCTGATCAATCGTTGCAGCCGCCAAAACAACCTCACCGGCCTGATCGGCCTGCCTGATCAATGCCGTGGCCAGAATGGCCGTCGCTTTACCCTCAGTGACGACCCGCGCCTGCTGGACCTTGCCGGCTGGCCGCAATACGTCGGCCGTCGCGGCGAGCGTGAGCAGCACAACCATCAGGTCGCCCGCAGCCCGGACATCTACGAAACCACCAGCCCGCTGGAATTCGTCGCGGTCAACATGGAGTACTTCCTCCTCGACCCCAGCTACGCCTGCCGGCGCCCGGCATTGTTCCGCTATTACCAGAAACACTTCGGCTGGGCCCCGCCGGAACAAGACACCTGCGCCAGCACCTACGCCTTCCTGAACGCCGGTAACGATTTCGCCAAGACGCCGCTGGGTCATGTGGACCCGGAGCGCGTCTACGAAATCGACTACCTGCTGGCCGAAGCTAACCAGAACCTGGTCAGCCGCTGGGGCCACAGCATGCTACGCCTGGTGATCTGTGCGCCGGGGCGTCCACGCGGGCCGGATTGTCGGCTCGACCTGGACCAGCATCTGGTGTTGTCCTACCGCGCGTTCGTCGGTGACGTACAGCTATCGAGCTGGGATGGCCTGGTCGGCAAGTACCCATCGCGGTTGTTTGTACTGCCACTGGCGCAAGTGATCGACGAATACACCAAGACCGAATTGCGCGGCCTGGCTTCCGTACCGTTGAAGTTGACCCGCCAGGAAATCAACGACACCGTCGAGCACGCCGCCGAGATGCATTGGAGCTACGACGGCAACTACTTCTTCATCTCCAACAACTGCGCGGTGGAGAGCCTGAAACTGCTACGCAGCGGCAGCGCCAACCCGCAACTGACCGGCCTGGACAACATCACTCCCAACGGTCTGCTCGAAGTCCTGAACGCCCGCGGCCTGGCCGACACCAGTGTGCTGGATGACAAACGCCGGGCACTGCGCCTGGGTTATCACTTCGACTCCTTCCGCGAACGCTACCAGGCCATGTTCGATGTGCTGCGCAAACGCCTGCCGATCAAACAGACCCAGGTTGAAGACTGGCTGTCCCTCAGCGCAGAGGAGCGCCGCCAGTGGTTCGGCCAGGCCGATCTGCGCACCAGCGCCGCGCTGCTACTGCTTGAGCAGGCAAGCTTTCGCAAGCAGTTGATGCTGGCCCAGGACGAAGTCAAACAACGCTACCTCGGTGCCCGCGAGCTGAAAAACGGTGGCATGGAGAAAGCCAACGCCACGCTGCAGCAGATCCTCGCCAACAGCGGCTTCCTCAGTCGCCCGGCGGAGCTGCTGGGCAGCGGTGGTTATGGCCTGCCGCAACCTTCGGAAGCAAAGCGTCTTGAATCGGAAAGCGCCGAGCGCCAGAAGCAGCTGCAATCCCTGACCGGCGAATTGGATAAAGAGGTGAGGGCGCTGCTGGATCCTTCCCGTTCCGCCGAAATTGCCGCCTGCGAAGCCAACCTCAAACTGGTGGGCGAGCATTTGCGGACGTTGCACAAAGCAGCGGGCGGTCTGGAACTGCCCTAAAAACCTCAAGCCAAACACAGACAAATGTGGGAGGGGGCTTGCCCCCGATTGCAGCGTGCCAGTCACTGCATGCACAGGCTGACACACCGCTATCGGGGCAAGCCCCCTCCCACATTTTGATCTACATAAAGCCAGAGACTGCGTGCATTCCCTTCGTCACCTGTTTTTCCGGCGAAAGCTGGCTGAAAGCTTACCCGTCTAGGATCGCCTCCACTGCCGGCAACAGACCGGCTGTTAACAACAACAATGGTGATTCCCGATGTCCGTCCGTACCCGCCTGTTCGCCCCAACTCCACCCGTACGCCTCGTGCCTTTCGTTCTGCGCTGACCCCACCCGGTTCGCCATTCCCTAGCCACGCTACGCCTGGAGTATTCCTATGCTGACTTTCCTTGGCTTTGCCATGGTCATCACGTTCATGTTCCTGATCATGACCAAGCGCCTGTCCGCGCTGATCGCCCTGATCATCGTGCCGATCCTGTTTGCGCTGTTCGGCGGTTTCGCCCCGAAGATCGGCCCGATGATGCTCGAAGGCATCACCAAGCTCGCGCCGACCGGCGTGATGCTGATGTTCGCCATTCTCTACTTTGCCCTGATGATCGACTCCGGCCTGTTCGACCCGGCCGTGCGCAAGATCCTCAAGATGGTCAAGGGCGACCCGCTGAAGGTCTCCGTCGGTACCGCCGTGCTGGCCCTGGTCGTGTCCCTCGACGGTGATGGCGCTACCACTTACATGATCTGCGTGGCCGCGATGCTGCCGCTGTACCAGCGCATCGGCATGAGCCCGCGGATCATGGCAGGCTTGATCATCCTCGCCGGTGGCGTGATGAACATGACCCCTTGGGGCGGCCCGACCGCCCGTGCCGCCAGTGCGCTGCATGTGGACCCATCGGATATTTTCGTACCGATGATCCCGGCGATGGCCGCCGGCGTGGTGGCGATCCTGGTGATTGCCTACATGTACGGCAAACGCGAACGTGCGCGCCTGGGTGAACTGCACCTGCAAGGCGATGAGATCGACCACAGTGAAATCAGCGTGTCGCAATACCCCGACGCTCGTCGTCCCAAGCTGATCTGGTTCAACGGCGCACTGACCCTGGCCCTGATGTGCACCCTGATCGCCGGTCTGTTGCCGTTGCCGGTGCTGTTCATGGTGGCATTCAGTATCGCGATGATCGTCAACTACCCCTGCCTGCAACAGCAGAAAGACCGCGTCGCCGCCCACGCCGGCAGCGTACTGGCGGTGGTGGGTCTGATCTTCGCCGCGGGTATCTTCACCGGCATCCTGTCCGGTACCGGCATGGTCGACGCCATGTCCAAGAGCCTGCTGGCGGTCATCCCGGAGGCCATGGGCCCTTACCTGGCCGTGATCACCGCACTGGTGAGCATGCCGTTTACCTTCTTCATGTCCAACGACGCGTTCTACTATGGCGTTCTGCCAGTGCTCGCCGAAGCCGCCAGCCACTACGGCATCACCGCCGTGGAAATGGCCCGCGCCTCCATCGTTGGCCAGCCTGTGCACTTGCTCAGCCCGCTGGTACCGTCGACCTACCTGCTGGTAGCCCTGGCCGGTATCGAATTTGGCGATCACCAGCGCTTCACCCTGAAGTGGGCAGTACTGGTGTGCCTGTGCATAATGTTCGCCGCATTGCTGATGGGGATTTTTCCGCTGTTCAGCACTCTATAATCGTACCGACTCACTCACCGCGCGGCGCTGCAGCTTGCGCGGTTTAACACTTGCTCAAAGGAATACACATGGAATGGCTGACCAATCCGGAAATCTGGATTGCCTTCTTCACCCTGACGGCCCTCGAGATCGTCCTGGGCATCGATAACATCATCATGATTTCGATCCTGGTCAGCCGCATGCCCAAGCATATGCAGGCGCGCACCCGGATCTTCGGCCTGGCCCTGGCCATGGTCACGCGCATCATGTTGCTGCTGTCGATCACCTGGGTGATGCAACTGACCGCCGACCTGTTCGTGGTCTTCGGCCAAGGCATTTCCGGCCGCGACCTGATCCTGTTCTTCGGTGGTCTGTTCCTGCTGTGGAAAAGCTCCCAGGAGATGTACCACGCACTGGAAGGTGAAGACGAAACCCACGACGAGCCAGGCGGCAAGGGTGGTAAGTTCATCTACACCATCATCCAGATCGCGATCATCGACATCGTGTTCTCCCTGGACTCGGTGATCACCGCTGTTGGCATGGTCTCCCACGTGCCGGTCATGGTCGCGGCGATTGTTGTTGCGGTACTGGTGATGATGCTGGCCGCAGGCACCATCAGCGAATTCATCGACAAGCACCCGTCGCTGAAGATGCTGGCCCTGTCGTTCCTGCTGGTGGTGGGTACTGTACTGATCGCCGAATCCTTCGATGTGCACGTGCCAAAAGGCTACGTTTACTTCGCCATGGCGTTCTCGCTGGCGGTGGAAGCGGTGAACATCAAGATGCGTACGGCCATCGCGAAAAAGCGCAAACAGCAGGATCCGGTGAAACTGCGCAAAGACATTCCGGGTCAATAAAGCTGACCCGCTGCTGAAAGGGGCTTTCGAGCCTAATGCCAGTCAGTTAAGACGTAGAAAGGGTACAAAATAACCTGTGGCGAGGGAGCTTGCTCCCGTTGGGCCGCGAAGCGGCCCCAGCTCTTTGTTTCAAAAGACTGGGACTGCTGCGCAGTCCAACGGGAGCAAGCTCCCTCGCCACAGGTACGGTGCTCACCCTTAACTGACTGGCATTAGCTTTCGAGCCCCTTTTTCTCATCTGCAAAAAGCTGATTTCATGACAGTTTTGTTTCAATCCCCACTTTAGCTATGCGATGCTGGCGCAGAGCCCATTCGCCAACTACAGCTTAAGTAAAAGACGTAGAGCGGCACGCGGTAACTTTCCTTCGCTCATTTTAGAGCGCACCTACACGGGGGGCCGAGCATGCTGACCCTGCTCAATCTGCTTTCCGCCGTGACCCTGCTTATCTGGGGCACGCACATCGTCCGTACCGGCATCCTGCGGGTCTACGGTTCCAACTTGCGCCAAGTCATCGGGCAGAACATGTCCAGGCGCTGGCTGGCGTTTATCGCCGGTATCCTGGTGACCGCCATGGTGCAGAGCAGCAACGCCACGGCAATGCTGGTGACCTCCTTTGTCGGCCAGGGCCTGATGGGGCTGATGCCCGCCTTGGCGACCATGCTCGGTGCAGACGTCGGTACCGCGCTGATGGCGCGGGTGCTGACGTTTGACTTGTCCTGGCTGTCACCGCTGCTGATCTTTCTCGGGGTGATTTTCTTTCTGTCGCGTAAACAAACGCGGGCAGGGCAGTTGGGCAGGGTCGGCATCGGCCTAGGGCTGATCATCCTCGCCCTGCAATTGATCGTCGAAGCCGCCGGCCCCATCACCCACGCCCAAGGTGTGAAAGTGCTGTTCGCTTCGTTGACCGGCGACATTTTGCTCGACGCCCTGGTCGGCGCTTTGTTCGCGATGATTTCCTACTCCAGCCTGGCCGCCGTCCTGCTGACCGCCACCCTCGCCGGCGCCGGCGTGATCGGCTTGCACGTGGCGATCGGCCTGGTGATCGGCGCCAACATCGGCAGCGGCGTCCTGGCTTTCCTCAGCACGAGCATGCAAAACGCCGCCGGACGCCAAGTGGCGCTGGGCAGCTTGCTGTACAAGTTGATCGGCTTGCTGCTGATCATCCCGGTACTCGACCCGCTGGTGCTGTGGATGGACGGCTTGGACTACAGCGCCCAAGGCATGGTCATCACCTTCCACCTGCTCTATAACGTCAGCCGCTGCCTGATCCTGTTGCCGACCATCGGCCCGATGGCCCGGCTATGTGCCTGGTTGCTGCCCGAGCGCGAAGAAACCAATGGCAAGGCCAAACCCCGCCACCTTGACTTGGCCGCCCTGGCCACACCGAGCCTGGCGCTGGCCAACGCCGCCCGTGAAACCCTGCGCCTGGGCGACCTGATCGACAATATGCTCACCGCCATGCAGGAAGTCCTGCGTGGTAAACAGACCGCCATCACCCAGGAAATGCGCAGCCTCAGCGATGACGTCGAGTCGCTCTACAGCGCGATCAAACTCTACCTGGCGCAGATGCCCCGCGAAGACCTCAGCGAGCACGACAGCCGCCGCTGGGCGGAAATCATCGAGCTTTCCATCAACCTGAAACTGGCCGGCGACCTGATCGAACGCATGCTGCGCAAAGTCCAGCAGCAAAAAACCTCACAGCGTCGCCAGTTCTCCGAAGTCGGCCTGGAAGAACTCACTGGCCTGCACAGCCAACTGATCGCCAATCTGCGCCTGGGCCTGTCGGTGTTCCTCAGCGCCGACCCGGAAAGCGCCCGCCAATTGCTGCGCGAAAAACGCCGTTTCCGCGCCCAGGAACGCCGCCTGGCACATGCCCACGTCAGCCGGCTACAGCGCAAAATCGTGCAAAGCCTGGAGACCAGCTCCCTGCACCTGGAACTGATTGCCGACATGAAACGACTGAACTCGTTGTTTTGCAGCAGTGCCTATGTAGTCTTGGAAACGTCCGACACCGGCGCGCTCTCTGCCGAAGATATTGCCGACATCACACATTCGCCCTGAACGTACGATGGCCCGTGAAGTCAGTTAACACTGACCTCACTCGCCAGGAAGCTTGTTATGCGTCGCCTGCTGTTCGCTTGTCTGCTCATGGGTTCTGCCCACGTCTTCGCCTTTGACCGCCTGCAAGTCGAGGGCTATACCTTGCCCAACGGCCTGCAACTGTTGCTCAAACCGGGCACCGAGCGCGGGCATGTGGCGATCCGCCTGGTGGTGGGCGTGGGCCTGGATGACTTCAGCTGCGAAGACAAGGAATTGCCGCACCTGCTGGAACACTTGCTGTTCAGCGGCATCGACGGCGGCGGCGAAGGTGAGCTGGAAGACCGCATGCAAGCGCTGGGCGGCGAGTGGAATGCCTACACCAGCAACGCCGACACCACCTTTGTGATCGAGGCGCCCGCACAAAACCAGCGCAAAGTGCTGGACCTGCTGCTGGCGATCATCACCCGCACCGAACTGACCGACGCCAATATCAACGCCGCCAAGCAGGTCGTCGAACGTGAAGACGGCGGCCACTACTCACACCTGCAACGCCTGTTGGACCGCCAGGACCTGGGCCACACCGCCAGCAACCAATTGGCGGTCGAACTGGGACTCAAATGCGCCGAGCGCGCCGAGGTCGACCACCTGACCCGCGACCAGTTGGAGCACCTGCGCAAACACTGGTACGCGCCCAACAACATGACCTTGATCATCGTCGGCGACCTCGACAAGCTGCTGCCGGCCTATCTGGAGCGCACCTTCGGGCAACTCGACCCGGTTGACCCCACTGAACACCCAGCGCTGCCGGAGATCCAGCACGCCGCCGCCAGCCATCGCGAACTGATCCACGGCTGGGTCGGCGACAGCGCCAAGCTGCACTGGCTGTTCCCCGAGCCGGTGCTGGACGACCAGCATGATGAGACCTACGACCTGCTCAAGGATTACCTCGATTGGGCGCTGTACCGCCAACTGCGCCTCAAGCACGGTTTGTCCTACGGCCCCTGGAGCGAACGTGAAGTCCTCGGCGGCGTCGGTTTCCTCAGCTTGAATGCCGACCTTGAGCGCGAAAACCTCCCCGAAGCAGAGCAGGTTCTCCATGACCTCAAGGCCCAACTGCTCAAGGATGGCCTCGATCCGGCGGTATTCGCTCGCTTGCAACAAGCCGCCATCGCGCGCCAGGCCTGGGCAGTGCAGGGCAACAGCGCGCTGGCCGACTACTACTGGAGCGCTTCCGGTGACTACAACAACGGCCATTTCAGCGACCCGGTCAAGCGCATCAAGGCGGTAAGCCTGGAGCAGACCAACCAGGCCATGCGCCAAGTGTTCCAGCAGCCCGGCTACTGGCGTATCGAGAAACCGCTGCTCAGCTATGACGGCCTGAGTTGGATCGGTGCCGGCGTGCTCGGTTTGATCACCTTTGTGTTGATCGGAGTGCGGGTTTATCGCAAACGGTTTGCGTAATGAGGCACCGGACAACGGGCTAAGACGTTATTCTGTCTGGGATTTTCTCCTACAAAGACTGCGAACCGCCGAATGCAAAACCTGACCCGCTTGATCACCCGCATCCTCGAACTGATGAAGCGCTACCCCGGGGTGATAGCACTTGGCGGTTTTGTCTCGGGTGTGGGCAGCTTCATTCTGGTGGATCGCCAGCAGGGCATGGCCAGTTGGATCGCCGTGATCATGCTGGTGAGCTGGCTGTGGCTGATGCTGGAAAACAGCTTTACCCAGCTGTTCACCAAAGTCTTCAAGCGCGAAATCCCCGAGCCGCTGCTGCGCTATGCGACCCAGATGATTCACCAGGAAAGCCTGTTCTTTGTGCTGCCGTTCTTTTTCATCACCACCGCCTGGAACAGTGGCCAGTCGGTGTTCACCGGCCTGCTCGGCGCCGCAGCGCTGGTATCGATAATCGACCCGCTGTACTACAAATGGCTGGCGCCCAAACGCTCGCTGTTCCTCGCACTGCACACCTTCACGCTGTTCGCGGCGCTGCTCACCGCACTGCCGATCATCCTGCACCTGACCACGGCTGAGAGTTACAAGCTGGCCCTCGGCGTCGCCATGGCACTGTCGATCCCGAGCCTGGCGGTAAGCCTGCCGCTGCGCAGCCTCAAAGGCTGGGCGATGCTACTGGGGGTCACCGCTGCGATTGGCTGCGCCGGTTGGTTCCTGCGCAGCTGGGTGCCGCCAGCCACGCTGTGGATGACCGAAGTGGCCATCAGCACCCAACTGCAAGACCGCACGCCGGGCGACGACCTCAAGGAAGTCACCGCCGCTCAACTGCGCAGCGGCGGGCTCTACGCCTACACCGCGATCAACGCCCCGCGTGGGCTGGATGAGCGGATTTACCACGTGTGGAAATTCAATGGCAAAGAGGTTGACCGCATCGCCCTGGATATCCACGGCGGGCGCAAAGAGGGCTATCGCGCCTGGACCCACAAGCAGAACTTCCCCGCCGATGCCGTGGGTCGCTGGCAGGTACAGGTGCTGACCGAAGACGGGCAGGTGATCGGCGTGCTGCGTTTCAAAGTGACGGACTCAGCACAAACGGACAACCCAAAGTAGGCAGGATCGTGCTATTACGTAGGAATTGTGGATAGCCAACAAGCTCGGAGCTTATGACCACCAGTACCTCGGCCGGTGCAGCCCACCTCGATACGTCCATCACCCCGCCACAGCTGAGGATTACGGGAGACTGGACGCTTGCCCACTATGCCAGCCTGAAGAAGCTGTCGGACAAGCTCGACGGCCAATACGATGCGGGCGCGCGTATCGACCTCAATGGCCTGGGCGCCCTCGATACCGCCGGCGCCTCGCTGCTGGTGGAGTTGCTGGGACCGACCCGCATCGAGCAATCCGCCGAGCAGACCGATTGCAGCTTGTCTGCCGCTGACCGTGCACTGCTCAAGACCGTCTACCGCTCCCTGAATGATTTTTGCGTACCGGAGAAAGCCCCGGAAGAAGCCGCCGGTATTCAAGTGCTGGCTCGCATCGGCCGGGCGGTAGACACCGTCTGGCAAGACAGCAAGCAACTGCTGGGCTTTATCGGCCTGATCCTCGAAACCTTCGCCCGCGGAATTTTCCGGCCCAGGCGTTGGCGCCTCACTCCGATGGTCGCGCACCTGGAACAGGTCGGCCTCGACGCCGCCCCCATCGTGGCCCTGCTGACCTTTCTGGTCGGTGCCGTGGTGGCGTTCCTCGGCGCCACCGTACTCAAGAGTTTTGGCGCGACGATTTTCACCGTCGACCTGGTGGCGTTCTCCTTCCTGCGCGAATTCGGAGTGTTGCTGACCGCGATCCTGATCGCCGGTCGCACCGCCAGTGCCTTTACCGCACAAATCGGCTCGATGAAGGCCAACGAAGAGATCGACGCGATCCGCACCCTGGGCCTGGACCCGATGGAACTGCTGGTATTGCCGCGCGTACTGGCGCTACTGGTAGCGCTGCCGATGCTGACCTTCCTGGCAATGCTCTCGGGCATTGTCGGCGGTGGCGTGGTGTGCGCCGTGGCCCTGGATATTTCGCCGGCGATGTTCCTCTCACTGCTGCAATCGGACATTGGCGTGCAGCATTTCCTGGTGGGCCTGGTGAAAGCGCCGATCTTCGCCTTCCTGATCGCCGCCATCGGCTGCCTGGAAGGCTTCAAGGTGAGCGGCAGCGCCGAGTCCGTCGGTGCCCACACCACCTCCAGCGTGGTGCAATCGATTTTTGTGGTGATCGTGCTGGACGCGGTCGCCGCGCTGTTTTTTATGGAGATGGGCTGGTGAGTCGCTTACACCGTGCGACCGCCGAGGCGGTGATTGAAGTGCGTGGCCTGTGCAATCGCTTTGGCACTCAACGCGTGCACGAGAACCTCGACCTGGACTTGTACAAAGGCGAGATCCTTGCCGTGGTCGGCGGCTCCGGCAGCGGCAAGTCGGTGTTGTTGCGCAGCATCGTCGGACTGCGCCGGCCCAGCGCAGGCGAAGTCCGGGTGTTCGGCAAGAACCTGCCGAGCCTGGCGGAGCATGAGCGATCCCTGGTGGAGCGACGCTTTGGCGTGCTGTTCCAGAAGGGCGCGCTGTTTTCCTCGCTGACCGTGACCGAAAACGTAGCGCTGCCATTAATCGAGCACGCCGGCCTCAGCCGCCGCGACGCCGAGCACCTGGCCGCGGTCAAACTGGCCCTGGCCGGGTTGCCACTGTCGGCAGCCGACAAATACCCGGCGTCACTGTCGGGTGGCATGATCAAGCGCGCCGCGCTGGCCCGTGCGCTGGCCCTGGACCCCGACATCCTGTTTCTCGACGAACCCACCGCTGGCCTCGACCCGATTGGCGCGGCGCAATTCGATCAACTGATCCTGACCCTGCGCGATGCGCTGGGCCTGAGCGTGTTCCTGGTCACCCACGACCTGGACACGCTGTACACCATCACCGACCGCGTGGCAGTGCTGGCACAGAAAAAGGTGCTGGTGGCCGACGCCATCGATGTCGTCTCCGAAACGGACGACGCGTGGATTCACGAATATTTCCACGGCCCCCGAGGCCGCGCGGCATTGGATGCCGCTCAATCGCTCAACGAGGTATGACATGGAAACCCGAGCCCATCATGTGATGATCGGTTTGTTCAGCGTGATCGTGGTAGTCGGCGCGATGTTGTTCGGCCTGTGGCTGGCCAAGTCCAGCGTCGACAGCGCCTTCCAGGATTACGAAGTGATTTTCAACGAGGCGGTCAGCGGCCTGTCACAGGGCAGTTCGGTGCAGTACAGCGGGATTAAAGTGGGCGATGTGATCAGCCTGCGCCTGGACCCCAAAGATCCGCGTCGCGTACTGGCACGTATCCGCCTGGCCGGTGAGACGCCGATCAAGGAAGACACCCAGGCCAAGCTGGCGCTGACCGGCATCACCGGCACCTCGATTATCCAACTCAGCGGCGGTACGCCGCAAAGCCCCGAACTCAAGGGCAAAGACGGTAACTTGCCGGAAATCATCGCCTCACCCTCACCTATCGCGCGCCTGCTGAACAACAGCAACGACCTGATGACCAGCATCAACCTGCTGTTGCATAACGCCAACGACCTGTTTTCCCGCGAGAACGTCGAGCGCCTGAGCAACACCCTCGATAACCTGCAAAAAACTACCGGCGTCATCGCCGACCAGCGCGGCGATATCAAGGTGGTGATGCAGCAACTGATGCAAGTGAGCAAACAGGCCAGCGCCGCCCTGGAGCAGACCACTGTGCTGATGCGCAACGCCAACGGCTTGCTCAACGAACAAGGCAAGCAGGCCTTTGGCAGCGCCGAGCAGGCCATGAAGTCCCTGGAACACAGCACCGCGACCATCAACACCTTGCTGACCAACAACAAGGACTCGGTGAACAGCGGCATGCAAGGCCTCAACGAACTGGCGCCGGCCGTGCGCGAACTGCGCGAAACGCTCGGTTCGCTGCGCGCCATCTCCCGCCGCCTGGAAGCCAACCCCAGCGGTTACCTGCTGGGCAGCGACAAGAACAAGGAGTTCACGCCATGAAGCGTGTTTACCAAATGATCGCCCCTGTGGCGCTGGCACTCGTGAGCGCGTGCTCGATCCTGCCCAAGGCCGACCCTTCTGATGTGTATCGCCTGGCCTCGGCCCAGACCACCAGCCAGGGTGCGCCGGTCAGCTGGTCGCTGCGTGTGAATAAGCCGCAGACCAGCGAATTTCTCGACAGCCCACGTATTGCCGTGGTGCCCAATGGCGACCTGATCAGCAGCTATGCCAACTCGCGCTGGAGCGATCCGTCGCCGGTACTGTTGCGCAACCGCTTCATGGATGGCTTTCAACGCGATGGTCGGGTGACGCTGCTGAGTACCGATGACACCAACCTGCAGTCCGACTATGAACTGGGCGGGCAATTGCAGGCGTTCCAGAGTGAATACCGCGGCAGTGCGGTGGAGGTGGTGATTCGCCTGGACGCGCGCCTGGTACGCGGCAGTGATCAGCGGATTGTTGCCAGTCGGCGGTTTGAAGTGAGGCAACCGGTGAGCGGTACCAAGGTGCCGGCGGTGGTCGCCGGGTTTGGACAGGCGGGGGATCAGTTGAATAAGCAGGTGGTGGATTGGGTGGTTCAGCAAGGCAATAACGCAGCTAAACACTGAGGGCCTCATCGGGGGCAAGCCCCCTCCCACAGGTTGATCTGTGAACACATTCAAATGTGGGAGGGGGCTTGCCCCCGATAGCAATCCAAGCCTTAACCGAAGAACCAGTAGCACACCGAAATCGCCGCCACCACACCGGCAAACTCCGCCAGCAACGCACAACCCACGGCATGCCGTGCCCGCTGGATCCCCACCGAACCAAAGTACACCGCCAACACATAGAAAGTGGTCTCGGTACTGCCCTGAATCGTCGCCGCCACCAACGCCGGGAAGCTGTCCACGCCCTGGGTCTGCATGGTCTCGATCAGCATCGCTCGCGCAGCGCTGCCGGAGAACGGCTTGACCATCGCGGTCGGCAAGGCATCCACAAAGCGCGTGTCCATGCCCGTCCAGGCGACCACATGGCGAATGCCTTCAAGGCCAAAATCCAGCGCCCCTGAGGCACGCAACACACCCACGGCACACAGCATCGCCACCAGGTAGGGCAGCAGGTTCTTGGCCACATCGAAGCCTTCTTTGGCCCCTTCGACAAACGCCTCATACACCTTGACCTTGCGCAACGCACCGATCACCAGGAACAACATGATCAGGCCAAACAGCGTGAGGTTGCCCAGGATCGACGACAACCCGGCCAGAGCGGTGGCGGAGAGGGTCGCCAGCAGCGCCATGAAGCCGCCCAGCACCAGTGCGCCTGGAATCAGATAGGCCAGCACCACCGGATCCCACAGCCGCAGGCGCTGCATCACCGCCACCGACAGCAGGCCCACCAAGGTGGACGCGCTGGTCGCCAGCAGGATTGGCAGGAACACCAGTGTTGGGTCCGCAGCGCCTTGCTGGGCGCGGTACATGAAGATGGTGACCGGCAACAACGTCAGCGATGAGGCGTTGAGCACCAGGAACAGGATCTGCGCGTTACTCGCCGTGTTGGGGATTGGGTTGAGTTCCTGCAGCGCCTTCATCGCTTTCAAACCGATAGGCGTGGCGGCGTTATCCAGGCCCAGGCCGTTGGCAGCGAAGTTGAGGGTGATCAAGCCGATGGCCGGATGGCCGGCGGGCACTTCCGGCATCAGGCGGCGGAACAGCGGGCCGAGGGCCTTGGCCAGCCAGTCGACGATCCCGGCTTTTTCGGCGATGCGCAAAAAGCCCAGCCATAACGTCAGGGTGCCGAACAGCAGCACCATCACTTCCACCGACAGTTTGGCCATGGCGAAAATGCTTTCGACCATCGCCGCGAAAATCCCGGCGTTACCGCCGACCAGCCATTGCGCCAGTGCCGACACCATTGCCACGACAAAGAAGCCAAGCCACAGGCCATTGAGCATCAGTTAAATCCCCCGAAGAATGGAGCGAATGATAGCGGGGCTGGCAGAAACGACAAACCCCGGAATTTTCCGGGGTTTGTGTCAGAGCAGTCGTATTATCAGCTGCGGGTGGCTTGCCCCAGCGGCGAGGCTTCCTTGCTGCGCCAGTGCGGCAGCGAATTCCAATAGCGCTCGCCCTTGGCATCGTCGTACATGCCTTCCCAACGGGAGATCACCAGCACTGCAAGGGCATTGCCGATTACGTTCAGGGCGGTACGTGCCATGTCCATGATGCGGTCGACACCGGCGATAAACGCCAGGCCTTCCAGCGGAATGCCCACGCTGCCCAGCGTGGCCAGCAACACCACGAAGGACACGCCCGGCACACCGGCGATGCCTTTGGAGGTGACCATGAGGGTCAGCACCAGCATCAGTTGCTGGCCGATCGACAGGTCGATGCCATACAGCTGGGCGATGAAGATCGCCGCAATGCTCTGGTAGAGGGTCGAACCGTCGAGGTTGAACGAGTAGCCGGTCGGCACCACGAAGCTGCAGATCGCCTTCGGCGCGCCGTAGGCTTCCATCTTCTCGATCACGCGTGGCAGCACGGTTTCGGAGCTGGCGGTGGAATAGGCCAGTACCAGCTCATCCTTGAAGATGCGCATCAGCTTGATCACCGAGAAGCCGAACAGGCGGGCGATCAGGCCGAGGATCACGAAAGCGAAGAACAGGATGGCGACGTAAACCAGGATCACCAGCTTGGCCAACGGCAACAGCGAGGCGAAGCCGAAGTTGGCGACGGTCACGGCGATCAATGCGAATACGCCGATCGGGGCGTACTTCATGATCATGTGGGTGACTTTGAACATGCTCTCGGACACGCCTTGGAACATGGTCACCAGCGGCTCGCGCAGCTCAGGCTTGAGGCTCGACAGGCCGAGGCCGAACAGTACCGAGAAGAAGATGATCGGCAGCATCTCGCCACGGGCAACAGCGGCAAAGATGTTCGATGGGATCAGGTTGAGGATGGTCTGGATAAACGCATGCTCATGCTGCACTTCAGCAGCGGTGGCGGTGTACTTGGAGATGTCGACGGTACCCAGGGTACTCATGTCGATGCCAGCGCCTGGGTGGAACACGTTGGCCAGCAGCAGGCCGACCACAATGGCAATGGTGGTGACGATTTCGAAGTAAAGGATGGTTTTGACACCGATACGCCCGAGCTTCTTCGCGTCACCGACACCGGCAATGCCGACGATCAGCGAGGAGATCACGATTGGGATCACGATCATCTTGATCAGGCGGATAAAGATATCGCCCGCTGGCTGCAACACATTGCTGATCCACCAGGCCTTTTCAGCACTGAAATGGTTGAGCACTGCACCGATTGCGATCCCCAGCACCAAACCGATGAGGATCTGCCAGGCGAGGCTTAGCTTTGCCTTCTTCATGTCATTACCCTTACTTCAAGTGAACTTAAGGCAAATGCGCCAGCTGCAACGCTCGAGAGCGAAAAAGTGTGTGCATCTGCCTCCATGGAAGGTCACCGCAGCGTGGCCGAAATGGCTTACTGGCAGGCGAAAAAAGGCGCAACTATTCCCATGCAAGGGAGCGACGTCTAATGCCGTAAACGCCTACCCTATGCCGAATCGGCATGGCCTTTTTTCATAATAACTGTCCGAACGGTCAGTTCAAATGCGACAGATTGTCCGGCAAATATGCCGTTAACCTGCCAAACCCGGCTCGCCTAGAGATGCAGCACGTCTTTGCGGTGCTGGCAGAAATGCCTGGGGAATCCGCGACCTGACGTCAGATATGTCCTATGGCGCGACGAAAATTTTATCGATAGATGGTCGTCTCGACACACCAAGAAATGGTTAAAGGCGAGCGATAACAAAATTTGCGGCTATGGGAGGTATAACAGAGCGAGAGGTATGACAGAGCGATATGAGAGGCGGGGGAATGAATGAAAGTCACAAGCCCGCCGCAAGTTCAGCAAGCGATGGGCTTGTGAACCTGCGTCGCAGCTTTTCTCCTGACCCGGCCCTTGCGCAGGCACTCCCTGTACCCGTAGGTCACGCCGATCCCATTTGATCAGAGCAACCCGGCCCCCTGGTCATGCACCACCCTTGGCGAGCAGTGCAAACAGAAAGAAGCGAGGGGGCTTCTTTCTATGGACGCTGGTCCCGCTGACGACAGACGCGCCGGACGGAACCTAGTACCAATTCGGATCTTTCTTCAGCTGTTCCATCAGCAACTTCTGCATGCCTTCATCCGGTTTACCGATAAACCGGTAATCGGCGTGGCGCGTTGGGGACTTGTCCGCCGGCAGGCCGGCCGGGACTTCCACCAACATGGCGTAGGCATCTTCCTTGTCGAGGCTGAAGGCAACGATCAGACGCTTGTTCCGGCAGGTGTCTGCGGTTTCGCAGAGCGGCCCGACCAAGTACTTGTCGCCATCTTCTTCCACGGCATTCATTTGCTCGGCCGTACCCGACAGGTTCATCACCCATTCCGGGAGGCGCTCTTCTTTCTTCACCACGCTTTGCCAGGTCTCACGGTATTGCGGGTCCGCGCTGAGCAATTCGTTGGCCCGGGATTGACCGTCATTGGCGGCCATCACCAAACCGCTGCCGCCCAACAATAGGGCGGCAGTAATGGCTTTGAAGGACAAAGTGGTCATTTTCAGCCTCGGCCGCGACGACCAAAGAAGAAGGAAGCGATGAACATCACCAGGAAGACCACAAACAGAATTTTTGCGATACCCGTGGCGGTGCCCGCGATACCACCGAAGCCCAGGACTGCAGCCACAATGGCGATGATCAGAAATGTGATTGCCCAACTCAACATGGTGATTCTCCTTATGCTTCTTTTAGAGGTAACAGCGGTAGTGCCGTACTGCCACTCAACACGAGCGGCTTTTGGTGCCTAGAACACCCAACGCTCTTGCGACGGCAGTTCACTCAGGGAAGATTCCTGATCAACCATCTGCAATTGCGGGGCTGTTGCATCGGCAGCAACACTGCCAACGGAACGGAAATGGGTTTGGGTCATGCTCGGACGTTCAAATTGCGGGATCTGCTGCTGACTCTGCTGCCAATGCTGCAACTGCTGGCCGCCAATCAACGTGACCATCAAGGCCAGGCTGGCAAACAGACCTTGCTGCAAGCGCAGTGGCGATACACGCAGTGGGCTGAAGCTTTGGCGAGTCATGCTGATGTTCTCCCGCATTCTGATTATTCGTTAGGAGAGGTATTGCAGAGCGCATGCCAGCTTTTTTACAAAATAAATACCAATAAAATCAATGAGTTAAATATTTATAAACCAACAAGCTCCCAGCATCCTGCACGATGCCCCCTTGAGGGCCGTGCGAAATGCACGATAGCCAGCGGTCGGATCAAGGGATAGAACACAGAGGGTGTGTTGCCGAAGTGGCAAGACGGCATGAAAACGCCAGCAATCGGCGCCTTGTACGAAGTGATGCAGATACCTCCACGACGTTGTCTTTTATCGATCAGAATAAACCATGCAACTTGCCCGATTATTCCGGGACTAAACACCATCATTCATAGAGTTAAGGAGCGCGGGACAGATGGAATCAGCCAAGGAACTTCAAGGCCGCATTCTTTTAGTGGATGACGAATCCGCGATCCTCCGCACCTTCCGTTATTGCCTGGAAGATGAGGGCTACACCGTCGCCACGGCGAACAGCGCTGCCCAAGCGGATACCTTGATGCAGCGCCAAGTGTTCGATCTGTGCTTCCTGGACTTGCGCCTGGGTGAAGACAACGGCTTGGACGTACTGGCCCAGATGCGCATCCAGGCGCCATGGATGCGTGTGGTCATTGTCACCGCCCATTCGGCGGTCGACACTGCCGTTGATGCGATCCAGGCCGGTGCCGCTGACTACTTGGTAAAGCCTTGCAGCCCAGACCAACTGCGCCTTGCCACTGCTAAGCAGCTGGAAGTGCGTCAACTCTCTGCGCGCCTCGAAGCCTTGGAAGGCGCAGTGCGCCAACCGAAAGACGGCCTTGATTCCCACAGCCCGTCGATGATGGTAGTACTGGAAACCGCACGCCAGGTGGCTGGCACAGACGCCAACATTCTGATCCTGGGTGAATCCGGCACGGGTAAAGGTGAACTGGCCCGAGCCATTCACGGCTGGAGCAAGCGCTCGAAGAAATCCTGTGTGACCATCAACTGCCCGTCGCTGACGGCGGAACTGATGGAGAGCGAGCTGTTCGGCCATAGTCGTGGTGCCTTTACCGGCGCCAGTGAAAGCACCTTGGGCCGTGTCAACCAGGCGGACGGCGGCACGCTGTTTCTCGACGAAATCGGCGATTTTCCGCTCACGTTGCAACCTAAGTTACTGCGCTTTATCCAAGACAAAGAATATGAGCGGGTCGGTGACCCCGTTACCCGACGTGCGGATGTGCGCATCCTCGCCGCCACCAACCTGAACCTGGAAGACATGGTGCGTGATGGCCGCTTCCGCGAAGATCTGCTCTACCGCCTCAACGTGATCACCCTGCACTTGCCGCCGCTGCGCGAACGTAGCGAGGACATCCTGACCCTGGCCGACCGCTTCCTGGCACGTTTCGTCAAGGACTACGCCCGACCGGCGCGCGGTTTCAGCGACGAAGCGCGCGAGGCCCTTCTCAACTACCGCTGGCCGGGAAATATCCGCGAGCTGCGCAACGTAGTAGAGCGCGCCAGCATCATTTGCCCGCAAGAGAAGGTAGAAATCAGCCACCTGGGGATGGCCGAGCAGCCGACCAACAACGCTCCGCGGATCGGCGCGGCGCTGAGCCTGGACGAGCTGGAGAAAGCTCACATCGGCGCCGTGCTCGCCACCAGCGACACCCTGGACCAGGCGGCTCGCACCCTGGGTATCGACGCGTCGACCCTGTACCGCAAACGCAAACAGTACAACCTGTGAGCTGTACCCTATGAAGTTAGCGATGAAGCTGCGCACTCGGCTATTCCTGAGCATCTCAGCGCTGATCACCGTTGCCCTGCTGGGTTTGATCCTGGGCCTGGTCAGCGTCATGCAAATGGCCAAGACTCAGGAATCCCTGATTCGCAGCAACTTCATCACCTTGGACCTGGGCCTCAAGCTGCGTCAGAGCCTGGGTGATCAGTTGATCATGATGCTGGAGGAGCGCCCCGACCCCGAGGCCTTGCAAACCTCCAAGCAGCGCTACGTCGACCTGCTGGACCAAGGTATCGCCCATGAACAACGCGACGGTCGCGGGACGGGGTTCAGCCAGGCCAAGGGCCAGTATCAGGAACTGCTGAACGCTTTTGACGAGTCCCAGCAACCGACCCCTCCACCTGGGGCCAAGGAAAAACTCACCGACACCTTCAATGCGCTGCGCAATGGCTTGATCAACGAGCACAAGCAGGCCTTGGAGAACATCAGCAACAGCGAACACAAATCCCGCGAACGTGCCCTGCTGATCGCCGGGCTACTGGGGCTGGTCGGGCTCGCGGTGCTGATCATCGGGTTTGTGACGGCGCATGGCATCGCCCGGCGTTTTGGCGGACCGATCGAAGCGCTGGCCAAGGCGGCGGACAAGATAGGGCAGGGCGATTTCGAAGTGACACTGCCGATCTCGTCGGCAGCAGAGATGAACCAACTCACCCGCCGCTTCGGCATCATGGCCGAGGCGTTGCGCCAGCATCAGGCGACCAATGTCGATGAACTCCTGGCTGGTCAGCAGCGCCTGCAAGCGGTGCTCGACAGCATAGACGATGGTCTGCTGATGATTGACCGGCAAGGCCGCCTGGAACACCTCAACCCGGTGGCCCAACGCCAACTGGGCTGGGACGAGGAGCGCCTTGGCCAGGGCCTGGGCGAGGCCCTGGTGCGACCGGAACTGGATGAACAGCTGCAATTGGTACTGCGTGGCGGCAGCCTGGAGCGGGCGCCGGAAGATCTGGAAGTGGAAGTCGAAGGCGAATTGCGCCTGTTGACCTACAGCTTGACCCCCGTCAGCCATACCCAGGGGCATATCCTCGGGGCGGTGATGGTGCTGCATGACGTCACCGAACAACGCGCCTTCGAGCGGGTACGCAGCGAGTTCGTACTGCGCGCCTCCCATGAGCTGCGAACACCGGTGACCGGCATGCACATGGCATTCGGGCTGTTCCGCGAGCGGGCGAAATTTCCACCGGACTCCCGTGAAGCGGACCTGCTGGATACAGTCAATGAAGAGATGCAGCGGCTGATGCAATTGATCAACGACCTGCTCAACTTCTCGCGCTACCAGAACGGCCTGCAGAAGCTCACCTTAGGCCCGTGCGACGTGACCGATCTGCTTGAACACGCACGAGCACGCTTCGTCGAGCCGGCCAACGTGCAAAACGTCGAGCTGATGGTAGAAGCCCAATCCGACCTGCCGCGGTTATATGCGGACCAAGCACAGTTGGAACGGGTGCTCGACAACCTGCTGGGCAATGCCCTACGCCACACGCCTAATGGGGGGCAGATTCGTCTGCAGGCACGCCGCCACGGCGAGCGCGTGATTATCAGCGTCGAAGATAACGGCGAAGGCATCGCCTATGGGCAGCAGGGGCGGATCTTCGAGCCCTTTGTGCAGGTGGGTCGCAAGAAAGGCGGCGCCGGCCTGGGGCTGGCGCTGTGCAAAGAGATCGTGCAATTGCACGGCGGCCGCATGGGTGTGTACTCGCGGCCGGGGCAGGGCACTCAGTTCTATATGGCGTTGCCTTTGTAGGAACCCCGCTTGTTGTAGCAAGGACGCTTGTTGAAGCGTCGCACCGCTCCACCCGCCTCTTAAGGGCGCTCCGCACCCGAGCGCAAGCACGCTTGCTCGCCACAGTTCAACGCTCGCAGGATCGCAGCGCTTTGCGCGTCAGGCGTGCCGTCGAACAGCGATGGCCGGAAATGCATCTGGAACGCCGCGATCACATGACGTGTAGCCACATCCAGCTCTCCAGTCTGTGGCGTCTGGTAACCCAAGTGGGCCAATTGTTCCTGGAACCAGGTAATGCTCGGCAGTTCTGTGGCGTACTGCACCTGGAACCGCGCGACGGCCTGTGCATCCGGCCAAACACCCAGCCCCTCAGCGGCCAGGCGCTTCCAGGGGAACAAGGGACCCGGGTCCAGCTTGCGCAGCGGTGCGATATCGCTGTGGCCGATGATGTTCTTGGGGTCGATGCCATTGCGCTTGCTGATGTCCTTGAGCAGCACCACCAGCGATTTCACTTGGGCTTCGGAGTACGGATACCACAAGCGGCCTGTCGGCGTGTCCTTGTAGCCAGGGTTCACGATCTCAATACCAATGGAGCTGGAGTTGAGCCAGGTGCGGCCCATCCATTCGCTTTCCCCGGCATGCCAGGCGCGCTGGCTCTCATCCACCAGCTTGTAGATAGTGCCTGAGGCATCGTCGCCGATCAGATAATGGCTGCTCACCTGACCGTGGGTGAGCAATGCCAGGGAGCGCTCAAGGTTGGTGGAGGTGTAATGCACCACCACGAACTGCACGCGGTTGTCGTGGTTCACCGAGGGGTGGTTGGTGTCCAGGCGAGGGCCGCTGGCGCAGCCCGCAAGGAAAAGAAACACAAAGGCAATGTACAAAAATTTCATGACGGAAGACGTTACGCTGAAGACGATAATGCAACAGTGTAACGTACCGCTTGTGACCTAACCGTCAAATTACAAAATGGAACATTTTTTAGGCGGCCTGCACTTGGTTTCGGCCTGCGGCCTTGGCCCGGTACAAGGCCGCATCCGCGCGTTTGAGCGCCAGTTCACTGCGCTCTCCCGGCTGGAACTGCGCCACCCCCATGGACACAGTGATTGTCACTGGCTCGCCCTTGAAGTGAAACGGGCAGGCTTCAATCGCGCCGCGTAACACTTCAACTGCCGCCAGGGCATCCGCGAGGGATGAGTCGGGCATCAGCAACACGAACTCTTCACCGCCGAAACGCGCGATAAAGTCGGTCGGCCGCAGGCGCTTGCGCAATACGTTGGCGATGATCTTCAGCACCTTGTCGCCAGCCAGGTGGCCGTAGCCGTCGTTGATGCGCTTGAAGTGATCCAAGTCCAGCATCGCCAGCGACAGGCTGTTACCCCGTTGATGCCAGGCGTTGACCTCGTGATCGAGCCGCTCACTCCAGGCGGCGCGGTTGGGCAGGCCAGTGAGCGGATCGATCAAGGCCTTCTGGCGCTGCACCTCCAAATGCTCGCGATAGCCCTGGGCTTCCTGCTCCATATTGGCAACCCGCTCGGCCAAGCCTTTCAGTCGCGCTGCCGTTTCCTGCTCTCGCTGGTCACGCTGCTGCTGGTGCTCGTCCATGGTGCCGAGAAGACCTTCGAGGTGGCTTTCCAATACGTGCTTGAGGCTTTCCAGATCGGCGGCCTCCTGCACGCTGCTTTGCAGGCCATCGACCTGTTCGCGGATCTGCGTGTCCAGCTCACGGGCGGCCGAACGGCTATCGGCATGGCCGTCGCTGGCGACCTGCAAATGCCCCTGGAACGCTTCGAGACGCTCGTTGAGCTGCTTGAGGTAAGCCTCGAATTCGTGCTGGCCGCTGTCGGTGATTGCCAGCATCAAGACGGCCAGGTCGTCGAGGATCGGTAGCAGTTCGTACCAGTTCAGGCCGTGCGCCAGACGCTCACGCATGGCCTCGGCCTGGGGCCGGTGACGCTCGGGTAGCGACAACTCCTCCAGCAGCCCGAGCAGAGTGTCTTCAATATGCTTGGCTACCGAGCTGTAGGACGGCTCCGGCGAATCAGGTAAGGCATACGTGCCGTCCGCTTGCAGTTCGTCGGGGTCGGACTCCTCGACCTCCAGCACAGGAGGGAGCGACAGGCTGCCGATGGTGGTCTCACCCGGCGTTTCGACCTGAACGGCAGGCGTTTCGATAAAGGCGGCGAGGGCGCTTTCCGGTGCCGGCTCTTCTGTCGGAAGCTCCCGCTCGACATGCGCTACGGACGCTACGGACGCTTCGACGGGCTCAGCTTGAGGCGGAGCCTCGTACACAAACGTTTCACTGACAGCGTCCGCCACCTTGGCCGGCACGGCCGACTCAACTGCGGGGTTAACCTTTTCCTGAGACGGCGGCGCAAAGGCGCGCAAGGCTTGCGTCAGTTCCTCGGACTGTTCAGGCGGTTGGGGCTCGGCGACAGGCTTGGCCACAATGGGTTGCGGTGCCGGGCGGGCTGTCGATTCGCTGGCCTCCGGCTCGGTCGCGACGTCTTTGGAACCAAACAGGCGCTGCAAAAGCCCCGGCCCTGGGCGTGTGGTTTCGCCGTCCGGCTCCAGGTTGTTCAGCGCCTGGCCCTGCAGGCCACTCAACTCGCTGAGCAGCAAGGGGATCTCACGTGCCTGGCTGACTCGGCCGTCCAACTGCTTGGCGAACGTCTTAAGCGGCCGGGCAACCTCACGCGGTAATGGCAACTTTTGCAGCTGGGTAACCAGGGACGTCAGCGCGGTGCTGATCTGGTCGACCCGGGTTTCACGGCGCTGCTCCGAATCCAGCACGGCTTTTTCCAGGCGCGGCAGCAAGGCGGCGAGGGCGGCGTCCATATCATCAGTACGGACAACGTCACGCATTTCCTTCATACACTGGTCGACGGCGCGGTCGGTGCCTTCAGCGGCCAGCGTGCTGCGCACCAGCCCACGGCGTAGCAGGTCGAGGCGGGCTGCCCAACGGCGTTCGAGCTTTTCTTGTTGCTCGATGCTTTTGAGGTATTTCTCTTTCCAGCGCTGGGCGTCGTCGCTCATGCAAGGGGTCCGCGAGGACCGGGGCTCAACGCGGGTAATGCATCAGCCGTGAGCGAACCCGGCAGACGAATCTCTACCGCGACCGGCAGGTGATCGGAGATGGGCTGCGCCAGCACCTGCACACTCTCGAGTGTGAGGGTAGGGCTGAGCAGAATATGGTCAAGACAGCGTTGCGGGCGCCAGCTGGGGAATGTGGCTTCGGCTTGCGGAGCCAGTAGCCCGAGGTCGCGCAACGGAGAATTCAACAACAGGTCATTGGCATGGGTGTTCATGTCACCCATCAGTACCTGGTGTTTGTAACCGCCAATCAGCTCGCGGATGTAGGCCAGTTGCATCGTGCGGGTGCGCGCACCCAACGCCAGGTGCATCATCACCACCACCAGCGCCTCTGGGCCTTCGCCAAAACGCACAAGGATCGCCCCCCGGCCCTTGGGGCCTGGCAGCGGGTGGTCTTCGATGGCGGAGGGCTTCAGGCGACTGAGCACACCATTGCTGTGCTGCGCCAGGCGCCCGAGGTTGCGATTGAGTTGCTGGTACCAATAGGGGAACGCGCCGAGCTGGGCCAGGTGCTCCACCTGATTGATGTAACCGGAACGCATGCTGCCGCCGTCGGCTTCCTGCAGCGCAACCAGATCGAAGTCATTCAATAGGTTGCCAATCTTTTGCAGGTTGCCGGCCCGCCCGGTGTGGGGCAGCAGGTGCTGCCAGCCACGGGTGAGGTAGTGACGGTACTTCTCGGTACTGATCCCCACTTGGATATTGAAGCTGAGCAGCCGCAAGCGGCTGTCCGGCGGCAACCCCGTGGACTCCAGGTGATGTTCGTTGACCTGCGGATCATGCAGGCCAACCACGCGTTCGGTACCCCAGCGGCGCATGACGAGCCCCTTACTTGGCTGCGCGCTCTTTGGCGATCAGCTGGTCGGCAACATTGAGGGTCTGCTCAGGACCACCGGAGGTGCCCAGGTCGAAACGGTATTTGCCGTTGACGATCATGGTTGGAACGCCCTGCACGCCGTACTTCTGCGCCAGCTCCTTGGCCTGTTTGATCTGGCCCTGGATCGCGAAGGAGTTGAAGGTGGCAAGGAACTTGTCCTTGTCGACACCTTGGGTGGCCACGAAGTCAGCCATTTCGTCTGGTTTGGTCAGGCGTTTGCCTTGTTTCTGGATCGCGTCGAATACCGCGTTGTGGACCTTATGCTCCACGCCCATGGCTTCCAGGGTCAGGAACAGCTGGCCGTGGGCATCCCATGGGCCACCGAACATGGCAGGGATACGTCTGAAGTTCACGTCTTTAGGCAGCTTCTCGACCCATGGGTTGATGGTCGGCTCAAAGGCGTAGCAATGCGGGCAGCCGTACCAGAACAGCTCCACCACTTCGATCTTGCCTGGCTCCGAGACCGGAACCGGGTTAGCCAATTCAACGTAGGTTTTACCGGCTTCAAGCGGCACGTCGGCAGCTTGTGCGGTCATGCCGAAGAGGCTGGCAGTGACGAGAGCGGCGCTGAGGATCAGATTACGCATGCTTTACTCCTGGACAAATAAAGTCGCCTCACGCGACCTTTGTTGTGACAGGTCTGCGCGGGCATGAGTTCGTTAGTGTAACGGCACCGGCCACAAAAAAGGGCGGCCTAAGCCACCCTTTTTATGCTTGCATCGCTGGATTAATCGAGTGTTAACGTTGCAGGCATGTTAGTGCAGGCCCTGGATATAGCTGGAGACCGCTGCAATGTCTTCATCGCTCAGCTTGCGCGCAATGGTACGCATGATCGCTGCGTCGCCATCGTTAGCTCGCCCTGCCTCTTCCTTACGGAAATCGGTCAACTGTTTGGCGATGTAGGTCGCGTGCTGGCCACTCAGGTGCGGGAAGCCGGCGGCGGCTATGCCCGCGCCATTGGGCGAATGGCAGCCGGTGCAGGCTGGCAGGCCTTTTTCCAGGTCGCCGCCGCGGAACAGTTTCTCACCACGGGCCACCAGTTTCGGATCAGCAGCTCCCACACTGCCTTTCTGGCTGGCAAAATACGCTGCGAGGTCCGCGAGGTCCTGATCGCTGAGGTTGGTCAGCAAGCCGGTCATTTCCAACACCGTTCGCTTGCCGTCCTTGATGTCGTGCAGTTGCTTGGTCAGGTAACGTTCACCCTGGCCGGCCAGTTTGGGGAAGTTCGGCGCCGGGCTGTTACCATCCGGTCCATGGCAAGCACCACATACAGCGGCCTTCGCTTGACCGGCAGTGGCATCACCTTTAAGGGGGCCCTCTGCAGCGACGGCAGCGCCTGTGATGCCCAAGGTCAACAGCAGACTCACGATCAGTTTGTTCATCAGCTAATCCAACTACGGCTAAGGGGTTTAAGAGTTATCTACCGGGTTTACTCACCATCAACTCAATGACGGCCTGGTAATCCTCAGTACTGCAGTCCATGCACAAACCACGCGGCGGCATTGCCTTGAAACCCTGGGTCACGTGTTGCACCAACGTGTCCATGCCCTGCGCCAGTCTTGGCGCCCAAGCTGCCTGATCACCCCGCTTCGGAGCATTCGGCAACTGGCCGGCATGGCAAGCCACGCAAACTCGGTTGTACACCGCTTCCGGATCCTGTGTAGCCTGAGCGCCATAAAGCGGAAGCAGGACACCGATAGCGAGCAACCACTTGGTCATACGTCGACCATTTCAGGGTTTGAGAGCGTTTTGCGTTCTAATGCGCAATAAAGGTCTTTCGCTCCCGTGAACTTCATCCTTCGCTGGGACAAAGCACACACAAAATCTGCGGCATTATATACTGGCGCTACTGAAACGGAAACGACACCGCTTGCCGCACCCTTTCTCGGCATCGCCCACATCGGAAATCTCATGCAACTCAAGAATCCCATCCTTGGCCTGTGCCAACAGTCCACGTTTATGCTCAGCGCCGCCAAAGTTGACCAATGCCCCGATGACGAGGGCTTTGAAGTCGCCTTTGCCGGGCGCTCCAACGCCGGTAAGTCCAGCGCGCTGAACACCCTGACTCACGCCAGCCTGGCACGCACCTCGAAAACCCCAGGCCGTACGCAACTTCTCAATTTCTTCAAGCTAGACGATGATCGGCGTCTGGTCGACCTGCCGGGCTACGGTTATGCAAAAGTACCTATCCCGCTGAAGCTGCACTGGCAGCGTCACCTGGAGGCCTACCTGGGTGGCCGGGAGAGTTTGAAGGGTTTGATTCTGATGATGGACATCCGCCATCCGATGACCGATTTCGACCTGCTGATGCTCGACTGGGCAGTTGCCAGCGGCATGCCGATGCATATCCTGCTGACCAAAGCCGACAAGCTGACCTACGGCGCCGCCAAAAACACGTTGCTTAAAGTGCAGTCTGAAATCCGTAAAGGCTGGGGTGATGCGATCACCATCCAACTGTTCTCGGCGCCCAAGCGCATGGGCCTGGAAGACGCCTACACCGTACTGGCCGGCTGGATGGAATTGGCGGACAAGGGCGCGGAAATCGCGGAGTAACTTTTGCGCAGGCAAAAAAAACCCCGGACTTCGTATGGGGAGGGGAAGTTCGGGGTTCAAGTTCCGGACCGCTAGGGCGGGGTCCAGATATCTGCCAACACTTAACACAACATAGGAGCATTGAAGGGCTTCACCACCCATTCAGTAACTCTGAGTGGCAATTCACGGGTTAAGTTCCGGCAGGTTCGAAAAACTATTTGAAATAACTGACGGCGATTTCCGGACTAAAGCACTCTGCCACCACCCCACAGTGGCAGCAAAGCCCCGAGATCAGTGCGCCTGGTCCCAGTTATCGCCGACGCCCACTTCCACCAGCAGCGGCACATCCAGCTGAGCAGCGGCACTCATGTGCTCGCGAATCTTCTCGCTGACTTCCGCGACCAGATCCTCACGCACTTCCAGCACCAATTCATCGTGCACCTGCAGGATCACCTTGGCATCCAGGCCTGAATCCGTCAGCCAGTTATCCACCAGCACCATGGCTTTCTTGATGATGTCTGCCGCTGTGCCCTGCATGGGCGCGTTGATGGCAGTGCGTTCAGCCGCCGCGCGCTCCTGGGGCTTGTTGGAATGGATATCCGGCAAGTAGAGGCGGCGACCGAAGAAGGTCTCTACGTAGCCCTGATCGGACGCCTGGGCGCGGGTGCGTTCCATGTACTCACGAACCCCGGGATAACGGGCGAAATACACATCGATGTACGCCTTGGCCGTCTTGGTATCGACGCCAATATCCTTGCCCAGCTTCTGTGCGCCCATGCCATAGATCAAACCAAAGTTGATCGCCTTGGCGCTGCGGCGTTGATCAGACGTGACGTCACCCAGCTCAACCTTGAACACCTCGGCCGCCGTGGCCGTGTGCACGTCGAGGTTGTGACGGAAGGCGTTCATCAAACCTTCGTCCTTCGACAGGTGAGCCATGATCCGCAGCTCAATTTGCGAATAGTCCGCCGCCAGCATTTTGTAGCCTTTGGGCGCGATGAAGGCCTGGCGAATCCGCCGCCCTTCAGCGGTACGCACCGGGATATTCTGCAGGTTCGGATCGCTGGACGATAAACGCCCGGTCGCCGCCACCGCCTGGTGATAGGACGTGTGGATACGCCCGGTGCGCGGGTTGATCTGTTCCGGCAGACGGTCGGTGTAGGTGCTTTTCAGCTTGCTCATGCTGCGGTACTGCATCAGCACCTTGGGCAGCGGGTAGTCATCTTCGGCCAGCTTTGCCAGCACTTCTTCGGCGGTTGAAGCCTGGCCTTTGCCGGTTTTCTTCAGTACCGGCAGGCCGAGTTTTTCGTAAAGAATCGCCCCGAGTTGCTTGGGCGAACCCAGGTTGAATTCTTCACCGGCGATCTCGAACGCCTGGCGCTCCAGCTCGACCATCTTGTTGCCCAGTTCGATGCTCTGGATACCCAGCAGGTCCTTGTCGACCAGCGCACCCTGGCGCTCAATACGCGCCAACACCGGCACCAACGGAATCTCGATATCCGTGAGCACACTCGCCAGGCTCGGAATGGCTGAAAGTTGCGCAAACAGCGCCTGGTGCAGACGCAAGGTCACATCGGCGTCTTCCGCCGCATAAGGGCCAGCCTGCTCAAGCGCGATCTGATCGAAAGTCAGCTGCTTGGCACCCTTGCCGGCAATGTCCTGGAAGGCGACGGTGTCGTAATCCAGGTACTTCTTGGCCAGGCTGTCCATGTCATGCCGCGTTGCGGTGGCGTTCAACACATAGGATTCGAGCATGGTGTCGAAGGCGATACCCCGTACGGTAATGCCGTGCGCCGGGTCGCCGCCGATGGCGCAATTGGCCAGGATGTTCATGTCGAACTTGGCGTGCTGGCCGACCTTGAGCTTGGCCGGGTCTTCCAGCAGCGGTTTGAGGGCCAGCAGCACGGTATCGCGATCCAACTGCTCCGGCGCGCCGATATAGGCGTGGGTCAGCGGGATATAGGCCGCTTCGTGGGGCTGCACCGCGAAGGAAACACCCACCAACTGCGCCTGCTGGGCATCGATCCCGGTGGTTTCGGTGTCGAAGGCGAACAGCTTCGCGTCGTTGAGCTTCTTCAACCAGATGTCGAAGGTGGCCTGATCAAGGATCGTGGTGTAGGTCGCCTCCGCCGGCGCCGCTACCTCAGCGACGTCCTCAACAACCGGCGCAGCCTTGAGCTCCACCCGCTTGGCGTCGCGCTGGATCTCATCAAACCAGCTCTTGAACTCCAGCAGCGTGTACAGCTCCAGCAGTTTTTCACGGTCCGGCTCAATCAGGTGCAGGTCATCCAGGCCCACATCCAGCGGCACATCAATCTTGATCGTCGCCAACTGGTAGGAAAGGAACGCCATCTCCTTATGCTCTTCCAGCTTGGCCGGCAGCGTCTTCGCGCCCCGAATAGGCAGGGTCGGCACGATATCCAGCTGTTCATACAGCTCTTTAAGGCCACCATTCACACCGACCAGCAAGCCGGAAGCCGTCTTCGGACCAATGCCCGGGACGCCTGGGATGTTGTCGGACGAATCGCCCATCAAGGCCAGATAGTCGATGATCTGCTCGGGAGCGACACCGAATTTCTCCTTCACGCCCTCGATGTCCATCGCGCTACCGGTCATGGTATTGACCAAGGTAATGTGCCCGTCGACCAGCTGTGCCATGTCCTTGTCCCCGGTGGAGATCACCACCGGACGGTCAGCGGCCGCACTGCTGCGGGCCAGGGTGCCGATCACGTCATCGGCCTCAACGCCTTCGACGCACAACAACGGGAAGCCCAGGGCGATCACGCTCTGGTGCAGCGGCTCGATCTGCAGGCGCATGTCATCGGGCATGCTCGGGCGGTTGGCCTTGTATTCGGCGTACATGTCATCGCGAAAGGTCCCACCCTTGGCGTCGAACACCACCGCGAACGGGCTGTCCGGGTACTGCTTGCGCAGGCTTTTGAGCATGTTCAACACCCCCTTGACCGCGCCGGTGGGCAGGCCTTTGGAGGTGGTCAGCGGTGGCAGCGCATGGAACGCGCGGTACAGATAGGAAGAACCGTCCACCAGGACGAGGGGTGCTTGGCTCATGAGCAGAATCAACCTTTTCGGCGGGTCAGGCGCTAGAATAGCCGGACCAATGACGACAAAGGGACAAGGTTATCATGCGTACATTCAATCGCCTGCTGTTGACCGGCTTGATTGCACTCGCTCCGATGGCTGCCATGGCGGCAGACGATGCCCCTGGGGGTGATCCGGAAGTTACGATCCGCACGGAAGGCGACAAGACCATCCAGGAATACCGTCAGAACGGTTTCCTGTACGCAATCAAGGTCACCCCGAAGGGTGCACCTCCGTATTTCCTGGTACGCGCGGACGGAACCGACGCGAACTTCATCCGCTCTGACCAGCCGGATATGCTGATCCCGTCATGGAAGATCTTCGAATGGAAATGATTTCTTAACTTCAATTGGCGCCGCACACCGCGGCGCCCGTACTGGCAGTTTTAACCATGTCTGTGTTCACCCCCCTGGCTCGGCCCGAGCTGGAAACCTTTCTCGCCCCTTACGGGCTCGGCCGCCTGATCGACTTCCAGGGGATTGCCGCCGGTAGCGAAAACACCAATTTCTTTATCAGCCTGGAGCAGGGTGAATTCGTCCTGACCCTGGTTGAACGCGGCCCGGTCGCGGAAATGCCGTTCTTCATCGAACTGCTCGACGTGCTCCACGACGCCGACCTGCCCGTGCCCTACGCCCTGCGCACCACCGACGGTGTGGCCCTGCGCGAGCTGAAAGGCAAACCGGCCCTGCTGCAACCGCGCCTGGCCGGCAAGCACATCAAGGACGCCAACGCCCAGCACTGCGCCCAGGTCGGCGACCTGCTTGGCCACCTGCACTTGGCGACACAAGGCGAGAAGGTACTGGAACGTAAGACCGATCGCGGCCTGGACTGGATGCTCAACGAAGGCGCGCAGTTGATTTCGCACTTGAACGACGCACAGCAGCGCCTGCTGCAAGACGCGCTGAATGAGATCAAAGCGCACAAGGCCCAGATCCTCGCCCTGCCGCGCGCCAATGTGCACGCCGACCTGTTCCGCGATAACGCGATGTTCGAAGGCACGCACCTGACCGGCCTGATCGACTTCTACAACGCCTGCTCGGGCCCGATGCTCTACGACGTGGCAATCGCCCTGAATGACTGGTGCTCGGACGCGGATGGCGTGATTGACGGGCAACGCGCCCGTGCGCTGCTCGGCGCCTATGCCGGCCTGCGACCGTTCACTGCCAAGGAAGCCGAACTGTGGCCGACGATGTTGCGGGTGGCGTGTGTGCGGTTCTGGCTGTCACGCCTGATCGCCGCCGAGTCGTTTGCAGGGCAGGATGTGTTGATCCATGACCCGGCAGAGTTCGAGCACCGCTTGGCACAACGCCAGCAGGTCACGATCCAACTACCGTTCGCCCTCTAAAGCCCCAACTCGGTCAATGTGGGAGCTGGCTTGCCTGCGATAGCGTCAGGTCAGCCAGCAATTTCGTCGCAGGCCCACCGCAATCACAGGCAAGCCAGCTCCGACATTAGACGTGCGCCGTCTGTTACAACGACTCCAGGCACCCGGCCAAGTCATTCCCCAACTTCTCCAACACCTGCTCATAACCCTGAGCCGTAGCCGGGGTATACCCACCCAGCGCATCCAACTCCGCCAGCTTCACCGGCAAACCCGCCACCAGGGTTTCAGCCAAACGCGGACGCAACGGTGGCTCGCTGAACACGCACGTCTTGCCCACTTCCTGCAAACGCGTACGCATCGCCGCCACGTGCTGGGCACCAGGCTGTACCTCTGCGGCAACGCTGAACACACCGGCATGCTTGAGCCCATAAGCGTCTTCGAAGTAATCGAAGGCTTCGTGGAACACGAAGTAAGGTTTGCCATCAATCGGCGCCAGGCGGGCTTTCAAGCGCGCGTCCAGGGCATCCAGGCGCTCATCGAAGGCCTTCACGTTGCTCTGGTAACGCGTGGCATTGGCCGGGTCGGCTGTCGCCAGGTCAGTCGCCATACGCGCGGCAATCACCCGAGCGTTTACAGTCGATAGCCACAAGTGCGCATCCAGGCTGCCTGGTCGGTGATCGTGGTCGTGCTCGTCGGCATCGTCGGCGTGGGAGTGGCTATCTTCGGCGAATCGACGCAGCTTCATGCCCGGAAGGTCCTGCACCGCCACCGTTGCAGCCGTACGACCTTTCAGCACGCGTGGTAGGAAACTCTCCATATCCGGACCGATCCAGTACAGCAGGTCCACCGACTGCACGCGCCGTACGTCGGATGGTCGCAACGCGTAGTTATGAGGCGATGCACCCGGCGGCAACAACACCTCGGGCACCGCTACGCCGTCCTGCACAGCAGCGGCAATCAACTGCAATGGCTTGATGCTGGTCAGCACCTTGACCTCGGCCTGAGCGGCGCCAGTAATGAACAAACTGGTGACAAATACGACAAAAACGGGAAAAAGTCGGGACACGATGACCACTCAATGGCGTAGGAACGGGTAACATAATAACGTCTCTATCAAATATCTGTCGCCGCTCATGCCTAAAACACCGCTTGCCAGCCGTCCCCACGACCACTCTCACTGCGTGCATACCGCGCTGTCGGAGGCCGACACCCTGTGCACACAGAAGGGGTTGCGCCTGACCGCCTTGCGGCGCCGCGTGCTGGAACTGGTGTGGCAGAGCCACAAGCCGCTGGGCGCCTACGACATTCTCGGCGTGCTCAGCGAGCAGGATGGCCGCCGCGCCGCACCGCCGACCGTGTACCGCGCGCTGGACTTCCTGCTGGAAAACGGCCTGGTGCATCGCATCGCATCGCTCAACGCCTTCGTCGGCTGCAGCCACCCGGAGCACGCGCACCAGGGCCAGTTCCTGATCTGCCGCGAGTGCCACGCCGCCATCGAGCTTGAACAAAAAAGCATCAGCGACGCCATCATCAAAAGCTCCGCCGATGTCGGCTTCCGGGTCGAAGGGCAAACGGTCGAAGTGGTCGGCCTGTGCTCGGGCTGCCAGGGGGCTTGATGAGCAACGCGTTAATCCGCCTGGAGCAGGTTGGGGTCACGTTCGCCGGGCAAACCGTGCTGGATAACATCGCACTCAGCGTTGAGCCTGGGCAGATCGTCACCCTGATCGGCCCCAACGGCGCCGGCAAGACCACCCTGGTACGCGCCGTGCTCGGACTGCTCAAGCCCGACACCGGCAGCGTGTGGCGCAAACCCAAGCTGCGCGTCGGTTATATGCCGCAGAAACTGCACGTCGACCCCACACTGCCACTCTCCGTGTTGCGCTTCCTGCGCCTGGTGCCAGGCGTGGATCGCGCCCGTGCCCAGGCTGCGCTCAAGGAAGTCGGCGCTGAACAGGTGATCGACAGCCCGGTGCAAAGCATCTCCGGCGGCGAAATGCAGCGCGTGCTGCTGGCCCGCGCCCTGTTGCGCGAGCCGGAACTGCTGGTGCTGGATGAGCCTGTGCAAGGCGTCGACGTCGCCGGCCAGGCCGAGCTATACAGCCTGATCACCCGGCTGCGCGACCGTCATGGCTGCGGCGTGCTGATGGTGTCCCACGATCTGCACTTGGTGATGAGCACCACCGACCAAGTGGTGTGCCTCAACCGCCACGTGTGCTGCTCCGGTCATCCGGAACAGGTCAGCGGCGACCCGGCCTTCGTCGAGCTGTTCGGCAAGAATGCCCAAAGCCTGGCGATCTACCACCACCATCACGACCACGCCCACGATCTGCATGGCGCCGTGGTCGACGATCCCGTTGCCCCTCACACCCACGTTCATGGAGATAGCTGCAAGCATGGCTGATTTTCTGCTCTACGCCCTGCTGGCAGGCTTGGCTTTGGCGCTGGTGGCGGGCCCACTGGGCTCGTTCGTGGTCTGGCGGCGCATGGCTTACTTCGGCGACACGTTGTCCCACGCTGCGCTGCTGGGTGTGGCCATGGGCTTCTTGCTGGATGTCAGCCCCACCATCGCCGTGACCGTGGGCTGCCTGCTCCTGGCGGTGCTGCTGGTGACGCTGCAGCAGCGCCAGCCGCTGGCTTCCGACACCTTGCTCGGCATCCTGGCGCCGAGCACCCTGTCGTTGGGCCTGGTGGTGCTGAGCTTCATGCACGAAGTGCGCATCGACTTGATGGCCTACCTGTTCGGCGATTTGCTGGCGATCAGCCCCACCGACCTTGCGTGGATCCTCGGCGGCAGCGCGGCCGTCCTGGTATTGCTGGTCGCCCTGTGGCGCCCATTGCTGGCGATTACCGTGCACGAAGAGCTGGCCACGGTCGAGGGCTTGCCGGTGCCGAGCCTGCGCATGGCCCTGATGTTGCTGATCGCCGTGGTGATTGCTGTCGCGATGAAGATAGTGGGCGTATTGTTGATCACGTCGCTGTTGATCATTCCTGCAGCTGCTGCCCAGCGCCATGCCCGTTCGCCGGAGCAAATGGCGATCGGCGCCAGCCTGTTGGGGATGCTCGCAGTGTGCGGGGGCTTGGCACTGTCCTGGTTCAAGGATACGCCCGCCGGGCCATCGATTGTGGTCACGGCCGCCGCCCTGTTTTTGCTGAGTTTTGTCCTGCCCCGTCGAGGGGTGTAGACTTGCTCGCTTTTTGCGCAAATAGAGAGTCGCAGGAATGAAGCCGTTCACCTCCCGTTATCTGCTCCTTGCCGCATTTTCCCTGCTGCTGGGCGCTTGTCAAAGCACACCGCCCGCTGCCCCCGAGGCCCCGGACGCACGCGCTGTGGCCATTGCACAGCTGGAGCAAAACCTGGCCAGCAGCGAGTTGGCCACCGCCGAAGACCAGTTAGCCGCGCTACAGGCCCAGTCGCCCAACGACCCGGCGCTGGAAACCTACCAGCGTCAATTGGCCGAAGCCTATCTGCAGCGCAGTCAGATCGTGCTGCAAAAAGGTGACGTAAACGCCGCCGCCACCGCCCTCAGCCGTGCCCGCGCCCTGATGCCCAAGGCACCCGCACTCACCGGCGGCGTAAACAGCGCCATCACCCACGCCCGCAAAGCCGAGCTGGACAAAGCCGAGGCTGCCCTGAAAGCCGCCGAAGCCAAGCCCGCCGCCAAGGTCATCGACCCGGCGGCACCGAGCACGACCGTGGCGCTGAACCTCACCCATATCGAAGAACTGCGCCACCAGCTGGATGCAATTGCCACCGATGTGGTGAATTACCAGTGCGATGTGAGCATCCAAGCGCCGCGCACAGAGGATTACCCGTGGCTGGCCACCTTGCTGACCAAACGGGTGAAGCGTATCGATTCGGGGTATGACCTGAAGATTCACCGGCAGATTCTGAAGAATATTCCGGCGCAGGTTGTGCTGATTCCGCGCAAAGCGGAGTAAGAGCATCGGGGGCGGAGCGACGATTCGACTTGCCCCCGATGACGATCTAACAAACAACCAAAGACTTAAGCCGGAATCGCCTTGGCCTTAGGCTCCCGATCCCAGACCCGATGCTGGCCGATCGCGGCAAAAAACGCCTTGAACGCCTTGGCATCCGACCCGACGATCAGCCCTGCATCCGCCTCAAGCTTCAACAGATCGAGCAATGGCTTCGCATCACTGGCGACGGTAATCGCCTTCAGGTGCTTGTACGCCTCCAGCACGAAATGCAGCGCCACACCGTCACCGCTCAACGCCTTGATCGACTCTTTCCCACCCGGCACGAACACCGCATCAAACGCAATGGACGGCATGCCTTCCATCGACGCATCCACCGGCAGGCTCTTGCCATCGGCCGTCTTCACCGGTGCCGAGGTCGGCCCCAGCAGTTTGGCGTGAGCACCTTCCGCTTCCAGCGCCTTCTTCAACGCGGCAATCGCCACGCCGTCCACACCATTGGCCGCCAGTATCGCCACTTTTCGCGTCTTGATATCGCCCGGCAGCAGGTTCGCCTGGCTCAATGCTGGCGAGCGCTCCGGCTGGGTTTTGCGCTCCGGTACAGTGCCTTTGGTCGGTGCTGGCAGCCCCAGGTTCTGGGCCACGCGCTTGGCCAGTTCGAGGTCGATATTGGCCAGGATCTCGTTGACCTGGCGCGCGCGAATGAACTCACGCTCCACCTTGCCCAACTCAAAGCTATAAGCCGCGATGATGTGCTCTTGCTCGTGCTTGCTCATGCTGCGGAAGAACAGGCGCGCCTGGGAGAAGTGATCGCCGAACGACTCGCTGCGCTCACGGATCTTGTGCGCATCGATACGCTCAGGGTAAGACTCAAAACCGCCATCCTGCGCCGCCGGCGGGGTTTCTTTCGGCCAGCCACCATCGATGGAGTTTGGCTCGTAAGCCGCACGCCCTTTGTCGATGGTGCTGCGGTGCATGGCGTCACGCTGGTTGTTATGCAGCGGTGTCACAGGCTGGTTAATCGGCAGCTGGTGAAAGTTCGGGCCACCCAGTCGGCTGATCTGCGTATCGGTGTAGGAAAACAGTCGACCTTGCAGCAGTGGGTCATTGGAGAAGTCGATACCCGGCACGATATGCCCTGGGCAGAATGCCACCTGTTCGACTTCAGCAAAGAAGTTATCCGGGTTGCGGTTGAGCACCATCTTGCCCAATGGGATGATGGGCACCAGCTCTTCGGGAATCAGCTTGGTCGGGTCGAGAATGTCGAAGTCGAAGGCATGCTCCTTGTCCTCAGGAATAACCTGCACGCCCAATTCCCACTCAGGGTAGTCGCCCATCTCAATGGCTTCCCACAGATCGCGGCGATGGTAGTCAGTGTCTTTACCGGCCAGCTTCTGCGCCTCGTCCCACACCAGCGAGCAAGTACCCGCCGTAGGGCGCCAGTGGAATTTGACGAAGTTGGATTGACCCTCGGCATTCACCAGGCGGAAGGTGTGCACGCCAAAGCCCTGCATGCTGCGCAGGCTTTTTGGAATGGCACGGTCAGACATTGCCCAGATCACCATGTGGGCAGATTCGGGCTGCAACGAAACGAAGTCCCAGAACGTATCGTGTGCCGATCCGCCGGTAGGAATTTCGTTGTGCGGTTCAGGCTTAACGGCGTGCACGAAGTCAGGAAACTTGATCGCGTCCTGAATGAAAAACACCGGCATGTTGTTGCCCACCAGGTCGAAGTTGCCTTCTTCGGTGAAAAACTTCACGGCAAAGCCCCGTACGTCGCGCACCGTATCACCCGAGCCACGCGGGCCCTGCACGGTGGAAAAGCGTGTGAATACCGGGGTTTTATGCCCAGGGTCACGCAGGAACCCGGCCTTGGTCAGCGCCGAATGGTTCTCATACGTCTGGAAATAGCCATGGGCACCCGTACCACGGGCATGCACGATGCGCTCCGGGATGCGCTCATGGTCAAAGTGCGTGATTTTTTCACGCATGATGAAATCTTCCAGCAGCGATGGGCCACGGGAGCCGACTTTCAACGTGTTCTGGTTGTCGGAAATCTTGACGCCTTGGTTGGTACGCAGGGCCTGACCGGTCGCATCGGAACGGAATTCCTCCAGGGCCTGCAGCTTGGCGTTGGTGTTGCCACGGTCCAGGGTATCGGTGCCCGCGAGTTCACTCTTCGGCGGGGTGGCTGGCTTCTTGGTACTCATCAGACAAAACTCCTTATTCAAAGTGGCCAGAGCGGTCCCCGGCTCGTTTGAGCAAAACCCCAGGCACGGCACCTGGGAAATCGAGTTGCTTAAGTAGTGACTGATGGGGTTTTGGGCCGTTCCTTTTTTATGACCTTTGATCGCGTTATTGCCAAATCAAAGGTTGAATGCGAAATAAATGCTAAGAAACGCTATACGGACAGGCTAAAATGCGCGCCCGGCTAACCGCTGATCCCTTTTCCATGCGCCCCACAAGGTTCGCTACGTGATCGAGTTTCAAAACGTCCATAAAACCTACCGCGTCGCCGGTAAGGATATTCCCGCGCTGCACTCCACCAGCTTGAGTGTCGAAAACGGCCAGGTATTCGGCCTGATCGGCCACTCTGGTGCGGGTAAAAGCACCCTGCTGCGCCTGATCAACCGCCTCGAAGAACCGAGCGGCGGCAAGATCACGGTGGATGGCGAAGAAGTTACCGCCCTGGATGCCAACGGCCTGCGCCGTTTCCGCCAGCAGGTCGGGATGATCTTCCAGCACTTCAACCTGCTGGCCTCCAAGACCGTCGCCGACAACGTGGCGCTGCCGCTGACCCTGGCCGGCGAATTGTCGCGCAAGGACATCGACCTGCGAGTGGCGGAATTGCTCGCCCGCGTCGGCCTGTCCGACCACGCCAAGAAATACCCGGCGCAGTTGTCCGGTGGCCAGAAGCAACGCGTCGGCATCGCCCGCGCCCTGGCGACCAAGCCAAAGATTTTGCTGTGCGACGAAGCGACCAGTGCCCTTGACCCGCAGACCACCGCTTCGGTGCTGCAACTGCTGGCCGAGATCAACCGCGAGCTGAAGCTGACCATCGTGCTGATCACCCATGAAATGGACGTGATCCGCCGCGTCTGCGACCAAGTGGCCGTGATGGACGCCGGCGTGATCGTCGAGCAAGGCTCGGTGGCCGATGTGTTCCTGCACCCCAAGCACCCGACCACCAAACGCTTCGTGCAAGAAGCCGAGCAGGTCGACGAAGGCGAGCAACACGATGACTTCGCCCACGTGCCGGGCCGCATCGTGCGCCTGACATTCCAGGGCGAAGCGACCTACGCACCATTGCTGGGTACCGTCGCCCGGGAAACGGGGGTGGACTACAGCATCCTGGCCGGTCGTATCGACCGCATCAAAGACATCCCTTACGGGCAACTGACCCTCGCCGTCACCGGTGGTGACATGGAAGCCGCGTTTGCACGCTTCACCGCCGCCGACGTCCACATGGAGGTCCTGCGCTAATGGAAGTCCTGATGAGTTTCTTCGCCAATATCGACTGGTCTGAAATCTGGCTGGCCACGGGCGACACCATGACCATGCTGTTCGGCTCGCTGTTCTTCACCGTGGTGCTCGGCCTGCCGCTGGGTGTGTTGCTGTTCCTGACCAGCCCGCGCCAACTGTTCGAGCAAAAGGGCCTGTACGCGCTGCTGTCGCTGATTGTGAACATTCTGCGCTCGCTGCCGTTCATCATTCTGTTGATCGTGATGATCCCGTTCACCGTGCTGCTCACCGGCACTTCGCTGGGTGTGGCGGGTGCGATTCCGCCGCTGGTCGTGGGCGCGACGCCGTTCTTCGCGCGGTTGGTGGAGACCGCCTTGCGTGAAGTGGACCGCGGCATCATCGAAGCCACCCAATCCATGGGCGCCAGCACGCGCCAGATCATCACCAATGCCTTGCTGCCAGAAGCCCGTCCGGGCATTTTCGCAGCGATTACGGTGACGGCGATTACACTGGTGTCCTACACGGCCATGGCCGGTGTGGTCGGTGCCGGTGGCCTGGGCGACTTGGCAATCCGTTTCGGTTACCAGCGCTTCCAGACCGATGTGATGGTGGTCACGGTGGTGATGCTGTTGATCCTGGTGCAAATTCTGCAAACCGTCGGCGACAAGCTGGTGGTGCACTTTTCTCGAAAATAACGGCCATGGCCGGCCCCCGCCGGCCCATGCCCGAACAAGGAGCTTGTTGGATGAAAAAACTACTGGTTGCTTTCGCCGCCGTTGCCGCGTTTTCCGCCCACGCCGAGACCATCACGGTCGCCGCTTCGCCGGTTCCTCACGCCGAAATCCTGGAGTTCGTGAAACCTGCCCTCGCCAAAGAAGGCGTAGATCTGCAGGTCAAAGTCTTCACCGACTACGTGCAGCCCAACGTACAAGTCGCGGAAAAACGCCTGGACGCCAACTTCTTCCAGCACCAGCCGTACCTGGATGAGTTCAACAAAGCCAAGGGCACTCACCTGGTGAGCGTCGGCGCCGTGCATCTGGAACCACTGGGCGCTTACTCCAGCAAGTACAAGAAGCTGGCCGACCTGCCTGACGGTGCCAACGTGGTGATCCCGAACGACGCCACCAACGGCGGCCGCGCGCTGCTGCTGCTCGCCAAGAACGGCGTGATCACCCTGAAGGACCCGACCAATATCCTGTCGACCATCAAGGACATCACTGGCAACGAGAAGAAGCTCAAATTCCGCGAACTGGAAGCCGCCACCCTGCCGCGCGTGCTGACCCAGGTCGACCTGGCGCTGATCAACACCAACTACGCGCTGGAAGCCAAGCTGGATCCGTCCAAGGACGCCCTGGTGATCGAAGGCAACGACTCGCCTTACGTGAACATTCTGGTGACCCGCGAAGACAACAAGGATTCCGACGCGGTGAAGAAGCTGGTAGCAGCCCTGCACACCCCTGAAGTGAAGCAATTCATCGAAGAGAAGTACAAAGGCGCGATCAAGCCGGCGTTCTGATGTAACCCGATCTCCCAAGCACTGGAGATCAAAAAATGTGGGAGGGGGCTTGCCCCCGATAGCAGTGGGTCAGCCACCAAAGCAATGACTGACACTCAGCAATCGGGGGCAAGCCCCCTCCCACATTTGTTATGTGTCGCCTGTTAGTTGCGCTTTAACAACCCCGGCAACTGCGCCACCAGCTTCTGGTTATTCAACGGCGCACGAATAAACCCGCGCTGCGTCCCATCCGGCCCGATCAGCGCCAGGTTGCCGCTGTGGTCGACGGTGTAGTTCGGCTTGCTGGTATCGGCAGGTATGAACGGAATGCTCACGGCATTCGAGACCTTCTGCACATCCTCCACATTCGCGCCGGTCAGGCCCTGGAACTGCGGGTCGAAGTAGCCCAGGTACTGCTTGAGCTGGGTCGGCGTATCGCGGTTCGGGTCGACGCTGACCAGGATCACCTGCAGCTTATCCACAACGTCCTTGGGCAGTTCGCTCTTGATCTGGCGCAGCTGGGCGAGGGTGGTCGGGCAGATGTCCGGGCAGAAGGTGTAGCCGAAGAACAACAAGCTCCACTTGCCTTTCAACTCATTGACCACCACCGGCTGCCCTTCCTGATTGGTCATGGTTACCGGCGGCAGCTGGCGACTTTGCGGCAGCAGGATGATGCCGGCGTCGATCAAGGCGGTGGGATCGCCCTGGCCTTTGCCACTCAGCACTTTGTTGACGGTCAGGCCCATGATCAACGCGACAATGGCCACCAGGATAAAGACAGTTTTTTGAGTTCGAGTCATAGGTTCAACAGTAGGTAGTGGTCTACGAGCAGGGCGATGAACAGCAGCAGCAAGTACCAGATAGAGTACTTGAAGGTGTTGATCGCCGCGTGCGGCTGAGCGCCACGGTACAGCACCCAGGCCCATTGCAGAAAGCGCCCGCCCAATACCAGCGCACACGCGAGGTACAGCAGGCCGCTCATATGAATGACATAGGGCATCAGGCTCACCGCCAGCAGGGCGAAGGTATAAAGCAGGATATGCACCTTGGTGTAATGCTCGCCATGGGTGACCGGCAGCATCGGGATATCGGCCTTGGCGTATTCCTCCTTGCGGTGAATGGCCAGGGCCCAGAAGTGCGGCGGGGTCCAGGCGAAGATGATCAGCACCAGCAGCAAGGGTTCGGCGCTGATGTGGCCGGTGACGGCAACCCAGCCCAACAGCGGCGGCGCGGCTCCGGCTAGCCCACCGATCACGATGTTTTGCGGCGTGGCACGCTTGAGAAAGCCGGTGTAGATCACCGCATAACCCAGCAACGAGGCCAGCGTCAACCAGGCCGCCAGCGGGTTGGTGAACGCCAGCAGCAGCGCCAATCCTGCAACCGCCAGAAACAATGCAAACGCCAATGCCGCCAGCGGCGACACACGGCCCTCCGCCAACGGCCGCTTGTGAGTGCGCGCCATCACCGCGTCGATGCGCCGATCCACCACATGGTTGACCGCCGCGGCACCACCCGCACACAGGGCGATCCCCAGGTTGCCAAACACCAGCACCGTCCACGGCACGCCGGCGCGGGTCGCCAGGAACATCCCCACCAGCGAAGTGATGAGCATCAGCACCACCACCTTCGGCTTGGTCAGCTCCAAATAGTCTCGCCAGATCGCCTGGCGGTGGCGCGCGCCGATCAAGGTCGCCATGGCATCTCTCCTTTAAGGGTGATGAGGCCCGATACGTGTTTGCGCGGGATAAAGCGCCAGCCGAACGGCAGCTGGTTGCGCACCCGGACCAGGCTGGTGCGGGCGTGGTAGTTAACCAGTACCAGCGTCAGCAGCAAGGCCGCACCGCCGGCGTTATGCCCTACCGCAACCGGCAGCGGCAGATGGAAGTACACGTTGCTCAGGCCCAGGCAGATTTGCGCCGCCAAGGCGATCAGCAGCAAGCCGGCCAATCGCGTCATGCCGACCGCGCGTAATTGCCAGGCCAGGCCGAACAGCACCAGGCTGACGATGACGGCGCCCATACGATGGGTGAGGTGGATGGCGGTGCGCGCCTCGCTGTCCAGCTGCCCGCCCAGGTAGTTGGGGCCGATGTGCTGGGTGAGATGAAAGCCATTGGCAAAATCCGCTGCCGGCCACCACTCGCCATGACAGGTCGGCAAATCAATACAGGCCACCGCCGCGTAGTTCGAACTGACCCAGCCGCCCAACGCAATCTGGCCGATCACCAGCACCAGGCCGGCGGTTGCCCAATACTGCAGGCGCTTGGGCACGATCAAGGCGGGCAACACCCCGGACAGGCGCAGGGTCAGCAGGAACAGCAGGCTCAAGGTCGCAAAGCCGCCGAGTAAATGTCCCGTCACCACCTGCGGCCACAGCTTCAGCGTCACCGTCCACATGCCAAACGCCGCCTGCGCGAACACCACCACCAGCACGAACAGCGGCAATTTCACCGGCTGCCCCGGATCGCGCCGATGGCCCCACGAGCGCGCGGCCAGCAATACGATCAGCAAGCCCAAGGTGCCGGCAAAGTAGCGATGCGTCATCTCGGCCCAGCCCTTGTCCGCTTCCACCGGCGTATCAGGGAAGTGCAGCTCGGCATGGGCCAATTGGGCTTCGGTCTTGGGCACGCTGATAAAGCCGTAGCAGCCGGGCCAGTCCGGGCAGCCAAGTCCGGCGTGAGTCAGGCGGGTATAGGCGCCGAGCAGCACGACAATCAGCGCCAGCAAGGTGGCAAACAGCGCGAGGCGAAATCCAGGTTTGGCCATGACGATGCCCTTATCCGATGTTGGACAGTTTCAGCAGGTGGCGCAGGTCGTTGAGCAAGTCCTTGCCCTTGACCTTGGTGTCGTAGCGCAACACCAGGTTGCCGTGGGGATCGACGATCCATAGCTGCGCATCTCCCGGCGCACCGGCATTTTTGCTGAAGGTCGAGAGGTCCAGCGGGTAACGTTGCAGTTGCGGGTACTCGGCCTTGAGCTTGGCGTCATAGTCGCTGCCCAGCGGCTGAGCACTGGCCAAGGCATGGCTGGCGCGGGAGGCATCGCGCCCCAGGCCAATCTGCAATTGCCGCGCGAGGTACACCAGTTGCTGGCAATCCGCGGCGCAAGCGGCGGGCGCGGTCACCAGCAGTTGCCAACGCTGTTCATCAGCCTGCACGCCGATGTCGGCGCGGGTCTGGCCGTTGCCGATCATTTCGCCATGGTAACTGCGGCTGTCCGGCACCCAGAACTGCAGCTTGTACATGAAGGTCGCCAGCGCCATCGGACCGATCACCATCATCAGGATCAGGATCAACTGCCAACGGCCTTTGCGCCGATCAGGCACTTCAGACATGTTGAGTGGATTCATGGCCGCTCCCATGGGGCTTCTCCTTTTTGTTGTGCCATCCGAGGTAGAGGTAAAGCGCCAGCAGGGCCAGCGACATGGCGAACCACTGCACGGCGTACGCCAGGTGTTTTTCCGGCCCCATGGCCACGATCGGCCAAGTGGTTTCGTAGGTGCCGGGGCCGGCTTCGGCCCGCAGCTCGTAGGCGAAACCGCTGCGTCCCAGCTCCGTCCACAACGCGGCCGGGTGCAGCGCCGTCAGCAGGCGCGGCCACTGCGCGCCCGCCGGGTCGGCGTGCAGCTGGAAGGTTTCGCCGGGGGCGACGTAGACCCAGGCATCCAGGTTCACAGGTTGCTCAGGGGTGCTGAAGACCGGTGGCGTGCGCCGATCCGGCCAGGGCAGCCAACCACGATTGAGCAACAGCCACAGGCCGCTGGCCTGGTCGTGGAAGGGTTGCAGCAGTTCAACGCCGGCCTTGCCGTCTCGCGTGCGGTTATCGAGGAAAACGCTGTGTTCGGCATCGAATTGTCCGCGCAGCCGCACACGGCGAAAGGCCGGGTCAGGCATATCGTTGAGTTGCGCACCGCTGATCGGATCCGCTGCGCGGCGCTCGGTGTAACTGTCCACCAGCAGCTGCTTTTCATGGCCGCGAGACAGCTGCCAGAACCCCAGCCCCACCATCAACGGCAGCAACACCAGCACCACTAAGGTGGGTGTGATCCCTGGACGAAAGCGTTTTGCGGCGCTGGCTATACTTGTTTTCATTGCCCGCCCATCCCATTGGAGCCCGACCATGCTCAAAGCCGCCATTGCCCTGATGCTGATCGCGACCGTTGTGAGTCTGTTCAGTGGCTTGTTCTTCCTGGTCAAGGACGAGGGCAACTCCAATCGCCTCGTCACCGCCCTGACCGTGCGTGTCGTACTGGCCGTGATTACCCTGGCGTTGATCACCTGGGGCTTTTTCAGCGGCCAACTGGTTTCTCATGCGCCGTGGTAAACCGCTTCACAGCACATAGACGAAGAAAAACAGCCCGATCCACACCACATCCACAAAGTGCCAATACCAACTGGCCGCCTCGAATCCAAACTGGTGCTCGGCATTGAAATGCCCCTTAAGGATGCGCATCAGCATCACGAACAGAATGATCGTGCCGATGGTGACGTGGGCGCCGTGAAATCCGGTGAGCATGAAGAAGGTTGCGCCGTATACGCCCGAGCCCAAGGTCAGGCCCAGCTCTTTATAAGCGTGGATGTATTCCTCAGCCTGGAACCCCAGGAATGCCAGGCCCAGCAGCACCGTGATCGCCAGCCAGATCTTCAGCGCACCGCGATGGCCTTTGCGCAGCGCATGGTGGGCGATGGTGATGGTCACGCTGGAACTCACCAGCAGGATGGTATTGACCAGCGGCAGGCCCCAAGGGCTGATGGTGCCTTCCGGCGCGGGGTACATTTTCGGATCGGGGTTGTTCAGCAACGGCCACGCAAATTCGAAATTCGGCCACAGCATGTGCGCAATGCCCTTATGCCCTTCGCCGCCCAGCCAAGGGCCGGACATGTGCCGTACATAAAACAGCGCACCAAAGAATGCGATAAAGAACATCACTTCGGAAAAGATGAACCACGTCATGCCCCAGCGGAACGAGCGGTCCATCTGCGAACTGTACAAACCGGCGCGGCTTTCCTTGATCACCGCGCCGAACCAGCCAAACATCATGTAGGCCACCAGCAGGCCACCGATGAAAAAGATCCACGGGCCGTGGGATTCCGGGCGCGCCGCCTTCAGGTCGTTGAACCACACGGCCAGGCCGTACACGGTGACCAGCATGCCAATCGTGGCAATTATCGGCCATTTGCTTTGCGCTGGTACGTAGTACGTATCATGAGTCGACATGTATTCGCTCTCCTGATTGAGCGGGCAAACAGTAGCTAGCCCCCGGTGTGCACAGCCACCGGCGGTTGGCGCGCAGTGATATCAAACAGCGTGTACGCCAGGGTCAAATGCTTCACATCCTTGGGCATGTCACGGTCGACAATGAAGCGCACTGGCATCTCGATACGCTGGCCTGGCTGCAGCACTTGCTGGGTGAAGCAAAAGCACTCGGTCTTGTGGAAATACATCGCCGCTTCGGCCGGGGAAATACTCGGTACGGCCTGTGCGGTCATGGGTTTGTCAGTGGGGTTGTAGGCCACGAACAACATCTCGGTCACCGCGCCTGGGTTGACCACCACTTCGTCAGCCTTGGCGTAGAAATCCCAGACCATGTCGATGGCGTTGGTGGACAAAAATTGCACACGCACCTGGCGCGTTGGGTCCACCACCTGCGACCCCTCGTACTGCCCGGCCGTCTTGCCGTTGATGCCGAACGCCTTGCACATCACGTCGTAGATCGGCACCAGCGCAAAGCCGAAGGCGAACATTGCCACCACCAGGATCAGCAGGCGGGTGACCAGGCGCTTGATCGGCAAGGATTCAGCCATGACGCCCACCCAATGTGAATGAGGCCATTGTGGGAGGGGGCTTGCCCCCGATAGCTGTTTTACAGCCAATAATGATGTCGGCTGACACACCGCCATCGGGGGCAAGCCCCCTCCCACATTGGCCGTGTACGCAGTGCCAAGGCGTGTTCATTTGACCTCCGGCGGCGTCGTGAAGGTGTGGTACGGCGCAGGCGAGGGGATGCTCCACTCCAGGCCTTCGGCGCCATCCCACGGTTTGGCCGGCGCAGGCGCGCCGCCACGGATGCACTTGATCACGATGAACAGGAAGAAGATCTGCGTAGCACCAAACATGAAGGCGCCAATCGACGAAACCATGTTGAAGTCGGCGAATTGCAGGTTGTAGTCCGGCACCCGCCGCGGCATGCCCGCCAGCCCGACGAAGTGCATCGGGAAAAACGCCATGTTCATGCCCACGAAAGACAGCCAGAAGTGCAGCTTGCCCAGGGTTTCGTCGTACATGTGGCCGGTCCATTTCGGCAGCCAATAGTAGGCCGACGCGAAGATGCCGAAGATCGCGCCGGGCACCAGTACGTAATGGAAGTGCGCCACCACGAAGTAGGTGTCGTGATACTGGAAGTCCGCTGGCGCAATCGCCAGCATCAGCCCGGAAAACCCGCCGATGGTGAACAGAATCACGAAGGCCACGGCGAACAGCATGGGCGTCTCGAAGGTCAGCGAGCCCTGCCACATGGTACTGACCCAGTTGAAGACCTTCACCCCTGTCGGGACGGCGATCAGCAGGGTGGCGTACATGAAGAACAACTCGCCCACCAACGGAATGCCGACCACGAACATATGGTGCGCCCACACGATGAACGAGAGGAACGCGATGCTCGCCGTGGCGTAGACCATCGAGGTGTAGCCAAACAGCGGCTTGCGCGAAAAGGTCGGGATGATCGAGCTGACGGCGCCGAAGGCCGGCAGAATCATGATGTACACCTCGGGGTGGCCGAAGAACCAGAACACATGCTGGAACAGCACCGGATCACCGCCGCCGGCCGCACTGAAGAAGCTGGTGCCGAAGTGGATGTCCATCAGCATCATGGTCACGCAACCGGCCAGCACCGGCATCACCGCGATCAGCAGGAACGCAGTGATCAGCCAGGTCCAGACGAACAGCGGCATTTTCATCAATGTCATGCCGGGTGCGCGCAGGTTGAGGATGGTCGCGACCACGTTGATCGCGCCCATGATCGAACTGATGCCCATCAGGTGGATCGCAAAGATGAAGAACGTCACGCTTTCCGGCGCGTAGGTAGTGGAGAGCGGGGCGTAGAACGTCCAGCCGAAGTTCGGCCCGCCGCCCGGCGTGAAAAGCGTCGAGACCAGCAGCAGGAACGCCGCCGGCAGCAGCCAGAAGCTGAAGTTGTTCATGCGCGGCAGGGCCATGTCGGGCGCGCCGATCATCAATGGGATCATCCAGTTGGCCAGGCCGACGAACGCCGGCATCACCGCGCCGAACACCATGATCAGGCCGTGCATCGTGGTCATCTGGTTGAAAAACGCCGGCTCGACAATCTGCAGGCCGGGCTGGAACAGCTCGGCCCGGATCACCATGGCGAACGAGCCGCCGAGCAGGAACATGGAGAAGGCAAACCAGAGGTACAGGGTGCCGATGTCTTTGTGGTTGGTGGTCAGCACCCAGCGCATCAAGCCCTTCGCGGGGCCGTGGGCATGGTCGGCGTGACCATGGTCATCGATCACAGCGCTCATGGCCGTTCTCCTGCAAGCAAGTGGGCGGGGCGGGTCGAGGTAAACGCCTTGGAATAGGTCATTTGCTTTCCGCCTGCTTGATGGCCAGCACGTCTTTAGGCGTGACCATGTCGCCTTTGTTGTTGCCCCAGGCATTGCGCTCGTAGGTCACTACGGCGGCGATATCCACTTCCGAAAGCTGCTTGCCGAAGGCCGCCATCGCGGTGCCGGGCTTGCCGTGGTAGACGAGGCTCAGGTGGCCTTCCTTCGGTCCGGTGGCAATTTTCGAGCCCTTGAGTGCCGGGAACATCGGTGGCAGGCCCTGGCCTTCGGCCTGGTGACAGGCCACGCACGTGGTGTGGTAGACCTTGTCGCCACGGGCTACCAGCTCTTCCAGCGTCCACTCTTTAGAGGTCAGCTCCTTGAGCTTGGCGGCCTCTTCCTTGCGCTCGCCCAGCCAGGTTTCGTAGTCGGCCTTGGACTTGACCTCGACCACGATGGGCATGAAACCGTGGTCTTTGCCGCACAATTCGGCGCACTGGCCACGGTAGATGCCAGGCTTCTCTACGCGGGTCCAAGCCTCGTTGACAAAGCCTGGGATGGCGTCGCGCTTGACCGCAAACGCCGGTACCCACCAGGAGTGGATCACGTCGGCGGCGGTCACCAGAAAGCGCACCTTGGCCCCCACCGGCAACACCAGCGGCTGGTCGACTTCCAGCAGGTAGTGTTCGCCTTTGGTGGCCTGGTTGTGGATCTGCTCGGCGGGCGTGGCCAGGTTGCTGAAGAACTCCACATCCTGGCCCAGGTATTTGTAATGCCACTTCCATTGATAGCCGGTGACCTGGATATCGATATCCGACTCACTGCTGTCGTAGATATTGATCAGGGTCTTGGTTGCCGGAATGGCCATCGCGATCAGGATCAACAACGGCACGACGGTCCAGAGAATCTCCACGGTGGTGCTCTCGTGGAACTTGGCCGCAACCTGCCCCGTGGACCGGCGATGAACAATCATCGACCAGAACATCGCGCCAAACACGATGATGCCGATCACCACACAGATCCAGAAAATGGTCATGTGCAGGTCAAACACAGCGTGACTGACTTCTGTCGCCCCTGGCGCCATATTCGTTGTCCAGGCGGCGTGCGCCTGGCCGAATACCGACCACAACAGGAGGCCCATCCAAACGTGTGGATGTCGCATCATTGCGGGTTCCCCTTATCGTTCTTGTTATCCCGCCGGTATGCACCTGCGTCGAAGGGAGCGGCTTCCATACTGCTTACAACCGCTTAGCCTTGCCTGCTTATGCAGTCTGGCGTCATCAGCTAATCGCGTACAAATCCGAGTATAGACACGCTCTGCAACCCCGCAATGTGTAGGGGTAAATGAGCAAAAATGAGGTGTTTCAGGCTAATGAAATAGGCGGCGGAATCGTTTATCCCGTTATCTATCGCGATTCGATATAACGCCCGCGCATAACCATGAAATAATTATGACAAATGCGTCTGAGGCGCTCGTATAAACGAGCTACCTTATCCTCTCCCTATTCCTACGCCTGCATGACTGGAGCCTTCATGAACACCGCCGCATTGCGCGAGCAGATTTCCCGTGCCCATCAACACGAAGCCAGCACGGGCCAGCTGGCCCAGCAACTGGAAAAACAATTGCCGCACCTGCATTCGGCCATCGCCCTGGCTGACGGTGATCGCAACATTGTCATGGCCCGCTTTGTGACCGCCTACATCGACCTCGTCCCGGAGTTGCTGGACGCCGCCAACGATGTGGCCCGCGAGGCCGGTATCGAAAGCCAGATCAAGCCGGTGCTGAAGATCGCCGAGCATTTTTTCCTGCAACCACCCGCTATCCTGGCCGGCCATGAAGGGCTCGATGGCCTGCTGGACGAGGCTTACCTGGCTCATCGCCTGGTGGAAGAAGTAAACGATCTGTATATCAAGCATTTCGGTCAGCCGTTGATTCCGGCGGATACCACCGTGGCCAATGTCATCGCCCATCAACTGATCGGCGAAGCGTTTGCCAACCAGCTGGATGAAGCGGTGCACCACGCGGTGGATGAAATGCTCAACGAAGAGAGCTTTGCGCTGGAGTCGGTCGAGGCCTATCGCGAGCAACTGAAGAGCCCGGACACGGAAGCGGCGTGGAAGCGCTGGCCGTGCCTGTCGCGGCAGTTGGGGGTTGAGTTGGCGTTGGATCAGCCGGCTTAAACTTTCAGTCTGACGCGAACCAAATGTGGGAGGTGGCAAGCCCCCTCCCACATTTTTATCCGGTTTCGTCAGCCAGTAGAAGCCGCCGAACCTATCCCGGTCGTCGTCCTCACCCGACCTTCCAACCGGCGCTTCAACCCACGCGCCTCGATCACCAGCCTTGAACCCTTCGCCGCATTCGCCCGTCCCCACTCCTCCAGCAACTCCAGGCAGGAATGGTCGATATAGCTCAAGTTATTGAGCGGCACATGCACAGTGCTTCCCGCAGGCACCGTCGACAATACCTGGGTCAACGCCGGCACTTTCAGAAAGGTCGCCGCACCGATCAGACGCAGCTCCATCTCACCGTCCTGGGGCAAGTCGATCAAGCTGACCTTAAGCCGTGACGCCTTGAGCGCCAGCTTGACCAGCGTCAACCCGAAGCCCACCAGAACGCCGGTCAGCAGGTCGGTAAAGATGATCGCCAAAGCCGTCGCCGCATACGTAAACATCGGCATCCGCCCATAGCGCCCGAGGGCTTTGAACGCCTTGATGTCGACCAGCTTGATCCCGGTGTACACCAGCACGCCGGCCAGGCTCGCCACCGGAATGCTTTGCAACACACTCGACAGCAGCAATACAAAGCCCAACAGCCACACACCGTGGAACATCGCCGACAGGCGGGTGGTAGCACCGGCCTGTACGTTGGCCGAGCTGCGCACGATCACACCGGTCATCGGCAGTGCACCTACCAGGCCGCACAGCATGTTGCCTACACCTTGAGCAGACAATTCCTTATCGAAATCGGAACGCTGCCCGCTGTGCATGCGGTCTACCGCGGCGGCGGAAAGCAACGTCTCGGCACTCGCGATAAACGCCACGGCGAAGGCCGCAATCAGCAACTGCGGATCGGCAAGGTTCAGCAGATCACTGGGGCGCAGCCAATCGATGGCATCGGCAAGGTTCTCCGGGACTTCCACACGCTTGACCTGCAATGCCAGCACCAGGCTGACGACGGTGGTCAGCCCCACACCCAGCAAGGCGCCGGGCACAAAGCGCAGCTTCTGCGGGCGGAATTTATCCCAGACGTACATCACCAGCATCGTCGACAAACCGAGCAATCCTGCCTGCCAGCCCAAGCCGCCACCCAAGGTCGGGATCGCCTCGGCCAACGCCGCCGGGAAACCCGCCAGGTTATCCAGACCCGAAGGCTTGGGCGCGCCATCGAGCATCACGTGTATCTGCGATAACACGATCAGCACGCCAATGCCCGCCAGCATGCCATACACCACTGCCGGCGCCGTGACGCGGAACCAGCAACCCAGGCGCAGACGCCCGGCCACCAGCTGCAGGAAGCCTGCCAGCAGCAGGATCGGCCCAAGCATCATCATCCCATGCTGGCGCACCAGCTCGAACACCAACACCGCCAGACCCGCCGCCGGGCCGCTGACCTGCAACGGCGAGCCGGCCAGCCAACCCACCACCAGGCCCCCGATGATCCCAGTGATCAGGCCCTTGGCCGGCGGCATGCCGGAAGCGATTGCAATGCCCATGCACAGGGGCAGGGCGACCAGAAACACGACCACCGAGGCGAGTAGCTCTCGAGGTATTACAGCTTTCAATTGAGCAGCACGCATGATGACTCTCCCGAGGCATTTACCGGGCGCGGTAAAGCCTGGCTGCGTCCATGGCAGCCACCGCTTTACCCGGCAGGGAAGTGTTTTAGAAGCGCGCTTTAGGCGTCGCGGAAGGAATTGGCCCTTCGCCGCCCAACGGTCGGAACGCCGACTGGTCGGCATCGTAGGCGCGGATTTCGCTGGTCTCGATGTTGTAGATCCAACCGTGGATAAACAGTTGACCATTGGCCATGCGCGAGGCCACGGAAGGGTGGGTACGCAAATGCTGCAGTTGGGCGATGACGTTTTCTTCGGTCAGCACCTTCATGCTTTCGCCTTCATTGGCGCAGTCGCAGTTGTCCTCGACCATGGACTTGGCGACCTCGGCGTGCCGCAGCCAGGCCCTTACCGTCGGCATTTTCTCCAGGCTGGCGGGATTGAGGACCGCCCGCATAGCGCCGCAATCGGAGTGCCCGCAGACGATGATGTGCTGCACACCCAAGGCGAGAACCGCGTACTCGATGGCCGTGGAAACACCGCCGTTCATCTGGCCGTATGGCGGCACAACGTTGCCGACGTTACGCGTTACGAACAGGTCGCCCGGTGAGCTTTGGGTAATCAGCTCAGGCACGATGCGCGAGTCCGCGCAGGTGATAAACATCGCCCGTGGGCTCTGCGCCGTGGCGAGTTTCTTGAAGAGTTCTTCCTGCTGTGGGAAGACGTCGTGATGGAAATGCAAAAAGCCGTCAACGATATGCTGCAGCGCTGCATCGGCGGTTTCAGCCACCGGAGAGGCAGAAGCCGACGCAGCCAACGGCTGTTTATCCTTGTCACTCATGATTCATCCTCTTGATTAATGCAGGGGGAGTTTTCAGCTCAGTTCGACGTCAGGCCAAGGCAATAGTTGTAAACGCTACAAACCGGGCCGCCGACTCATCAGTCACTCGCTGAACAAGGTAACCGTCGAAACTTAACTCAAACTGAATGAACCGCTCTATCTCGCGGCTTTCAGTGATATCAAAACGCGACCATTCCCACAGGGATGTCGCCTTTTACCTCTTCAGTCTACAACAAAGCCATCTGCCTGCCCGGTGGACAAAAGGCGCTGCAATCGAGATTGAAGCCTTCCCGCCGGTTGAGCCCCAGGCGCTTGATCGCCTTGCTGAAGCGCTGCGCCAGCAAATCGGCAAACGGCCCTTCGCCACGCATGCGCACGCCGAAGCGGCTGTCGTAAACCTCACCGCCGCGCACCTGACGCACCAGGCTCATCACGTGGGCCGCGCGTTGCGGGTAATGCGCCGCCAGCCACTCCTCGAACAACGGCGCCACCTCCAGCGGCAGCCGCAGCATCATGTATGCGGCACTTTGCGCGCCTGCGGCATGGGCTTCGGTTAACAGGCTTTCCAATTCACTGTCGTTGATCATCGGGATCATCGGCGAGCACAGCACGCCCACTGGGATCCCGGCGTCACGCATCACCCGAATCGCCCGCAACCGCGCCTTGGGCGCCGCCGTGCGTGGCTCGAGGATGCGCTTGAGTTCATCATCCAGGCTGGTGAGGCTGATCATCACGGCCACCAGTCGCTGGCGGGCCAGCTCGGTGAGCAGGTCCAGGTCGCGCAAAATCAGTGAACCCTTAGTGATGATGGTCACCGGGTGGCGATAACGCAGCAGCACTTCCAGGGTTTGCCGGGTGATGGTGTACTCGCGCTCGATCGGCTGGTACGGGTCGGTATTGGAACCGAGGTTGATCGGCGCACACACGTAGCCCGGCTTTGACAGTTGCTGCTCCAGCACCTCGGCAGCGTTGGTCTTGGCGATCAGTTTGGTTTCGAAATCCAACCCCGGCGACATGTCCCAATAGGCATGGCTGGGCCGGGCATAGCAGTAGATGCAGCCGTGCTCGCAGCCACGGTAGGGGTTGATCGACCGATCAAACGGCAAGTCCGGCGAGTTGTTGCGGGTGATGATGGTCTTGGCCGTTTCGATGCGCACTTCGGTGCCCTGGGTCGGCGGCACTTCCTGGAACCAGCCGTCGTCTTCGGCCACGCTGACAGTGGGCGCAAAGCGGTTGTGCAGGTTGGTGGCCGTGCCCCGGCCTCGGGGTGGCAGCGGAGTAGACATGAAAGCGCCTCGATACTGTTTTTATATACAGTATCGAGGCGCGAGGTTTCTGACCAGTGCCGTTTGGCGGCCAGGGAGGGATCAGTGCTTTTGCGTCACTTGTCCCAGGTCATCGCCGGAGGTGGTACGCATGTCGTTCTGGCGCAGGTTCTCCACGTCGCTGGCGGTCACCGGCGCGCCTTTATTGCCCCAGCTACCCCGGATGAAACTGACCACGTCGGCCACCTCCTGGTCAGACAGGCGCCAGGCGAACGCCGGCATGGTGAACGTCGACGGCGCCGCGTGGGTAGCCGGCAGAGTACCGCCGTTCAACACGAGGTTGATCAACGATGTGGCATCCGCCGTCTGCAACACCGGGTTGCCCGCCAACGCCGGGAACACGCGTGTATAACCATGGCCATCGGTACGGTGGCAGGCGGCGCAGTTGTCGATATACACCGAGGCGCCGCGCTGGCGGTCATCGCCTTTCCACAGGGCATCCGCTACCTGCTTGTCGTACGGGTGCGGCTGATCCTTGGGGTCCACCGCCGGCAGGCTCTTGAGGTAACGGGCGATAGCCGTCAGGTCATTTTCCGACATGTACTGCATGCTGTGGACGACAACATCGCTCATGCCACCAAACACCGCACTGCGATCACTGCGACCGGTCTTGAGAAATTGCACCAATTGCTCCTCGCTCCAACTGCCGAGGCCGTCCTTGTGGTCACCGCGCAGGCTCTTGGCAATCCAGCCTTCCAGTGGCGCGCTGCCGGACAGGAAGGCGTTGCCGTCAGTGGCGCTCAGGGCTTTTTCCTGCATGGTCAACGCCCGTGGCGTATGGCACGCGCCGCAGTGGCCGAGGCCTTCCACCAGGTAAGCGCCACGGCTGATCACCGGATCGGCAGCGGCCTGCACCGGATGCTCTTCGACAGACGGGGCAAACATCCATCGCCACGCCGCCAGCGGCCAACGCATGCTCAAGGGCCAGGGAATATCGCTGTCCTTGTTCTCCTGGGCGACCGGCTCAACACCCTTCATGAAATAGGCGTACAACGCCTGCATATCGCTGTCACTGACGCGTGCGTAAGACGGGTAGGGCATTGCCGGGTAAAGCGTACTACCGCTCTTGGCGACGCCATGGCGCACGGCCTTGTCGAAGTCTTCGAAGCTGTAGTCGCCCAGGCCGGTCTTGTGCGGGGTGATATTGGTGGAATAGATCACACCGATGGGGGTTTCCATCGGCAGCCCGCCGGCAAAGGGTTTGCCGCCCTTGGCGGTGTGGCAGGCCACGCAGTCACCGGCGCGGGCCAGGTATTCCCCTTGCTTGATCAAGTCGGTTTCAGCGGCGCTCACCGAGCAGCTGCTGAACAGGGCGAAGGTCGCGATAACAAGTGCTTTCATGGTCATCGCTCCTTATGCCTGAACCAGTGGGCCGGGGTTTTTCAGGTACTGCTCGCGGATCGCACGGGCCGACCAATAGGTCAGCGCCGCCACCAAGCCGGTAGGGTTGTAGCCCAAGCCTTGTGGGAACGCGGAGGCGCCTGGGACAAACACGTTGTGTACATCCCAGCACTGCAGGTAACGGTTCAACGCACTGGTTTTCGGGTCGGTGCCCATGATCGCGCCGCCATTGAGGTGGGTGGTCTGGTAGGACGCCGTGTTGAAGTGTTCACCGACCTTTTTGCCAAGCACGGCAATCGCCTTGGGGTTCATCGCCTCAGCGACCTTGCCCATTTTCTCGACCATGAAGCGGTTCATCTTGATGTCGTTTTCCTGCCAATCGAACGTCATCCGCAGCAGCGGCAGGCCGTAGGCATCGCGGTAAACCGGGTCCAGATCCAAGTAGTTGCCCCGGTAGGATTGATGGGCGCCATGGGCATCCATCGACACTTGGTGGGTGTAGTAATCGGCGGTGGCGCGCTTCCACGCGCTGCCCCAGGCCGGGGTACCCGGCGGGTTGGAGGTGCCGGCAATCGGTCGGCTGCCGGCCTGGTTGACCCACATCGGCGAACCGCCCACGAAGCCGTGAGGCCCGTGGTCGAAGTTATCGGCGTTGAAGTCATCGATGGCCACGCCATTACCGCCCGCACCGATGAAGTTGTTGGTGTGGGTGTCCTTGTCGAAGAACGCCTTGATGGTCGCCATGTTCTGGTAGGCGAAGTTCCTGCCCACCACGCCCTCATTGGTAATCGGGTCGTAGGGCTTGCCGATGCCCGACAACAACATCAAGCGCACGTTGTGAAACTGGAAGGCACCGAGAATCACCAGGTCCGCCGGCTGCTCGCATTCGCGACCCTGGGCGTCGATATACGTCACGCCGGTGGCCTTGCTCTTGGTGCTGTCGAGGTTGACCTTGAGCACGTGGGAATTGGGCCGCAGCTCAAAGTTCGGCACCTGGCGCAGCGCCGGCAGGATGTTCACGTTCGGCGAAGCCTTGGAATACATGTAGCACACGTAGCCACTGCAGAAGCCACAGAAGTTGCACGGGCCCATCTGCGCGCCGTAGGGGTTGGTGTAAGGCCCCGATGTATTGGCTGACGGCAGGTTGTAGGGTTTGTAACCCACGCTGGCAGCCGCTTTCTGAAACAGCTGTGCGGAGACGGTGTTCTTCTGCGCTTCCAGTGGGAACGGGTTGGAGCGATCCGGTGCATACGGGTTGCCGCCACGGCCTTCGCCTACTCGCTGACCTTTCACGGTCCAGGCTTGGCCGGAGGTGCCGAAGACTTTTTCCGCGTAGTCGAAAAACGGCTCCAGCTCTTCATAGCTGACGCCGAAGTCCTGGATGGTCATGTCCTTGGGAATGAACTGTTTGCCGTAGCGCTCTTCGTAATGGCTGCGCATACGCAGCTCGATCGGGTCGACCCGGAAATGCACGCCCGACCAGTGCAGGCCCGCGCCCCCCACGCCATTGCCCGGCAAAAACGCACCTAACTGACGGTTAGGCAGGGCAACGTCATTCACGCTGTGGCGAATGGTCACCGTCTCTTTGGAGATGTCCTGGAAGAGTTTCTTACGCACGCTGTAGGTCAATTCGTCGATGACCTGGGGATAGTTGCCGTCCGGGTAAGTGTCCTGCATCGGGCCGCGCTCCAGCGCGACCACGTTGAGACCTGCTTCCGTCAGTTCCTTGGCCATGATCGCGCCGGTCCAGCCGAAGCCTACGATCACTGCATCCACTTTCTTCATGATGGTCGCCACGCTTATGCCCTCTCGCCACGGATTGAAACGGCCGGGAAGGGGTACTGCTCGTTGCGTTCCACCCAGTCCATGAAATCGGCGCGGGCGCCGGGGAAGCCGATCATGGTCCAGCCGACCATGCCTTTGTTGCCGCCGTGAATCGGGTCGCAGAAGAACCCTTCCTTGGTGTTTTGCAGCAACAGATTGAAGAATATCTTCGGCGGCACCGCCTCGAAATGCGCAGCAACTTCGCCTCCGCCAGCCTCCAGGCGGCGCAACATATCGTCTCGGGTAGCGCTGTCTTGCGCAGCAAAAACCTTACCGTTGAACGCCTTCGACCAGGCATCCGTCGCGGCAATACCCAAGCGGTAGATCTCCTTGGGGACCAATTTGCTCTGCCAACCCATTTCCGGCGGCGCATCGGCGTTGAAAGGGCCTTGCATGAACCACAGGGCTCCGCTGGCATACGGCGTATTCATCTGGCGGTCGATGTATTCCGGCGCACCGGCTTCCAGGGCACCCGGGCCTTGGGCGTCAGCGGGGATCAAACGCTCGACGGCGGCGTTGATAAACGCCCATTCCTCGGCCGTGAAGTAAGTCGGCTCGTAGGCTTTTTCGTCAGCCACAGGCTTGGCAGGCGCAGCCTGGACGGGTTCAGGCGTCGCCATCAGCATCGAACCGCCAAGGCCGGTGCTGGCAACCGTGACCACCGGGATCAAGGTCAAGGATTTGCGCAAAAAGTCACGCCGGGGGTTGTCTTGATCTTGATCAGACATGGTGGCACCTCATCATGTGGTCACGGGTTTATCAGCCGCTTCTGGGAGTGGCTTGGTGTTTTTGAGCAGCGAGTTGGATCCAAAAGATCCAAGGAGATAGAACGCAGCAGCAATCAATAGTTACAAATGATAGCAGGCTAAGGATGTAGAGAATCGTTTCAGCGACTAAAGACTGAGGGATTCACGATTCTTTGACGGGCACCTCACGCCTCATTGACCCCCGGCAGACGAAGCTGAACACCCTCTCCACCCTTCTGCCCGGTCATGTCACAGATGCTCAAGAATCAATGGTTGTCGGGTGTGGGCCTCGCGCTCGTGGCACTCTTCACCAGCGCTTACGCCCACGCCGACGAGCCCACGTCCATCCGTTCAGCCGAATGGGCGCAGCCTGTGGGCAACCAATACAACCTTCACCAGATGACGCCCACGCTCTACCGCAGCGCGCTACCGGACGGCAACGCGGCGCCTCTGCTGGAAAAACTGAAGATTGGCACCGTGATCAATTTCCTACCGGAATCCGATGCCGATTGGCTCAAGTCCCCCAACATCCGACAGGTACAGCTGAGTTATCGCACCAACCACGTAGATGACTCCGACGTGCTGGCGGCACTGAGAGCTATCCGGGAAGCCGAGGCCAACGGCCCTGTGCTGATGCATTGCAAGCACGGCTCTGACCGTACCGGCCTGATGGCGGCGATGTATCGGGTAGTGATCCAGGGATGGAGCAAGGAAGATGCCTTGAACGAAATGAGCTTGGGCGGTTTCGGCACCAGCAATGGCTTCAAGGACGGCGTTCGCTACATGATGCGCGCCGATGTCGACAAGTTGCGCACGGCGTTGGCGAGTGGCGATTGCAGCACCAGTGCATTTGCGCTGTGTTCGATGAAAGATTGGATCACGACAACGGGCAAGGACGAAAAAGCACCGTAGTGCACGTGCTGTGAGAGCCGGACGTGCCCGCGGCGCAGGCAAGCCCGCTCCCACAGGGAGCGGGCACCAGACGTTACTCTTTCTTGAGCTTCGGGTTGGGGAAAAACTGCACCGCCTGCACCTTAGGGTCCGCAGGCGCTTTCAACGCCGAGGTATTCACCCGCGTCCCCAACTCCTTGGGCACCGACAGCCCCTGGTCATTGAGGGTGTCGGTATAACCGCAGGCCACACACTCGCGATGCGGTACGTTGTCCTCAGTCCACATCTTCAGCTTGTCCGGCTCACTGCACGCCGGGCAGACCGCCCCGGCGATAAATTGCTTTTTGGTAATCACAGGCCCTTCGCTCATGCTGCCGCGTCCTCACTCAGGCCGCTGTGGCGCAAGAGTGCGTCAATCGACGGCGCCCGTCCGCGGAAGTCGACGAACAGCACCATCGGTGCCTGGGAACCGCCACGTGCCAGGATGGCTTCGCGGAACGCACGGCCGGTCTCGGCATTGAGCACGCCGTCTTCCTCGAACTTGGAGAAAGCATCCGCCGACAGCACTTCGGCCCACTTGTAGCTGTAGTAACCCGCTGCATACCCCCCGGCAAAGATATGCGCAAAGCTGTTAGGGAAGCGGTTGTAGGCCGGCGGACGCATCACCGATACCTCATCGCGCACGCCTTCAAGCACTTGCGCCACGCTGCGGCCATCACCGTGGGTGGCATGCAGTTCGAAGTCGAACAGCGAGAATTCCAGCTGGCGCACCATCATCAGGCCGGACTGGAAGTTCTTGGCTGCGAGCATTTTTTCCAGCAGGTCCTGGGGCAGTGGCTCACCGGTTTCATAGTGACCGGAGATCAGCGCCAGGCCCTCCGGCTCCCAGCACCAGTTCTCCATGAACTGGCTCGGCAACTCCACCGCATCCCAGGCCACACCGTTGATGCCGGACACGCCAGCGTGTTCAACACGCGTCAACAGGTGATGCAGGCCGTGGCCGAACTCGTGAAACAGCGTGGTGACTTCATCGTGGGTCAGCAGGGCAGGCTTGCCGCTGTCGGCCGGGGTGAAGTTGCACACCAGGTTGGCCACCGGGCTTTGCAGCACGCCGTCAATCGTGCGGCGACGGTCGCGGGCGCCGTCCATCCAGGCACCGCCGCGCTTGTTGGCGCGGGCGTACAGGTCGAAGAAGAAGCGGCCGACGTGCTGGCCGTTTTCCTTGATTTCAAACAGGCGGACATCCGGGTGCCAGGTGTCGAAGCCTTTCTGCTCGGCGATCTCGATGCCGTACAGGCGCTGCACGATGGCAAACAGGCCGCCGAACACTTTGTCGATCGGGAAGTAAGCGCGCAGGGCTTCCTGGGACACGCTGTAGCGTTGTTCACGGAGTTTTTCGCCGTAGAAACCGCTGTCCCAGCTTTGCAGGTCGGCGCAGCCTTGTTCGGCGGCGTAAGCCTTGAGCTGTTGCAAGTCCTGGGCGGCAAACGGCTTGCTGCGCTTGGCCAGGTCACGCAGGAAACTCAGCACTTGGTCGCTGGACTCGGCCATCTTGGTGGCCAGGCTCAGTTCCGAGAACGACGCGTAACCCAGCAACTGAGCCAGCTCCTGACGCAGGTCGAGGATCTGTTCCATCACCGGGCCGTTATCATGCTGACCGGCATTCGGGCCTTGGTCCGACGCACGGGTGCAGTAGGCCGCGTAGACTTCTTCACGCAGGGCGCGGTCCTGGGCGTAGGTCATCACCGCGTAGTAGCTCGGGAACTCCAGGGTGATCAGCCAGCCGTCGAGGCCTTTGGCCTGGGCAGCGGCAGCCATCTGCGCCTTGGCCGAATCGGTCAGGCCGGCGAGGGTGGCCTCATCGGTCACGTGTTTGGTCCAGGCCTGGGTGGCGTCCAGCAACTGGTTGGAAAACTTACTGCCCAGCTCGGACAGTTTGCTTTGCACTTCGGCGTAGCGTTTTTGCTGCTCGGGCGGCAAATCGATACCCGACAAGCGGAAGTCGCGCAGAGAATGTTCCAGGATGGTTTTTTGCGCCACGTCGAAACCGGCGGCTTCCGGGCTGTTGGCCAGGGCTTCAAAGGCCTGGAACAGCGCACGGTTCTGGCCCATCTCGGTGGAGTAGGCGCTCAACGCCGGCAGGCAGCCTTCATAGGCTTCGCGCAGTTCGGCACTGTTGCACACGGCATTAAGGTGGCTGACCGGGCTCCAGGCGGCGCCCAGGCGGTCGTTCAGTTCATCCATGGCCAGGACCAGGCCGGCCCACGTCGGGTTTTTACCCTGGCTTTGCAGGATGCCTTCGATGGCAACGCGGTTGTCGGCGAGGATCTGTTCGATGGCCGGCTGGACGTGCTCGGCACGGATCGCCGAGAACGGCGGCAGGTCGTAGGACTGCAGAAGAGGGTTGTTCGCGCTCACGGTTGGCACCTTGGCTGAAGAAACAGGTAAGAACAAAGATGGGGCCATCTTAATTACAATCAACGTCCACCGCAGCTATCAGCAGAAGAGAGAGAGGCTATCGTGACCCTTCGCACCTATCAGAACCACACGCCGGCCCTGGGCGCCGGGGCTTTTGTCGATATTTCGGCGGTGGTGATCGGCGATGTCGAAATCGGCGCCGACAGCTCGGTCTGGCCACTGACCGTGATCCGTGGCGACATGCACCGCATCCGCATCGGTGCGCGCACCAGCGTGCAGGACGGCTGCGTGCTGCACATCACCCATGCAGGCCCCTTCAACCCGGACGGTTTCCCGCTGTTGATCGGCGACGACGTGACCATCGCCCACAAAGTCATGCTGCATGGCTGCACCGTGGGCAGCCGCATCCTGATCGGCATGGGCAGCATCGTGATGGACGGCGCCGTGGTTGAGGACGACGTGATCATCGGCGCCGGCAGCCTGGTGCCGCCGGGTAAGCAACTCGAAAGCGGTTTTTTGTATGTCGGCAGCCCGGTTAAACAGGTCCGCCCACTGACTGACAAGGAACGCGCCTTTTTCACCTACAGCGCCGCGAACTACGTGAAGCTCAAAGACTTGCACCTGGCTGAAGGATTCGACCGATGAGCCTGCCTTACCAAACCGTGCTGTTCGACCTGGACGGCACCCTCACCGACCCGCGCGAGGGCATCACCCGCTCGATCCAGTACGCCCTCGGCAAGCTGGGTATCGACGAGCCGGACCTGAGTAAACTGGAACACTTCATCGGCCCGCCGTTGCTGCAAGCCTTCATGCAGTTCTACGACTTCGACGAGGCCAAGGCCTGGGAAGCGGTGAATTTCTATCGCGAGCGCTTCAAGGTCACCGGCCTGTATGAAAACCGGGTATTCGACGGCGTGATGCCGCTGTTGGAAGACCTGGGCAGCCAGGGCCGCCAGCTCTATGTGGCGACGTCCAAGCCGTGGATATTTGCCCGCGAGATCGCCCGGCATTTCGATTTCGCCAAGCACTTCAAGGTGATCTACGGCAGCGAATTGGACGGCACGCGTACCAATAAGGTCGAGCTGATCGCGCATTTGATCAGCGAAGAAGGCCTGGACCCGAGCACCACCCTGATGATTGGTGACCGCAAGCATGACCTGATCGGTGCGCGCAGCAATGGGCTGGATTCGGCGGCGGTGGGGTATGGGTTTGGCAGTTTTGAAGAGTTGAATGCCGAGGCGCCGACTTGGCATTTCGAGACCCTGGCACAGATGCATCAGGCGTTTTTGCAGCGGTCTTGAGACTGCCATCGGGGGCAAGCCCCCTCCCACAGTTGATCTGTATACGCCGTTCAAATGTGGGAGGGGGCTTGCCCCCGATGAGGCCCTAGAGGCCACCCCCTTCCAACTGCCTCAACGCCGCCTTGCGCTGCCCCACCGGCAACCCACCCAGCCTCTCCACCGCCGCATAAAACCTCACCCAATCCCCACCTTCCCGCGCAAACAACGCCGCAAACGCCGGCACCCACTGGTCATACAACCCAAACGGCAACAGCCGCGCATTGTTCATGGGCTGGTTGATCCAAGCGTCATAACGCTTATCCCCGCCCCACTGGTGATCGCGCATGTGCCGATATTCGGCGCGCAAACGCTCGAACTGATCCGCCTTGGCCTGACGCATCGCATCAGCTGCCAACGGTTGGGCGTAGAGCTTTTCCAAACGTTGACGGGTATCGAGGACTAACTGGATAAATTGATCACGCTGCTTCGACGTCGATAAGCTATCCGCTGCCAAACCGCGTGCAGCACGCCACTGGCGCGTACCCTCCTGCTCGACAAAATTGGCAAACGACTCGTTGAACTCGGTGTCGTCCTTCACATAGAAACGCTGGTGCGCCAGCTCGTGGAAGATCAGCGTGGCCAGGCGCTCATCACCCCAGTTCATCATTGAATTCATGATCGGGTCGTTGAACCAGCCCAAGGTGGAATAGGCCTCGACGCCACCGATCGACACATCCATGCCCTGCTGCTTCAACAACGCGGCTTCGCCACGCGCCGCGCCCTGGTTGTAGTAACCGCGATAGGCCACACAGCCGGCGATGGGGAAGCAATGGGTTTCGGGTGACAGGGAAAACTCCTGCGTGGCAAAGACGTTCCAGACCACATAGGGCCGGCCGATGTCGGCATACAACCTGTAACTCTGGTTGTCGGGCAGGTGCAGGTGTTCACTGGCGAACGTGCGCGCCTTTTGCGATTGCGCCAGATGCTCGCGCAATAACGCTGGGCGGGAAGGGTCGGCAATCACCTGCGCCACCGGCTCCCGGGCGCGTAGCAATTGCCACTGACCACTGGCCAACTGGCCGTAATAACTGACACTGGAGCAGCCGCTGAGCAGCACAACCATCAACCCTGGAAGAAAACGCCTGACCATGCCCCGACCGCTCCTGGGTAATTTGCTCGCCAGACTATCGCGCCCGCACGGAATTTTTTCATCGCATGACGTGTTTATACTCATAGGGAGTCTGCTGCCGTCGGCGCCGGGCTCAATTCTCTCTTTCCGTCGAGTGCCTGCCATGCGTCAGCTCTTGTTTCCCGTCGCCGCCCTGTTCCTCAGTGCCTGCACCACCACGCCCGTACCGCCGGTGGACCCGCAGCAAACCTGGGTCGATTTCACCACGCCTACGCCGGGGTCCAAGCTGGTGATGGCGCAGCGCCTGGACGGCAAGAACCTGGATGACGGGCGTTTCTTCCAGTTCCCGCCCGGCCATCATGAACTGATGGTGCGTTTCGACTTTGAAGTGCCCGCGGGCGGCGGTTTGGGTGGGCTGAGCCAGATGATGTACCGCACCTGCTTCATGACCCTGGAATACGATCACTTCCAGGCCGGCCAGCGCTATGTGCTGGAAGGGCGCTCGCTGGCCTTCACACCCAATATCCGGTTGTATGACTCGGCGCGTCAGTTGCTCGCGGAAGAACGCAGCGTCAACTGCCTCTGATCAGTCGTTGTTCTTCTGGTAGACGATGGCCTTGGTGCCGTTCTCACAGCTGCCGACAACCATGGCGCTGTCGTGCTTGTCGGCTTCTTCCTTGCTGACGATCTCCAGGGTGTAGGACGGAACCGCGTTAGCCTGGATCTTGACCTCGATCTCTTTCCTGAGCTCTTCGCAGTCTTTTGGTGCGGCCACAGCCGAGGTGGCCAATACACCGCAGATGATTGCCAAGGCAAAACGTTTCATGTTTGAAGCTCCCTGAATGCATTGCGCACGAGTGTGCGGCTAAGGCTGCATGGTAATAGGACCACACTTACAAAACACGAGTTCTGATCCAACGCAGAACTAAATGTGGGAGGGGGCAAGCCCCCTCCCACATTGGACCTGCTGCGTTAGCCAACCAAGGTGGCATCCAGGCTGATTTTCGCGTTCAGCACCTTGGACACCGGGCACCCTTCCTTGGCCTTTTTGCTCAGTTCATCGAACTGCGCCTGGCTCGCGCCGGGAATCTTGGCCTTAAGGATCAAATGCACGGCGGTGATCGCAAAACCACCTTCAACCTGGTCCAGGGTCACTTCAGCCTGGGTGTCGATGCTGTCAGCCTTGAGCCCGGCATCGCCAAGAATCATGGAAAACGCCATGGAGAAACAGCCGGCATGGGCTGCGCCGATCAATTCTTCCGGGTTGGTGCCCTTGCCGCCCTCGAAACGGGCCTTGAAGCCGTAGGGCGCTTCACGCAGCACGCCGGTTTCCGTGGAAATGGAACCCAGGCCAGTCTTCAGGTCACCTTCCCAATGCGCGGATGCTTTTTTAACGATACTCATAGCGGTCTCCTCGAACGGTGGTTTTGCTTCAGTAAGGGTTCTGAGGATAGACGGCCCGGCAAAGTTCATCTTGTCGGAGAAACCTAGCGATTTAGTAGGAAATTTCTACGCTCGCTATTGAATCTCGGGTATATGCCCTCATTGCATAGAACATGCACATGAAGCGGCAGGTTTTGGTTCGTCTAAGAAGCCTGCGCCCCCATTGGAGAAGCAGGCTTATGAAATCGTTGTCCGACGTAAAGTTCTCGACCCTCGACCTGGTGCCCGTGCGGGCCAACGGCAGTCCGGCGCAGTCGCTGCGCAATTCACTGGACCTGGCCCAGCACGTGGAAAAGTTCGGCTACAACCGTTTCTGGGTGGCTGAACACCACAACATGGACGGCATCGCCAGCTCGGCCACCTCGGTGTTGCTGGGTTACCTGGCCGGTGGCACTTCGACCATTCGCGTCGGTTCCGGCGGTGTGATGCTGCCCAACCACGCGCCTCTGGTGATTGCCGAACAGTTCGGTACCCTCGAAAGTCTCTACCCCGGCCGTATCGACCTGGGCCTGGGCCGCGCGCCCGGCTCAGACCAGATGACCGCCCGTGCCCTGCGCCGTGAACGCTCCGGCAGCGCCGATGACTTCCCGGACGATGTAGCCGAATTGATGGCCTACCTCGGCCCACGTACGCCTGACCAACGGGTGATCGCCGTGCCGGGCACCGGTACCAACGTACCGGTGTGGCTGCTGGGCTCCAGCCTATTCAGTGCACAGCTCGCCGGTGAGCGCGGTTTGCCTTACGCCTTCGCCTCGCATTTCGCACCGCGCCTGATGCATGAAGCGATCCGCGTGTACCGCAACCACTTCAAGCCTTCGGCCGTGCTGGAGAAGCCCTACGTGATGCTCGGCATTCCGTTGGTTGCGGCGGACACCGATGAACAGGCGGACTACTTGGCGACCTCCGTGTACCAACGCATTCTCGCGCTGATGCGCGGGCAGAGCCTGGTGCAGCGCCCTCCGGTCGACAGCATGGATGGCCTGTGGTTACCCCATGAAAAAGAGGCGGTCGGCAGCTTCCTCGGCCTGGCGATGGTCGGTGGCCCAGCGAAGATCCGCGCCAAACTGGAAGTGTTGATCGAGCAAACCGGCGCCGACGAGCTGATTTTTACCAGCGACCTGTACGAACATGCTGACCGGATTCATTCCTACGAGCTGCTCGCGCAAGTAATGAAGGGCTAAATCCCACGCGAAAAAAACCGACGCACTTGTGGCGAGGGAGCTTGCTCCCGCTGGGCTGCGTAGCGGCCCCAAAAAACGGGAGTGCTGCGCACTCCAGCGGGAGCAAGCTCCCTCGCCACAAGTACGTCGGTTTTATGTCCGGAGCACGAGGTTAACCGCGCTTGTAGGCGATTTCCTTGGTGCCGGCTTCGCAGCTGCCGACTACGGTGTAGCCATCGGCTGCAGCGCCTTTGTCCACCACTTCCAGCGAATAACCCGAAGCGCCCTTGGCGTCGATTTTCGCTGCAATCTCGCTTTTCAGCTCTTCACAAGGCTTGCCCGCCGCCAGGGCTGTGCCGGCAATGCTCAACAAACCTACCGCTAACAGGAACTTCTTCATCCGTTACTTTCCTTGCGCTGATCAAAAAGAGCGTGCCGACGCTCGTGGCATCGGCACCCATTGGTTGTAGCGCAGGTTATGGCAATCGGCCAGTCGGCAAGTTCAACCGATGCGATCAACTACTGGCAATTCGGAATCCCACCTTGAGGGTGACCTGATAGTGCGCGACCTTGCCGTCTTTGATGTGGCCACGGGTTTCAGCCACCTCAAACCACTCCAAGTGCTTGATGCTCTTGTTGGCTTCGGCGATTGCGTTGTTGATGGCGTCCTCGATGCTGGTCGTCGATGAACCCACCAGTTCGACTTTCTTGTACGTGTGATGATCAGACATGGCGTTTCTCCTGAGGTCTCTAGTGAGCGTAGCAGTCAATGTTCGTACTGCTTCAGGCGACGGTTCCTACCTGAAAGTTCAGATTTACTGCACTTTCTGAAACGGCCGCAGTCGGTATCTACACACGCCACTCAATCACTTCAGGAGAGTCCAAATGGCTAACACTTCTTTACGCAAAGCATCGCTGGAAAGCATGGAAGCCGAGATTTCGAGCCTGCTCAAGTCTCTGGAGAGCCTCAAGGACGATGCGTCCGATGAGTCGCGCAAAACGTTGAAGGCCCTGAAAAGCAACGCCGAGAATGCCCTCAAGCACTCCCGTCACCTGATCAGCGATGCCTACGAAGAAAGCAAAGTCAAAATCCGCGAAACCGGTGTTGCCACCCGGGATTACGCACAAGAGCACCCATGGACCACAGCCGGCGTCGCTGTCGGTGCACTGGGTCTGCTGGCTGCTTATCTGCTGTGCAAACGTGGTGACTGATTGTTTACCGGCTAAACCGGCTCGCGCAACAGCTCAGCCTTGAGCCACTGCGCCAGTTGCCCAGCGCGCCCGTCTGCGGCGCGCTTGGGTAGCCACAACGCCAAGTGCGCCGGGGTTTCACTGAACCCCCACGGCGCCACTAGGCGGCCTGCTCGCAGGTCCTCTGCCACCAATGGCTCGGGTGCAATCGCCACCCCCAATCCCGCCACTGCCGCCTCCAGCAAATAATACAAATGCTCGAACCCCTGGCCATGCTTCAGTGCGCCGGGCGCGATGCCGTGTTGCTGCGCCCAACTGGGCCAGGCTTGCGGGCGGGAGGTGGTGTGCAATAACGCTTCATCACACAAGGCCTGGGCGGGAGCCTGGCGCAAGTGCTCGTAGCCGGCATACCGTGGGCTCATCACAGGCCCGATGCGCTCGCTGGCCAGTTCATACACCTGCATATCCGCCGGCCACGGCGGCTCTGCGAATACCAGCAAGGCATCCAGACCCGGCCGCCTGGGGTCGAGATCACCGTCACCCGCCGAGAGGTGCAGGCGCAAATCCGGCAGGTCGGCGTTCAAGCGCCCCAGGCGCGGGATCAACCAGCGTGCCAGCAAGCTACCCGAGCAACCCAGCACGAACGGTGCATCGGCGCTGCTTTGGGTCAGCTCGGCGCACACATCTCGCAGCCGGTCGAACGCCTCGGCGCTGGCATCACGCAAACGCACGCCGGAATCTGTGAGTTTAAGGCCACGCCCATCCTTGACGAACAGGCTGATACCCAAGTGCTCTTCCAACACCTTCAACTGACGGCTGACGGCGCCATGGGTCACGTGCAATTGCTCGGCGGCCTGGCTGACGCTATTGAGCCGCGCTGTCGCTTCAAAGGCACGCAAGGCGTTAAGGGGCGGAAGGTCTCGGCTCATTTGTGAGTTTTCCTGACAGGTTGCGGCGATCTTATCGGTTTTCAGCGTGGAACGTCAGGGGTAGAGTGGCCGTCATTGCTTTTCACACGAATGCTTACCTGGAGCCTCCCATGACTCAGTCCCAGACCGATCTACGCAACGGCCCAGACGCCAACGGCCTGTTTGGCGCGTTCGGCGGCCGTTACGTCGCTGAAACCCTGATGCCGTTGATCCTCGACCTGGCCCGCGAATACGAAGCGGCCAAGGACGATCCGGCATTCAAAGAAGAATTGGCCTACTTCCAGCGCGACTACGTCGGCCGTCCAAGCCCGCTGTATTTCGCCGAGCGGCTGACCGAGTTCTGCGGCGGCGCCAAGATCTACCTCAAGCGCGAAGAGCTGAACCACACCGGCGCGCACAAGATTAACAACTGCATCGGCCAAATCCTTTTGGCACGGCGCATGGGCAAAAAACGCATCATCGCCGAGACCGGCGCCGGCATGCACGGCGTGGCCACTGCCACCGTGGCTGCTCGCTTTGGTCTGCAATGCGTGATCTACATGGGCACCACCGACATCGAGCGCCAGCAAGCCAACGTGTTCCGCATGAAGCTGTTGGGCGCCGAAGTGATCCCGGTGGTGGCCGGCACCGGCACCCTCAAAGATGCGATGAACGAAGCCCTGCGTGACTGGGTGACCAACGTCGACGACACGTTCTACCTGATCGGCACCGTGGCCGGCCCACACCCGTACCCTGCCATGGTGCGTGACTTCCAGGCCGTAATCGGCAAGGAAACCCGCGACCAGTTGCAAGCCCAGGAAGGCCGCCTGCCGGACAGCCTGGTGGCGTGCATCGGCGGCGGTTCCAATGCCATGGGCCTGTTCCACCCGTTCCTGGATGACACCAGCGTCGAGATCATCGGCGTTGAAGCGGCCGGCTACGGCATCGAGACCGGCAAGCACGCCGCCAGCCTCAACGGCGGCGTACCGGGCGTGCTGCACGGCAACCGCACCTTCCTGTTGCAGGACGACGACGGCCAGATCATCGACGCCCACTCTATTTCCGCAGGCCTGGACTACCCCGGCATCGGCCCTGAACACGCCTGGTTGCATGATATCGGCCGCGTCCAGTACACCTCGGTGACCGACGACGAAGCCCTGGACGCGTTCCATAAATGCTGCCGCCTGGAAGGGATCATTCCTGCACTGGAAAGCGCCCACGCCCTGGCCGAAGTGTTCAAGCGTGCACCGACCTTGCCGAAGGATCACCTGATGGTGGTCAACCTCTCGGGCCGTGGCGACAAAGACATGCAGACGGTGATGCACCATATGGAAACCGCTAAGCAGGAGAAACACTGATGAGCCGCCTGCAAACCCGCTTTGCGCAGCTGAACGAACAGAATCGCGCCGCCCTGGTGACCTTCGTCACTGCTGGCGATCCTGGCTATGACACCTCCCTGGCGATCCTCAAAGGTTTGCCGGCCGCCGGCGCCGATGTGATCGAACTGGGCATGCCGTTCACCGACCCAATGGCCGACGGCCCGGCAATCCAGCTGGCCAACATCCGCGCGCTGGAAGCCAAGCAGAACCTGGTGAAAACCCTGCAGATGGTTCGCGAGTTCCGCAAGGACAACAACGACACGCCACTGGTGTTGATGGGCTACTTCAACCCGATCCATAAATACGGTGTGCTTAAGTTCATCGCTGACGCCAAGGAAGCCGGGGTCGACGGCCTGATCGTGGTCGACATGCCACCAGAGCATAACGGCGAGCTGTGCGACCCGGCCCAGGCCGCCGGCATCGACTTTATCCGCCTGACCACGCCGACCACTGACGATGTGCGCTTGCCGACAGTCCTGAACGGCAGCTCCGGCTTTGTGTACTACGTGTCGGTGGCCGGCGTGACCGGTGCCGGCGCCGCGACCCTGGAACACGTCGAGGAAGCCGTGACCCGTCTGCGTCGTCATACCGACCTGCCGATCAGCATCGGCTTCGGTATCCGTACGCCGGAACAAGCGGCGGCCATCGCCCGTCTGGCCGACGGAGTGGTGGTGGGTTCGGCGCTGATCGATCACATCGCCAACGCCAGCAACGACCAGCAAGCCATCGACGGCGTGTTGAGCCTGTGTGCGGCGCTATCGGAAGGCGTTCGTAACGCTCGTAAGTAAAGGCTCCGTAACCAGTAGGTAAAGTTCCTGATACAGAGGAATCAACCCGCTCGGGCACGGCCTAAACAGCAAGACCAAGGGATTTCGAACCGTGTTCGAGATCCCTTTTTTGTAGGTGTGCCCTGAGGAATACCCGATGAAAATGCCCAAATCCGTGATTGCGGGCCTTGGCGTGCTGGTGCTTGGCGCCAGCGCCCTGGTGCAGGCCGCGCCTTATGACCAAGGCGGCCCAGACCGTGGCGGCCCGCAAGGCCAGCACGAACAACGTGGCGACGACCATCGCGGCCCGCCGGATAACCGTCGCGGCGGCCCACCCCAGGACTTTGGCCCGGTTCGGCAGATCATCCACGACAACCACGGCCAGTTCTCCCGTGGCGCGCCGCCGCCGCCGAATGTACGCCTGGTGCGTGGCCAGCCGTTGCCTCGTGGTTATTACGGCGAACGCCTGGACAACCGTGCACTGGCGCGCCTCCCGGTGTATCCAGGTTATGAATGGCGCCGTTCCGGGCCGGACGTGGTGTTGATCGCGGTGGGCACCGGCATCGTCTACGAGATTCTCGACGGCGTCCTCAACTAAGCCCGGACGATAGGGTGGCGACTTAGCTTCTGTGGTGAGCGGGCTTGCCCCGCGTTGGGGTGCAAAGCGCCCCCAGAACGGTCAGCGCGTAACACCTGACCAAACGCAGCGGCCTCAATGGGGCTGCTGCGCAGCCCAACGCGGGGCAAGCCCGCTCACCACGACAAGCGCCTGACCGTGGGTTATTCATTGAGCTCGATTCGCTCCACCTTACCGACCAGCAACACATAGGAAAGCGCGCCCAGCAACGCCAGCACCGCGATATAAGTGATCGCCGGCGCAAACGAATCGCCACTGGCCAGGAAGCCAATCACAATCGGCGTGGTAATTGCCGCCAAGTTGCCGATAAAGTTGAACACGCCACCGGTCAATCCCAGCAAGCGTGCGGGGGCCAGTGTCGACACCAGCGACCAGGTAATCGAGGCCAGGCCATTGCCGAAGAACGCCACCGCCAGGAACGCAATCACCCACGCCGTCGAGTCCACGTAGTTGGCGCCGATGATCGCCGTGGAAATCAGCAACCCACCAATGATCGGCAACTTGCGCGCAAACCCCACCGACGCGCCGCGACGAATCAGCCAGTCGGAAAACACCCCGGAACACAGCACGCCGACAAACGCCGCGAGAAACGGCAACGACGCCAGCAGGCCGGACTTGATGAAGTCCATGCCGCGATATTTCACCAGGTAGGTCGGGAACCAGGTCAGGAAGAACCAGAGCGTGGAGTTCAGGCAGAACTGACCCAGGTAGATGCCCCAGAGTTTGCGCTTGCTCAACACGATGCCCAGGTCAACCCAGCTGAACGGCGCCTTGACCGTTTTCGCCTGCATATCCACCAGCCCGCCCCCTTCACGGATCAGCTCGATCTCCGCGGCGTTGGCGCCTTTGAAATCCTTGGGCTCGCGATACACCGCGTACCAGATCACCGCCCACAGGATGCCCACGCCGCCCGTGGCGACAAACACCATGTGCCAGCCAAATGCGTGCTGCAGCCAAGCCAATACCGGCGTGAGAAACGCCAGCCCGACAAACTGCCCGGACGTGTACACGCCAATCGCCGTGGCGCGCTCGCGCTCGGGAAACCACGTGGTGACCACGCGGCTGTTGATCGGGTAAGCCGGGGCTTCCAACGCCCCCACCGCCATACGCAGCACGAACAGCGCGATAAAGCTGGCAGCGAAGCCGAGCATCACGGTGGCAATGGACCACAACAGCAGTGCAGCGGTGTAGAGAATGCGCGGCGGCACGCGGTCCACCAGCCAGCCGCCGGGGATTTGCATGGCGGCGTAGGTCCAGCCGAACGCGGAGAAAATCAGCCCGACGTGCACCGGGTCGATGCCCAGTTCACTGGTCAGCGCGGGCGCTGCGATCGACAGGTTGCTGCGGTCGAGGTAGTTGATCACCACAGTGATAAACAGCAGCACCATGATGAAAAAACGCTTTCTGGTAGGCGTGACGAGAGAAGCCTGCCCGGTGAAGGACTCAGGGTGCATGGGGGATGCCTCTTCTTATGTTTATTGAGGACAGATCTGACTGAAGAAACGAGGTAAATGTGGGAGGGGGCTTGCCCCCTCCCACATTCTCTAACCGCGTTTGTTCAGAGGAAAATCACCACTCGGCGAAGCTGCCGTCGGCGTGGCGCCAGATCGGGTTGCGCCAGCGGTGGCCGATGGCCGCGCGTTCGATCACGTATTCCTCGTTGATCTCAATGCCCAGGCCTGGCCCGTTAGGGATCTTCACGAAGCCTTTGTCGTAGTCGAAGACTCGCGGATCTTTCACATAGTCGAGCAGGTCATTGCTCTCGTTGTAGTGAATGCCCAGGCTTTGCTCCTGGATAAACGCGTTGTAGCAGACCGCGTCCAGTTGCAAGCAGGCTGCCAAGGCAATCGGGCCCAGCGGGCAGTGGAGGGCCAGGGCCACGTCGTAGGCTTCGGCCATGTTGGCGATCTTGCGGGTTTCGGTGATGCCACCGGCGTGGGACGCATCCGGCTGAATGATGTCGACGTAACCTTCGCTGAGCACGCGCTTGAAGTCCCAGCGCGAAAACAGGCGTTCGCCCAGGGCAATCGGCGTGCTGGTCAGCGGTGCCAGTTCTTTCAACGCTTCGTAGTTTTCGCTGAGCACCGGCTCTTCGATAAACATCAGCTTGTACGGGTCCAGCTCCTTCATCAGCACCTTGGCCATGGGTTTGTGCACCCGGCCATGGAAGTCGACGCCGATACCGACGTTGGGGCCCACGGCATCACGCACGGCGGCCACGTTGGCCAGGGCCAGGTCGACTTTTTCGAAGCTGTCGACGAACTGCAGTTCTTCGGTGCCGTTCATTTTTACCGCCGTGAAGCCACGGGCCACGGCCTCTTGAGCGGCGCGGGCGGTGTCGGCCGGGCGGTCGCCGCCGATCCACGAGTACACGCGAATCTTGTCGCGCACCTGGCCACCGAGCAGGTCGCTGACGGAAACGCCGAGGGCCTTGCCCTTGATGTCCCACAGCGCCTGGTCGATACCGGCGAGGGCGCTCATGTGCACGGCACCGCCCCGGTAGAAGCCGCCACGATAGAGTACGGTCCAGATGTCTTCGATATTGCGGGGGTCTTTGCCGATCAGGTAGTCGGACAGCTCTTCGACGGCAGCTGCCACGGTGTGGGCGCGGCCCTCGACCACGGGCTCACCCCAGCCGGTCACGCCCTGGTCGGTCTCGACCTTGAGGAAGCACCAGCGCGGCGGGACGATGAAGGTCGTCAGTTTGGTGATTTTCATCTGTTATCTCTCTTATAGATGCGGCGCCTGTGGGCGCGGAACTTGAAGTCAGCTCAGGGCTTTCCAGGCGGCGACATAAGCCTGGGCGCGGCTCGCTACCTGATCCACTGTCATACCCGGTTTAAACAACCCGGAACCCAGCCCGAAACCTTTGGCGCCGGCGTCGATGAACACCTGCATGTTGTCCGGGGTGATGCCACCCACCGGCAGCAGCAAGGTGCCGGCCGGCAATACCGCCAGCCACGCCTTGATCACCGCCGGGCCCATTTGCTCAGCCGGAAACAGCTTCAATACGTCGGCGCCTTCGGCCAATGCGGCGAAGGCTTCGGTCGGCGTCGCCACGCCCGGCGACAGGAACAGCCCCGCCGCTTTCGCGGCACGCAACACCTTGGCATCGCTGTGAGGCATTACGATCACCTGGCCACCGGCCGCCTTCACCTGCTCGACCTGCTCAGGCAGCAACACCGTACCGGCACCGATCAGGCAATCGGCGGGCAGGCTGTCGCGCAGGGTGCGGATGCTGGTGTAAGGGTCAGGCGAATTCAGCGGAACTTCGATCACGCGAAACCCGGCCTGGTACAGCACCTGGCCAACGGCCTCGGCTTCGTCCGGGCGGATGCCGCGCAGGATGGCGATCAAACCGTTTTGCGCGAGTGCTTGCTTGAGCATGTCAGGCCTCCGATACAGGTTGAGTGAGCCCGGCCGCCACGGCCAGTTGCCACAGGCCACGCTCGGTGGCTTCCTGCGCCAGGCTGACGTGGGCAAAGCCGCAAAGGGCAAGGGCGCGTTTATAACGGGCGCAGAGAGGAGCGGCGCCGACCAGGACGATCGGCGTGTGTTTTGCGCTGCCGGGCAAGCCGGCGAGTTCATGGCCAATCAGCAGCCCGGAGAGGTAGTCGGGCTGCTGGTCGGGGGCGAGTGCGCCAGTGAGCCCGAGGGTGCGTGCACTGAACAGGGTCGACAGCACACCGCGCTCGCCGTCCGTCGACAGCGCCACGTGCACGCCTCGGTCAAAGGCTTCGGCCTGGAAATGCTCGCAAGGTTGCTGGGTGCGCCCGAGGATGCTGTGCTTGCTCAGCACCGCGAACAGCTCGCCGGTCATGAAGGTGTCGAAGTGGGTGATGCAGCCTTCGACCACTTCGACCCATTTGGAATGGCTGCCGGGCAGGCCGATCAACCCATCGACGCCCAGCCCTTGCAGCACGCCTAATACCTGGGTTTCTTCGCCGCGCATCACGTTGGGCAAGCCAACCTGCTCGATCACACCCGGCACGATATGCACGTCGACCCCACGCAAGCTGCGTACCCGGTGCAGGGCCTGGCCCAGGCTCGCCACGTCGACCGGGGTGTTGCGGTAGGCCGCTTCGCTCCAGCCCTGGGCGCTGCCGACCATGCCACAGGCGATCACCGGCAGGGTGGGCGCGGCGTCGAGCCAATCGCCGCAGGCTGCATCGAACGCCAACTCGAAGCCATCGCTGCAGTGAACACCGGCGATAACCCGCGGCTCGCTGGGCAAATGCATGATGCCCCACGCCAGCGAGCGCTGTTCCAGCACCACGCCTGCGGGGCCGAGTTTATAAGCACGAAGGGAGCTGGTCCCCCAATCGAGCGCGATCAATTGCGCCTGCATCGCTTCACCTGAGTTCTGAGCGGATGCAGCGAATATAAACCTACGCGCGAGGAAGTCTCAATATATAAATATCAATCCCATATTTAGGGATGATGATTTGGAAATGAGAGTCAGGAAAAGGCTGACAAGTTCAGTTCCCGCATGGCGCCCATCCAGATGGCATAGTCGGTGTGATCCTTCAGGTCATCGCCGGTATCCGGGTGCAGAAACACCACCAGCCCATTGCGATGGATGACCAGCCACGGCAGCACCACGCCGATGTATTCGGCATCGAACGCCAACTGGCAGCTCCAGTCCGGGTGCGGGCCTACCGGCCTTTGGTGCACGCGCCCCATGCGCAGCGGGAAAAGCTTGGCGGCGTCTTCGCACAAGGTGCGCGCCTGTTCGATAGTGTTCGCGTCGAAGTAGATGTGGGCGTGGTAACCCTTTGATACGTTGCATGACGGACTCCGAATCCAATAGGCGCCAGATGCTAGACCGCAATCGACGGCAGGGCCAGCCCGGTCAGCGACTGCGCGCTGCTGGCCTGCTCGGCCACCAGCCAGTCGACAAAGCGCTCCACCAGCTGCCCTCGGCGTTTGCGCTGCGGCTGCACCACGTAATAGCCGAAACGCGAGATGACGGTGTCGCTGAGCGGTCGGCACAGCCAGTTCTGCTCCAACAGGTTATCCACCAAATGGCGCCAGCCGATGGCCACACCCTGGCCGGCAATCGCGGCCTGGATCAGCAGAGTGTAGTTGTCGAAGCGCAGTTGGCCGGGCGTGGGCGCCGTGGCGATGCCCAGTTCGCGAAACACGCCGCTCCAGTCGAACCACTGGCTGTTATTTTCCTGGCGCAGGTGCAGCAAGGGGAAATCGTGCAAATTTTGTACAGTCAGCGGTGTGGCCTGATCCTTCAGCCACTGCGGGCTGCACACCGGGAACACTTCCTCGTTGAACAACCACAGGCTGTCGCCCTGCTTGAAACGCCCGTCGCCAAACAGCACTGCCACGTCAATGTCGCTGCGCAACGTGGCGTGGTTGCGTTCGCTGGTCACCAGGCTCACATCCACCTGAGGGTTGGCCGCGTGAAAGCGATGCAAACGCGGCATCAGCCAATAGGCGGCGAACGCGAAGTCGGTGGCCACTTGCAGCACTTCGTGCTGATCCTGCTGGGTGATCGCGCTGAGGCCCGCGTTGATGGCCTGCAAACCGCCCTGCACATGCTCGAACAACAGGGCGCCGGCATCGGTCAGCTCGATGCCCCGGTAGATGCGATCAAACAGGCGGATCGCCAGCTGTTCTTCCAGGCGCTTGATCTGCTGGCTGATCGCGGGCTGGGTGGTGCCCAGCTCCATCGCGGCGGCGGTGAAACTGCGGTGACGCGCTGCCGCTTCGAACGCGCGCAGCAAATCGAGGGACAGGTCACCGAGGGCTTCATACATAAGCTGTGCTTATCCTAGACATTGCTTTGGGTGGGCTTTACCCCATTTTCCATGGGCTGCATGCTCATTCGCATAAACACCGCCTATGGAATCCCGATAGATCATGAAGCGCAAGAACATTCTTTTCATCATGGCCGATCAAATGGCCGCGCCGATGCTACCGTTCTACGGACCTTCCCCGATCCAGTTGCCGAACCTGAGCCGCCTCGCCGCCCAGGGCGTGGTGTTCGAGGCTGCCTACTGCAACAGCCCGTTGTGCGCACCCTCGCGCTTTACGCTGGTGAGCGGGCAATTGCCGAGCAAGATCGGCGCCTACGACAACGCCGCCGATTTCCCCGCCGATGTGCCGACCTACGCCCACTACCTGCGCCGCCTCGGTTACCGCACGGCGTTATCGGGCAAGATGCATTTCTGCGGGCCAGACCAACTGCATGGTTATGAAGAGCGCCTGACCAGCGACATCTATCCCGCCGACTATGGCTGGGCCGTCAACTGGGACGAGCCGGACGTGCGCCCCACCTGGTACCACAACATGTCGTCGGTGCTGCAAGCCGGGCCGTGCGTGCGCACCAACCAGCTGGATTTCGACGAGGAGGTGGTGTTCAAGGCCCAGCAGTACCTGTTCGACCATATCCGCGAAGACGGCAACCAGCCGTTCTGCCTCACCGTGTCGATGACCCACCCCCACGACCCCTACACGATTCCCAAGCCGTTCTGGAACCTGTACGACGACGCCGACATCCCTTTGCCTACAACGCCTGCGCAGGGCGATCTCGATCCACACTCCCAGCGCCTGCTCAAGGTCTACGACCTGTGGGACAAGCCGCTGCCTGTGGATAAGATCCGTGATGCCCGCCGTGCCTACTTCGGCGCGTGCAGCTACATCGACAGCAATGTCGGCAAGCTCCTGCAAACCCTGGAAGACACCGGCTTGGCAGACGACACGATCATCATCTTCTCCGGCGACCACGGCGACATGCTCGGCGAGCGCGGCCTCTGGTACAAAATGCACTGGTTTGAAATGGCCGCCCGCGTGCCGCTGCTGGTGAGTGCGCCGGGGCAATTCGCGGCAGGCCGCGTGTCCAAAGCCGTGTCCACCGCCGACTTGTTGCCGACCCTGGTGGAACTGGCCGGCGGCGAGCTGGACCCGCGCCTGCCGCTGGACGGCCGTTCGCTGGTCCCGCACCTGCAAGGGCAGGGCGGGCACGACGAGGTGTTCGGCGAATACATGGCCGAAGGCACCATCAGCCCGCTGATGATGATTCGCCGTGGCGCGTACAAATTCATCTACAGCGAAGACGACCCTTGTCTACTGTTCGATGTACACAACGACCCTCGGGAACAGGAAGAACTCAGCCAGTCGCCGCCGCATCAGGCGCTGTTTGCAGCCTTCCTGGACGAGGCGCGGGCCAAATGGGACATCCCGGCGATCCACCAACAGGTGCTCGCCAGCCAACGCCGCCGCCGTCTGGTGTTTGAAGCACTGACCCAAGGCAAGCTGAAGAGCTGGGATCACCAGCCACTGGTGGACGCCAGTCAGCAATACATGCGCAACCATATCGACCTCGACGACCTGGAGCGCAAGGCACGTTATCCACAACCCTGCCAAAACCAATAAATAGTCAGAGGGAAGGCCATGCAAAAGTTAACTGTGGTGTTGGGTATGTTGGTACTGAGTAGCGCCAACGTGTACGCGGACGCCAGCTGCGAAACGGTAAAGATGGCCGATCCAGGCTGGAGCGATATCGCGGCCACCAATGCCATCACCGGTTTTTTGCTGACCGGCATGGGCTACAAGGCCAAGGTCGACACCCTCGCGGTCCCGATCACCTTCGGGGGGCTCAAGGACGGCCAGGTGGATGTGTTCCTGGGTAACTGGATGCCGGCGCAGCAAGGCTTCTACGACAAGTTCGTGGCTAATGGCGATGTGGTGCAACTGGCGAAAAACCTCGACGGCACCGAGTTCACCCTCGCCGTGCCGGACTATGTGTGGGACGCCGGGGTGCATGACTTCGCCGACTTAAACACATTTGCCGACAAGTTCGACAAGAAGATCTACGGCATCGGCTCCGGTGCACCTGCAAATATCTCGTTGCAGGAAATCATCAAGAAAAACGACTTTGATCTCGGCCAGTGGAAGCTGGTGGAATCCAGCGAACAGGCGATGCTCGCCGAAGTATCACGGGCTGTTAAGAAGCAGAAATTCGTGACCTTCCTCGGCTGGACTCCGCACCCGATGAACGTGCAATTGAAAATGCACTACCTCAAGGGTGGCGAAAAATATTTTGGTGACACCGGCAGTGTGTATACCTTGACCCGCAAGGGCTATGCACAGGCCTGCCCGAATGTAGGGAAATTGCTGACCAACCTGAGCTTTACCCAGGAGATGGAGAACGCAATCATGGCACAGGTGGCCAATAACAAGGTCAGCAACGCTGAGGCGGCGAAGGCGTGGATCAAAGCCAACCCGGCGGTATTGGACAAGTGGCTGGAGGGTGTAAAAACACTGGACGGCAAAGACGCACTCTCTGCAGTTAAAGCCAAACTCTAACGCTTGATGCAATCCAGATGTGGGAGGGGCAAGCCCTCTCCCACGGGAACTGATCTGGACTGATATTCTGCGCCAAACCTTTAAACCGAGTCTGCGATGCCCCGGCCCAACCGCCATACACTGTTCCCCTTCCTCAGCTGGCTCCCGCGCCAAACCCGCGCCAGCGTCGGCCGGGATGCAATCGTCGGCCTCAGTGGCGCGGTTCTCGCGTTGCCACAGTCGATTGCCTACGCACTGATCGCCGGCCTGCCCCCCGAATATGGCCTGTACGCTGCGATCATCCCGGTGCTGATCGCGTGCCTCTGGGGTTCATCCTGGCACCTGATCTGCGGGCCTACGGCGGCGATTTCCATTGTGCTGTATGCCAGCGTCAGTCCCTTGGCCGTGCCGGGCTCCCAGGACTACATCACCCTGATTTTGCTGCTCACCTTCCTCGCCGGGGTTTTCCAGTGGCTGCTGGGCATGCTGCGCTTCGGCGCGCTGGTGAATTTCGTCTCCCATTCGGTGGTGCTCGGTTTCACCCTGGGCGCCGCCGTGGTGATTGCCCTGGGGCAGTTGCCCAACCTGTTGGGGCTGGATCTGCCGAGCCAGGCCACGGCGATCAATAGCCTGCTGGCACTGATCCACCACAGCGGCGAATGGGACCATGCATCCCTTGCCCTGGGGCTGGGGACTCTGCTGGTGGGCGCACTGCTCAAGTACTTGGTGCCCCGCTGGCCGACGCTGTTGATCGCGCTGGCGTTGGGCAGCCTGGTGGCGTGGTTGTGGCCGGCGATGTTCGGGCATGTGGCGCTGGTCAGTTCGTTTATTGGCAAACTGCCGCCGTTCAGCCCGTTGCCGATGGACCTGGACATGATCCTGCGCCTGCTGCCCAGCGCCGTGGCGGTGGGCATGCTCGGGCTGGTGACCAGCCTGTCGATTGCCCGCTCGCTGTCGGCGCGTTCGCAACAATTGCTCGATGCCAACCAAGAGGTTCGCGCGCAGGGTTTATCCAATATCGTTGGCGGCTTTTTCTCCGGCTACTTGTCAGCCGGTTCGTTTACGCGCTCGGGCCTCAGTTATGAGGCGGGCGCGTGCTCGCCGTTGGCCGGGGTGTTTTCCGCACTGTGGGTGGCGTTGTTCGCATTGTTTGGTGCGGCGCTGATCGCACACATTCCGATCCCGAGCATGGCCGCGAGCATCCTGCTGATTTGCTGGGGGTTGGTGGACCATCGTGGCATTCGTGCGTTGTTCCGCGTCAGTCGCGCCGAGTTTGTGGTGATGGGCCTGACGTGCGTCGCCACCTTGCTCTTGGAGCTGCAAACCGCGATTTATGCCGGGGTGCTGGCGTCGCTGTTCTTCTACCTCAAGCGCACCTCGCAACCAAGGGTTCAGCAATGGCGCGATGGCGATGAGGATGTGTTGCGGGTGGGCGGCTCGATCTTTTTCGGCGCCAGCCACTACCTGCAAGTGCGCCTCCAACGTTTACAGGGCGAGCGGGTGGTGATCGAGGCGCAGCAGATCAACTTTATCGACTATTCCGGGGTGGAGATGCTGCACCAGGAGGCGCGGCGCTTGAAGGGCTTGGGGCGTAGCCTGACGTTGCGCCGGGCCAGGCCGCAAGTGGTGGAAGAGTTGAGGAAACTGGAAGGGGCCGATCAATGCCCCATTCACTTCCAAGACTGAATGCAGTTCAACTGTGGGAGGGGCTTGCTCCCTCCACATTGAATTGGGGTTAGGCCAATTGGCGGCGCAGTTCGGCCAACACCGGCGCCGACTTCGGACGCACACCGCGCCACAGGAAGAACGCTTCCGCTGCCTGTTCCACCAACATCCCTAAACCATCCATCGCCACCGACGCGCCTTGTTCAGTCGCCCAGCGGCAGAACGCTGTCGGTTCCTTGGCATACATCATGTCGTAGCAAAACGTCTTACGCGGTTCGATCAAGCTGCCGGCAATCGGCGGTACATCGCCTGACAGGCTGGCGGACGTGGCGTTGATGATCACATCCACCGGCTCACGCAGCCAATCGAAACCGCTGGCAGACACCGGGCCCAGATCGTCGAACAACTCGGCGAGCAACTCGGCCTTTTCCACGGTGCGGTTGGCGATGATCAGCGAGGCAGGCTGCTCGGCCAGTAACGGCTCCAGCGCGCCACGTACCGCGCCACCGGCGCCCAGCAGCAGGATGCGCTTGCCTCGCAGGCTCAGCCCGGCGTTGACCTTGAGGTCGCGCACCAGGCCGGCGCCGTCGGTGTTGTCGCCCAGCAGGCTACCGTCGGGCCGCTTGCTCAGGGTATTCACCGCGCCAGCGCGTTGAGCTCGTTCGGTGAGGATGTCGGCCAGGCGGTAGGCGTCTTCCTTGAACGGCACGGTGACGTTGGCGCCACGACCCTGTTGAAAAAACTTACGGGCACAGCCGGTGAAATCCTCCAAAGGCGCCAGCAAGGTGCTGTAGTCCAGTTGCTCGCCGGTCTGCTCGGCGAACATACGGTGGATCAGCGGCGACTTGCTGTGGCCGATGGGGTTGCCGAACACCACATAACGGTCCATCAGACCGCCGCCTTAGGCGCAGTAAGGCCCAGCCAGTCGCGGTCTTGCAGGAAGTAGTCGGTAAGGCGCGCTTCTTCGCTGCCGACCTCGGCCTTCCAGTCGTAGCTCCAGCGTACTTGCGGCGGCAGCGACATCAGGATCGACTCGGTGCGCCCGCCCGACTGCAGGCCGAACAGGGTGCCACGGTCGTAGACCAGGTTGAATTCAACGTAGCGGCCGCGGCGAAACTCTTGGAACTGACGCTGTTGCTCGGTATAGGCCATAGCCTTACGGCGTTGCACGATCGGCAGGTAAGCATCGATGTACGCGTCGCCGATGGCGCGGATGAAGGCGAAGCAGGTGTCGAAGTCCCACTCGTTCAAGTCATCGAAGAACAGGCCGCCGATGCCGCGCGGTTCGTTGCGGTGCTTGATATGGAAGTAGGTGTCGCACCATGCCTTGTAGCGTGAGTACACGTCCGGACCGAACGGCGCACAGGCCTGCTCGGCCACGCGGTGCCAGTGGATGCAGTCTTCTTCGTTGCCGTAGTAAGGCGTGAGGTCGAAGCCGCCCCCAAACCACCACACCGGCTCTTCGCCTTCTTTTTCGGCGATGAAGAACCGTACGTTGGCGTGGGACGTGGGGACGTGAGGGTTGTGCGGGTGGATCACCAGCGACACACCCAGGGCCTCAAAGCCACGGCCGGCCAGCTCAGGCCGGTGCGCGCTGGCCGAGGGTGGGAGACCGCTGCCAAACACGTGGGAAAAGTTAACGCCGCCTTTTTCGATCACCGAACCGCTTTCGATCACACGGGTGCGACCACCGCCGCCAGCTGGCCGGGTCCAGGCGTCTTCGATAAAGCAAGTGTCCGTCTCGAAGGTTTCCAGGGCGCTGCAAATGCGGTCTTGCAGGTCAAGCAGGTAGGCCTTTACAGCCTCGGTGCGGGTAGTCATGGCATCACCTTGAATCGGGCAAAGCTACGCGAGGCCATTGGGCATCGGCGGCAAATGGGCGCACAGGATACCACTGCACCCCATTGCGCCGCAGTTGACGAAGATCAAGCTTAGGAGTGGGATAGTGGGCTACGCGAATTCGACCCAAGGAGAAGGCAGATGGCAAAACGTATCCAGTTCAGCGCCCATGGCGGCCCCGAAGTGCTTGAGTATGTGGACTACACCCCGGCGGAGCCGGGCCCGCAGCAGGTGCGCGTGCGTAATGAGGCGATCGGCCTGAACTTCATCGACACCTATTTCCGCAGCGGTCTGTACGCCCCGCCCGCATTGCCATCGGGGTTGGGCGCAGAGGGCGCCGGTGTGGTCGACGCGGTTGGCAGCGAAGTCACCCAATTCAAGGTCGGCGACCGCGTGGCCTATGGCAGCGGCCCGCTGGGTGCCTACAGCCAACTGCATGTGTTGCCCGCCGCCAATCTGGTGCACCTGCCGGACGACATCAGCTTCGAACAAGCCGCCGGCGCCATGCTCAAGGGCCTGACCGTGCAGTATCTGCTGCGCCAGACCTACGAAGTGAAGGCCGGTGAAACCATCCTGTTCCACGCCGCTGCCGGTGGCGTGGGATCGCTGGCCTGCCAATGGGCCAAGGCCCTGGGCGTGAAGTTGATCGGTACCGTGAGTTCGCCGGAAAAAGCCGCAGTGGCCAAAGCCCTCGGTGCCTGGGAAACGATCAACTACAGCAAGGAAGATGTCGCACAGCGCGTGCTGGAGTTGACTGACGGCAAAAAGGTGCCGGTGGTGTACGACGGCGTCGGCAAGGACACCTGGCTGACATCGCTGGACTGCGTGGCGCCACGTGGGCTCGTGGTGAGCTTCGGTAATGCGTCAGGCGCAGTGGATGGGGTGAACTTGGGGATTCTGTCGGCCAAAGGCTCGCTGTACGTCACCCGACCGACCCTGGCGACGTATGCCAACAACCCGCAGAACCTGCAAGCGATGGCGGATGACCTGTTCTCGATGATCAAGAGCGGCAAGGTGCGCATTGATATCAACCAGCGGTATGCGCTGGCGGATGCGGCGAAGGCGCAGACGGAGTTGTCGGGGCGCCGGACCACAGGCTCAACAATTTTGCTGCCTTGACTGCCCCTTGTGGCGAGGGAGCTTGCTCCCGTTGGGCCGCGAAGCGGCCCCAAAACAGGCGATGATGTTTTTTCAGATAAACCGCATTCGCTGGCTTTGGGCCTGCTTCGCAGGCCAATGGGAGCAAGCGCCCTCGCCACAAAAGCGCTACGAAGGCCGCACCACCTCACCCGTCACCAGATCGCGAATCAAGCTCGGGTTCTTGCGCCCACCCAGGGCGCCACCCAACACCAGATCCACCTGCCCACGGAAATACTGCTCCACGCGAATCCGTGTGCGGGCAGCCGGGCGGCCTTGAGGGTTGGCCGAGGTGGAAATCAACGGCCCCACCAGCGAGCACAGATCCCGCACCAGCGGATGGTCCGTGACCCGCACCGCCACGGTGTCGTGCACACCTGTCACCCATTCCGGCAGCAGGCCCTGATGAGGCACCAGCCAGGTGTTCGGCCCAGGCCAAGTGCTGGCCATGCGGTCGATCCAATCCTGCGGGAAGTCTTCGAACAGGAAGTCGAACTGACGGATGTTGTCCGCCACCAGGATCAGGCCCTTGTCCACCGAACGGTTCTTGATGGCGAGCAAACGGTCCACTGCTTCTTCGTTCCACGGATCGCAGCCCAGGCCCCAAACCGCTTCGGTTGGATAGGCAATCACCGCGCCTGCGCGAATTTCTCGTGCGGTTTCCAGCACACGCCACCGGTTGACCATTGTTGACTCTCCAGACTAAAGCTCTGCGCAGTTTACCGATCTTCGTTACAAAACCTAGCAGCGCGCAAGCCAGCGCCCGCTTTCGCAGATGACCTGGCCCTCCAGCTCCAGCTCGGTAAGGGTCGCCAACACGTGGGACAACGACCGCCCGCTGGCAATCGCCAGGCCTTCACTGGTATGGGGTGCCGCGTGCAGCAGCGCCACCAGCGGATGCACGACCGGCATCGGCGTAGGGCGCGACAGCACCTGCCAACCGCGCAAGCCCTCCAGGATGTGCTCGATGGTTTCCACCAACACGGCGCCATCGCGGATCAACTGGTGACAGCCCTTGGCGCCGGGATGATGAATGGAGCCGGGGATCGCATACACCTCGCGCCCCTGTTCGGCCGCCAGTTTCGCAGTGATCAGCGAACCACTGGCCATGCTGGCTTCCACCACCAGCACGCCCAGGGACAGGCCACTGATGATCCGATTCCGCCTGGGAAAATTGCCGGCCTGGGGCGGGGCGTCCAAGGGAAACTCGGAAACCACGGCGCTGCCCTGATCAATCATCGCCGCCGCCAGCCGTTTGTGGCGCTGTGGATAAAAATTTTCGAGCCCGGTGCCGAGCACGCCGATTGTCTGGCCGCCCACATCCAATGCCGCTTGATGGGCTGCGCCGTCGATGCCTAGTGCAAGACCGCTGGTGATGACAAAACCGGCGCTCGCCAAACTGCGGGAAAACGCAGCCGCCGTGTCCATGCCGGGGCGAGAAGCACGGCGACTGCCGACCATCGCCAGTTGCGGTTTTTCCAGGATCAGAGGGTCGCCAGCGACAAATAACAGCGGTGGCACGTCATCAATCTGGGCGAGCAGAGCGGGGTAGTCCGGCTGGTCCCACATCAGCAAATGCTGGCCCTGACACGCCAGCCAGGCTAATGCCGCACTGGCACCGTCGCGGACTTCATGGCTGCGCCGGGCATCGGCACTGATGGCTGGCACCCCCAACGAACGCCAGGCACTGGCGGGCGCGCTGATGGCCTTTGACGCAGACCCGAAGGCTTCGATCAGTAAGCGAAAACGCTTCGGACCCAGCTCAGGCAGCCTGTGTAAGCGTAGTCGGGCTTCCAGTTCTGACGGGGATATTTCATGGCAGTTTATCGGATTCATTTGATCATCCTTGACCGGAACAAGCTGTGGATAACTCTGTTGGTAACTTATTTAGCAGGCTATTTATTGTGTTTGATGGGCAGTCTCGAAACGGTCCGTCACGGCCAGCGGCCGTGTGGCACTGAGCACCAGGGCGTAACTGAGCTTTTCGTAGGTGCGAAACACCAGCAGGGTGCCGGCGCGTTCATCAGGAAGTTGGGTTGGCGCGCCCGTCAAGCTGTCGCGTACGCTGGCGCCGGTCTTGATCACGTTGAGCAGTTGGCCCTCAACCAGGCCGTCGCGGCGGCCTTTATTCAGGGTTATCGCGTCGAGTACGCCGATCTGGGTGACACCCTTGGGGATATCGATGATTTGCCCTTCGATGAACGGCGCTGTAGGCGTGACCGCAAGGGTTGCCGGGTCGACGAAAGATTGCGCGCGTAGCAGGCGATCACCGGGGCGCACTTCCTGGGTGACCCGCTGCACGGCCAGGGTGGTGAGGTCGCCCGCCGTTACGAAGCGGGCAGTGCCGATGTCGTCGGCATTGATGCCCAACAGCTCTCGGGTTTGCGGGTCGGTGTAGGTCTTGCCTCGCCGGAATATTCCATAACTTGGCTGGGAAGCGTCCAGGACGCCCCGGGCATACACCTGCTCGCCATTCGCGCCCAGCACTCGGCCAGCATCCGCGGCGACGATGTAGGGTGCGCTGTCCAGGTCGTGGGGCGAATCAAGAATGCGGTTATGCAGTAAAAAGCGCTGGATGGCCTGTTGCGTCGGTTGATCCAGGCGCTGGGCGGGCTGCGGCACCAAGGCCATGGCAAGCGGGGCCATAGCAAGCGAGGCCCACAGCAGCAAGACGAGTAGCGATTTCCTCATGGGGTGAATCTCCTTTATTATGTGCGTTCGCGTGAAATGCCAGAGCCTTCGCGGCTTCGGGACGTTTCACACCGGCTGTTTGGGTCCATCCCAACGCCGATTTGCCTCTACCTCACATGTGCAGCAATTACGCTTATGGCTATTTTGAACATCCTCGAATTCCCCGACTCGCGCCTGCGCACGATCGCCAAACCGGTGGCCGTAGTGGACGACAAGGTTCGTCAGTTGGTCGATGACATGTTTGAAACAATGTATGAAGCGCCGGGCATCGGCCTCGCCGCGACCCAGGTCAACGTGCATCTTCGCGTCGTGGTCATGGACCTGTCGGAAGATCGCAGCGAACCAAGGGTGTACATCAACCCAGAGTTCGAACCGCTGACCGACGAGATGGGCGAATACCAGGAAGGCTGCCTGTCGGTGCCGGAGTTCTACGAGAACGTCGAACGCCCGCTGCGCGTGAAAATCAAGGCCCTGGACCGCGACGGCAAGCCGTTCGAACTGATCGCCGAAGGCCTGCTGGCAGTGTGCATCCAGCACGAATGCGACCACCTCAATGGCAAGCTGTTTGTCGACTACCTGTCCACGCTCAAGCGCGACCGGATCAAGAAGAAGCTGGAAAAAAAGCATCGCCAGCAAGCTTGATGCTCCCCTTCCAAAGGCTTGCTGCGGCAAGCCTTTTTCTTTTGTGACTGCTTTTAACCGAGACCTCCCATGACCGAGCCACTGCGCATTGTTTTTGCCGGTACCCCCGAATTTGCCGCCGAACACCTCAAGGCGCTGCTCACCAGCCCTCATGACGTTGTCGCGGTGTACACCCAGCCGGATCGCCCGGCCGGGCGCGGGCAAAAACTGATGCCGAGCCCGGTGAAGCAGTTGGCGCTGGAGCACAACATTCCCGTGCTGCAGCCACCGACCTTGCGCAACGCCGAGGCCCAGGCCGAGCTGGCAGCGCTGAACCCGGACTTGCTGGTGGTCGTGGCGTACGGTTTGATCCTGCCGCAAGCGGTACTGGATATCCCGCGCCTGGGTTGCATCAACAGCCATGCGTCATTGCTGCCACGTTGGCGCGGTGCGGCGCCGATCCAACGTGCCGTCGAGGCCGGTGACAGCGAGAGCGGCGTGACCGTAATGCGCATGGAGGCGGGCCTGGACACCGGCCCGATGCTGCTGAAAGTCACCACCCCGATCACCGCCGCAGACACCGGTGGCAGCCTGCACGACCGCCTCGCCGAGCTGGGCCCGCCTGCCGTGATCCAGGCCATCGCCGGCCTGGCTGCCGGCACCTTGGAAGGCGAGGTCCAGGACGATAGCCTGGCCACCTACGCCCACAAGCTGAACAAAGACGAAGCACGCATCGACTGGAGCCGCCCGGCCGTGGAACTGGAGCGCCTGGTACGCGCCTTCAACCCGTGGCCGATCTGCCACAGCACGCTCAACGGCGAAGCCTTGAAAGTGCTGGCCGCGACCCTCGCCGAGGGCTCAGGCGCTCCCGGTGAAATCATCGGCGCCAGCAAGGACGGCCTGTTGGTCGCTTGCGGTGAACAGGCGCTGTGCCTGACCCGTCTGCAATTGCCTGGCGGCAAGGCGCTTAATTTCAGCGATTTGTTCAACAGCCGTCGTGAGAAATTCGCCCTGGGCACCGTCCTTGGAGTGGTCGCCCAATGAACCCACGTCTGGCCGCCGCCAAGGCTCTCGCCGCCGTCCTCAACGGCAAGGCGTCGCTGAACAGTTCGTTGCCCACGCAGTTGGACAAGGTCGAAGACCGCGATCGCGGCTTCACCCAGGACCTGGCCTTTGGCACGGCGCGCTGGCAGCCACGCTTGTCGGCGCTGTCGGCCAAGTTGTTGCAAAAACCCTTCAAGGCGGCCGATGCGGATGTCGAAGCGCTGCTGCTGGTCGGCCTCTACCAATTGCTCTACACCCGCGTACCCGCTCACGCCGCGATCGGCGAGACGGTCGGTTGCGCCGACAAGTTGAAAAAGCCTTGGGCCAAAGCCTTGCTCAACGCCGTACTGCGCCGCGCCCAGCGCGAAAGCGAAGCGCTGCTGGCCGAGCTGGAACATGACCCCGTGGTGCGCACCGCCCACCCGCGCTGGCTGCAAAAGTCCCTGAAGGCGTTCTGGCCTGAGCAATGGGAAGCCATCTGCGCGGCGAACAATGCGCACCCGCCGATGATTTTGCGGGTCAACCGTCGTCACCACAGCCGTGACGCCTACCTGCAACTGCTCACCACTGCCGGTATCAACGCCACGCCGTGCGTGTACAGCGTCGACGGCATCGTATTGGAAGCCGCCGCCGACGTCCGCAGCCTGCCGGGCTTTGCCGAAGGCTGGATCAGCGTGCAGGACGAAGCGGCGCAACTGGCCGCCGACCTGCTCGACCTGGCGCCCGGCCAACGCGTGCTCGACGCCTGCTGCGCACCGGGCGGCAAGACCTGCCACATCCTGGAAGTCGAAAAAGACCTGGCCGGGGTGGTCGCTGTCGACCTGGAAGCCAAGCGCCTGGTACGCGTACGGGAAAACCTCGCCCGTCTGGGCCTCAGCGCCGAGCTGATCGCTGCCGACGGCCGCGACACTGCCACCTGGTGGGACGGCAAACCGTTCCAGCGCATCCTGCTTGATGCGCCGTGCTCAGCCACCGGTGTGATCCGTCGCCACCCGGACATCAAGCTCACCCGCCAACCCGACGACATCGCCGCCCTGGCCGCACTGCAAGGCGAGCTGCTCGACGCACTGTGGCCGACCCTGGACGTCGGCGGCATCCTGCTTTACGCCACCTGCTCTACCTTGCCGACCGAAAACACCGAGGTGATCGAAGCCTTTCTCGCCCGTACCAGCGGCGCACGGGAACTGGACCTTGCCACCACAGCCGGCATCAAGCAGCCCCACGGCCGCCAATTGCTCGCGCAAGAAGGCGGACACGATGGCTTCTACTACGCCAAACTGATCAAGATCGCCGCCGCGCGCGGCTGAATGGTTTTAAGGGAGTGACCGGATGAAAATCATCATCCTTGGGGCAGGGCAGGTCGGCGGTACGCTGGCTGAACATTTGGCCAGCGAAGCCAACGACATCACCGTGGTCGACACCGATGCCGAGCGCCTGCGCAACCTCGGCGACCGCCTGGACATCCGTACGGTGCAGGGCCGCGCGTCGTTCCCGACGGTGCTGCGCCAGGCGGGTGCGGATGATGCCGACATGCTTGTCGCCGTGACCAACAGCGATGAAACCAACATGGTCGCCTGCCAGGTCGCCCACACGCTGTTCCACACGCCGACCAAGATCGCCCGTGTGCGCGAAGCGGCCTACCTGACCCGCGCCGGGCTGTTCGACAACGACGCGATTCCGGTGGACGTGTTGATCAGCCCGGAGCAAGTGGTCACCCACTACATCAAGCGCCTGATCGAAATCCCCGGCGCCCTGCAGGTGATCGACTTTGCCGGTGGCAAGGCGCAACTGGTCGCGGTGAAGGCCTATTACGGCGGCCCGCTGGTCGGCCAGCAACTACGGCAGCTGCGTGAACACATGCCGAATGTGGAAACCCGCGTCGCGGCGATTTTCCGCCGTGACCGACCGATCCTGCCCCAGGGCGATACGGTGATCGAGGCTGACGACGAAGTGTTTTTCATCGCCGCCAAGGCGAATATTCGCGCCGTCATGAGCGAAATGCGCCGCCTCGACGAGACCTACAAACGCATCGTCATCGCGGGTGGCGGGCAGATCGGCGAGCGCTTGGCCGAAGCCATCGAAAGCCGCTACCAGGTGAAGATCATCGAGATGAGCCCGGCACGCTGCCGGCATTTATCCGACACCCTGGACAGCAGCGTCGTACTGCAAGGCAGCGCCTCGGACCGCGACCTGCTGATGGAAGAAAACATCGCCGACGCCGATATCTTTCTGGCCCTGACCAACGATGACGAAGCCAACATCATGTCGTCGCTGCTGGCCAAGCGGTTGGGGGCGAAGAAGGTGATGACCATCATCAACAACCCGGCCTATGTGGACTTGATCCAGGGCGGTGATATCGACATCGCCATCAGCCCGCAGTTGGCCACCATCGGCACCCTGCTGGCCCACGTACGCCGTGGCGATATCGTCAGCGTGCACTCCCTGCGTCGGGGCGCGGCGGAAGCCATCGAAGCGATTGCCCACGGTGACTCGAAATCGAGCAAGGTGATCGGCAAGGCAATCCGCGATATCGGCCTACCACCGGGCACCACCATTGGCGCGATCATTCGTGATGAAGAAGTGATCATTGCCCACGACGACACGGTGATCGCCACCGGTGACCATGTGATCTTGTTCCTGGTGGATAAAAAACATATCCGCGATGTGGAGAAACTGTTCCACGTGGGGTTGAGCTTCTTCTAAATCGGAGTATTCCACTGTGGCGAGGGAGCTTGCTCCCGTTGGACTGCGTAGCGGTCCCATAGATTTTGCGAGCGCTTCGCACTCGAGCGGGAGCAAGCTCCCTCGCCACAACAGCCTTCTTTCGCTCAAGGTGACAGTAAATGCTCGAATCCCTGGAAAAAATGCTCGCCAAGGGTGTGGATAACGCGCTGCTGCGGTTTGGTTTGGGCAAGGGTTATCTGGACCTGAAGGACAACGCCAAGGCGGCGGAGCATTTGCAGAAGTGCGTCGAGTTCGATCCGAAGTATTCGGCGGCGTGGAAGTTGTTGGGCAAGGCCCACCAAGCGCAGAGTGACAGTGACGCCGCGCGACAGGCGTGGGAGAAGGGTATCGAAGCGGCCCAGGCCCATGGCGACAAACAAGCCGAGAAAGAGATGACGGTGTTCCTGAGAAAACTCGACCGCCAAGCCTGAGTGGGATTCAAATGTGGGAGGGGGCTTGCTCCCGATGGCAGTGTGTCAGCCAATGTATCTGTAGCTGATAGGCCGCAATCGGGGGCAAGCCCCCTCCCACATTTAGCCCTATTCTGGTCCTGAACCAGTGGCAGTCAGTACCACCGCTCTTCACCCGGTGGGCGTTTCTTGAAGCGCTTCATGCTCCACATGTACTGGCTCGGATAAGCGCCGACATATCGCTCCACCACCTTGCTCATCGCTGCGCAGGACGTGGCGGTGTCGGTGCTGTACATGTCTTCCGGCGCCGCTTCCAGGATCACTTTGTAGCCCGAGCCATCCGGCAGCCGCAGCGCATGCAGGAACACGCCCACCGCCTTGTGGCCGGCGAGCATGTTCGGCACGAACTTGCTGGTAAGTGCCTGGGTGGCGAAGAACGGCACGAAGATCCCGGCGGATTCCGCAGGCTCAGGATCGGCCGGGATTCCCACCTGGCCGCCTTTGCGCACTTCCTTGATCACACTGAGGATGCCTTCCTTGGTCGACGCCGCTACGCGGTTGCCCAACTGCACGCGCTGCTTGCGCAGCAACTCATCCACTGCCTTGAGCTTCGGCGGCCGGTAGAAAATGATCGGTTTGCACTGGCTGCAATAGAAGTGGTTCAGCACTTCCCAATTGCCCAAGTGGCTGGTGATGCCGACCACGCCTTTGCCCGAGGCGAGGGCTTCGTGCAGCACTTCCAGGCCTTCGACTTCGCGCACCAGGTCGATGGAGCGCTGGGCCGGCCAGATCCAGGCGCAGGCGCTTTCGGTGAGGGACTTGCCGATGTCCTTCAGGCTCTGGCCAACCAGGCGCTCGCGTGCAGCCGGGTCCATATCGGGGAAGCATTTGGACAGGTTGATCCGCACCGTGTCGCGGGAGCGGTTGGGGGTTTTCCACATGATCCAGCCAATCGCCGTACCGACCGCTTGGACAGCGCGCCAGGGCAGCAAGGCAAACAATCGAAGAGCGCCTACCAGCAAGGCGCCTTTAAACTTTTCCACAGGTCACTCCTGATCGTGTGTGTGGTGCGCAAAGCCGGCATTCTAACCGGCGTTGGCCAGGTCCGCGTAACGGTCGCAGTCCTGGGTGTGGTCCATGACCATGCCCGAGGCCTGCATGAACGCGTAACAGATGGTGGGGCCGACAAAGGTAAAGCCAGCTTTTTTCAAGGCTTTGCTCATGGCTTCAGCCTCCGGCGTGATCGCCGGGACCTCGCTGCGGTCCTTGAAATGATTGACCTTAGGCACGCCGCCGACGAAGGACCAGAGCAACCCGACCGGGTCCTCCAGCGCCAGCCAGGCAGCGGCGTTGCAGCGGGTGGCGTTCAGCTTGAGGCGATTGCGTACGATGCCCGGATCCAGCATCAACGCTTCAATTTCGGCATCGGTCAGCTTTGCCAACCGCTGCGCATCAAAACCGAACAAGACCTTTCGATAATGCTCGCGTTTGCGTAAAACGGTGATCCAGGACAGGCCCGCCTGGAACCCTTCGAGTAAAAGCAACTCGAACAGACCCTGCGCATCGCGCAGCGGCGTTCCCCACTCCTGATCGTGATAAGCCATGTACAGCGGATCTTCAGAACACCAAAAGCAGCGTGGCATAAGGCTCCAGGGGATGGTGGCGCGGCCGAATCGGGTATACTCCCGCTCTTTAAATCGCAGCCCAAGTAACAGGTGAATTTCGTGAGCCAGCCTACGCCAGCCGTGCGTACCTTCCAAGACTTGATCCTCGCCCTCCAGCAATACTGGGCCGAGCAAGGTTGTGTGGTACTTCAGCCCTACGATATGGAAGTAGGCGCCGGCACTTTCCACACCGCTACATTCCTGCGGGCCATCGGCCCGGAAACCTGGAACGCCGCTTATGTGCAGCCCAGTCGTCGCCCGACTGACGGCCGCTACGGCGAAAACCCGAACCGTCTGCAGCATTACTACCAGTTCCAGGTGGTACTGAAGCCGAACCCGGACAACTTCCAGGAACTGTACTTGGGCTCGCTCAAGCATGTGGGCCTGGACCCACTGGTCCACGACATCCGTTTTGTCGAAGACAACTGGGAATCGCCGACCCTGGGCGCCTGGGGCCTGGGCTGGGAAGTCTGGCTCAATGGCATGGAAGTGACGCAGTTCACTTACTTCCAGCAAGCGGGCGGCATCGAGTGCTACCCGGTGACCGGCGAGATCACCTACGGTCTCGAGCGCCTGGCCATGTACCTGCAAGGCGTGGATTCGGTCTACGACCTGGTGTGGGCTGACGGCCCGTTCGGCAAAGTCACCTACGGCGACGTGTTCCACCAGAACGAAGTGGAGCAGTCCACCTACAACTTCGAACACGCCAACGTCGACAAGCTGTTCGAACTGTTCGACTTCTATGAAAGCGAAGCCAAGCGCCTGATCGAACTCGACCAGCCGCTGCCGTTGCCGAGCTACGAAATGGTGTTGAAGGCATCGCATACCTTCAACCTGCTGGACGCGCGCCGTGCCATCTCGGTAACCGCACGCCAGCAATACATCCTGCGTGTGCGCACCCTGGCGCGTTCCGTCGCCCAAGCCTACCTGCTGGCTCGCGCCAAGCTGGGCTTCCCGATGGCAACCCCGGACCTGCGTGATGAAGTGTTGGCTAAGCTGGAGGCTGCACAATGAGTGCTCAAGATTTCCTGGTTGAACTGGGCACCGAAGAGCTGCCACCCAAGGCACTCAATACCCTGGCCGACGCGTTCCTGGCCGGTATCGAAAAAGGCCTGCACAGCGCTGGCCTGAAGTTCGATGCGAAGAAAGTCTACGCCGCGCCACGTCGCCTGGCCGTGTTGCTGACCGCGCTGGAAACCCAGCAACCGGACCGCAGCATCAACCTCGACGGCCCGCCGCGCCAGGCGGCGTTCGACGCCGAAGGCAACCCGACCCAGGCCGCCCTTGGTTTTGCCAAGAAGTGTGGCGTGGAGCTGAGCGAGATCGACCAGAGCGGCCCGAAACTGCGTTTCAGCCAGGTCATCACCGGCAAGCCGACCGCCAGCCTGCTGCCGACCATCGTTGAAGACTCCCTGAACGACCTGCCGATCCCCAAGCGCATGCGCTGGGGTGCACGCAAGGAAGAGTTCGTGCGTCCAACCCAATGGCTGGTGATGCTGCTCGGTGACCAAGTCATCGACTGCACCCTCCTTGCCCAGAAGGCCGGCCGTGACTCCCGTGGTCACCGCTTCCATCACCCGCAAGCCGTGCGCATCACCTCGCCAGCCAACTACGCCGCCGACCTGCGCGCCGCTTACGTGCTGGCCGATGCCAACGAGCGTCGCGAGCTGATCAGCAAGCGCACCGAAGAGCTGGCCCGCCTGCAGGAAGGCACCGCCATCGTGCCGCCAAGCCTGCTCGACGAAGTGACCGCGCTGGTTGAATGGCCGGTGCCGCTGGTGTGCTCGTTCGAGGAACGTTTCCTCGACGTGCCGCAGGAAGCCCTGATCACCACCATGCAGGACAACCAGAAGTACTTCTGCCTGCTGGACGTGGACGGCAAATTGCTGCCGCGCTTTATCACCGTGGCCAACATCGAGAGCAAGGACCCGCAGCAGATCATCGCCGGTAACGAGAAAGTCGTTCGCCCGCGCCTGACCGACGCCGAGTTCTTCTTCAAGCAAGACAAGAAGCAGAAGCTCGAAGACTTCAACCTGCGCCTGCAGAACGTGGTGTTCCAGGAAAAACTGGGCAGCGTCTACGACAAGGCTGTGCGGGTTTCCAAGCTGGCCGCCTATATTGCACAACGTATTGGTGGCGACGCGGCCTGGGCTGCGCGTGCAGGCCTGCTGTCCAAGTGCGACCTGGCCACCGAGATGGTCGGCGAGTTCCCGGAAATGCAAGGCGTTGCCGGCTACTACTACGCCCTCAACGACGGCGAGCCGGACGATGTCGCCCTGGCGTTGAACGAGCAGTACATGCCGCGCGGTGCCGGTGCTGAACTGCCGACCACCCTGACCGGTGCAGCCGTGGCAATCGCCGATAAGCTGGACACCCTCGTGGGTATCTTCGGTATCGGCATGTTGCCAACCGGCAGCAAAGACCCGTATGCCTTACGCCGTGCGGCGCTGGGTGTACTGCGCATCCTGATCGACAAGAAGCTCGACCTCGACCTGACCCAGGCCGTGGTGTTCGCCGTCGGCCAGTTCGGTGCCAAGGTCAAGCAGGCCGGCCTGGCCGAGCAAGTGCTGGAGTTCGTGTTCGACCGCCTGCGTGCGCGTTACGAAGACGAAGGCGTGGATGTGTCGGTGTACCTGTCGGTACGTGCCCTGCAGCCGGGTTCGGCGTTGGACTTCGACCAACGCGTACAAGCCGTGCAGGCCTTCCGCAAACTGCCGGAAGCCGATGCCCTGGCCGCCGTGAACAAGCGTGTGTCGAACCTGCTGAGCAAGGCCGAAGGCCTGGGCAACGCCGACGTCGACCCTGGCCTGTTCGCCGATGCCAAGGAGTTCTCGCTCAACTCGGCCATCGCCAAAGCTGAAAACGCTGTGAAGCCGCTGATCGCCGAACGCAACTATGCCGAAGCGTTGGCGCGCCTGGCGACCTTGCGCGAGCCGGTGGATGCGTTCTTTGAAGCGGTAATGATCAATGCCGAAGATGCCGGCGTGCGAAAAAACCGTTACGCCATGCTGGCGCGCCTGCGTGGCTTGTTCGTCAATATCGCTGACATTTCGACGCTGAGCTGACCATGCTGAAACTGCTGATTCTCGATCGGGACGGGGTGATCAACTACGACTCCGACGCTTACATCAAGTCGGTGGCGGAGTGGATTCCACTGCCCGGTTCGATCGAGGCCATCGCGCAGTTGAGCAAAGCCGGCTGGACGGTGGCCATTGCCACCAACCAGTCCGGTATCGCCCGCGGTTATTACGACATCGCCACCCTGGACGCCATGCACGCGCGCTTGCGCACGTTGGTGGCCGAGCAGGGCGGTGAGGTGGGGCTGGTGGTGTACTGCCCCCACGGGCCGGATGAGGGCTGCGATTGCCGCAAACCCAAGCCTGGCATGTTGAAAACCATTGCAGAACATTACAAGGTGCCTTTGGCTGGGATATGGTTCGTCGGGGACAGCCTCGGTGACCTGGAGGCGGCCAAAGCCGTCGACTCTCAGCCAGTTTTGGTTAAGACCGGGAAAGGCGAAAAGACCCAGGCGAAAAACCTGCCGGTAGGCACCTTGATTTTTGACGATCTGGCGGCCGTTGCCGCAGAACTTATCAACAACTAGCCGCCCTCGACTTCCTGAGACCAAGGACTGTTCGGGAGTGCGCTTTTAACAGGCGGGCCGCGTCCCGCAACGGTAAATGCCGCCATGTCGATTTTGCAGGCCATCAGAACCTTTTTCTTTTACCTGCTGTTGGGCACCAGTTCGTTTCTCTGGTGCACCCTGAGCTTTTTTATCGCGCCGTTCCTGCCGTTCAAGGCGCGCTATCGTTTTATCAACGTCTATTGGTGCCGCTGTGCGTTGTGGCTGACCAAGGTGTTCCTGAACATTCGCTTCGAGATCAAAGGCGCGGAAAACGTCCCGGACCAACCCTGCGTGATTCTGTCGAACCACCAGAGCACCTGGGAGACGTTCTTTCTCTCGGCGTACTTTTCTCCGCTGAGCCAAGTGCTCAAGCGTGAATTGCTGTACGTGCCGTTCTTCGGCTGGGCCATGGCCATGCTGCGTCCGATCGCCATCGACCGTGACAACCCCAAGGCGGCCCTGAAACACGTGGCCAAGAAGGGGGACGAGCTGCTCAAGGATGGCGTGTGGGTGCTGATCTTCCCCGAAGGTACTCGCGTGCCCTACGGCACCGTAGGCAAGTTCTCACGCGGCGGTACCGCGTTGGCGGTCAACGCTAACCTGCCCGTGTTGCCGATTGCTCATAACGCCGGCAAGTTTTGGCCAAAGACTGGCTGGGCCAAACGCCCAGGCACTATCACGGTGGTGATCGGTGAACCTATGTACGCCGAAGGCGAAGGACCACGCGCCATTGCCGCACTGAATGACCGTGCTGCCGCATGGAATGAAGCGCAGCAACGGGCCATGGGCTCACTGCCGCCAGAGCCGGTTGTAGTCGACACTCCGGTGATCTGACCATCTGTGGATAACCTGTGCACGGTTTGTTGGCGAATTGTGCTTTTTGACTCTTAAGAAGCTGATTTACTTACATATTTCCTAAGCTCATAAAATCACGGAAAAGGTGCATAAGTTTTTTCCGCATAAAAAAACCGGTCCTTGTGACCGGTTTTTTATGCACAGCAGGAAAGTACGTTTTTTCAGTCGTCCAACAGGGGCAATTGCAGGCTGAACGTGGTGCCTTTGCCTACCACGCTTTCACAGCTGATGCGCCCACCGTGGCGCTCAACCACGGCCTTGACCATGGTCAGCCCCAACCCCAAGCCCTCACTGCCCTGGGCGGAATCAAAACGACGGTATTGGCTGAATAGCTCAGGCAAGTCCTGCGCGGCAATCCCGGGTCCCTGGTCACTGATACGGCATTCCAACCAGCCTTGCGCACTGCTGTGTCGCAACCTCACGGTGGTACCGGAGGACGAGTATTTGACCGCGTTCTCCAGCACGTTGAACAACGCACGAGTGAGCAATGACTGGTCCGCAGACACCATGCCCTCGTCGGCTTCATCCAAGTCGTGAACCAAATGAATACCCTTGAGCTGTGCAATCAACGCGACTTGATCAAAGGCGTCCATCACCAACATGGCGAACAATGTTGGCTGGAACTGGTAACCGTCAGCCTCAGCCTTGGCCAACTGGACGAAGGATTCCGTGAGGCTCAAGGCGCGACGAACTTGTTGTTCGATCTTGGCGAACACAGGCGACTCACCGTCATGCACATCCAACAGCGCGAGGATCGCCGAGTGCGGCGCACGCAGGTCGTGGGAGAGGAACCGCAACATCGTCTCGCGGTGTTGCTGGGCTTCGCGCTCCTTACTCAAATCGGTGAGGCTCAGCAGCCAGCCAAGTGCGACATCACCTTCGGCGGGGAGCATGGGCGCCAATTCCATGCGCAGGCTGCGTTGGTGGATATCGCGGAACTCCACCAGCTCCATCGCTGAGAGAGCAGGGCGCACACCGTTGTGCAGCGGCGGGTAGCCCAGGTCCGCCAACTGCTCCAGCAAGTTTTCGGTGACAAGGTCATTGCCGAACACCTCGCGGGCAATACGGTTGGCCAGCAGGATATTGCCTTTGGGGTCGGTGATCAGTGTCGCCACCGGCAGGCACTCCAGGCCGTCAGCCATGAAGCGCCGGGTGTCGCGTGTGCGGCTTACGGCCTGCTCCAGGGCGAAGATACGCGCCTGCAATACATCGCCTTTGCTGGCGGGCGCTCGGCGGCGTTCAGGCAGGACTTTGGGTTCGTTATCCAGGCGTGTCAGTTCCCAGCCGAAGTAAGCGATGATCACACTGAGGCGACGCCAGTTCCAGATCAGGTAGCTGAGCAGCAACCCAATCAGGCAGGCCGCAGGCGACCACCAGTGGCCAAGACGCAACAGGGCCCAGGAACCGAGCAACGCGCCGGCCATGCAGCCGAGGGTCATCCACAGCGCGTAGCGTGGACGGTAGAGCAGCAGGCCCAGCAGCAACGCCACGAGGGCGGTCGCCATCAATGCCGCCAGCCAGCCAGGAAGATCCACGATAATGCGACCTTGCAGCAAGCCATTGAGCACATTGGCCTGGATCTCCACACCGGCCGTTGTGCCCACCGTGGAGGAGAGGGGCGTGACAAATCGATCACCCATCCCGGATGCCGTCGACCCCACCAGGATCAGCCGGTTGCGCAGTTGCTCTGGAGGTACTTCTCCACGCAATACGCTGACGTAGGACACGCTGGGAAAATGACTATGCGGCGCGATAAAGGGGATGCGGATTGAATGTTCACGATGCCAGGGTTGGGCTACCAACGGCTGAGGCTCACCCGGCATCTCTGATAACTCGCCACTCATCTCGTAGGCCAGCCAGGTGAGCTGCGGCGCGGGGGCATCGGGTGGACCTTCACGCATAAACAAACTACGGACAACGCCGTCGCTGTCTGCCTCGACATTGATATGACCTACGCCCTTGGCACATTTAAGCAGTGGCAGCATCTGTGCGCTGGGTTGGCTGTAGCTCGCCGTGCCTTCACGCACCAACGGCAACAAGACATTGCCGGCATTGCAGACCGCCTCGGCCAGGCGTTTGTCATTAGCCGGATCGCCGGGCTCACTGAAGATCACATCGAACAGGATACCCGCCGGTTGCGCCGCACTCAGACGGTCGATCAGGTCAGCGTGCAGGCTGCGCGGCCAGGGCCATTGACCGAGTTTTTTCAGGCTGGAATCGTCGATGGTCACCAGCAGGATGCGCGGGTCTACAGGCAGAGGCGTGAGGCGGCGCAGGCTGTCGTACAACGTATTATTCAAAGCCAGGCCTGGGCTCACCGACAGGTAGGCGGTGACGGGCAGCAGTAGCAAACCAATCCACAGCCACTCACGCACCAAGCCGTGGAACAAGCGCTGGGCATGGGTGGGTTGACGTTTCTCGGCCTTGCCCCAAAGCATCATAGGTCAACGTGCCTGAGCGGTAGGTGGGTAGTAGAAGATGTCATAGACCCCGGTTTCTCCCTCCAGGCCGTTTTCGTCATACGCCGACAAGCGCACGTGATAGAACGAGGCTTTGAGCCCAGTGAAGCTCATTTTCGGCGCAGCGGAAAAGTTTTCCTGCTTGATATTCATAAAGGCCTTGTCGGTGGCGACCTGGGCCCGGTACCTCTGTGCGCCGGGCAAGGGCCGAAGGTACAGACTCCAGACCGGTGCATCACCTTTCTGGCCATCCTGTCCCACAAGCGTGGGCGCGGCGAGTAATTCAACGGGTTTCAAATCGCCCTGTTTCTTGAAGAGCAGACCTTGCCGGGCGCCTACTTTTACCTCTTGCTCCACTGACTTGGTCTTAACCTCGCGGTTGACGGCAACCTGTCCGTCCAACACTTCCAGTACCGATTGCTCAGCGTCATTGCGCACCCGGAAGTGCGTGCCACGCACACCCAGCACACCCACTGGCGTCACGATCTGGAAACGATCATGGTCGCTGATGCGCTTGATCACATACGCCTCGGCCTGGCCTTGCTCAAGCACAACCTGGGGAATGGACTGCTTCTTTTCCAGACGCAATCGCACTTGCGAACTGGAGGGCAATACCACCCTGGATCCGTCACCGAGCAACAGGCTGACGAACGCCGAAGCCGATGTCTTCACACCTTCCTGCTCATCGATGGTCATACCTTCCAGCAAGGGGCTCGCCGTGCCCCTGGCATCGAGTTTCCACGCCTCACCCGTGAGATGCTGGACAATCGCCGGTAAAGGCTGGGCTCGGCACAGAACGTTGTCATCGATATAAGGCAAACGAACCTTGGCTGCCGCCCCCACAGAGCTGACCACCATGATCAACAATGGGGGGAGGGCGCGGCGCAAGCGGTTCGGAGAAAGGATCATGGCGCTCATCAAGGTTGGGGTTCCAGAGGGCAACTGACATCAGCACGCAAGAGTTTACGGCAGCGCATGCGTCGGCTGATCCTTTTCCTTATGGTCGGGAGCCGGTATCTTTCCTACATCGGTGGCGAGGACGTTCAATGGATTAAACCCTCATTGGTCTCAGCGTATCGAGAGATCCAAGGGCCAACGAATCTGAGCACAATTCTTCAGATTCCATGGCCGGCATCTGCGCAGTCCGTGCCCATAAACGAAACCGGCCGACGGCTGCCGTACTTCAAGACGAAAGGACCCACCCATGCGTGTCGCAATATTGGATGACGAACCCGCGGAACTGCGCCGGGTGGAACAGACACTGCGACAAATCCCCAGCACCGCCGAACAGCCCTGGACTCTGCATTGCTTCGAACGTGGGGAAGACCTGCTGCGCCAGCTACGTCGGGAGACGTTTGACCTGCTGATCCTCGACTGGCAACTGCCGGATATTACCGGTATCGCACTGCTGCGCTGGACCCGTGAACACATGGAGTCGCCACCCGCCGTCATCATGCTCACCAGCCGTGACGCCGAGAGCGATATCGTAACTGCGCTGAACAGCGGTGCGGACGACTACGTCAGCAAACCCTTTCGCCCCAATGAACTGAAAGCGCGAGTGACGGCTGTTCTGCGTCGACATGGACTGCAGAAGTCAGCGACCCATGAAGTACAAAGCTTCAATGACCTGACGTTTGATGATGCTGAATTGACCGTAACGCGGGCGGGTAAACCTATCAACCTTACCGAACGTGAATACCGGCTGGCGAGCTGCCTGTTTGCCAACCTGGCGCGGCCATTGTCTCGCGAGTACCTCTACGAGCGGTTTTGGACCCATGAAGAAATGGTGTCGTCGCGGCCGCTCGATACGCATATCTATCGGTTGCGCAATAAGCTGGGGTTGACCGCAGACCGGGGCTGGCAGCTGTTGACGATCTACGGGTATGGGTACCGATTAGAGAGCGTGGCAGCCGCTTCTGAAGGCTGAAAATGCTGATGTTCCACGTGGAGCATTTTGTAGATCACCGAAAACTACCCAATAAAAAAGGCCAACGCTAAGCGTTGGCCTTTTGGGTTCAGCTGTTACCTGAATCAGAAGTCCAGGTTAGACACCGCCAAAGCATTGCTCTCGATGAAGTCACGACGAGGCTCGACCGCATCACCCATCAGGGTGTTGAAGATCTGGTCCGCGCCAATGGCGTCTTCGATGGTCACGCGCAGCATGCGACGCTGAGCCGGGTCCATGGTGGTTTCCCACAGCTGATCCGGGTTCATTTCGCCCAGACCTTTGTATCGCTGGATGGTGTGACGCTTGGTGCTTTCGGCCATCAGCCAGTCGAGGGCTTCTTTGAATTCCTTGACCTGCTTCTTGCGTTCGCCACGCTGAATATAAGCGCCGTCGTCCAGCAGCGTGCTGAGTTGCGCGCCCAGGGTTACTACGGTCTTGTAGTCATTGCTGCCGAAGAAGTCGCGGTTGAAGGTGACGTAGTTCGACAGGCCGTGCGAGATCAGTTCGACCTCTGGCAGCCACACGTTACGTTCACGGTCTTCACGCAGACTGGCTTTGTACACCAGGCCGGACTTCTCCGAGGTGCGCAGGCGCACTTCGTATTGGGCCAGCCATTCCTGCATGTGTGCGTGGTCACCCAATTGCTCGAGGCTCACGGACGGCAGGTAGATGAAGTGCTCGGTCAGCTCCTGAGGGTACAGGCGTGACAAGCGCTTCAGCGTTTTCATGACCATACGGAAGTCGTTAACCAAGCGCTCCAAGGCCTCGCCGGAAATGCCTGGGGCTTCGTCGTTCAAGTGCAGGCTGGCATCTTCCAGGGCCGACTGCGTCATGTACTCTTCCATGGCGTCGTCGTCTTTGATGTATTGCTCTTGCTTGCCCTTTTTCACTTTGTACAACGGCGGCTGGGCGATATAGATGTAGCCGCGCTCGATCAATTCCGGCAACTGACGGAAGAAGAAGGTCAGCAACAGGGTACGGATGTGAGAACCATCGACGTCAGCATCGGTCATGATGATGATGTTGTGGTAGCGCAGCTTGTCGATGTTGTACTCGTCGCGGCCAATACCGCAGCCCAACGCCGTGATCAAGGTGCCAACTTCCTGGGAAGAAATCATCTTGTCGAAGCGGGCCTTCTCGACGTTGAGGATCTTACCCTTCAACGGCAGGATGGCTTGGGTGCGACGGTTACGACCCTGCTTGGCGGAACCGCCAGCAGAGTCACCTTCCACCAGGTACAGTTCGGAGAGGGCAGGGTCCTTCTCCTGGCAGTCAGCCAGTTTGCCTGGCAGGCCAGCGATATCCAGCGCGCCTTTACGGCGGGTCATCTCACGGGCTTTACGCGCAGCTTCACGGGCACGTGCAGCGTCGATCATCTTGCCGACGACCAGCTTGGCTTCGTTCGGGTTCTCCAGCAGGAAGTCGGAGAAGTACTTGCCCATCTCCTGTTCCACCGCGGTTTTCACCTCGGAAGACACCAGCTTGTCTTTGGTCTGGGAGCTGAACTTAGGGTCCGGCACTTTCACCGAGATAATCGCGGTCAGGCCTTCGCGGGCATCGTCACCGGTGGTGGCGACTTTGTGCTTCTTGGCCAAGCCTTCGGCTTCGATGTAGGTGTTCAGGTTACGCGTCAGTGCGGAACGGAAACCCACCAAGTGAGTACCGCCATCGCGCTGAGGAATGTTGTTGGTGAAGCACAACAGGTTCTCGTTGAAACTGTCGTTCCACTGCAGGGCGATTTCCACGCCGATGCCGTCTTCTCGCTGGATGTTGAAGTGGAACACCTGGTTGACCGCAGTCTTGTTGGTGTTCAGATATTCAACGAATGCACGCAGACCGCCTTCGTACTTGAACAGCTCTTCCTTGCCGCTGCGTTCGTCCTTGAGGACGATACCCACACCGGAGTTGAGGAAGGACAATTCACGAATACGCTTGGCCAGGATGTCCCAGCTGAAGTGAATATTCTTGAAGGTTTCAGCCGATGGCTTGAAGTGGATCTGCGTACCGGTCGACTCGCTGTCGCCGACGATTTTCATCGGTTCTTGTGGAACGCCGTGGACGTAAGTCTGTTCCCAGATCTTGCCGCTACGGCGAACTGTCAGAATCAGTTCTTCGGACAGCGCGTTCACAACCGACACGCCCACGCCGTGCAAACCACCGGAGACTTTATAGGAGTTGTCGTCGAACTTACCGCCGGCGTGAAGCACGGTCATGATGACCTCTGCCGCCGAAACGCCTTCTTCTTTGTGCACGTCTACCGGAATGCCGCGACCGTTGTCGCGCACAGTAATCGACTCATCCGGGTGGATGATAATGCTGATGTCGTCGCAGTGACCGGCCAGAGCTTCGTCGATGGAGTTGTCGACCACCTCGAACACCATGTGGTGCAGACCGCTACCGTCATCAGTGTCGCCAATGTACATACCGGGACGTTTGCGTACGGCATCCAAACCTTTCAGCACTTTAATGCTGGTCGAGTCGTACGTGTTTTCTTCGCTCATGCCTTCACTCCCGATGGTCGTGGGTCTGGGTGATACGGCCTTGTTCCACGTGGAACAAAGCGACTGGCGTTTCCGTCTGCCAGCCTTCCCTCAATAATTCGTGGTCTACACAGGTGATAAACACCTGGCAGCGTAATTCTTCCAACAAGCGGCATAACGCGCGGCGGTGCTGCTCGTCCAGTTCAGACGGCAAGTCATCCACCAGATAAATACACTGTCCGCGTCGGGCCTGGCTAACCAGATGACCCTGTGCGATACGCAGTGCACACACCACCAACTTCTGCTGGCCACGGGACAAGATGTCCGCAGCATTGTGTGCGCCTAATCTAAGACGCAAATCAGCCCGCTGGGGTCCGGCCTGGGTATGGCCAATTTGCTGATCCCGCTGCAAGGACGTGGCGAGCACTGCACTCAGCTCGCGCTCTTTGTCCCAACCACGGTAGTAACTCAGTGTCAGCCCCTCGAGATCCAGCAACTCACTCAAGGTCTGCTCAAAGACTGGTTTCAAGGCTTTGATATAGGCACGGCGGTATTCATCTATTTCGTCGCTGGCCAGGCACAGTTCCCGGTCCCAGGCCGCTTGCGAAGCGGCGTCAAGTGTACCATGCCGCAGCCATGAGTTCCGCTGCCGCAGGGCCTTCTGCAAGCGCTGCCAGGTGGCCATAAAGCGTGGTTCCACGTGGAACACTCCCCAATCGAGGAATTGCCTGCGGATTTTTGGCGCACCTTCCAACAGACGGAAACTGTCAGGGTTGATCAATTGCAGCGGCAGGATTTCCGCCAGCTGTGCAGCACTGCGAGCATTTTGCCCATCAATGCGAATTTGAAACTCTCCGCCGCGATCACGGGATATCCCCAGGCTACTGTGCCCACCCTCAGCCAGCTCAACTTGGCCAAAAACCGTGCACGCCAATTGCTCGTACTGGATGACCGGCAACAGGCGAGCGCTGCGAAAGGAACGGGCAAGTCCCAACAGATGAATGGCTTCCAGCACGCTGGTTTTGCCACTGCCGTTGGCGCCGTGGAGGATATTGATGCGGGGGGAGGGGGAGAAGGTCACCGGGTGCAGATTGCGCACCGCGGTGACCGAGACGCGACTGAGGGACATCTAGCTTCTGCTGAGCATGGTTACAGGCGCATCGGCATGACAACGTAAGCCGAGTCGTCGTTGTCGGATTCCTGTACCAAGGCGCTGCTGTTGGAGTCCGACAGAATCAGGCGAACCTGTTCGGTGGTCATCACACCCAGTACGTCCAGCAGGTAGCTCACGTTGAAGCCAATCTCGAGTGAACCGCCGTTGTAGTCGACGCCCACTTCTTCTTCCGCTTCTTCCTGCTCCGGGTTGTTCGCCTGAATCTTCAACTGACCGTTGGCCAGTTGCAGACGGATACCACGGTACTTTTCGTTGGACAGAATCGCGGTACGGCTGAACGCCTCACGCAAGGCCTGGCGATCACCGAGTACCAGCTTGTCACCGCCTTTAGGCAGCACGCGCTCGTAATCCGGGAACTTGCCGTCGACCAGTTTGGAAGTGAAGGTGAACTCGCCAGTGGTAGCGCGAATGTGGTGCTGGCCCAACACGATGCTGACATTGCCTTCCGGCTCAGTGAGCAGACGCGCCAGCTCAAGGATACCCTTGCGTGGCACGATCACCTGGTGACGGTCTGGCTGGCCGATATCAGCACGCATCGAGCACATCGCCAGACGGTGACCGTCGGTAGCCACGGCGCGGATAATGCCTTCCGACACTTCCAAGAGCATGCCGTTGAGGTAGTAACGCACGTCCTGCTGGGCCATGGCGAAACTGGTGCGCTCAATCAAACGACGCAGTTTGCTTTGTTCCAGGCTGCAGGTCAGCGAACCAGGACCTTCTTCCACCGTCGGGAAATCATTGGCCGGCAAGGTGGACAGGGTGAAGCGGCTGCGACCGGCTTTGACGACCAACTTCGCTTCATCAACCTTGATGTCGATCAGCGCGTCGTTCGGCAGGCTTTTGCAGATGTCCATCAGCTTGCGCGCCGGCACGGTGATCTCGCCAGGTTCGGCGGGCTCTTCCAGCTGCACACGACCAACCAGCTCGACTTCCAGATCGGTACCGGTCAGGGACAATTGCTGGCCTTCGACCACCAGCAATACGTTGGAGAGCACCGGCAAGGTCTGTCGGCGCTCGACGACGCCTGCGACCAGTTGCAGGGGTTTCAACAGGGCTTCGCGTTGAATGGTGAAATGCATGGTCTAGTCCCTTGCCTTAATAAGCTGCGCTGGTGTCATCACGTTGTCAGTGTACGCAGCAGGTTCTTGTAGTCCTCGCGAATATCCGCGTCGGATTCCTTAAGTTCATTGATCTTGCGGCACGCGTGCAAGACCGTGGTGTGGTCACGCCCGCCAAACACGTCGCCGATTTCCGGCAGGCTGTGGTTGGTCAACTCCTTGGAGAGTGCCATGGCCACCTGACGGGGACGTGCTACCGAGCGCGAACGGCGCTTGGACAGCAGGTCGGAAATCTTGATTTTGTAATACTCGGCCACGGTGCGCTGGATGTTATCCACACTCACCAGCTTGTCTTGAAGTGCCAACAAGTCCTTCAGGGACTCGCGGATCAGCTCAATGGTGATGTCGCGGCCCATGAAGTGCGAGTGCGCGATGACCCGCTTGAGTGCGCCTTCCAGCTCACGCACGTTGGAGCGGATGCGTTGAGCGATGAAAAACGCAGCATCGTGAGGCAGGTCGACTTTCGCCTGGTCGGCCTTTTTCATCAGGATCGCGACGCGGGTTTCGAGCTCCGGCGGCTCTACTGCAACAGTCAGGCCCCAGCCGAAACGCGATTTCAGGCGTTCTTCCAGACCTTCGATCTCTTTCGGATAACGGTCACTGGTCAAGATGACCTGCTGGCCACCTTCGAGCAGGGCGTTGAAGGTATGGAAAAACTCTTCCTGGGAACGCTCTTTACGGGCAAAGAATTGAATGTCATCGATCAGCAACGCATCAACCGAGCGGTAGAAACGCTTGAATTCATTGATGGCATTGAGCTGCAGGGCCTTGACCATGTCAGCCACGAAGCGCTCCGAGTGCAGGTAAACGACCTTGGCATTCGGGTTCTTCTTTAATAGGTGGTTACCCACAGCGTGCATCAAGTGAGTCTTACCCAAGCCGACGCCACCATAAAGGAAGAGAGGGTTGTAACCATGCTTGGGGTTGTCGGCGACCTGCCAGGCGGCTGCACGAGCCAGCTGGTTGGATTTACCTTCGACAAAATTCTCGAACGTGAACGTGCGGTTCAGGTAGCTGGTGTGCTTGAGCGCGCCTTCAACCTGAACGGTGCGCTGTTCGGCACGGATCGGGGCTTGCTGGGAGCTGGCACCGGCCATCGGGTCGAAGCTATCGCGCGACGGTTCTTCATTCTCGGCTGCATTTTTCTTCGCAGACGATTTGGAAGGAGCCGGTGCAGGTGTACTGGCAACCGGTGCCGCCTGGGCTTGCGACGCAGCAGCGGCCAATGGCGCGTTCGGCGCAGCACGAGGTGCGGAGCTACGTTTGCTGCCTATTAATAAGGAGAGCACGGGTGCGAGGCCGTTGCCATGTTCATCGAGCAATTCGAGCACGCGGCTCAGGTACTTCTCGTTGACCCAGTCGAGAACAAAACGATTGGGCGCGTAAACACGCAACTCGTCGCCTTCGGCTTCGACCTGTAGTGGACGGATCCAGGTGTTGAATTGCTGGGCAGGCAGCTCATCGCGCAAAAGCTCCACGCACTGCTGCCAAAGTTCCACTGACACGGATATCCCCTAAGTTGAAAGCCGGTGAGGCAAAAACAGCCGCCATTGTAGCGGCGAGCCGCCCACTTATCCACATGTAGGTTGATCACGGACCGGCCAAAATCAACGTCTTAAGGGTAATAAAGGCGACCAATGGTCTGTGCATAAGCTCTGTGGATAAGCCCCCCTAAGGTCGTTGCACAAGTGGGGGAGAAAGTCTGTGGGTAACTGGCCTGTGGATAACAACCCATTCCACGCACAGCTTATCCGACAGCGCAGCACAGGCAGAGCACCGTTTCTCCCCCGTGTTGTCATTCTCTGTACATCACGTAGAACATGGCCTCAAGGCAGTTATCCACAGATGATCGCCTGCCTAGCTTTTATAAGCTTTACAGAAAAGCTTTAAATAACTTCCTTCTTTATTTTTATATCTATGGCATTGCCCGTGGAAGCGGCGCGGACGCAAAAGGGCAAATCGGCTGCAGAGATCTAATTAAAGGAAAAGCTGGTTGGAAATTGACCTAGAGGCTTGCTTTCACTAGAATCGCCGGTCTCTTAAAACGGGGGCCATTCCGGCCCGTTGTGGACGAACCAGGTAACAACGCCATGAAACGTACTTTCCAACCAAGCACCATCAAACGCGCCCGCACCCACGGTTTCCGTGCTCGCATGGCTACCAAGAACGGCCGTGCTGTCCTGTCGCGTCGTCGCGCCAAAGGTCGTGCGCGTCTGGCAGTTTGATAATCCGGTACTGGTGGTGAGTCAGGACTTCAGTCGGGAAAAGCGTCTGCTAACCCCCCGGCATTTCAAGGCAGTCTTTGACTCCCCCACCGGCAAGGTTCCGGGGAAAAATCTCCTGCTCCTTGCGCGTAACAACGATCTGGATCACCCCCGTCTCGGGTTGGTGATCGGCAAGAAGAGCGTAAAGCTCTCCGTTGAGCGCAATCGCCTCAAGCGTCTGATGCGCGAATCGTTTCGCCTCCACCAGGACACTCTGGTTGGTTGGGATATTGTTATCGTCGCGCGCAAAGGCTTGGGGGACGTAGAAAACCCCGAATTGATTCAGCATTTCGGCAAGCTCTGGAAACGTTTGGCGCGTACCAACAAGCCAGCACCAGCAGTCAGCACCGAAACTGTAGGGGTAGACAGCCTTGATGCGTAAACTGGCCCTCGTTCCGATCCAGTTTTATCGCTATGCCATTAGTCCTCTGATGGCCAACCACTGTCGTTTCTACCCCAGTTGTTCCTGCTACGCGTTAGAGGCCATAGAAAACCATGGTCTTCTGCGCGGTGGCTGGCTGACCTTTCGTCGTTTAGGTCGCTGTCATCCGTGGAATCCCGGTGGTTATGACCCGGTTCCACCTATCCCTACCTCCCGTTCTTCTTCGATGGCCGAGTAATCATGGATATTAAACGCACGATCCTGATCGTCGCCCTGGCAATCGTGTCCTACGTCATGGTTCTTAAGTGGAACCAGGACTATGGACAGGCTGCCCTGCCGACTCAGAATGTTGCTACCAACCAGGCTGCGCCGGCTATTCCGGACACCCCGCTGGGTAACAATGCGTCCGCGAGTGCCGATGTTCCCAGCGCGAATGGCGAGACAAGCGCCCCTTTAGAAACGCCAGTGGTCACCAATAAAGACCTCATCCACGTCAAAACGGATGTGCTCGACCTGGCTATCGACCCACAAGGTGGTGATATTGCGCAGTTGAAACTGCCGCTGTATCCACGTCGCCAAGACCATCCGGATGTTCCGTTCCAACTGTTCGATAACGGTGGTGAGCGTACTTATCTGGCGCAAAGCGGCCTGACCGGCACCAATGGTCCGGATGCACGTGCTACCGGTCGTCCGGTTTATTCGACCGAGCAGAAGACTTATCAACTGGCCGATGGCCAGAACCAGTTGAACGTCGACCTGAAATTCAGCCTCGACGGCGTCAACTACATCAAGCGCTTCAGCTTCACCCGTGGTTTGTACGACTTGAAGGTCACTTACCTGATCGACAACGAAAGCGGCAAACCGTGGAGCGGCAACCTGTTTGCCCAGCTCAAGCGTGACGCGAGCTCCGATCCTTCTTCCAGCACCGCCACCGGCACCGCGACTTACCTGGGCGCAGCCCTGTGGACAAGTAACGAGCCGTACAAAAAAGTGTCGATGAAAGATATCGACAAGGGCTCGCTGAAAGAAACCGTTCAAGGTGGCTGGGTTGCTTGGCTGCAACACTACTTCGTGACCGCCTGGATCCCGAACAAAGGTGATGCGAACCTGGTTCAAACCCGCAAGGACAGCCAGGGTAACTACATCATCGGCTTTACTGGCCCGGCGTTGACCGTCGCACCCGGTGCCAAGGCTGAAACCAGCGCTACCCTGTACGCCGGTCCGAAAAGCCAGGCCGTGCTCAAAGAGTTGTCCCCAGGTCTGGAACTGACTGTGGATTACGGCTTCCTGTGGTTCATTGCCCAGCCTATTTTCTGGCTGCTGCAACATATCCACAGCATCGTCGGTAACTGGGGCTGGTCGATCATCTTCCTGACCATGCTGATCAAGGGGATCTTCTTCCCTCTGTCGGCAGCCAGCTACAAGTCGATGGCGCGTATGCGTGCCGTGGCCCCGAAACTGGCGGCACTGAAAGAACAACATGGCGATGACCGGCAGAAGATGTCGCAGGCCATGATGGAGCTGTACAAAAAAGAGAAGATCAACCCGCTGGGTGGATGCTTGCCGATTCTGGTGCAGATGCCGGTGTTCCTGTCGCTGTACTGGGTACTCCTGGAAAGCGTGGAAATGCGCCAGGCGCCGTTCATGCTGTGGATAACTGACCTGTCGATCAAAGACCCGTTCTTTATCCTGCCGATCATCATGGGCGCAACCATGTTCATCCAGCAGCGCTTGAACCCGACTCCGCCGGATCCGATGCAGGCCAAGGTAATGAAAATGATGCCAATCATCTTCACCTTCTTCTTCCTGTGGTTCCCAGCCGGTCTGGTGCTGTACTGGGTGGTCAACAACGTGTTGTCTATCTCTCAACAGTGGTACATCACACGTAAAATCGAAGCGGCTACTGCAAAAGCCGCGGCGTAATTTACTCTGTGGATAACCACTCAAGACGCCCCCTAGTGGGGCGTTTTGCTTTCCGTCACTTTTGTTTTGGAATCTGCTGATGAGCGCACCTCGTGAAACCATCGCTGCCGTCGCTACCGCTCAAGGTCGCGGCGGTGTCGGCATCGTTAGAATTTCCGGGCCGCTCGCAAGCGTTGCAGCCAACGCTATCAGCGGCCGTGAATTGAAGCCACGTTATGCCCATTACGGACCGTTCCTGGACGCTGACCAAAGCGTGCTGGACGAGGGGTTGGCCCTCTATTTTCCAGGCCCGAATTCGTTTACCGGGGAAGATGTCCTGGAATTGCAGGGTCACGGTGGCCCGGTTGTCCTGGATATGTTGCTGCAACGTTGCCTGCAACTGGGATGTCGCTTGGCCAGGCCAGGTGAATTCAGCGAACGGGCCTTTCTCAATGACAAGCTCGACCTGGCCCAGGCTGAAGCCATTGCTGATTTGATCGAAGCCAGTTCTGCACAGGCTGCACGTAATGCACTGCGCTCGCTGCAGGGCGCGTTCTCCCTGCGTGTGCATAACTTGACCGAGCAACTGATCAGCCTGCGTATTTACGTCGAGGCCGCGATTGATTTTCCCGAGGAAGAAATCGACTTTCTCGCCGATGGCCACGTATTGGCGATGCTGGATAAAGTTCGTGATGAGTTATCCACAGTCCTGCGCGAAGCGGGGCAAGGCGCGCTGCTGCGTGACGGCATGACGGTGGTGATCGCTGGGCGGCCGAATGCGGGTAAATCCAGCCTGCTCAATGCGCTGGCGGGGCGTGAAGCCGCCATCGTCACCGAGATTGCCGGTACCACCCGGGATATCCTGCGCGAACATATCCACATCGACGGCATGCCACTGCATGTAGTCGATACCGCAGGTTTGCGTGATACCGACGATCAGGTGGAAAAGATCGGCGTGGAACGCGCACTCAAAGCCATCGGCGAAGCGGATCGGGTGTTGCTGGTGGTGGATGCCACGGCGCCCGAGGCTGTGGATCCTTTTGCATTGTGGCCGGAATTCCTCGAGCAACGGCCGGACCCGGCCAAAGTCACCTTGATTCGCAACAAAGCCGACTTGACGGGTGAAGCCATTGCCATGGAAACCAGCGCGGATGGCCATGTCACTCTAAGCTTGAGCGCGAAATCGGCAGGTGAAGGTCTGGAATTGCTGCGCGAGCACCTCAAGGCCTGCATGGGTTACGAGCAGACGTCGGAAAGCAGCTTCAGTGCGCGCCGCAGGCACCTGGAGGCGTTGCGTCATGCGAGCGCAGCGTTGGAGCATGGTCGGGCGCAATTGACCTTGGCGGGGGCAGGGGAGCTGCTGGCTGAGGATTTACGCCAGGCGCAGCAACTGCTGGGAGAAATCACCGGCGCATTCAGCTCCGATGATTTGTTGGGGCGGATATTTTCCAGCTTCTGCATCGGCAAATAACCAAGTTATCCACACCCCTGTAGGCGCTGGCTTGCCAGCGATAGCGGCCTGAAGAACAGCAGAATTCTTCAGGCCCTCATCCATCACCAGTTATACGAAACCGTCCCAAGCAGCGTACGGCTTTCACCCCAATAGCAGCGGCCCGCGTCGTTGCAACCAGATACATATTCCTTGTCGAACAGGTTCTTGGCGTTCACGTCCACAGACCAATGTTTGTCGATCTGATAGCCAACGGCTGCGTCCACCAAGGTGACGCTTCCTGCATCCAACTTCCCGTACAGCGTTGGCGCGGTGTAGGAAAAGGTGCTGTCGAAATAACGCACACCGCCGCCCAGGGACAAGCCTTTGAGTTGGCCATCAAGGAATCGGTACTTGCCCCACACCGAAGCCTGGTTGCGTGGAACTCCCGTCATCTGGTGCCCTTCGACCAGCGATGTAGCCGAATCCTTGGTAATCCGAGCGTCAGTGTAGGTGTAGGCGGCCGTCACATTCAGGTTGGGCGTGATGTTGCTGTTCACCTCGACTTCCGCACCTTTAGCCCGGCTTTCGCCCACCTGGCGATAGCTGTTGGTGGTGGCGTCGAGGTAGGTGTCGTCTTCCTTGCGCAGGTCATACACCGACAGGGTCATCGCCGTATCCCAGCCGATCGGCTCGTACTTCACACCCACTTCGTACTGGCTGCTGGTAATCGGCTTCAGCGGCGAACCGGCATTGGAGATCTGCTGCACCGGCACAAATGCGGTGGAGTAGCTGACGTACGGCGTCAGGCCGTTGTCGAACTGGTACATCACCCCGCCCTGGTAGGTGAACTTGCGGTCTTCCGAGCCGGTGTTGCTGGCCTTGTTGACCTTGTCGCGGAAATCGCTGTCGACCCAGTCCTGACGACCACCCAGCAGGAACAGCCAGTGGTCATACTTGCTCTGGATCTGTGCATAAACGCCTTTCATCTGCTGCTCGAGCAAGGTGTTTTGCACCGCCACGGGCGTAAGTGGATCACGCAGATACACGGGGTTATATACATTGATGGTGCCGGCGAAACCGGCATCCCAATCCTGATTGAAAGAGGTGCGGTCATAGCTAGCACCCAACAGCACGGTGTTTTCCAGGCCACCCACCTGGAATTTGCCTTCCAACTGGTTATCCAGGGAATACACCATCGACTTGTTGTAGCGGTCGTAGGCAGTCATGTTCAGTTGCGTACCGAATCCGCGGTTATTCAGCGCGCTGGGCCAGGTTTCATGACGGTTGATGCGGGACTGCATATACCGCGAGTTCTGACGGAACTGCCAATCATCGTTGAAGCTGTGGCTGAATTCGTAACCGGTGCTCCAGGCTTCACGTTCAAATGTGTTCCAGTCCGGGTCGCCGAGCAGGGTGTGCTTGGACAGCTTGCCATTGGGATTTTTCAGCAAGGTGCCCGCGGCTGGTAGGCCAAGTTCGAGATTGGTGTGGTCCTTTTGGTAATTGGCTAACAGGGTGAGGGTGTTGTAGTCGTCGAAATTCAGGGTCAGTGAGGGGGCTATGTACAGGCGATCATCTGGCACATGGTCAGTCTGCGTGTCGGATTTTCGACCAAGCATCACAACCCGCCCAAGGATATTGCCGCTGTCATTGAGCGGCCCCGAGATATCCACACCCAACTGACGCCGATTATTCGAGCCGTACCCCAGCTGGACTTCACCTTGCGGCGTGGCAGTCGGGTGTTTGCTCACCAAGTTCACCAAGCCGCCAGGTGCGTTTTCGCCGTAGAGCAGGGAAGAGGGGCCACGGAAGATTTCGACGCGCTCCAGGCCATACGGCTCACTGGTGGTGTCATACCGATTGCCTTGTACGCGTAGGCCATCTGGCAGCAAACCGTAGCCGTAATCCGTGGCATTGAAACCACGAATGAAGAACAGGTCACCGGCCAGACCGTCGCCGGCAGCAAAGGGTGGCGCGAAGATACCCGGCACGTAGCCCAACACTTCCGTCAGGGTTTGCGACTTTTGGTCCTTGATACGCTGGCTGGTGACGACCGATACCGAACGCGGTGTTTCTGACAGGGGCGTGCTGGTCTTGGTACCGATGCGGCTGTTTTGTGCCTTGTAGCCCACATCCCCGGCGATCTCCTGGTTGAAACCGCTTTGTTGATAAGTGCTGACCGTGGTGGGCGCAAGCGTGAGTTGCCCTGCGGGAATGACTTGCAGGACATAGCTGCCGGGCGCCTGGGATACCGCTTGTAACCCCGAGTTCTGCAGCAACAGCGCAAAGCCTTGCTCCACCGAATACTCGCCCTCAAGCCCGGTCGTGCTCAAACGCGCGGTTTGCTGGGGTGAGAAAGACAGAATCACGTTCGCTTTGGCCGCAAATTGGCTCAAGGCATTGTCCAGGGGACCGGCTGCAATGACGTAGTGCTGCACCGCGCTGGCGGCCAGGGCATCAGTGGATAACAAAACACTGGCGGTGGCTGCCGTGGCGAGCAGCAGGCTGCACGTCATACCGTGGTAGGAAAGTCGTTGGCGGAGCTTGGAAGGGAGGCGCATAGGTGGGTAAGCCCTGAAGGTGACGTCGTGATTACCTGTAGGGCCGTGTCAGGTAAAAAAAAGATAACCCCTGGTGCGGATATTTTTTGCGATCAACCGATTCGCTTGACCGAAACCCAATAGCGGGTGAAGTACTTCACCTGGATCGGCAGTGTTGCCTGCAGATTGGCCAGTACCGCATCGGTGGAATCCAGGCGGAAGGTCCCGGAGACACGCAGGCGTGCCGACGCCAAGTCGCATTGCAGAACGCCAGGGCGGTAGCGGGCGAGGTCTTCGATCACCTCTGCGAGGCGAGCATTCAATACGATCAACTGACCATCGACCCAGGCCGCCTGTGAGCTGCGGTACGCGTGGTTAACCCCCACGTGTTGGCGATCAAAGTCAGCGCTTTCACCGGCACTGAGTAGCCGCGCATGGTTGGGTTGGTCACCAGGCGCTACGCTCACCCGATCCTCCAGGACGCCGACACGTGTGGAATCTGGCAACTGGCGCACGTTGAATATGGTGCCCAAGGCCTGGATTCGGCCTTGGCGCGTCTCGACATAAAAGGGCGTTTGGCCACCCCGCTTGCCTGTGTGGATAAGTACTTCACCTTCACGCAGGCGGATCAAACGCTGACGCCCATCGAATACCACGTCAATTGCCGTACGGGTGTTCAGATCAATTCGCGTGCCGTCAGCCAGCTCGACACGTCGGCGCTCACCCACGGAGGTCCGGTAGTCGGCCCATACGTTGCCAAGGGGCGTGTGTTGCTGAACATTCCAGCCAAGGTACCCGGTACCGCCCAACACCAGCATCCACTTCAACACCTGGCGACGTTGCTGGCTGGTCGACAATGCGCGGCGGGTGAAATCCTGGGGCAGGGCGCCGAGACTGCGCTGCAACTGCTCCATCTGGTTCCACGCGGCCTGATGGGACGGATCGCCGTTGAGCCATTGTTGCCAGGCATGGCGCTCGGCGGCGGTCGGTGTCTGGGATTGAAACTGCACATACCAACTGGCAGCGGCCTCGAAGGTCTTGCGATCAGGCGCCGCCATTACAAGCTGGCCATGATCAGCGAGCATTCAGTCAATGCACGGATCATGTGCTTTTTCACCGTGGTCAGTGACACCTGGAGCTGATCGGCAATCTGTTGATAAGTCAGCCCCTCGATCTGCGACAGCACGAAAATCCGCCGGGCCCGCTCGCCAAGTGCAGACAAGGCTTTATCCACAGCCACTAACGTCTCGAGGATGATGGCTTTATCTTCTTCGCTGATGGCATTCGCTTCAGGCCGTTCGGCCAAGGTCTGCTTGTAAGCCTGTTCGATGGCGTGCCGACGGTAACGATCAATCACCAGGCCTCTGGCGATGGTCGCCAAATAGTCACGCGGTTCAACGATCTGCGCCGCATGCCGCCCGCCCAGGATGCGCACGAACGTATCGTGCGCCACATCGGCCGCATCGCAGGCGTTATGCAACTTACCTTTGAGCCACCCATGCAGCCAGGAATGGTGCTGCTCATAGATGTTCTGGACCGCAGCCGTGTGTGAGGAAGGGGACATAGGGCATGACAAGGCAGGTTAATGATAATCGCTATTATTAACTGTCCTGCGGTTTTCTCACAATAGATCTCTTTTTGCCGTGCTCACCACCGAGTGGAAGGTTTCCGCTGGCGTCGTCGTGGACAGAATACAGCCAGATTCACTGATTTCTGTGGATTAAGCCCTGTGAATAACCGCTCCTGTGCCCAGTTGATAACAGGCCCTGAAACCTGAGCAAAAACCCATCTGTGGATAACCACCTGTTTAATCCACAGGCTTAACGCACTTATCCAACGGCCTCATTGGCACATGACCACAGACTTTTGAATCGCTGTACACAACGTAAATTAAGGCCTGTAGAGATCTATCCACAGAAATGTTGTTCAGTAGAAATAAACATAAAAACAAAGCTTTAATATATTTCTCTCTTTTAATTTCTATTGTCTGTGATTCATCCACAGCTGGTTAAATTTTGTGCAAAGGGTTCTTTAGGAAGGGCTAAGTCCCTATACTTGCCGCCAAAGCTCTAAAACCAGCTCAACCAATCAATTCCTAATTACCTACATAAGCAGGCACGAGGTGCGTGGTGGATTTCCCTTCCCGTTTTGAAGTGATCGTCATCGGCGGCGGTCATGCCGGTACCGAGGCAGCACTGGCGTCAGCACGCATGGGCGTAAAAACCCTGTTGTTGACGCATAACGTGGAAACCCTCGGTGCCATGAGTTGCAACCCCGCCATCGGTGGGATCGGCAAAAGCCACCTGGTCAAGGAAATCGACGCCCTTGGCGGTGTGATGGCCATGGCGACCGACAAAGGTGGCATCCAATTTCGCGTGCTCAACAGCCGCAAAGGTCCGGCCGTACGTGCCACTCGGGCACAGGCTGACCGCATCCTGTACAAGGCTGCCGTTCGCGAAACCCTGGAAAACCAGCCGAACCTGTGGATATTTCAACAAGCAGCGGATGACCTGATCGTCGAGCAGGACCAGGTACGCGGTGTTGTCACGCAAATGGGCCTGCGCTTCCTGGCAGAATCCGTGGTGTTGACCACCGGCACATTCCTCGGCGGACTTATCCACATCGGTATGCAGAATTACTCCGGTGGCCGCGCCGGCGATCCGCCATCGATTGCCCTGGCAAAACGCCTGCGTGAACTGCCGCTGCGCGTCGGTCGCTTGAAAACCGGGACCCCGCCGCGTATTGACGGGCGTTCTGTGGACTTCTCGGTGATGACCGAACAAGCCGGCGATACGCCGATCCCAGTCATGTCGTTCATGGGTTACAAAGAGCAGCACCCCAAACAGGTCAGCTGCTGGATTACCCACACCAATGCACGTACCCACGAGATCATCGCCGCGAACCTCGACCGTTCGCCGATGTATTCCGGGGTGATCGAAGGCATTGGCCCGCGTTATTGCCCGTCGATCGAAGACAAGATCCATCGCTTTGCCGACAAGGAAAGCCACCAGGTCTTCATCGAACCCGAAGGCTTGACCACCCACGAGCTGTACCCGAACGGGATTTCCACTTCCCTGCCGTTCGACGTGCAAATCCAGATCGTGCAATCGATTCGCGGTATGGAAAACGCACACATCGTGCGTCCGGGCTACGCCATCGAGTACGACTACTTCGACCCGCGTGACCTGAAGTACAGCCTGGAAACCAAAGTGATCGGCGGTCTGTTCTTCGCTGGGCAAATCAACGGCACCACCGGTTACGAAGAAGCCGGCGCCCAGGGTTTGCTGGCCGGGACCAATGCTGCACTGCGTGCTCAAGGCAAAGACAGCTGGTGCCCGCGTCGCGATGAAGCGTACATCGGCGTGTTGGTGGACGACCTGATTACCCTGGGTACCCAGGAACCGTACCGGATGTTCACTTCCCGGGCGGAATATCGCCTGATCCTGCGGGAAGACAACGCCGACCTGCGCCTGACCGAAAAAGGTCGCGAGCTGGGCCTGGTTGATGACGCACGCTGGGAAGCCTTCTGCAAAAAACGCGAAAGCATCACGCTCGAAGAGCAGCGCCTGAAAAGCACCTGGGTTCGCCCGGGCACTGAACAAGGCGACGCGATTGCGGAAAAATTCGGCACGCCGCTGACCCACGAGTACAACTTGCTGAACCTGCTGTCGCGTCCGGAAATCGACTACGCGGGTCTGGTCGAAGTGACTGGCCAGGGCGCAGAAGACCCACAGGTTGCCGAGCAGGTCGAAATCAAGACCAAATACGCCGGTTACATTGACCGCCAGCAGGATGAGATCGCTCGCCTGCGCGCCAGTGAAGACACCAAGCTGCCTACGGATATCGACTACACCGGAATTTCCGGGCTGTCGAAAGAAATCCAAAGCAAGCTGGGGATAACTCGGCCGCAGACTTTGGGCCAGGCTTCACGTATCCCCGGCGTCACCCCGGCAGCGATTTCGCTGTTGATGATCCATTTGAAAAAACGCGGCGCGGGCCGTCAGTTGGAGCAAAGCGCTTGAGTTCGTTGGTCACCTCGCAACACGCCGAAGAGTTATCCACAGGTGCGCGCCAGTTGGGCGTCGACCTGACCCCGGCCCAGCATGAATTGCTGTTGGGCTACCTGGCCCTGTTGATCAAATGGAACAAGGCTTACAACCTGACCGCAGTGCGTGACCCCGACGAAATGGTCTCCCGCCATCTGCTCGACAGCTTGAGCGTGATGCCGTTTATCGAAAACGGTCGTTGGCTCGACGTGGGCAGTGGCGGCGGCATGCCCGGCATCCCGCTGGCGATCCTGTTTCCTGAGTCGCAAGTGACCTGCCTTGATAGCAATGGCAAGAAAACCCGCTTCCTGACCCAGGTCAAACTCGAACTCAAACTGGATAACCTGCAAGTTATCCACAGCCGGGTCGAAGGCTTCACGCCTGAACAGCCTTTCAACGGAATCGTTTCCCGGGCATTCAGCAGCATGGAGAACTTCAGCAACTGGACCCGCCATCTGGGCGATCGTGACACCCGTTGGCTGGCAATGAAGGGCGTTCATCCAAGCGACGAGCTGTTAGCATTGCCGGCAGACTTCCACCTCGATAGCGAACACGCCTTGGCCGTACCCGGTTGCCAAGGCCAACGCCATCTGCTGATACTGCGCCGCACGGCATGATTGGGAACACAAGCAAGAATGGCTAAGGTATTCGCGATAGCGAACCAGAAAGGTGGCGTGGGCAAAACCACCACCTGCATCAACCTCGCAGCATCCCTGGTCGCCACCAAGCGTCGGGTGCTGCTGATCGATCTCGATCCACAGGGCAACGCCACCATGGGTAGCGGTGTGGATAAACACGGCCTGGAAAACTCGGTCTACGACCTGCTGATTGGTGAGTGCGACCTGGCCCAAGCCATGCACTACTCCGAACACGGCGGTTACCAACTGCTGCCGGCCAACCGCGATTTGACCGCGGCGGAAGTTGTGCTGCTGGAAATGCAGATGAAAGAAAGCCGTCTGCGCAGCGCATTGGCGCCGATCCGCGAGAACTACGACTACATTTTGATCGACTGCCCACCGTCATTGTCGATGCTGACATTGAACGCGCTGGTGGCCGCCGACGGCGTGATTATCCCCATGCAGTGCGAGTACTACGCACTGGAAGGCTTGAGTGACCTTGTGGATAACATCAAGCGTATTGCCGAGCTGCTCAACCCGAACCTGCAGATCGAAGGCTTGCTGCGTACCATGTTCGATCCGCGCCTGAGCCTGATGAATGATGTGTCGGCCCAGCTCAAGGAACACTTCGGCGAGCAGCTGTACGACACCGTGATTCCACGCAACATCCGCCTGGCCGAAGCACCCAGCTATGGCATGCCTGCGCTGGCATACGACAAGACTTCGCGTGGTGCCATTGCCTACCTGGCGCTGGCCGGCGAGATGGTTCGTCGCCAACGCCGCAACTCACGCACCGCTGCAGCCCAGCCAACTTAAGGAATCCCCATGGCCGTCAAGAAACGAGGTCTCGGACGTGGACTGGATGCACTGTTGAGTGGTCCGACCGTCACATCGCTTGAAGAACAGGCGGTGCAGGCCGACGAACGCGAGCTGCAACACCTGCCCCTGGACCTTATCCAGCGCGGCAAATACCAGCCTCGCCGGGACATGGACCCGCAGGCGCTGGAAGAGCTGGCCAATTCGATCAAGGCTCAGGGCGTGATGCAGCCGATCGTGGTGCGTCCGATTGGGGGTGGCCGCTTTGAAATCATCGCCGGTGAACGCCGCTGGCGCGCGAGCCAGCAGGCCGGCAAGGACACCATCCCGGCGATGGTGCGCGATGTGCCGGATGAAACCGCCATCGCCATGGCGTTGATCGAGAACATCCAGCGCGAAGACCTCAACCCGATTGAAGAAGCCATCGCGCTGCAACGTTTGCAGCAGGAATTCCAGCTGACCCAACAACAAGTGGCCGAGGCGGTGGGGAAATCCCGCGTTACCGTTTCGAACTTGCTGCGCCTGATCGCACTGCCGGAAGTCATCAAGACCATGCTTTCCCACGGCGATCTGGAGATGGGTCACGCCCGTGCTTTGCTCGGTTTGCCGGAAAATCAACAGGTTGAAGGGGCGCGACACGTTGTCGCACGAGGTCTCACCGTTCGTCAGACCGAGGCCCTGGTTCGCCAATGGCTCAGCGGCAAACCTGCACCGGTCGAAACGGCCAAACCTGATCCGGATATCGCACGTCTCGAGCAGCGCCTGGCCGAGCGCCTAGGCTCTGCGGTGCAAATTCGCCACGGTAAGAAAGGCAAAGGACAATTGGTCATCGGATATAACTCCCTTGATGAGCTTCAGGGCGTCCTTGCTCACATCCGCTGAAACATTTGCTTATGTAGCGCGTGATCGGAAATCACTACCCGGCAGTTGAATAGGGGCAGAACCGCCCCTATACTCTGCGCGCATTTTGTCGGCACAAATTATGCCAAGTTATTGATTTCCGGCAGCCGACCATTGAGGAGCAAGAGTGATGGAAACCCGCACGCCAAACACGTTGCCGTTCCATCGCTTGGCCGTTTTTCCGGTTTTATTGGCTCAATTTGTCGTTTTGCTGATCGCCGCATTGGCGCTTTGGTATTGGCATGGAGTCGTAGCCGGATATTCAGGACTCTGCGGAGGCCTGATAGCCTTGCTGCCCAATATGTATTTTGCTCACAGGGCCTTTCGGTTTTCCGGCGCCCGAGCAGCCCAGGCTATCGTCCGGTCTTTTTATGCCGGCGAGGCGGGGAAACTGATTTTGACGGCAGTGCTGTTTGCACTGACCTTTGCAGGTGTGAAGCCATTGGCGCCGCTGGCTGTATTCGGCGTCTTCGTGTTGACCCAACTGGTCAGCTGGTTCGCTCCCCTGCTAATGAAAACAAGACTTTCGAAACCTTAGGGCGTTTGAGGCAACCATGGCAGAAACAACCGCTTCGGGCTATATCCAGCACCACTTGCAGAACCTGACCTTCGGTCAGCTTCCTAATGGCGGCTGGGGCTTTGCCCACTCCGCAGCAGAGGCCAAAGAAATGGGCTTCTGGGCTTTCCACCTGGACACTCTGGGCTGGTCGGTCGCATTGGGTCTGATCTTCGTCCTGATTTTCCGCATGGCGGCAAAGAAGGCAACGTCCGGTCAGCCAGGTGCTTTGCAGAACTTCGTTGAAGTACTGGTCGAATTCGTCGATGGCAGCGTGAAAGACAGCTTCCATGGCCGTAGCCCGGTGATTGCACCGTTGGCACTGACCATCTTCGTCTGGGTGTTCCTGATGAACGCCGTCGACCTGATCCCGGTCGACTGGATTCCTCAGCTGGCCATCCTGATTACGGGCGATGCGCACATTCCATTCCGTGCCGTATCGACGACTGACCCTAACGCCACCCTGGGCATGGCCCTGTCGGTGTTTGCGTTGATCATTTTCTACAGCATCAAGGTCAAGGGCATCGGCGGCTTTATCGGCGAACTGACCCTGCACCCGTTCGGCAGCAAGAACATCTTCGTTCAAGCCCTGCTGATTCCGGTGAACTTCCTGCTGGAGTTCGTGACCCTGATCGCCAAGCCGATTTCCCTGGCGCTGCGACTGTTCGGCAACATGTATGCCGGCGAGCTGGTGTTCATTCTGATCGCTGTGATGTTCGGCAGTGGTCTGCTCTGGCTTAGCGGCCTGGGCGTGGTTCTGCAGTGGGCGTGGGCTGTGTTCCACATCCTGATCATTACCCTGCAGGCCTTCATCTTCATGATGCTGACCATCGTCTACCTGTCGATGGCGCACGAAGAGAACCATTAAGACCAGTCTCGACTAGTCTGATGTCCTTCCCGGTGAAACGGGAAGGTGGCCCACCAGGGCTATGAAACGATTTGTTTTACCGCTTTAAAATCTAAAAAACCTAAACCATACGACGTAAAAGTCGGGAGGAAAGATGGAAACTGTAGTTGGTCTAACCGCTATCGCTGTTGCACTGTTGATCGGCCTGGGCGCCCTGGGTACTGCCATTGGTTTCGGCCTGCTGGGCGGCAAATTCCTGGAAGGCGCAGCGCGTCAACCAGAAATGGTTCCAATGCTGCAAGTTAAAATGTTCATCGTCGCCGGCCTGCTCGACGCCGTGACCATGATCGGCGTTGGTATCGCTCTGTTCTTCACCTTCGCGAACCCCTTCGTTGGTCAACTCGCTGGCTAATCACTCGAATTTTCGAGTTGATTGGAGTGATGGACAACGAATGAGCGAGGTGTTGGCGTGAACATTAATGCAACCCTGATTGGCCAATCCGTTGCGTTCTTCATTTTTGTAGTGTTTTGCATGAAGTTCGTGTGGCCTCCGGTCATCGCGGCTTTGCACGAACGTCAGAAGAAGATCGCTGATGGCTTGGACGCTGCCAGCCGTGCAGCTCGCGACCTGGAGTTGGCCCAAGAGAAAGTGGGTCATCAACTGCGCGATGCTAAAGCACAGGCAGCTGAAATCATTGAGCAAGCCAAGAAGCGCGGTAACCAGATCGTCGAAGAGGCTGTTGAAAAAGCCCGCGTCGAAGCTGACCGTGTGAAGGCTTCGGCTCATGCCGAGATCGAACAGGAACTGAACGGCGTCAAAGACGCGCTGCGTGCCCAACTGGGTGCTCTGGCGGTCGGCGGTGCTGAGAAGATCCTCGGTGCCACAATCGATCAAAACGCGCACGCGGAGCTGGTTAACAAACTGGCTGCTGAAATTTAAGCGAGGGCGATCATGGCAGAACTGACCACGTTGGCCCGACCTTACGCTAAGGCAGCCTTCGAGCACGCCCAGGCCCACCAGCAGCTGGCCTCTTGGTCAGCCATGCTCGGCCTGGCTGCAGCAGTGTCGCAAGACGACACCATGCAGCGCGTGCTCAAGGCCCCGCGCCTGACGAGCGCAGACAAGGCCGCCACTTTTATTGAAGTGTGCGGCGACAAGTTTGATGTGAAAGTGCAGAACTTCATCCACGTCGTTGCCGAAAACGACCGTCTCCCGCTTTTGCCGGAGATTGCCGCTCTGTTCGACCTGTACAAGGCCGAAGCAGAGAAATCGGTAGACGTTGAAGTGACCAGTGCTTTTGCATTGAACCAAGAACAGCAAGACAAACTCGCCAAGGTTCTCAGTGCACGACTCAATCGGGAAGTGCGCCTGCAAGCTTCGGAGGACGCATCCCTGATTGGTGGTGTTGTTATCCGTGCCGGCGACCTGGTTATCGATGGCTCGATTCGCGGCAAAATCGCGAAACTTGCCGAAGCATTGAAATCTTGAGTTTGAAGGGGCAGCAGAGCAATGCAGCAACTCAATCCTTCCGAAATAAGTGAAATTATCAAGGGCCGCATCGACAAGCTCGATGTGACCTCCCAAGCCCGTAACGAAGGCACTGTCGTCAGCGTATCTGACGGCATCGTGCGGATTCACGGTCTGGCCGACGTTATGTACGGCGAGATGATCGAGTTTCCGGGCGGCGTCTACGGTATGGCCCTCAACCTGGAGCAAGACTCCGTAGGTGCCGTTGTATTGGGCGCGTACACCAGTCTGGCTGAAGGCATGAGCGCCAAGTGCACCGGCCGCATCCTGGAGGTTCCGGTTGGTAAGGAACTGCTGGGTCGCGTAGTCGACGCACTGGGTAACCCTGTTGACGGTAAAGGTCCACTGGGCAACACCGAGACCGACGCGGTCGAGAAAGTTGCTCCAGGCGTGATCTGGCGTAAGTCGGTAGACCAGCCTGTACAGACTGGCTACAAGGCTGTCGATGCCATGATCCCTGTCGGCCGTGGCCAGCGTGAGCTGATCATCGGTGACCGTCAGATCGGTAAAACCGCTCTGGCGATCGACGCGATCATCAACCAGAAGAACAGCGGCATTTTCTGCGTCTACGTAGCCATCGGTCAGAAGCAATCGACCATCGCCAACGTGGTTCGCAAGCTGGAAGAAAACGGCGCCCTGGCCAACACGATCATCGTGGCTGCCAGTGCTTCGGAATCTCCTGCGCTGCAATTCCTGGCACCGTACTCCGGTTGCACCATGGGTGAATTCTTCCGCGACCGCGGTGAAGACGCGCTGATCGTTTATGACGATCTGTCCAAGCAAGCAGTGGCTTACCGCCAGATTTCCCTGCTGCTGCGCCGTCCACCAGGCCGTGAAGCCTACCCAGGCGACGTGTTCTATCTCCACTCCCGTCTGCTGGAGCGCGCATCCCGCGTTTCGGAAGAATACGTAGAGAAGTTCACCAACGGCGCAGTGACCGGCAAAACCGGTTCCCTGACCGCACTGCCGATCATCGAAACCCAGGCTGGCGACGTTTCCGCGTTCGTTCCGACCAACGTGATTTCCATCACCGACGGTCAGATCTTCCTGGAATCGGCCATGTTCAACTCGGGCATCCGCCCTGCAGTGAACGCCGGTGTTTCGGTATCCCGTGTGGGTGGTGCCGCTCAGACCAAGATCATCAAGAAGCTCTCCGGTGGTATCCGTACCGCTCTGGCTCAGTACCGTGAACTGGCGGCATTCGCCCAGTTCGCTTCTGACCTGGACGAAGCGACCCGTAAGCAACTTGAGCATGGTCAGCGCGTTACCGAGCTGATGAAGCAGAAGCAATACGCCCCAATGTCGATCGCTGACATGGCGTTGTCGCTGTATGCCGCTGAGCGTGGGTTCCTGACCGACGTTGAAATCGCCAAGGTCGGCAGCTTTGAACAAGCGCTGATTGCTTACTTCAACCGCGATCACGCCGAATTGATGGCGAAGATCAACGTGAAGGGTGACTTCAATGACGATATCGACGCTGGCATGAAAGCCGGTATCGAGAAGTTCAAGGCCACCCAAACCTGGTAAGCCGCAGCGGGAGCCGCAAGGCTCCCGCTTGCTAACCTGATAGGTGTTACATGGCAGGCGCAAAAGAGATTCGCAGTAAGATTGCGAGCATCAAAAGCACGCAAAAAATTACCAGCGCCATGGAAAAAGTGGCGGTCAGCAAAATGCGCAAGGCACAAATGCGCATGGCTGCTAGCCGTCCTTATGCGGAACGTATCCGCCAGGTAATTGGGCATCTGGCCAACGCCAACCCGGAATACCGCCACCCGTTCATGATCGAACGCGCCGTCAAGCGTGTGGGTTATGTGGTAGTGAGCAGTGACCGTGGTTTGTGCGGTGGTTTGAATACCAACCTGTTCAAGGCCCTGGTCAAGGACATGGCGGTAAACCGCGAAAACGGCGTCGAGATCGATCTGTGTGTTGTTGGTAGCAAGGGTGCGGCCTTTTTCCGTAACTTCGGCGGTAACGTCGTTGCAGCTATCAGCCACCTGGGTGAAGAGCCGTCGATCAATGATTTGATCGGCAGTGTGAAGGTGATGCTGGATGCGTACCTGGAAGGCCGGATTGACCGCCTGTCCGTGGTATCCAACAAGTTCATCAACACCATGACCCAGCAGCCAACCGTGGAGCAATTGATTCCACTGGTGGCGACTCCGGATCAGGAACTCAAGCACCACTGGGACTACCTCTACGAACCAGACGCCAAAGAGCTGCTTGACGGCTTGATGGTGCGCTACGTGGAGTCGCAGGTGTACCAGGCGGTGGTCGAGAACAACGCAGCTGAACAAGCGGCGCGGATGATCGCGATGAAAAACGCTACCGATAACGCCGGTGATCTGATCAGCGATTTGCAGTTGATCTACAACAAGGCGCGTCAGGCTGCGATCACCCAAGAGATCTCGGAAATCGTCGGCGGCGCTGCCGCGGTTTAACGGTTCAAATATTCAGAGGATCCAGCTATGAGTAGCGGACGTATCGTTCAAATCATCGGCGCCGTTATCGACGTGGAATTTCCACGCGACAGCGTACCGAGCATCTACAACGCGCTGAAAGTACAAGGCGCGGAAACTACTCTGGAAGTTCAGCAGCAGCTGGGCGACGGCGTAGTTCGTACCATTGCGATGGGTTCCACCGAAGGCTTGAAGCGCGGTCTGGACGTTGTCGACACTGGCGCTGCCATCTCCGTACCAGTCGGTAAAGCGACCCTGGGCCGGATCATGGACGTACTGGGCAACCCGATTGACGAAGCTGGCCCGATCGACACCGAAGAGCGCTGGGGCATTCACCGTCCAGCACCTTCGTTCGCCGAACAAGCTGGCGGCAACGACCTGCTGGAAACCGGCATCAAGGTTATCGACCTGGTTTGCCCGTTCGCCAAGGGCGGTAAAGTCGGTCTGTTCGGTGGTGCCGGTGTAGGCAAGACCGTAAACATGATGGAACTGATCCGTAACATCGCCATCGAGCACAGCGGTTATTCCGTGTTCGCTGGTGTGGGTGAGCGTACTCGTGAGGGTAACGACTTCTACCACGAGATGAAGGACTCCAACGTTCTGGACAAAGTGGCACTGGTTTACGGTCAGATGAACGAGCCGCCGGGAAACCGTCTGCGCGTAGCACTGACTGGCCTGACCATGGCCGAGAAGTTCCGTGACGAAGGTAACGACGTTCTGCTGTTCGTCGACAACATCTACCGTTACACCCTGGCCGGTACTGAAGTATCCGCACTGCTGGGCCGTATGCCTTCGGCAGTAGGTTACCAGCCGACCCTGGCTGAAGAGATGGGCGTTCTGCAAGAACGTATCACTTCGACCAAGGAAGGTTCGATCACTTCGATCCAAGCGGTATACGTACCTGCGGATGACTTGACCGACCCGTCGCCTGCGACCACCTTCGCCCACTTGGACGCCACCGTCGTACTGTCCCGTGACATCGCTTCCCTGGGTATCTACCCAGCGGTCGATCCACTCGACTCGACTTCGCGCCAGCTGGACCCGAACGTGATCGGCCAGGAGCACTACGACACCGCTCGCGGCGTTCAGTACGTGCTGCAGCGTTACAAAGAACTGAAGGACATCATTGCGATCCTGGGTATGGACGAGCTGTCGGAAACCGACAAGCAGTTGGTATCCCGCGCTCGTAAGATCCAGCGCTTCTTGTCGCAGCCGTTCTTCGTGGCTGAAGTCTTCACCGGTGCCTCGGGTAAATACGTTTCCCTGAAAGACACCATTGCTGGCTTCAAAGGCATCCTCAACGGTGACTACGACCACCTGCCAGAACAAGCGTTCTACATGGTCGGCGGCATCGAAGAAGCGATCGAGAAAGCCAAGAAACTGTAATCCAAGCGCCCGGCAACGGGCGCTCATCAGGTTGAGGCAATCAGATGGCTATGACAGTCCACTGCGATATCGTCAGCGCGGAAGGGGAAATCTTCTCCGGTCTGGTAGAAATGGTGATTGCACACGGCGACCTGGGTGACCTGGGTATTGCCATGGGCCACGCGCCGTTGATCACCAGCTTGAAGCCAGGTCCGATCACGCTGACCAAGCAAGGCGGGGAAAAAGAGGTGTTTTACATCTCTGGTGGTTTCCTCGAGGTTCAGCCGAACATGGTCAAGGTACTTGCCGACACTGTGCAACGTGCTGGCGACCTGGATGAAGCCTCCGCTCAGGAAGCCGTCAAGGCTGCCGAGAAAGCCCTGAACGAAAAGGGTGCGGACTTCGACTACAGCGCTGCTGCTGTACGTCTGGCTGAGGCTGCAGCTCAGCTGCGCACGCTCCAGCAGATCCGTAAGAAGTAAGCGGCCACGCCGTCATGCTTCATGCGCGATTGATTAAAAAGGGTAGCCTCGGCTACCCTTTTTCTTTTTCAGCAAAACACTTCGTTGGTCTGACGCCGGACCGCCCAGGATTGGTAGCCATTCATGTCTCTTGAAATCGTCATTCTCGCCGCAGGCCAGGGCACCCGTATGCGTTCGGCCCTGCCCAAGGTGCTGCACCCGGTTGCCGGCAACTCCATGCTTGGCCATGTTATCCACAGCGCTCGACAACTCGACCCACAGCGCATTCACGTGGTGATCGGTCACGGTGCGGACGTGGTGCGTGAACGCCTCGCCGCAGACGACTTGAATTTCGTTCTCCAAGATAAGCAATTGGGTACCGGCCACGCCACTGCGCAGGCGGTGCCGTTCATCACCGCCGATACGGTGTTGATCCTCTACGGCGACGTACCGTTGATCGAAGTGGAAACCCTGCAACGCCTCCTCAAGCACGTCGTGCCTGGCCAGATGGGCCTGCTGACCGTCGAACTGGACGACCCTACCGGCTATGGGCGCATCGTGCGTAATGCCGACGGCAAGGTCGCGGCTATCGTGGAGCACAAGGACGCAAGCGAGGCCCAACGCGCGATCACCGAAGGCAACACCGGCATTCTCGCAGTACCGGCCAATAAGCTCGCTGACTGGATGAGCCGTCTGTCCAACAACAACGCCCAAGGCGAGTACTACCTCACCGACGTCATCGAAATGGCCGTGAGCGATGGCCTGCTGGTCGCCACCGAACAACCCCACGACCCGATGGAAGTGCAGGGCGCCAACGACCGTAAGCAGCTTGCAGAGCTTGAACGCCACTATCAGTTGCGCGAAGGTCGTCGCCTGATGGCCCAGGGTGTGACCCTGCGCGACCCGGCACGCTTCGATGTGCGCGGAGAAGTCAGCGTGGGTCGCGATGTGCTGATCGATATCAACGTGATCCTCGAAGGCCGTGTGATCATCGAAGACGACGTGGTGATCGGCCCTAACTGTGTGATCAAGGACAGTACCCTGCGCAAGGGGGCGGTGATCAAGGCCAACAGCCATATCGATGGCGCCGTAATGGGGGAGGGCAGCGATGCCGGCCCGTTTGCGCGGCTGCGTCCGGGGACAGTGATGGGCGCCAGGGCGCACGTTGGCAATTTCGTCGAGCTGAAAAACGCGAAAATGGGTGACGATGCGAAGGCCGGCCACTTGGCCTATCTCGGTGATGCCGTGATCGGTGCTCGCAGCAACATCGGCGCTGGCGCAATCACCTGCAACTACGACGGTGCCAACAAGTACCAGACCACTATTGGTGAGGACGTATTTATCGGCTCGAATAACTCGTTGATTGCGCCAGTGACTATCGGTGATGGTTCGAACACTGCCGCGGGCTCAACCATCAACCAGGATGTGGATAAGTCCCAACTGGCCGTAGCCCGCGCCCGCCAACGCAATATCGACGGCTGGAAACGCCCGGTCAAAATCAAAAAGACCTGAGTTATCCACAATTTCACAGGCAGCATAACGCCAATATGGAAGGGGGCTTGCTCCCGATGGCGGTGGTTCAGTCGATGCAAAGTTGACTGATCTGCCGCGATCGGGAGCAAGCCCCCTTCCACATTTGTTTTGTATAGCTTGAAAAAATGAGGTTTGCTGCTTGACGATCTTTCGCCGATAGGTTTTGATTGCCTTCGTTATCTTTCGAAACGAAACTTATCATCGCCATGTCGAAACGAAATACACCCCAACGGCGCCACAACATCCTGACCTTGCTCAATGAACAGGGCGAAGTCAGCGTGGACGAATTGGCCAAGCGTTTCGAAACCTCGGAAGTTACCATCCGCAAGGACCTGGCCGCGCTGGAAAGCAACGGCCTGTTGCTGCGCCGCTACGGTGGCGCAATCACCATGCCTCAGGAGCTGGTGGGCGATGCCACTCAACCGGTGTCGGTCTACAAGCGTGCGATTGCGCGTGCTGCGGTCATGCGCCTGCGCGAACACGCACGCATCATTATCGACAGCGGCAGCACCACCGCCGCGATGATCCCCGAGCTGGGCCACCAGCCCGGCCTGGTGGTGATGACCAACTCTCTGCACGTGGCCAGCGCCTTGAGCGAACTGGAACACGAGCCGGTGTTGTTGATGACCGGCGGCACCTGGGACCCGCATTCGGATTCGTTTCAGGGCCAGGTCGCCGAGCAAGTGCTGCGATCCTACGACTTTGATCAACTGTTCATCGGCGCCGACGGCATCGATTTGCAGCGTGGTACCACCACCTTCAACGAATTGCTGGGCCTGAGCCGTGTCATGGCCGAGGTCGCCCGTGAAGTGGTGGTGATGGTCGAATCGGACAAGATCGGCCGCAAGATTCCCAACCTGGAACTGCCCTGGAGCAGCGTCCATACCCTTATCACCGATGATCGCCTGCCGCTTGAGGCCCGCGACCAGATCCAAGCCCGCGGCATTACGCTGATATGCGCGGCAATCATCTAGGAGAAACACCATGTGTGGCATCGTAGGCGCAGTCGCTGAACGTAACGTAACCGCCATCCTGCTCGAAGGCCTCAAGCGCCTGGAATACCGTGGCTATGACAGCGCCGGTGTGGCCGTCTTCACCAATGCCGGCAAGCTCGAGCGCATGCGCCGCCCGGGCAAGGTCAGCGAGTTGGAGCAAGCCCTGCTTGGCGAGCCGCTGGTCGGTCGCCTGGGGATTGCCCACACCCGTTGGGCGACCCACGGTGCGCCGTGCGAACGCAATGCCCACCCGCACTTCTCCGGTGACCTGGCGGTGGTCCATAACGGCATCATCGAAAACCACGAAGTGCTGCGTGAACAACTCAAAGGCTTGGGTTATGTGTTCACCTCGGACACCGACACCGAAGTCATCGCTCACCTGCTCAACCACAAACTCAAGGACCTTGGCGACCTGACCGTCGCCCTGAAGGCCACGGTCAAGGAACTGCACGGTGCCTATGGCCTGGCCGTGGTCAGCGCCAGCCAGCCCGACCGCGTGGTTGCCGCCCGCAGTGGCAGCCCGTTGGTGATCGGCCTGGGCCTGGGTGAAAACTTCCTCGCCTCCGACCAACTGGCCCTGCGCCAAGTCACCGACCGCTTCATGTACCTGGAAGAAGGCGATATCGCCGACATCCGCCGTGAAAGCGTGCAGATCTGGGACGTTAACGGTCAATCCGTCGAGCGCGAAGCCGTGCAATACCGCGACGGTGCCGAAGCCGCCGACAAAGGTGAATACCGCCACTTCATGCTCAAGGAAATCCACGAGCAGCCAGCCGTGGTGCAACGCACCCTGGAAGGTCGCCTGAGCCAGAACCAGGTACTGGTCAACGCCTTCGGTCCGCAAGCTGCCGAACTGTTTGCCAAAGTGCGCAACGTGCAGATCGTGGCTTGCGGTACCAGCTACCACGCCGGCATGGTTGCCCGTTACTGGCTGGAAGAACTGGCCGGCATCCCGTGCCAGGTGGAAGTCGCCAGTGAGTTCCGCTACCGCAAGGTGGTGGTGCAACCCGATACCCTGTTCGTGACCATCTCCCAGTCCGGCGAAACCGCCGACACCCTGGCGGCCCTGCGCAATGCCAAGGAGCTGGGCTTCCTGGCCAGCCTGGCCATCTGCAACGTCAGCATCAGCTCCCTGGTGCGCGAATCCGACCTGACCTTGCTGACCCAGGCCGGTCGCGAAATCGGCGTGGCCTCCACCAAAGCCTTCACCACCCAACTGGTTGGCCTGTTGTTGCTCACCCTGTCCCTGGGCCAGGTTCGCGGCACCCTGGCCGAAGGCGTCGAAGCGACCCTGGTCGAAGAACTGCGTCGCCTGCCAACCCGCCTGGGTGAAGCCCTGGCAATGGACAGCACCGTGGAAAAAGTCGCAGAACTGTTCGCCGACAAGAACCACACCCTGTTCCTTGGCCGTGGCGCGCAATACCCAGTGGCGATGGAAGGCTCACTCAAGCTCAAGGAAATTTCGTACATCCATGCCGAAGCCTACCCGGCCGGTGAGCTCAAACACGGCCCATTGGCCCTGGTGGATGACGACATGCCGGTGGTCACCGTGGCGCCGAACAACGAACTGTTGGAAAAACTCAAATCCAACCTGCAGGAAGTCCGCGCCCGTGGTGGTCAGCTGGTGGTGTTCGCCGATGAGAAAGCCGGCATGACCAACGGGGAAGGCACCCACGTCATCAACATGCCGCACATCAATGACACCCTGTCGCCGATCCTCTACACCATCCCGCTGCAACTGCTGTCGTACTACGTTGCCGTGCTCAAGGGCACCGACGTGGACCAGCCGCGCAACCTGGCGAAGTCGGTGACGGTGGAGTAACCCGCTACGCCCTGGAGACCCGCCCGGGTCTCCAGGCTACCGCGAAAGGACGCGACCTCGATGCAACCCCCCTCCCTGATCCACCAACGTCTGAACAACCGCCGATTCACCGTCGCCAACAACGCCCAAGGACTATCTGGCGCGGGTACGGTGTTTCATTACCTTGTTGAAGGTGATGCCATTTCCGGCACTTACCAGGGCGGGCGGATTCGCCTGGGTACGCAAGTGGGGCGAGTGACCGGTTCCCATTCCATTGAGCTGCTTTATCACTGCCTGACGCTGGACGGGCAATTGCTGGCGGGCTGGTCGCGTGGCACGGTGGGTGTTGATCACGCTGGGTTTACCACGTTGGGCTTCCAATGGGCATGGTTGTCGGGCGCAACGGGAGGAGGAGAGTCTTTTTACGTCGAGATGGGCGCCTCGCACATAAAGCAGTAATGCATGTTCGCGATTGTTGTCGAAGCATGTGCCATGCAGGGGCATTGCCCATGAACCGGAAAATCGCCTTTTCAGAAGTGGCCGGCACATCAATGTTTCGGCAGGTCTTGATCGCTCAAGTGGAAGGCGCGCGGCGAAAATCCCAAGTGGACAGCTGCATCCGTATGGTCGAACACAAGATCCTGATTCATGCGCATCACCAGGGTGCTGGACAAATGACGGTAACGTGGAAGACCCCGCATCAGGTTGATAGCCAGGCGTAAAAAAAACGCCGGCACAGGCAGCATGCGCACCGGTAGTTCCTGGGCCTGGAATATCCGGATGACCATGTCGCGGTAGGGAAGGGTCTCGCTACCCGACAGGTTATAGTCGCCACACCTGGCCGCAGGTGCCAATGCTGCCACGCATGCTTGAACCACATCGTCTGCGTGAACGGGTTGTCGCAAGCCCATGCCACCGCCTATCAGTGGAAAGAAGCGCAGTGTGCGAATGAACTTTGCTATTTCGGCGACGTTTTTATCTTGGCCAAAACCATAAATCATAGTGGGCCGAAGAATGACCCAGTCTATCCCTCGCTCCTTTGCCCAAGCCTGGACGTGATTTTCCGCAACTATCAAGCGTTGCACCAACACGCGTTCCTGCGGGTCAGACGACTGCCCCTTGGTGTATCGACTGGTAGAGGACAAGACAACAATACGCTTGAGCTTGCCGATGGCAAGTCGCTCCAGATACCCGGACAGTACCCAAATAGGCGCGAACGATAGCAATGCATCCAGTTCAAGCCCTTGCCAGTGTTCTGCATGACACCATTCAATATGAGAGGACGAGGCCGGAAGCTTGCCGCGTGTCAACGCGCTGACGGTACAACCTGCTTGTGTCAGCAAAGGAAGCATGCGTTCGCCCAGCAAACTGGTGCCGCCCAGTATTCCTACCAATGAATCAGGCATTCTTTTTCGCCGTTATGAAATGACGTAGATGGATGAATGCCTGGCGAGCGATGACCATGCTGAATCGCGCCCAGACCCCAACAACGACTCCAGCCCATAGGGACACCGGGTATTGGTGGCGGAAAAATTTGCGATAGAAGATCAGCATCCCACGGTGTTTGTGCCATTCAATGAAGTAGGGGTGATCTTTACTGCAGGCTCCGTAGGCATGCATTACCTGAGCGGACGGTACAAACAACACCTTCCAGCCACTGCGATTAAATCGCATGCACCAGTCAAGATCCTCGCAATGCAAGAAGTAGGCTTCATCCCACAGGCCTACGCGCTCCATTGCCTCACGCTTGACGAGCATACAGGCACCGGAAATCGCTTCGACCTCTATGGGCGCACAAGGGATGGGATCCTCGTGCAGCAAGAAGTCTGCAAATGCTGCGGGGAAAAAACGAGTCAGTCTCGACATTCCGAACGCCCGCAGTAGCGCCCGTTGAGGTGTAGGGAAAACTCGGCGCCCTCCAGCTTGTTCACTGCCATCGGGGTTACATAAAAAACCGCCTACCATGCCAACAGAAGTCGAGCTGTTTAAAGCCTTGAGCAGGCAGCCCAGCGCGTCGTTTGCCAGTACACAGTCGGGGTTCAGGAAAAAAATATTGGGTGCGGTGGAGTAGTGAGTTCCGATATTGCACCCTGCGGCAAAACCGAGATTGGCTGAGTTTCGAATAATCAATAATGAATTATCAGCGCGCTGCGGCTCTTCGATGGATTTCAGGCTGTCATCGTGGGAGTTGTTGTCCACGACAATCACTTTTGAAGCGCCGGCCGCAAATGCGGAGTCCACACAGCTCACGAGAAATACGCCGGCGTTATAGTTGACGATAATCACATCACAATCATCCTTGCCTATGCATGTGATTAACTCGTCAGACAATGCTACGCTCTGGGACTTTTTCAATAGATGTCTGGCCCTTTGATATCAATGTAACATCAGAAAACTTATATCGATCCATTCTTCATAAGCGTCCCGAACTAGGGCATGCAATCGAACTAGATCAAGGATTGAATAAAAGATGCAGTCGTTCAGCTTATCTCCAGCAGCAATGATAAGAAGCCTTTTCGTCCACCGACATTTGACTAAAGCGTTGATTCACAGAGAAATTGTGGGACGCTACAAAGGGTCGATGTTAGGTATCTTCTGGTCATTCTTCATCCCTGTATTCATGCTTCTGGTTTATACCTTCGTCTTCAGTGTCGTATTTAAAGCCCGCTGGTCCGGTGGCTCTGACTCCAAAAGTGAGTTCGCACTGGTATTATTCGCAGGTCTTTTGACATTCAATCTTTTTTCCGAGTGCGTGAATCGGGCACCTGGCCTGATATTGGCGAATACCAATTACGTCAAAAAAATTGTTTTCCCCCTGGAAATACTGCCCATTGTTTCGCTGGGGGCAGCCTTATTTCACACGGCGGTGAGCCTATTGGCATGGCTGGTGTTCTACGTCGCCTTATTTGGGATCCCTCATGTGACGGTTTTACTGCTTCCACTGGTGCTGCTGCCCCTTGGTCTGCTGACGCTGGGCATCAGCTGGTTTCTTGCATCGTTAAGCGTGTACTTGCGCGATATTGGCCAAGTGGTTGGCATAATTACCACTGCCATGCTCTTCTTATCCCCGATTTTCTATCCTCTTTCCGCGCTCCCTGAAGGTTATGCCGCTGTTTTACAACTGAACCCTTTAACATTGCCTGTGGAGATGGCCCGTAGCGTACTGTTTTGGGGTCATGTCCCCCATTGGAGCAGCTTGGTCATTTACACCGCCATATCAATGATAGTTGCCTGGGCGGGATTTGCCTGGTTTCAGAAAACACGCAAGGGATTTGCCGATGTCGTCTGAAGTCAGCATTCGAGTTGAACAACTCAGCAAACGCTACCATATTTATGAAAAGCCAGCCCATCGATTGTGGCAAATCTTTTCTGGGGCGCGTAAACAGTACTTCAAGATATTTCCGGTGCTCGATAACATCAGCTTCGAAATAAAAAAGGGTGAAACTGTAGGTATCATTGGGCGTAACGGTAGTGGCAAATCGACACTTTTGCAGATGATCTGCGGCACACTTAATCCGACCAGCGGCCATATTGTTACCCATGGACGTATTGCTGCATTATTGGAGTTGGGCTCTGGATTCAACCCTGAATTTACTGGCCGTGAGAACATTTATCTCAATGGTGCATTACTTGGGCTGAGTACGGCTGAAATAGATGATGGATATGCGGCAATCGAAGCATTTGCTGAAATTGGCGAGTATATTGACCAGCCTGTAAAAAGTTATTCCAGTGGAATGTTTGTACGGCTGGCTTTTGCGATCCAAGCTAACATCGATCCGGAAATACTCATCGTTGATGAGGCGCTGGCAGTGGGGGATGCTTATTTCGTCCATCGATGTATGGACCGTCTGCACCAGTTGCAGGAGCGTGGTACCTCGATATTGCTGGTGACCCATGACAGTACGCTGGTTAAGCGTTTCTGTGACCGGGCCATATGGCTCGATCAAGGCCGGATTCGCCGTATTGGTAGCTCGCAGGAAGTCGTCGATGACTATTTGCACTGGCTGTTTGAGTTACCCGTTGTGCTTGCCGTCCCGGCCAATACGCCGGTTCATGCGCCTAGTTTGGCTTCCGACGACGAGGAGACAATTGCCAACATCGACAGGCGTCTCGGAGACCAGCGCTGTCAGGTCATCGGCGCACGCTTGTATGACAAGCACAGGGTGCCGATCGAGGAAGTGCAGGGTGGGTCTGAGGTCATCCTGCGATTCACCGTTTCCAACACCGACCTTACTTCGACTGATCGATTGGTATTCGGCTACATCGTCAGAAACTTCAAGGGCGAAGAAATCGCTGCAACCAATACTCGACTTGAAGGCATGACTGCCGAGCAATTCATGTACGCAGGTGAGCGTATTACGGTTGAAGCGAGGGTTCAGATCCCTTTCCTTCATCCAGGACAATACTCCTTCAGTGTCGGAGCGTCCTATGTGCAGGAAGGAGCGTCGCAGTTGACGCAGGCAGATCGAATCATCAATGCCATCGTTTTCGGTGTTACGTGTCAGAAAGATATCAGCACAATGATTTATTTTGACACTGACTTCAGCCTTCATCGGGCACGTTGAGTTTATCGGTAGGAATTGTCTGTCAAAACAAACAGATAAGTCCTACATGCTGTCTGGCTAGTCGGGTCGTCAGGGACCCGTTAGGGTGTTACTTGCGATACAACGATAGGGAATCAAAAGCATGACCCGCAAGGTACTTTGCATCGTTGGTACACGTCCCGAAGCTATCAAGATGGCACCTGTCATCACTGCTTTGCGGGCAGAAAAGAATATCGAGTGCCGCGTGCTGGCCACCGCCCAACACCGAGGCATGCTCGATCAAGTACTCAAGTTCTTTAAAATTGTTCCCGATCTCGATTTGGACATCATGCGACCCAACCAATCCTTGACGGCATTGACCGCACGGCTCTTGGTTGAGCTCGACAAGGTTTTGGAGTCCGAGAAACCGGATGTCGTCCTGGCGCAGGGCGACACGACCACCGTAATGAGTGCTGCGTTGGCCTGTTTTTATAGACGTATCGCGTTTGGTCATGTCGAAGCGGGCCTTCGTACCGGGGATATTCACAACCCGTTCCCGGAGGAAGCCAACCGGGTCATTGCCGGCAAATTAACTCGATGGCATTTTGCCCCAACACAAGGGGCCGTAGATAACCTTTTGCGCGAAGGCATCCCCGCATCCCATATCACGATGAGCGGCAATACCGTGATTGATGCGTTGCTGATAACCGCTGCGCAAACCTTACCGTTGGATATCGAGCTGGACGCGAGCAAGCGCCTCATACTGGTGACTGCCCATCGTCGTGAAAACTTCGGCGAGCCATTCCAGAATATCTGCCAGGCGCTCAAGATTCTTGCCGACCGGAATGCGGATATCCAGATCCTCTACCCGGTCCACCCTAACCCTAACGTCAAGGATGTCGCGTACCGGCTGCTCGGTCAGACGCAAAACATCCTATTGTGCGCACCCCTGGATTACGCGCCATTTATCGCCGCTATGAAGCGCTCTTACTTGATCATCAGTGATTCCGGTGGTGTGCAAGAGGAAGCTCCGGCGCTGGGCAAGCCGGTCCTTGTGCTCAGGGAGGAGACCGAACGGCCGGAAGCGGTGGATCTTGGTGTGGTCAAGCTCGTGGGCGCCAACCGGGACACTATCATTGAAGAGGCACAACATTTGTTGGATGATCCCCAGGCTTACCAGCGCATGGCTCGTGGGGTTTCGCCCTACGGCGACGGCAACTCTGCTGCGCGTATCGTTGGTGTGTTACGGCAATACTTCCAACAATGCGATTAATCTATCTGTCACCGGTGCCGTGGGCCAGCTTCAGCCAGCGCTCCCATCATTTCGTCAATTGGTACCATGACCAGACTGGCGAACCCGTACTCTGGATTGATCCTTACCCTACACGTTTGCCTTCGTTTAGCGACATCAGGCGCAGGTCCATCGTGACTGATCAGGACAGCGTTATGACGCCATCCTGGCTGACCGTTTGTAGGCCTCGTACCCTACCGATCGAGCCTATTCCCGGTTCCACACTCTTACTCAAGCACCTGTGGCGTAGCGTGTTCAAACAAACGGCAGGTTTTTGCGCAGGCGCGCCTTGCATGTTTGTGGTGGGAAAGCCCTCAGAGTTGGCTCTGCAACTGCTGGCGCAGTTTCCGGATAGCGATGCTATCTATGACGCAATGGACGATTTCCCTGCGTTTTATCAAGGCATCTCACGGCGATCTATGGAGCGCCGTCAAGAGCAGCTTGTTCGCCGGGTATCCAGAGTTCTAGTGTCTTCAACGGCGCTGCACGACAAGCTCAAGGGCATGACAGGCGACTTGGAGTTGGCCCGCAATGCCTGCGACATTCAGAGCCTGGCGCCGTTCGAGAGCCTTGATCTTGGGGTAAAGCAACAAGTATTGGGCTATGTCGGCACAATAGGTCAGTGGTTCGATTGGGATTTGGTCATCGCGCTGGCCCGTGCCAATCCGGGAAACCAGGTTCGCTTGATCGGCCCCCTGTTCACGACCATGCCGGGTGCGTTGCCTGAGAATATCGAACTATGCCCCGAGCATGCCCATGCCGACGCCATAGCCGCCATGGCGGCGTTTTCCGTCGGATTGATCCCATTCAAGCTCAGTCGGTTAACTGCGTCTGTCGACCCTATCAAATACTACGAATACCGAGCGCTTGGATTGCCCGTCATTTCAACGCGATTCGGCGAAATGGCTCATCGCGGGCAGGAGCCTGGTGTCTGGGTAGTGGACCAGGGTGCCGACTTGCGTCAAACCGCCCAAGAGGCCCTCGCCTGCCGAAGTGATCTTTCAAGCATTCAGCAATTTCGGCAGGACAACCTGTGGGGCACCCGTTTTTCTGCGACCCAGCTGCTGAGGAAAGCCCGGAGTGCTCCAACCCTGTCCGACCTACAGTCGCAATGAGCCTCCGTGGCACCTCTCGGACGTGATTGCACACCTCCTAAACTGTTTACGCACTGCAACGGGATTGAGTAATTTCATGAAAAATGAACTACCGAACCTCCTGGTACCGCATGGCAGCCAGGTTTGTGCTGAAGAGCGCGGCCAACTGTTAGGCCAGAAGCCTCTGACAATTTGGCTCACAGGGCTAAGCGCTTCCGGGAAGTCGACCCTGGCCTATGCACTCGAACGGGCATTGATGGATAGGGGGCGTCTGTGCTTTGTGCTGGATGGCGACAACGTGCGTCATGGGCTCTGTAACGATATTGGCTTCAGTCCACAGGATCGGGCGGAAAACATCCGTAGGGTCGCGGAAGTGGCCAAGCTGATGAACGCTTCCGGCATGATCATTATCGCGGCCTTGATATCACCGTTTAATCATGACCGTCAGCGGGCACGCGAAATCATAGGGGCTGGCAACTTTCGTGAGGTGTATGTCAGCACTTCGCTGGCCGTATGCGAGGCCCGCGACCCAAAAGGGATGTATGGCAAGGCGAGAGCGGGACTGCTACCGGAGTTCACAGGCATCTCGTCACCTTATGAAGCGCCGGAGCGTCCTGATCTGAGTATTGATACGAACAAATCGAAGCTGGTTGAGGCGATCAATCAGTTGCTCGTTCTAATAGACCCCGGTTACGCCTCCTCATGAACGAACCACTGCCCGGCCCAGGGACATATTAAGCATGCCTGATGCACTGTTCGAAAACCTGCTCGTTTCTTCGCCCAATGGTGGGGGGTTGCTATTTATTCACCATCGTCAGGTGTTCCGTCTGGACGACCTCAACACCACCGGTATCAGTCTGAAGGACGGAAGGTTTTTAAGAGGTTTTCAACCCGAGGGCCTGGTTTACTACAAGGGGAGCCAGACTTCGGAGAAAACAGGGGAATCCATTCACGATATTCATGACGTATTGATCGTCGATTCTTCTTGTTATGCCGTGGGGACGAGTGCGAACGAAATTCTGCAATTGGATGAACACTCAGCCATCGTGAATCGTTGGACATTCCCGGGCGAAACTGACGCGCAACACATTAACTGTCTTGCGCTTTGGGGGCGGCGCATCATTTTCAGTGCCTTTGGTGACTTCTGCCTGCACCGTGAATACAAGGGGCGCACCGCCCGATCCGGGTTTGTTCGGGATTTGCATACCGGAGAGCGCTTGATTGATGGGTTGTCACAACCCCATAGCCTGGTCCCGTTTGGCGACAATCTCCTGCTCGCCAACTCCGAGCTCATGGAGTTACGGGAATACGACAGCAGCGCCACCTTGTTACGAAGCAAGCGATTAGACGGCTACACACGGGGCATCTGCATCCAGGGCAACGTCCTCTACATAGGCTTGAGCCGTTCGCGAAACATCGAATGCAGCTCCCTTGGTAATGCAAATCTGGTGGCGCTGGACCTTCAAAGCTGGGAGGAGTTGGGGCGCATGGCGCTCCCGATAGCGGAAATCTATTCAGTTCTGGCCACTGACGATATAAAGGCGCTCCCTTCGATCCTCGCGGGTGTCAGCCAGCGTGCAGCCCTTGATTATCGACAGATGATCAATAAACGAGATGAACAGATCCAAGAACTGAAAAACCAGAACGGCAGACTCAATCTGATCATTGACCCCCAGCCGGAGCTTTCCGTACTGCTGCAGTTGTCAGATACGATCCAGCAGAAAGAGCAGGAGCTTAGGGCGGCTCAGGTGCTGGTGGCGGATATCACGCAACAACTCGGGCGGTTTCGCGTCGCACTGGCAGAGCGGGATACGCAGTTGGAAGTGAATGAACGAGCTACCCGTTCACTGCTCGACAGTCGGTCGTGGCGCTGGACGCTGCCACTCAGAGCGCTCGGGCAGTGGTTCAGGTGTTAACCCTGTTCGTCGATTGTGCAGGGAAAGCATCACCCAGGCTTAATACTCAGGTGTTTGCAGGCGGCCATCGAATTCAAACCAAAAACTGGCACCGCCATTGGCCGCTCGACCTCGCATGAGTTCGGTCAACAGGTCATTGCTGAAGTGCTGGTGATATGCACTTCCGAACAAAAGCCTGGTGCGCGGGTTATCGATCATCAACGCCAAGAGAAGATATTGCTCCGTCCAATAGATTTGATGATCGATCAACCACCGTTGTGGAAGGCCGAAGGGCAGAAAAACATCGTGAACATGCACATAGATTTTCTTGGTTATTTTCGGCAGCAGCCGAAGGTAAATATGCAGACAATCACTGCCTGTTTTTACGGTATGTGTCGAATCGATAAATAGGATATCGCCATCTTCCAGGCAGGAATTCAACATTTCGGCGGTCAAGTCTTGAGCGCGTATTGCCTGTAAATCAAGTGTTCCTTTATCGGCAAGGGAGGTGATGAACGGTCTTGGAAATGGTTCGATACAGCGCAGTCGACCGACTTTATTTTTATTCAATGCTTCCAAGGCAATCAACGATGAAAATCCGCTTCCGATTTCAACAATATTTTTCGGTCGGATACTTCTTACAAAAGCGTAATAGGCGGTGGCATCGGTGCAAGTGAATTGACCATTTTTCCAGAAATAGGAGGTGCAGGTATCTTGGTCTCCCATTTCAGCAGGGGCGAATTCATCCGAATAGGGAATCAGCTCGATAAGGTTGGCCTGCAATGCTTCATTATCGAAGAGGCCGCAGTCTAAATAAGGCGGTTCCGGCTCATAATATTCATAAGAGGTTTTAATTTCAGAAATCGAGGGGGTGCTGGAATAAAAGTTGCTGGGAGTAATGTTAAGGCCTTGATTTTGAAGCCTTTCCCTGTCCTGTGGATCTGCCCATAGAAGCTTTTGCATCACGGGTAATGCTGCATTGAACTCTTTATCCGTTATTTTCGCCATCATTTAGAATTCCCGTTCCGAGCCATTTAGGGCAGTACAATGAACGCATTCGCCAGCAAAGCACATTAATTTCAATTCAAACTGTAACTTATCCAGTCGACCTGCTGCATGATGGCAAAGTGCCAAGATTGAGAGTCACAAAAAGTGGCTATTTCATGAAACCTGATGAATATAACGGACTATTGTTACTGACCGTATAGTCAGTGTCATCAACTTGGGCGTAAGCTGCCATGATATCTTCCCGCTGACCTGTTTCAATTCGCGGGTCAGCGCCAGTGGGATACCCTAGCCCAGAAATTGGCAGAATGTACATGTGACAAAATCATCGCGCTGATTGACCTTATTCACGGAGCTCGGGGCCAACCGTTTCGCCAAAGGGATATGAACGAATGGAACAGATTGATCGCTTGCTTGAGCGTATGGACAAGCTGACCTTCGCTGTAGAGCTCAAGTCGAACGAAAGCGTGCAATTGCTCAGGGATATTGAAAGTAGAGACCAGATTATTGGTTTATTGCACGCGGAGAAAGAAAGGTCGAATGAGCGCCTATCGGCCCGTAATGTCGAGTTAAACCAGTTAGTCGAGAAGATGGCCCGCGACCTGCAACAGATTCAAGTCTTATCGCACAAACTCCACGAAACGGAGATGGCCCTGCAGGCGCAGATATCCGAAATAGAGGTTCTGTCAGAAAAAAATGAAAGTCAACAAGTCCAGCTCGCCTCAAAACAAGCCGAGCTATTGAGTCTTTCCGATTGGGCAACCGCGATGGATCGAGCACCTCTGCGCTATCTGGTACGCAAATTTCTGTTCAATTCGGCTCGTTATATTTACGCGCGTCTTCCGTTTGCGCCCAACCGCAAGCGCAGGTGGGCCCATAGGGTTCGTGGCTGGCTCAAAGGCAACAGTATGTTAGTGGATAGCCAGCCATTGTCAGAGTTAATGGCAATGCCAGCGGACAGCGTAGGCCTCGACTTTGAAAATCAGGACGCCGCGTTCATCTTTGGCGTCATCGACTGGCATTTCCGTATCCAGCGCCCACAGAACTTGGCCAAAGAGCTGGCCCGCAGCGGCCAGGCGACGTTCTACATTTCGAACAACTTCATTGATAGCGACATCCCGGGCTTCGAAGTCGAGCCCCTCGAAGGGGTGAACGGATTATTTCAGGTCCGGTTGAATGTGGCTGGGGCCCCGCCCATCTACCATGCGCCTCCCAGTACTGACGCAATAAAACAACTGCGCGAAGGTGTGTCGAAGTTGCTGCAGTGGGCGAATGTCTCGGCGCTGCACAGTATTGTGCAGCACGCCTATTGGTTCCCGGTCGCACGATGTATTCCCAACTCCACCTTGGTTTACGACTGCATGGACCATCACGAGGGGTTTGGAAACGTTGCTCAAGAATTGCTGGACCTTGAAAAAACGTTGATGCGCCGAGCTGATCTATTGGTCGCCACGTCAACTTGGATTGAGAATCACGGCAAACGGGAGAACAAAAACGTCACGGTGATCCGCAATGCCGCAGAGTACAGTGCTTTCTGTACCCCACCTGACCACATTTACCGAGATGCTCAGAGCCGAAAAATCATTGGTTACTATGGTGCGATTGCTGAATGGTTTGACCTTGAACTGGTCAAGCAAGTGGCCGAGGCATTTCCCCACTGTTTGGTCTTGCTGATCGGTTGCGATACGGTTAACGCGAAGAAATACTTCAAAGGTTGTCCGAATGTACTTCTGCCAGGGGAAGTTCTATATACGTCGCTACCCTACTATCTTCATGCAATGGATGTATGCCTTCTGCCGTTCAAAGTCATTCCCCTGACATTGGCAACAAATCCCGTGAAGGCCTACGAGTATCTAAGTGCAGGTAAGCCTGTGGTGTCGGTAAAGTTACCAGAGTTGGATCATTTCGATGGCTTGGTCAAGACTGCTGAAAATCCGACGGACTTTGTTACCGCCATTAGAGATGCACTCAAGCAGCCTGCTGAGCATGACTCGGCGCGTCAGTCTCGCCAACAATTCGCCCAGAACCAAACCTGGACACATCGAGCTGTCGCCTTACGTGAGGCCATTGACAATTTGCCCATGCCGAAAGTCAGCGTCATCGTGTTGACGTATAACAATCTGGAACTTACCAAGGCGTGTCTGGATAGCCTAGTCAATAAAAGTGGTTACTCCAACCTGGAGATAATTGTCGTCGACAATAACTCCAGTGACGATACACCGGCTTTTCTGACGGGCTGGGTTACTGCTGGTCCAGGCCGCACCATTATTCTCAATAAGGATAATAAGGGGTTCGCGGCTGGCAATAACGTGGGGCTGGCGGCGGCGACCGGAGACTATCTGGTGATGCTGAACAACGATACGGTGGTCACTGCAGGCTGGGTAAAAGGCCTGATGCGCCATCTGTTAGATAACGACGATATTGGTATTATCGGCCCGGTGACCAATAACATCGGTAATGAAGCTCGCATTGCTACACACTATACCCAGCTTGGCGAAATGCACGCTGAAGCAAGGCGTATTACGCGTAACCAGATGGGCCAATGGTTCGAAATAAATACCTTGGCATTCTTCTGCGTGATGCTGACGCGTCAATGCTATGAGCAAATCGGCGGGTTGTGTGAAGACTACGGATTAGGTTTTTTTGAGGACGATGACTATTGCCGTAGGGTTCAACTGAACGGCATGCGGGTGGTGTGCGCTGAAGATGTGTTTGTGCACCATCACTTATCAGCGTCATTCAATAAGTTGGGGGCTGAAAAAAAACAACTGCTTTTTGAAAAAAACAAAGCAATTTATGAGAGTAAGTGGGGGGCCTGGACACCCCATCGATACCGTGATGTTTAAACAATACTCCGGTGAGCTCTGTTGAATCTACGATTTATAAGAGAGGCTTCATGTTGTTTAGAAAACCCGTCCAGTTACTCATCATAGCAGTTGTTGTATTAGCCACCGTGGTCGTTAGCCTGCCAGGCTTTTTGTCCCTTAACTTTCCGATTGTGGACAATAGCATCAAGTTTATCGCGTTATTTGCAATAGGCGCTGCGGTCATTTCGACAGTGTGCAAGATGTCCCCTCTGATAGTGGGGGCGGGTTTGATTGTGACGGTCACCGTCGCGTGTGGCCAAGTGTGGCCGTTACTGACAGTTCTTTTATTCAGCGTGTCATCGACGTTGTTAGGCCATAAGATTCTTGGGCGCTGGAAACCCGGCGAATGGTCCCTGCACCTACTCCTCGGGGCCGGGATATTGGGAACGATGGTCGGGCTTGCGGCCCATTTCCCCATTAACTACCCGGCGTCATATACGGCGTTGTTGTCACTGCCCTTCCTCATCAATTGGCAGCATGTGCGATCGCTTATCCTCCAGCTCTGCCAAGCAGTCGCGACCGATCAATCACCTTCAATTGTTGCCCGTACTCTCGATCTGGCTGTTTGCAGCCTGGCTGCCCTGTACGTGGTCATCGCTTTCATGCCCGAAGTGGGCCATGACGCTCTGGCCATGCATTTGTTTATCCCTGCTCATCTCCTGGAACGCCATCAGTGGGGGTTTGATGTAGATACCTATATTTGGGCACTGTGGCCAATGCTCGGCGATTGGATTTACAGCCTGGTATATATGCTGGCCGGGGAAACAGCGGCACGCCTGACCAATACGTTTTTTATACTCATTGTTGCCTGGCAAATTCGTGAGTTTGTAATCTGGGCCGGGGGAAGCCGCGGTCAGTCCCGTTGGGCAGTACTGATTTTCCTGTCGACCCCATTAGTGTTTTCCGAAGCAACCAGCCTATTCATCGAGTCGGTGTGGACGGCGTTCACGCTAGCGGCGATCTTTTCGATTTTGAGAATGTCGGACGGCACACAGAATCATCGAGAGGGGTTTGTTAACCTAGTGTTGGCGGGCACCTTGTTAGGCTTTGCCATCGCTACCAAGGCGGTAACACTCAGCATTCTCCCGGTTCTGTTAATTTCAATGTTATTCCAACACAAGGCCTGGGCAAAGCGTGGGCTGGTTCCTTGGCTGCTCGTGGGCACGCTACTCTTTTTGATCGCCGGCGCTATACCGTATGCGTTTTCTTGGTACATAACGGGAAATCCGATATTTCCTTTTTTTAACACGGTTTTTCACTCGTCAAGGTTTCCTCTCTCTGACTTTCAAGCGCCGGCGCTTTTTGATAAGGGCTTTTCGTGGAAAACCCTATATGCAATGACGTTTGCGTCTGAACGCTTTATTGAAGGCAGGGCAGGCTCCGCTGGTTTTCAGTGGCTGCTCATTCCCGCGGTAGCGGTTATTCTTTTATTTCGAAATCATCGTAGGGCGCTGGGTATTTTATTAATCGGCATCGGCGCGATGATCGCCACCTATTACTCTACTGCCTATCTACGCTACGTATTTCCCTCTTTTGCGATCGTGTGTGCAGTGATTGTTTTACCTTTCTCAAATACACCAAAATTGATAAAGATATTGGGAGGAGCACTTGGAGGTCTTTTAGTTTTCTTTAATATATGGTTTATTCAATCGTCCACTTATTATGGGCAGCTTTTACCGGATGCAGTACTTAGTAAGCAAGGGCGTGACGATTATTTAAATGATCATATGCCGATTCTAAAGCTGGTGGAAATTTTAAATATTTTAAACTCATCACAGCGTCCTGTTGCAGTTTTTGCCAGCCCGCTTGTCGCGGGGCTTAAAAGCGACGCGCTTTATGCGTCTTGGTACAATATGCGATGGCTGGCTGACGTTGATTCAGTAAAAACAGGGCGTCAATTATCTGAGCTTTTTCGGCAAAGAAAAGTCGACTGGTTGATTATAGATCCGACTCGATTGACAGCAGAAAAGCTACAGTTACTCCTGCATATTTCACTTCCGGTCGTTACGCTGAGCGGGATAGAGTTGCGACGATACAATGATACCACTCGGTACACTCTGGAAATGTTGAAGAACAGTGAGCTGTTATCGGCGGAAGGGTGGAGTTTAGCTTCGCCTTCAGCTTATGATGATTCGCAAAAAATATTCAGCGTGAATGTAAAGGAACCCGCGACCCAAGCTGTAACAGTAGAGGCGGGCCGAAGTTACAAGAATAGTGTGTCTGTCCGCTGTTCCGCGGGGGTTACGCAAGGGCGTATTCAGGTCAACTGGCACGACGCTCAAGGTGCGTTTATCAGTACAAACATACAGGTCTACACCTGCAGCAGTGATTGGCAGAGTCATGAAATGACCGTGACCGCTCCAGCACAGGCGACGACGGCAATCATATATGCTTCGGGCCACACAGAAGAACCGCTGGTGTTCAAGTCTGTTTCGTTCAAGCAATAAACGGTGACCTACGTGAACTCACAAGTAGAACCATGCAGCGAAGAAGACGAAGACCTTATTGCGGTTGTTATTCCTTGCTACAAGGTGACGGCGCACATTCTGGAGGTCATCAACGACATAGGTGCTGAAGTCTGGCGCATTTATGTCGTGGATGACGCCTGCCCAGACGGTTCCGGCAACTATGTGCAAGCCCACCTTACTGATCCTCGCGTCATTGTGCTGAGGCATGAGTCGAATAAAGGGGTCGGCGGTGCGGTAATGACCGGCTATAAAGCAGCCATTACCGATGGTGCGAGCATCATCGTCAAAGTTGACGGGGACGGTCAGATGGATCCCGGCTTGATCCCGTTATTTGTCTACCCGATTTTGGCGGGAGAGGCAGATTATACGAAGGGCAATCGTTTTTTTGATTTGGAGCAGGTGCGGTCGATGCCGAGACTGCGTGTTTTTGGTAACGCTATCTTGTCATTAATGGCAAAACTTTCAACGGGTTACTGGGATCTTTTTGATCCCACTAACGGCTATACGGCCATTCACCGAGATGTAGCAACGTTGTTACCGATTGATAGAATAAGTCAGCGCTATTTTTTTGAAACAGATATATTGTTCCGATTGAATACGCTAAGAGCGGTTGTGGTGGATGTTCCAATGGAAGCGAAATATGCCGAGGAAGTCAGTAATCTAAAAATATCCAGTATCGTCGGCGAGTTTCTGATCAAACATGCTAGGAACTTCATTAAAAGGCTGTTTTATAATTATTATTTAAGAAATATGTCTCTGGCATCTTTAGAGTTGCCGAGCGGCATAATTATGATTGTTTTTGGTATTGTTTTTGGTGGGTATCACTGGTTGCAATCAATGAACAGTGGAATTCCAACCCCAGCCGGGACAGTCATGCTGAGTGCTCTTCCGATACTCGCGGGCATACAGCTAATCCTGGCGTTTCTAGGATACGATATCGCGACTGTACCCACTCGCCCTCGTCATAGGAAACGCCGAGAGCGTCTTGCGCGTGGGGAAAAAAAGCGCATTGATTAAAGCGTCTATAAGTGCTCGTTCTGTATCGCAGTCCGGGATTTTTCGGTCGTAAAAGAAATACCATTGCGAGAATAAAACAGTGAAGACACTGAGAGAGCTTTTATCGGAGCCATCGCTTAATGAATTTGATGTAGACGGCCTCGAACGTCTTGAATTGCACGAGAAAATACTGGAGCGCAAGCGAATGCTTCGGGAGGTTTTTTTCGAGTTTCATCACTCGTTTCATCGTTTGGCAGATCGTTACTTCAACGTCGAAGGCTTGGAGATTGAGTTAGGCGCGGGTATTGCTCCGATGCGTAATTCGTATCCTGAAGTGCTTGCTACGGATATCGTTTTTACCGAGCAATTGGACAGGGCATTGAACGCTGAGGCAATGAGCCTGGAGGACGGCTCGGTCAGGGCTTTTTATGGTCAAAATTGTTTTCATCATTTTCCGCACCCTGATCGGTTTTTCGCGGAGCTTCAAAGAACGCTCAAGCCAGGTGGTGGGGCTATTTTGATCGAGCCTTACCACGGGTGTCTGGCGTCTTTCATCTATAAGCGTCTGTTCACGTCCGAAGGGTTCGACAAGCGTTTCCCTACTTGGGAAACCCCGTCAGCAGGGCCCATGAACGGCGCCAACCAAGCGCTTAGCTATATCGTTTTTGTTCGTGACAGAGACGTCTTTGAGCTCAAGTACCCGGACTTGGAGATCGTCGCTGAAGAAGTGTGCAGCAATTATCCCCGATACCTTATTTCGGGAGGACTAAATTTCCGGCAATTGCTGCCTGACCTCTTAATCCCCTTGATAAAATTGACTGAAAAATTGCTTTATCCGGTGAGACGCTTGCTCGGGCTTCATCACATCGTGGTTATCAGGAGAAAGTCTTGACCTTTATTCGGTATGGCGCCATTCAAGTCATGGCTTACGCGCTGGATATGGGCTCTTTTTTGTTGCTACTGTCGCTATTCAACGATCAACCGGTGCTCTCCAATGTTGCCGGTAAAGTGATAGCTGGGGTCTTTGCGTTTTTTCTGCATCGTCACTTCACGTTCCAGTCGACCCACCGCAGTCGTCAGTCCCAGGCGTTACGCTATTTTTCGCTGCTCGCTATCAATATTCCAATGGCATCGGCATTGCTGGGCGTGGGAATGCATTTTGTTGATAGCCCGACCGCGTTGAAATTTATCTCTGACGTGGCGTGCGTGCTGATGACTTACTGGGTGAGTAAGTTGTTCGTATTTCATTCCGACAAGCATGATCCTGCCTCCTCTGATCAAGCCAAAGGCCTATAGCAATGAAGCTACTCATTACCGGGGCGACAGGCTATATCGGACAGCAATTGACAGCTTTGGCGTCCACACGCGGGTTCGACGTTATCTGCGCTACGCGTCGACCCTGCTCTACGGCCTATTCATGGGTCCCCTATGACTTACTCGGCCCCGCCCCTGATTGCCCTTCAGGTGCAAAAGCTATTATTCATCTGGCGGCCGACACCTCTACGGGTGCTCACATGAGTGCAGATGATGAGGTACAGGCGGCTCAAGCACTGATCCAAAGTGCCCATCAAGCCTCAGCCAAGTTTATTTTTATCTCTAGCCAGACGGCTGATCCTGCGGCGTCCAGCGTTTATGGCTTAACAAAATGGCGTATCGAGCAGGCTGTGTTGGCTGCCGGAGGCAGCGTGATTCGTCCTGGGCAGGTGTATGGCGGCCCGGAGTTCGGGCTCTTTGGGGTGTTGGCAAAGTCGGTACGCCAGTTCCCATTTTTTCCGGTTTTTATGCCGGCGCCTCGCATCCAGCCTATTCATGTCGACGATCTGGCAGTGTCGATTTTGGCTGTAGTGGATCGCGACGATATCAACGGCGAAATTTTCAATGTCGGCGCGGTACAACCTATTACCTTCACCCACTTTCTCAAATCGATAGCTCTTTATCGGGTTCAAGCCATCCGCTTTCCATTTCCGGTGCCCGTGGTCTTACTCAGGGCGCTTGTATTGCTGCTCGGGCAAACAATCAGTACCCGGTTGGGGCTGGAGCGAATTTTTTCACTGATCAATCTGCCACTCATGAATACTGAGAGTTCCCTGACGAAACTGGGCATTGAGTTGCGGCCCATTAGTCATGGTATGCATCGCTCTGGTCATGGCCAACGGCGATTGCTCATTCAGGAAGCGGTTGTACTGTTGAGTTACTTACTAAAAAAACCAGCTCGCATCAGCTTGATCAGTCGGTACGTGAGGGTACTGGAGCGGGCGAACAAAACGTGCTCAATCATGGCGTCACGCTTGTTGGTGCGCTGGCCGATACTACTGACCCTCTTGGATAATCCGAATATCTTGAAGACGCCTCAGGGTAAGGAGCTGTCCTGGCGCCTCCAGGTTGCGCTCAGCATCGCCGAAGCCAGCACCCAGGGAGCCACGACCTTTATCGGCACGGTGCAGCCTCGCAGCTTTGCCTGCGCGATAGCAGCATTGGGATTTACCTTGGTTAAAGAGCTTGCGTGGCATATCCCGAAGCTGGTGGTCCGCCCCTTCGTTTGTCGGCTGTTTCTGAACAGTGAGCCTGCACGTGACGTCTGAGTTTGATGTGATCATTGTCGGCAGTGGGCCCGCAGGTACCTCGGCAGCCTATCCGTTGGTTAAAGCGGGCCTGAAGGTCCTCATGGTGGATGCTCAGCGCGATGCAGGCTCATCGGCAGTACCGCAGCGTCCATTTCTGGCGAGCAGAATGAACGATGAGCATCAGTGGAAATGGATGATCGGCGAAGATTTCCATGCGTTGAATCAGTTGGACGCAATCTCCCCCAAGCTCAAAACGCCTGCTCATGCTCATGTCTTCAAGGGGTTCAGCGCGGGCAATCGCATTAAAACCGATAATTTCATCGGTGTAGGATCATTGGCAACCGGCGGGCTTTCGAATGCCTGGGGCTGCGGGGTCGCGCGGCTGCCCGCCAGTGAGTTTTCCAGCCTTCCCATCGACTACCGCGAGCTGGAGAAGTCTTATGAAACAGTCTCGCGCCGGATGGGTATCAGCGGTCAGGTCGAGGATGATCTTTCCAGCTACTTTGGTCTGGATGAATGGTCGCAGCCGCCCTTGCCATTGGACAGGCTGCACCAGCGACTGCTGGATAACTACACTCGCCAGTCGCACACTTTTCCTGATCTGGGGTTTCGACTAGGTCGTTCCAGAGTGGCGGTTTTGAGCCAGCCTATTGGAGAGCGTCAAGCCTGTGATCTATCGGGAAACTGTTTGTGGAACTGTCAAAATCAGGCGCTGTACAGTGCGTCGCAAGAGCTCTCGAAACTCAAGCAGTACCCAGGCTTTCGGCACGTTCAAGGTTTTTTGGTCGATGATTTGCTGAAACACGATGGGGCCTGGACCGTTACCGACCCCTGTTCCTTGCAACGCTACTCGGGTACACGTTTATTGCTAGCCGCTGGCACACTGGCCACGACCCGGATAGCCCTTAAGCATTTGAATCATTCAGGCCCATTGCCTTTGCTCTCGTCGCCGACAGCAGCGTTTTTGCTATGGCTACCGAAATTGCTCGGTGCCCCTAGAGTGCCAGCATTCGGATTGGGTCAGCTATCGTTTGCGCTCAAGCTGACGGAGAGCGCTACGGCTTTTGGCTCAACGTTCAGTACGACGGGCTTGCCCATGACCGAATTTGTCAACCGAATGCCAATGGGCAAGCGATACAGCATTGAGTTATTGAACAATCTGCTGAGTGCCTGTCTTGTCGGCAATGTCTTTCTGCCCGGTCATTTGTCCAAAAACACGGCAGTCTTGAATGCTGATGGTTCATTGAAGATCAGTGGAGACTTCCAGCCAGAGGTGCCGGCGCTTATGAGCGCTGCAGAGGCGAAGCTGCGTCGCATCTACTGGAAAATGGGGGCGGTTCTGATGCCCATGAGCTTTACCTGCGCCAAACCCGGAGCGGACATCCACTACGCTGGAACCCTCCCCATGCATTCGAACCCTAGGATCGGTCAAACGGATGTTTTGGGCCAAGTGGAGGGGCTGCCTGGCGTACATGTTGTGGACGGCGCCTGCCTGCCCAGCCTTACCGAAAAATCTCACACGTTGACAATCATGGCGAACGCGGACCGCATCGGACGTTCCCTCGTGACACAACTGCAGTAAGGGCACCGTCAGCAGCACCTGCGTCCCGAGACGGCGTCGCAGGTGCGGGGCTTTTAGGTGTTTATAGCCTTCGCTATCCCTCAAGCCCCTTCCTGATCAGTCGACCGGGTAGCGGTGCAGGGGTGTGTTGTCACCCTCAGGCCACATCGAGCTCCGGGAGCCTTGCTGGTAAAAGGTGACCGTCACGCTTCTGCGTGAGACGGTCTGGCTGGGTACGACGGGTGAGACTGCGTGCCAGGAATGGTCCGAACGTACCAGCACGGCAGAATTTCCCACCAGAGGCTCGACCAGTGCCACCACTGCCTCGGGGTCCTTGCCGCGCAGAATGTTCAGGCACCCACCATAGGCGGGATCCCAGGACTCGTTGAAATAGAGAATATGGGTAACGCGCTTATCCGGTAAGTCGGGATGCGGGCCTAAGCTCGCCCCTGCGCCGTAGTGAAACACGTTGACCTCCATGGGGGCCTGTCTCAGATCCTGATCAGTCAGGGCGCCAAGAGCGTCGCGGTAGGCTGCACTGCACAGGTCCCTGGCCAGGCGCCGCCAGGCTTCGCTCAGTTCCGACTCGTAGGCAATAGCGTCGCCACCCATGGGCAGCAGGGCACGGGCCTCGTAGTCATAGTTCTTTTCGCCGCCATAACCGGTGACAGTCTTGAAGTGATCATGGGGATAAGTAGCCGCGAGCGCGGCGGCATCCTCTGCGGAATACAGATTGGTTATTTCGGCCCAGGAATAGGGGGCGGTTTCCAGCGAGCCCATTCTGAGCGCCGACAAGTTCAGGATAGGTCGCACTTATTGGGCCCTCCATTTGCTGAGACCACGTCGCAGTGAGCGCAGTGGTGCTGTGAGTTTATAGCTGTTCGAGTTCTGCATTGCGGTGAGCTGCTCGGTGAGCTGGTAGATCTGTTGTTGCCGGGCGTTGAGCTCGATGTTCAAGAAATCGAGCGTAGGTGTTGACGCGGCGATCGATGGCGCAGGGGAGGGATTGCCGTTTTCCAGCAGAGTAGGCAGATACTGCCAGAATCGATTGAGACCTTCGCAAGCCGTGGTCTTCCCTTGGGTGATGATGGTCGCAACGTGGTCCCAATAGCTGGCCAGCTCGACCCTCATCGCCGTTATCGCAGCGCTTGGCTCACGTTTGCCTAAGCGCGAGCGGAACCAGTGCTCCGTCAGTTCCTCTGCCTGTGGAAGGGCGTGCATCTGAGCCATATTCGCCAACGCGGTGTATTTGCCAGTACCCAGGTCAGCAGTGGAAAACACCGGAACGCCAAATACCAATGCACTGATAGCCAAGTGGTAGCTATGGCCTATGACTGCTTGAGCGTGGCCGAGGATTTCTGCCAGCAATAATGGGGCTGGCCAGAAGGGCAGGGTGAGCGTGCCGGGAATACGGCTGGACACTAACAGTGGGTGGTCGCCCAATACCGGGCCTATTGGAAGAACCAGCAGCCGATAGCCGGAAAGCACCTGCGGATGTTTCTCGAACAGCTGCAACAGTGGTTCGACCACATGAATCGGCTGGATCACGATATACGGTTTATCTAGCCCATAAGCTTCACGCAACTCGGCGAAAGCCTTACTGGGATGTTGCTCGTCGATCAAGTCCGGCAGGCCGAAGGCTGTGTCCGGCAGCACTTGGATATCGGCGGCAGGGCTGAGGCCGTTCAGGCTTTTCCGTGAAGGTTCGTCGCGCACTCGTATGCATGGGCTGTACTCCAACGCCATTTTGAGCAACGGCTTGCCCCACTCGGGAATATCGTTGCAATGCATCCCCGGGGCGTTCCAGATCACCGGGACTCCATGCTGATGGGCAATCAGCGCCGGCGATAGCCAGTAGCCCGTGGGATGATGGATACCTGAATTCGGAGGCATGTAGCCGTGGGCGACCACCTTATCGAAACGGATAATGAAGCCACCGCCGATAAGAACGCCGTCGAGTTGCGCGGCCACCTCAGGAAGATCGTTTACCGAGGTGACGGTATAAGGCCAATGGGGTGGGCTTTTCGCATTGTATGAAAAACGGTGTAACTCGACCGCGCCTAATCGTTGGGTCAGTTGCGCTTGCGCGATAACGGGAAACAATAGATCACCGTAGTTCTCTACATCGAAGGTACCGAATATCGCGACCTGCCAAGCGGGATCTTTTATGAACACTGCCAAAGTCCTTTCTCCATGATTCCGCTACTGCTTAGTCCATTAGGGAGCTTAGTCATTCATTGACGTTATGCCTGGCACGTTCCAGGCCAAGGTCAACCAAACCCAGAAAGCTCTTCTGATTCGGCAGCATGTCAAATGCCAACGGTGCTACCTGCTTCTCTATGAGTTGCGAGGTGTGCTCAGCTTCGCCCTGCAGCAGTTTCAGGGTGACATGGTAGCGTCCGGCACAAAGGTTGGCCGCAAAGCGCACAGTGATCGCTGCATGGCGCCATCCGTTTTCGGCGGGGCCCGGCTGTAGTGCGAAGTTTTCCCCTCCGATTACCAGCAGTTTCGCTTCCTGGATGGTGAAACTGATGTTGGGACGGGTGATGGCCTCATGGAGCAATACCTCGACATGCATCTCGATTTCGTCGCCGTGCATGTAACTCGATGACATCTCCTGCGTATTGGTAAAGCAGGCAGAAAGGATGTGCCCTTCTTTGGTACCGAAGGCAATGCCCTCATGGGCTCCCATAAATAGTTTTCGCATTACCGGGATTTCGCCGCCGCTGGCCCATTGGCGTTGCTCGTCGCGCATGTCGAGCAGATACAACTCCGCCATTTCGTCGGGTGCCCCGCTGGCAATGACTCGGCCTTGGCGTAAATAAATGACGCGATGACAAAAGCGTTTGACCATGCTCATGTCATGGGACACGAACAACAGCGTGGTGCCCTTCGCAGTCAAATCTTCCAGGCGGTTCAGGCATTTGAACTGGAAAGACGCATCGCCTACCGAGAGTGCTTCATCGACGATCAGAATATCGGGCTCTACACAGACCGAAACCGCGAAGGCTAATCGCACCATCATCCCGCTGGAGTAGATTTTGATAGGTTGGTCGATAAAGTCGCCAATATTGGCGAAAGCGGCAATTTCGGCGAAACGGGTGTCGATCTCGGCACGGCTCAGGCCCAGCACGGCCGCGTTCATATAGACGTTTTCCCTGCCGGTAAACTCCGGGTTGAAGCCTGCCCCCAGCTCAAGCAACGCGGCAATTCGGCCCTGCCCGCGAACCGTGCCACGGGTTGGCATCAGGGTTCCGCAAATGAGTTGCAGCAACGTAGATTTGCCACTTCCATTGCGACCGATGATCCCGACGGTCTCACCTCTGGCGACCGTCAGCGAAACATCGTCAAGGGCCCAAAACTCTCGGTAATACCGTTTCCTGCCGCGCATCACCATCTGGAGCAGGCGGTCCTTCGGGGCATCATAAATCTGATAGCACTTGCTCAGCCCTTCGGCACTGATGGCTATATCAGGCGACATTGATAAGTCCTTTTGTAAGTCTCTTCGAACAGACTAGCCTTTAAAAGGACGGTACGGGGCATCCGGTAGCAGTCATGAAAGAGCATTCGCAAAAGCGGGGCGCCTCATCACGGCACAAACTCCACCTTCAACCCCCGACCCGCACTGCGCCCCTGATCATCCGTAACCCGCAACCTATATTCCCCCGACTTGCCCGGCCGCCAGTTCAGCGTGGTTTGCGGCGGGCCTTGGCCGATCAAGGTTTGATCAGCAAACCAATACAGCATCGCCGCATCGCTGGCGGCGTTGGCATTCAGCGGGATGCTTTCCTGCGGCTGGGACAGGCGCAACTGATAGCTCACCTGGGTCAACGGCGAACGGATCTGCGGTGCTTCGCTTGAATCACTGAGGCGGTTGGGCTGGCAGTTTTTCATCACGTTGGGCGGTGTGCGCCTTGGCAGTCCGGCGGCGCGGTACAGACGTTGCACGTCGCTGGGCCAGAATTCGAAGACTTCTTCGCGGGTGTATTGCGCCTCGAACGGCGGGCATGCGGCCTTGCCGGTGCGGGTGTCGATCAGCACCGGGCGGTGCAGGTTGGACACGCGAATCGGCGACACGCCGGGGATGTACCAGGTCTTGCGGGTTTGCGGGCACCAGCGGTTGGGCAGTTCACCGGAGGCGGCGCAGACGTCGATGCGCACCAGTCCAGCGGGCGGCTTGTCAGGCTTGATCACCACCGTGGGTAAGGCCAGGGGCAGGGCGTCGGCGATGCGGAAGAACAGCGGCGCAGCGGTCTTGGCACCGATAAACGCCGGGTTCGGTCGGCCGTCGAAGTTACCCACCCACACCACCAACACATAGGGGCCGACCAGGCCGGCGCTCCACGCATCGTGAAAGCCCCAGGAGGTGCCGGTTTTCCACGCGGTGCGCCAGTGACGGCCCGGCAGGCCATCCGGGCGTGGGTTGCGCCGCAGCATGTCGCGCACCATAAAGGCCGCCTGGGGCGTGAGCAGTGGGGCGCCCGTGGTCTGGGGCTGTTCCTGCACATAGCGCAACGGGCGCAGGTGCCCATCGCCAGCCAGCATCACATACAGCTGCGCCAGTTCTTCCGGGGTCATCTCACCGCCACCCAGGGCCAAGGCCAGGCCGTAATGGCTTTCGTCGCGCAGGCCTTTGATTCCGGCGCGTTGCAGCAGCCCGTACAAGGACGGCGACTTGACTTGGCTGGCCAGCCACACTGCCGGGATGTTGCGACTACGGATCAGGGCATCTCGCGCTGTCAGCGGGCCGACAAAACTGCCGTCGAAGTTTTCTGGCTGGAAGTAGCCGAAGTTACTCGGCAGGTCTTTGAGGATGCTCATGGGGTGGATCACCCCTTGATCGAGCGCAAGCCCATACAGAAACGGTTTGAGCGTGGAACCGGGCGAGCGTCGCGACAGCACGCCGTTGACCTGCCCGTGGATGCCTGTGGATAAGTAATCCGCCGAACCCACCAGCGCTTTGACGCTCTGGTCGCGGCTGTCGATCAGGATCGCCGTGGCGTTTTCCACACCCGTACTGCGTCGCTCGGCGATAAAGCCGGTGATCAGGCGTTCGAGCAATTGTTGCAACGGCAGGTTGAGGGTGCTGTTCAGTTCATTACCGACCTGGGAGGCCAGCAGCTGTTCACTCAGGTGCGGTGCCAGGAACGGGATCTGCTGGCGGTTGCGCGCTTCGAGGGGCAATTGCAGCAGACTGTCATTACGCGGGTCTTGTGGATAAGTCTCGCGCCAGTCGTTCATCAAGCGCAGGCGGGCGTTTTGCAGCGACGGCCCGAAGCGTGCGCGCCGGCCTGGCTGCTGGGGAATCACCGCCAGCGCCAGCGCCTCGGACAACGACAGCTGCGCCGCCGACTTGCCGAAATAGATACGACTCGCCGCCTCGGCCCCTTCGATATTGCCGCCCATGGGCGCCAGGTTCAGGTAGGCCTCCAGGATGTCGTGCTTGCTGTAGCGTGCTTCCAGCCACAGCGCCAACGCCATCTGCTGCAATTTGCCTGGCACCTGGCGTGTGTTCAGGTCCCACAAGCGCCGTGCCAATTGCATGCTCAAGGTCGAGCCGCCCTGGCGCTGGCCACCGCTGTAGGTGGCCATGGCGGCGCGCAGCAATGCCGGGGGATTGATCCCCGGGTGCCAGTAGAAATTGCGGTCTTCCTTGAGCAACAAGGCTTCGACCAGTGAAGGAGAGATCCGCTCCAGCGGTAGCCATAAGCGGTATTGCCCGTCATCCGCCAACGTCATGCGCAGCAGCGAACCGTCGTCGGCCAGTACCACCCGCGATGAGGTCACAGTCTGCTCGAGCGGGGCATGGGGCCACAGCCGCAACCCCGCCAGCACCACCACCGCTGCGAGCAGCGGCGGCGTCAGGCGTTTAAGGCTTGGTAATTTCAAGCTGGCCTACTTTGCCGCGCCCTTGCAGGGTGGTTTCGTACATGCCTTCGGCGTAGGCCGGTGGCGTGTTGAAGGTACCGGCGTTGGTGGCGCGCACGCGGTACACGAACGTGCCGACATCACGCAGTGCGGTGCCGTACAACACCACCCGATCATCACGCACGTCCACATACTCCGGCTGCCAGTTGCTCAGTTCGGTTTCACCGATGGGCGCTTGCCAGCTTTGTTCTTCCTGGCTGTCTTCTTCGACGTACTCGGACTCTTCACCCTCACTTTCCTCGCTGCTGGCGGCTTCCGGCTCCGGCGGCAAGTTATACACAGGCTCGACGCCACCGGGCAGCAGGTCGACCACGGCCACTTGCTGCACCTGATCGCGGTCGGTAGCCCGCAGGCGCAGGCGCACCAGGAACTCATCACCCACGGCGACCTTGCTCACCGGCTCGCCCTTGAGGTCGAGGTATTCGTGGATGATTTCCAGCCCGTTATTGATCGGCTTGAGCTTGGCGCCCTTGTCGAAACCGGCTTCGCTGAGCATGTAGAACGCGGCCGGACCGTCAGATTTTTCCATCACCAGTTTTTGCGTGTTGCCCGGCACGGCGGCGCGCGGCGGCTGACCGGCCATCTCCAGCAATTGCTGTTGCTTGTCACCCAGCCAAGCGGTGGCCTTGAGGGTCATGTCGTTTTGCGCACGCTGGCCGTAGTTGTCCAGCGCGCGCAGCAACAGGGCCGCCGACAGCGAGTTGTAACGCTGTTCGTTGAGGCGCTTGCCGAGTTTATCCAGCAACGCCGTAGGCACATCGTCCATCAGCTCAGGGAAGTGGCGCGCCAGCAGGTGCAGGTGTTCGGCGTCGTGCACCAGCGGGTCGTAATACAGGCCATCGCTGTCCCACTTATCCACAAGCGAACGCCATGGGATTTTGCGGAACAGCGTATCGGCCTGGCGATCCTGCTTGAGCAGCTTGTAACTGGCCGCCAGGTAAGCGGCGCCCAAGTCGTTCTGCCAGCTGTCCTTGAAGTAGCTTTCGTAGCGTTCGCGGATATCGCTCAATGCACCACTTACCAGAATCCCCTGACGGCTCAACAGGTAACTGGCGTAGGCACGGTTGCGCAATTCCGACAGGCCTTCGCTAGGACCATTGGCCAGGTCTGTCAGATACGCATTCGAGCGCACCAGCAGGTCCTCCGGCACTGGCAACCCGCGTTCCTTGGCTTCGATGAGGAAGTCGGTGGCGTAGAGGCTGGCGTACGGTGCCACGTCCGGGTTGGCCGCCCACAAACCAAAGCCGCCGGCCTGGTTCTGGCGTTGGCGCAGCATGCGTACCGCGCTGCCGAAGGCTTGTTCGGCCTCGGGTGCATTGCCGCCCCAGATCAATGCCGGCATGGCCTTGGACACCAGTTGCTCGGTGCAGGCGTAGCCGTAGTCATCCAGGTAATGCTTGAGGCCGTTGGCCCATACCAGCGGCGAGGCGGCCACGCCCAGTTGCACGTCGCGCAGTTGGCTGAACAGCTCGCGAGTGGGTTTGAGCTCCTTGCTGGCGCTGTCGAAGCGGCCCAGGCTCAGGGCAACGCGATGTTCGCTCAGAGGGCGGATCGAGGTGGTTTCCGCCACCTGGATACGTTTGCCGTCCGGCAGCACTGCGACAAAACGCAGGTCTGCCGAGCCGAGGGTGTCGCCGACCTTGATCTTGAACTCGGCTGTGCCTTCCTTGCGCGGTTGCAGCGACAAGGTATTGCCCTTGTCGCCCTGCACAACCAGGCCAGCGCTGGTCTGCACTTCAAACTTCACGTCCGCCGCCGCGTCGAGGTTACTGAACACCCCGGCGCTGACGTTGAACACATCCCCCGGCGCCACAAAGGCCGGCACGTTTGGCGTGATCACGATCGGCCCGCGCACCTCGGTATTGGCTTCGCTGACGCCGACACTGTCGCTGTCCACTGCCACCGCGAACAGGTGCAGCTTGCCGTTGAAACTGTCCGGCACCTGGTAATGCAGCACGGTTTCACCGGCCGGTAAGTCCACCAGCCCGGACCACCAAGCCACCGGCGGATGATGTTTACGCTTGAACGGGTTGAGATGATTGGCCAGGGCGCCTTCCGTATCGCCACCGGGCGCTGCCCCACTGAGCAGGCGGCTGAATTCCGGCAGGATCAGGTCAAGGATCTGACTGGTGCCGACCTCCAGCGCACGCTTCTGGAAGAAGAAGCCCAGCGGGTCCGGCGTCTGGTAGCGCGCCACTTGCAGGATGCCTTCGTCTACCGCGTACACCACCGCGCGGCCCGGACGGTCAGCGTTGACCTTGATATCCAGCGTCTGCCCCGGCTCAATCTTCGCAGGGCCTTCAACCTTCAATGCCATGCGTCGGGCATCCAGGTTGATGCTGAACGGCACCACGCCGTAGGACAGCGGACTCATGTACACCTCGGCCGAACCCATATCGCGCACAAACTGCACGTTGACGTAGGCATTGCCCTCAAGCCCCGCAGGTACGCGGATGTGCTGCACGCTGTTGGTGCTGTCGGCTTTGAACCATTGCTGGGTGTAGACCTTGTCGCGTTCGATGGTGATCAAGCCGGCACCGGTATACGGGGCACGAATGCTGATGGCGATCTCATCACCGGTGGCGTAACTGCGTTTATCCAGGCGCAATTGCAGTTCGGCATTGCGTTCCAGCGAGCGCGACGTGTTGCCACGTCCGGCCACGCTGTAGTCGATCTGGTTGAGCAGGTTGCCGTTGGCGTCTTTCAGTTGCAGGGTGAAATCGCCCGGCGCTGACGTGTTCAACGTCTGCTTGGCGCCTTCTTTCGTCATCGCCAGCGGCGAGGCGGGCTGGCTGATGTTCTTGATGCGCGACTCGTACTTGTAGGTGCCGTTGGACTGTTTCACCAGCACCGACACATAACGGTGTTCGACCACTTCGCTGGTCAGGCCGTCCACCGCCACCGGCGTAAGGTCCGGCGCGACGGCCAGCCATTGCACCTGGCGCGGCGCATCCTTGGCGACGTACGACAGCGAATCCTGACTTTTCACACCGACCAGATAAGGTGCGGACGACACCAGCAAGGCACTTTGCGCCGCGACATTACGGCCGCCTTCGGCCTCGAACACCTGGGTCATCACCTGCAGGCGGTAGGTGCTGTTGGCGAAGCGTTGCAGGTTGAGGTCGAGCACGGCCTGGCCGTTGTCGTCGACGGTGGTTTCGGCCAGGTCTTCGGTGCTGGCCTCTTCCAGGGCATCGTTGAGGCGGAAACGGTAATCCGGGTAACGGTCAAACGCTGCGAGCGTCGGGCTCAGGGACATCTTCGCGGTGACACGACGCCCTGATGCCGGAGCGCCGAATAGGTGCATGGCGGTGACCTTGGCCACCACCTGGTCCGGTGGAATCCAACCCTGAACAGGCGTGTCATGCAGGCTCAAGCTGACCTTCATGCGGTCCGGCTCGAAGTCGCGGACCTTGAAGTTGACGCTGCCCAGGTCGGTGCGGGTTTGCTTTTCGCCAATCAACTGCAGGGTCGCGGTGTACTCCCCGGCGGGGGCGACTTCGCTGCTGGGGAAATCAAAGGTCTCAAAACCGCTGGCGGACAGCTTCAGCGGCTGGCGAATCACCTCCAGCCCGCGCGGGTCGGTGATTTGCAGCTCCACCGGCAAGCCTTGCAGTGCGCCCTTCCAGTTGCCGCTGCGCACAATCATGCCCAGATGTGCCGTTTCGCCCGGCCGGTACAGGCCACGGTCGGTAAACAGGTAGGCGCTGAGGCGATCAATCGCGCCGTCCTCTTCCAAACCGCCTACGTCGAAACGCGACAAATCCAACTGCTGGGACTGGCGGGCGATCGGCAGGAACGACTGGTCATTGCCGCGAGTGACCACATACATCAGCGGCGTTTTCTCACGGCGCAGTTCATCGAGCTTGGCGAAATGCGCGTGGCCTTCGCCGTCAGTGTGGCCGCTGCTCACCGGCAAACCGTTGCGGCCGATGATGTCGACTTGCGCGTCGGCGACTGGCGAACCATTGCCGATGGACTGCACATACACATCGTGGCTGCCATCGCTGGAACGCTTGGCGATGATGCCCAAGTCCGTCACCACGATAAAACGCAGGTCGCTGGTGCTGCTGCGGTCGTACTCGAACGTGCGCGGGGCCGGGTCATCCTGCGGGCTGAGCTTGAGCACGAAAATGCCGCGCCGGCCGCCATTGGCGGTGAGGTAGCGGCTGAGGTCGACATTGTCGTAGACGGTTTTCGCCGGGTCATTGGATGACAGCGGGATATCCAACGACTGACGCTCGACCATGCGATCGAAATACTCATTGCCGAAATTCGGCCGGGCAAAGCTGCCGCTGCTCTGGTCCACCAGGTGTTGCAGCTGGTTGGGCAGCAAGCGGGCGATTTCTACATGGGCGCCGGGTACACCACGGGCCATAAAGCCCAGGCGTTTTTCACCGTTGAGGCTGAGCAAGGCGCCGTCAGACAGGAACTGAAGGGTGCGCGGGTACGCCGGCATGCTGATCAGCGACGCCGTAGGATTCTTCGCCAGATAGCCGCCGATGGCTTCCAGGTTGGCGGGCACGCGTACATACACCGCACGGCCTGCCGGGGCCTTGAACTTGAAGGCGTGCAAGGTATTCAGCGGTTCGACGCTGGGCACGTGGGTCAGGTTGACCTTGGTGCTGCGGGCGAGCAGGGCGTCATCAATGTCGTTGCTGTCGTAGGGACGCGTGTCGTCCTGGGCTTTTTCCGGCAGCAACCAGGCCTGGACCTTACCGGCAATGGTTTCGTCGGCCACGGCGCTGGAGCTGCTGAACATCAGCACCGGCTCCGGCTCGCCACGTGCGTTGTCGACAAAGCTGACTTCGGCCCCGGTGAAGGTCAGGCGATAGCGACCGGGCACGGTGACTTCCGCCACCAGTGGGGCGGCGCTGGCGTTGCCGCCGTCGCGGGCCTTGATGCCTTCGTCGAGTTTGGCGCTGACCGGCGTGCTTTCCAGTGGGGTAGCCAGGGCGGCGGAGCGTACGTAGGCGTTGAGTTTTTTCTCGTCGAAGGTGATTTCCGGGCGGTTGGGCAACTGGGCGTCGCGGTAGGCCAGGCCTTTCCCGAGGGTTACTGTGACGCGCTTGCGTAGGCTGTCTTCATCCACCGGGTGGGAAAAATGGAAGGTCGCCACCAGCTGTTTCAGTGTCGGATTGGACGGGTCCTGGTACAGCTCGTTTTGCGCCAGGGTGGCGCGGAACGGTTGGGTGGAAAACTGCGTGCTGTATTGGTCCAGCAACACGCCGTCGGCCAGCAGGTTTTTCTTTGCCAGGTCGACGGTGTAATGAGCGTCGATGGGCCAGTCTTTTTCCGGTACGAACAACAGGCTGCGGTCATCCGCCCAGCGCCAGGTGCCCGCGACCGCGGGTTTGAGGGTGATGCCCTCGGTGACCGGCTTGCCGATGGCCGCCAGCGGGGCCACGGACTCGCCGAAACGCACCTGCAAGTTATCCACAACCGGTGTTTGCTGGGTGTAATCGGTGAGGTTCGGTTTGTGCAGCGAATAGCTCGCGGTATGCGGCTGCGGCAGGTTGGAATACCAGTGCCAGCCATAGAAGCCGGCGGCGGCCAGCAAGACCAGCCCTAATAAACCGGCACCGGTTTGACGTGGATAAGCGCGGGCTTTGCTGCCCAGGTTCGCCAGCCCACGGCCGATGGCACGCAGCCAGACCGGCGGATGCCATTGGCCAAAGACGGCCCCCACCACAGTCAATAACGCACCGACAATGCGGCGGCTGATCGCTTTGAACGAATCGAACATGGTGAGCATCCCTGGCTAAGTGCGGCGTATCTTACACGCGTCTTTGATACAAAAGATGACGCGATTCGCCGCCCCGCTAGGCGTGTTGCATGTAAGAGCGAGTCAGCTACCACTATGTTGTCTGACACACCGTCATCGGGGGCAAGCCCCCTCCCACATGTTGATCGTCATTTGGCTTTAGAGCGGTGACCTCAGGTCCACCAGTAGCGCACGAGGTGGAAGAAGATGGGCGCGGCGAAGCACACCGAGTCCAGCCGATCCAGCATCCCGCCGTGCCCTTCGATCATATGCCCCCAGTCTTTGACGCCGCGATCGCGCTTGATCGCCGACATCACGATGCCGCCGGCAAACCCGAGCAGGTTGATCAGCAGCGCAATCAAGAACGACTGCCACGGGTTGAACGGTGTGGTCCACCACAGTGCTGCGCCGATCAGGGACGAGAGCAGAATCCCGCCGACGAACCCTTCCACCGTCTTCGAGGGTGACAGGTTGGGTGCGATCTTGTGTTTGCCGAACAGCTTGCCGCACACGTACTGCAGCACGTCGGACAGTTGCACCACGATTACCAGGTAGGCGATCAGCAGCAGGTTGCGGCCCTCGTAGCCGGGGATGTCGAGGGTCAGCAGGGCGGGCACGAAGGACACGCAGAACACCGCGATCATCAGGCCCCACTGCACCTTCGAGGCGCGCTCCAGGAAGTGGGTGCTGTCGCCGCCGAGGGAGGCAAGGATTGGCAGCAGCAGGAACACGTACACCGGGATGAAGATCGAGAACAGCCCGTACCAGTCGGCGTAGATGAGCAGGTATTGCAGCGGCAAGGCCAGGTAGAACGCGGCCACCAGTGCCGGGTAGTCGCTGCGGCGGGTGGGCGTGAGGGTGAGGAATTCGCGCAGGGCGTAGAACGACACCGCGTAGAACAGCAGGATCACTGCGGCGGTGCCGAGCCAGAAGGCGATGCCGATCACCACCACCATCACCCACCAGGCGTTGATGCGGGCATTGAGGTTTTCGACCACCGCGTTGGGCGTGCCACGGGTGCGCAGCTTGAGGATCAGGCCGATCAACGAGGCGAGCACCAGGATCGCGCCGATGCCGCCGAACAACATCAGGGTTTGGCTATCCATGTCAGACATGCTCCGGGGCAAGGGCGAGCAGGGCATCGCGGGTGCGGGCGAGGAAGGCGGCTTTGTCTTCGCCGTCTTCCAATTGCAGCGGCGCGCCGAAGCTGGTGGTGCACAGCAGAGGCAACGGCAACACGCGGCCCTTGGGCATGACCCGGTTGAGATTGGCGATCCACACCGGGATCAATTCGGCCTGTGGGTAACTGTTGGCCAGGTGATACAAGCCGCTTTTGAACGGCAGCAGGCCGTCTTCGAGATTGCGCGTGCCTTCGGGGAAGATGATCAGCGAGTCGCCGCTTTCCAGGGCGTTAAGCATCGGCTGCAACGGGTTATCCCCAGGGTCCTTGCGTTCGCGGTCGATCAACACGCCGTTGAACACGCGGTTGATGATGTAGCGGCGCAAGGCGCTTTTATTCCAGTAATCGCTGCCGGCCACCGGGCGCGTGAATTTGCGCAGGTTCTGCGGCAGTGACGCCCACAGCAACACAAAGTCGCCGTGGCTGCTGTGGTTGGCAAAATAGATGCGTTGCACCGGCACCGGCGCGCACCCCAGCCACAGGCTGCGCGCTCCTGTGACGGTGCGGGCCATAGAGGTAATCAGCGTGGCGACCACGGGTTCGAACATGGGGGTTCCTTATCCGGCGAAAGGCAGCCAAGGGCTGGCGAGGATCACGCCCAGGGTCAGCAGCGCTTGCGCGCCGAGTAGCCAGGCTTGTTTGCGCAACAGTTTGAGCGCGCCGCGACGACGCTCGGTCCAAGGCCGGCCGGCACGCTTGGGCGACTGCAGGCCGAGGGTTTGCAGGGCCTGGTCGAGGTCTGCGGTGCGCTCGATGTCACGGGCCAGCAGGGCGAACAGGTCAGCATCGAAGGCCACGCGCAGCGCCCAGTACTTTTGCAGCAGCCCGAGGATAATCATCCACAGGCTCAGCAGCAGGCAGATCGGCGCGACACTCGCCATCAGCAGTTGCGCCAAGCCGAACAACACGCCGACCAAGGTCAGGCCTGTGGATAACTGATCCAGCGAACGGCCACGTCGCAATAGGCTGGCGACCACCTGGAGTTCCATATCAGCCGGCATGGGGCAAACCCTCCAACGCTTGACGGTGTGCGGGGTGCAGGACCACATCGGCCCGCGCTGTACGAATGATAGTCAGCGCATGCTCTACCGTCGCGGCGCGCCCTGAGTGCAGTAACCAGGCGGCGACGGCCGTTGCGCTGCGTGAGTAGCCGAGGGCGCAGCACACCAGCAAGGGCCCATTGGCGCGCAGCCGCTCGATAGCGTGCGCAGCTTGCAGGCATTCGTCGGGCGTGGGGGCGATCAGGTCCAGCACGGGGATGCATTGATAGGCGCGGCCCTGTGGATTCATCGGCAATTCAGCACAGAGATCGACGATGGCCTTGAAGGGCGACTGCTCGCTTGTCGTAGGAATTCGACCAAGCCAGACGTTATCCACAATCAGGTCGGGTTGTGGATGTTTGCGCGTCCACAGGCGTGAGTTGATCCATGCGGCCGCCAGATACGGCGCATACAGCCAGCGCGCGGCGGGCGTCAGTTGGCCATCGGCGCGTTTCTGGAAACCCGAAGCGCCCAGCGCCCCGTAATTGGCGTTGATCAACGCAAGAGACACCGCCGGCCACAGTATCCACAGCCAACCACCGCCCAACACCAAGGCAAGAATGCCCAGTACCAGAGCACCCAGCCCGTAGCGTATGCCCAACCCCCTGCGCTTGGGGTCCCGCGTTAGCCGCGCGTTCAACAGTGGGTTTGGGTGCTCCACCGGCCAGAGCCACACACATATCCACCCGGCGAGGGCGCCTGTGGGTAAGTCGATAAAGTGATGTTGATAAGTGGTCAGCACCGAAATACCGATCAAGGCGAACCAGCCATGCACCAGCCAACGCCACACGCCTTGGGTATGGCGCTGATACATGACCCACAGGATCACCAGCAGCGCGATATGCAGCGATGGCGCCTGGTTGAACGGTTTATCGAAGCCCGCCAGCACGGCGAACAGCCAGCCGAATACGCCGTCCAGTTCCGGCCGTTCGAAGGTGAAGCGCAACGGCCAGATCAGGAAGCAGCTGACCGCAATGACCTGGGCTGACAGCAGCCGCAGCGCATGCTGTTTCAACTCATGCCGACTATTGGGCAGTAGCAGGGAAAACCCGTAGAGCAGGTCGATGGACCAGTAGGGCACGATGGTCCATGCCCAGAACGGCATATGGGTTTCCCAGCCGAACACCAGCGTGCCGACGTCGCTGCGCTGGCTGGTCACCCACGTGGCAAAGCCGTAAGTGCTGAAAAACAGCGGCGCCAACAGCAGCAGCCAGAGGACCGCTGGTTTCAACAAGCCGGGTTCGCGCATGTTCAGATCTTCTGTGCCAGGGACACGGTGAAAATGCCCCACTCATCCACACGCTGGGTGATCTTGCGGAAACCGGCGGCTTCCACCAGTTGGTCCATTTCCGCCTGGCTGCGCCGGCGCATCACCCAGGCCTGGCCCTGGCGATGGCTGGTCAGCGCCCGGGCGATCAGTTCCAACTGCGGGTGCCACGGTTGGCCGGTGTAGACGAGGTAGCCACCCGGCTCCACGGCTTCGGCCAGTCCGGCCAATGAGCCGCCGACCATGGCGTTATCGGCGAACAATTCATATAACCCGGACACCACCACCAGCGTCGGTTTTGGGTCCAGCGCCGCCAGATCCAGGCGGTCGAACGCATCACCTTTGACGAACTGCGCGATATCCCCAAGGCCTTTCTCACGGATCAGTGCACCACCGTCGCGCACGTTGATGTCGCTGTAGTCGCGTAGCAGGATCGATTCCGGCAGCGGTGACACGCCCTGCAAGGCTTCAAGAATGTAGCGACCGTGGCCGGCAGCGATGTCGACGATGCGCACTTCACGCTGTTCATCCCGCAACGTGGCCATGGCCAGGCGCAGCAGTTCCTCGACGTTCAGCTTGCGTTGGCGGATGCCGCGCCAGCCGATGGAGTTGAGGTAGTTGGTGTCGATCATCCGCCCCAGCCCGCCCTTGCCGGTGGGGGTGTTGCGGTACACGTAGTCCAGGGTGCTGCCGGAGTCGAAACCGGTATCGAAGCCCAGCTTCACCCCGTCCGACAGGTTCTTGCCCAGGCCCATGCTGGCGCGGGTCAGGCGCCAGTACAGGTCGCGCAGGGAATTGCGCGGCAGTGGCGCGGCGAGGGCTTCGGATTCGGCGCAGGTGGCGCCCAGTTTGTCCGCATCCAACAGCGAGGCGCGGTCCAGCGGATGTTCGAAATTCTGCAGGATAAAGCGCCGGGCGCTGTTCACGGCGGTGGCGCGGTCGCGTTCGCCGAGGGTGTCGTGGAAGAAACCGGGGAGGATATGCAGCTCTTTTTTCAGGCTGCCAAGGCGGTCGAAAAATTGCTGCTGGGGTTTGCGATGCACCACAAAGTCCGAGCCCGAAACCAGCAGTTGAGTCGGCACCTGGATCGCCTGGGCATCGGCTACTACCCGGTCAGCCGCTTCATACAGGCCGAGCAGCACATTCACCGAGATCGCCTTGGTGATCAGCGGGTCACTGTCGTAGGAGGCTACGCGTTCCGGGTCATGGCTGAGGAACTTGGCCTTGACGTAGCTGTTGACGAAAAAGTTGCCGCGAAACTTGCGCATCAGCGCCAGGCCCGGCCGCGCGAACGGCACGTACAGCTTGACCTTGAAGGCGGGGGAGGCAAGCACCAACGCGCGGATTTTCGGCGCGTAATCGTGCACCCAGGTCGCAGCAATCACCGCACCGACGCTTTGGGCGATGACAGCTAAGTGCTCTTCCTCGATGCCATAGGTGGTGCCGATGTGGTCGCAAAAGGTCTGCACATCACGGGCGCTGGTGGCGAAGCTGGGGCTGTCACCACGCTCGCCGGGGGACTGGCCGTGACCACGGGCGTCCCAGGCGAAGAAGTCGAACTGCGGCAGGTTCAGTTCATCGACCAGATGGGCGATACGCCCCGAATGCTCATGGCCGCGATGGAACAACACAATCGCCTTGCGTGGCTCACCGTCTGCTGGAGCGGCAGCCGGCCAGTGCCGGTAGAAAAGCTCGACGCCATCATGGGTACTGAAGGTGTGCTCTTGCTGTTCGCGCATCGCAAAATCCTTATGCAGAAGGGGAAGTATCTTGTTGTTCGTTGAGGCCTTGGCGCACCCGATTGAACAGGGTGTAGGCGAGCAGGGCGGCGACCAGCCACATCACCCCGTCGACCCAACCGGCGCCCAGCCAGCCCAGCGCAACGCCGGTGGCCAGTACGCCGAGTACGAAGGCGCGATCACTTTTGCCCATCGGCCCGTCGTAGCGGCGCGATGCACCCACCATCGGCCCCAGCACCCCGGCGTATTCACTGAACACCGCCAGCAACGCCACCAGCAGCACGGGCGCCAGGCTCACACCGGGGATCAGCGCAAACGGCAGGATCAGCGCGCTGTCGGCGATCACATCGCAGAGTTCATTGAGGTAGGCGCCCAGGCGTGACTGCTGGCCGAATTCTCGGGCGAGCATGCCGTCGATGGCGTTGAGGGCCATGCGCAGGATCATCCACAGCGGAATCAGCGCAAACAGCCAGAGGTGTTGGGCGAAGCTGGCGATTAACAGGCCGACCAGCAGGGAAACCACGCCGGCCAGCACGGTGATCTGGTTGGCGGTGGTGCCGTTGTCGTAGAGGCGCTGCACAAGAGGACGCAGCAGGTTTTGAAAGCGCGGCTTGAGCTGATAGATCGAAATCATGGGGGTGACGCTTCCTTGTCCGTGGGCCCGCGAAAAACTGTTTTGGAGTGTGCCGATTAAATGTGGCTTGCACCAGTGATGGCGCGTGTTTATGGGGGTTTAGTCACGATCTTGACGGTGCGGTAGATCAAATGTGGGAGGGGGCTTGCCCCCGATGGCGATGGGCCAGTTGAAACCGGTGTTGGCTGACACACTGCTATCGGGGGCAAGCCCCCTCCCACAGGGTAACGGTGTGCCGCTTAAAGCGAGGTTTTTCGAACAAAAATTTCACGCATCGTGTTATATCGTAACGAATTATGTACAAGCAGGCGTTGAGTGGATGCAAGTGGATCTGGAAGCTGACGGCGCTTCGGTGGAAGGCCTTCCGCGTTTTCAACAGGGGCTGTTCCATGCCCGTCGATTGCGCCAGGCCGGTATCAGCCTGACGGTGCTGGGCGTTGCCGGTTGGGTGTTGGCGCTGTTTGTCGCGCTGTTTGCGCCGCTGTCGATCTGGCCGGTGGTACTGATCAACTGTGCGTCGGCGTTGCTGCTGCTGGTGGCCGGGTTGCAATCGGCGTGGTGGGTGGCCGATTGGCGCGCCCAGGCGTTGGAGGCACCGGCGGTTGAAGTGCAGGTCGAAGACACGGGCCGCTACGCACGCCTGGTTGAGCGTTTTGGCCAACAGATCGGCGCGCCGGTGTTGTGGCTTGGCGGTTGGTCGCTGTTGGCGCTGGTCAGCATTATCGAATTCTGGAACCTGGCGTTACCCGCCGCACCGATCGGTCAATCGGCAAGCATCGGTGCCGCGCTGGCGCTGGCCTTGGCGTTTGGCCTGTTGGTGTTCGAGCGTCGCCTCGCTCAGGAAACCGCCGCGCAATGGCCGGAAGCCTCGCAACTGGCGCAGTTGAGCCGGGTGGCGATCATCTGCCTGGTGGTCAGTGCGGTGTGCCTGCTGTTTGCGGGTGCGGCGTCGGTGTGGCCGTTGCGCCTGGCGGCACTGATCGGCCTGCTGCCGGCATTGGTCGCGCTGGAGTTTCTATTAAGGGCCGTGCTGTCGCTGTTCAGCCCGCGCCAGCCACGGCTCGAGCCCCGCCTGATGGCGCAAAGTTTTATCGCCGGACTGCTGCGTTGGCCGCCGCAACCTTTGCTCGCGTTGCAGCATGAATTGCACAACCGCTTCGGCATCGACCTGCGCCAGATCTGGGCGTTTACCTACATGCGCCGGGCGTTTCTGCCGGTGTTGCTGGTGGTTCTCGCGGTAGGCTGGGCGCTCACCGGTGTGCACGAAGTGCCCCTGCAAGGCCGTGGGATTTATGAGCGCTTCGGTAAACCCGTCGAGGTGTTCGGCCCCGGTCTGCATGCGGGCTTACCGTGGCCGTTGGGGCGTGTCATCAGCGTGGAAAACGGCGTGGTGCATGAGTTGGCCACCAGTGTCAGTGAAGCCGCCGCCCCGGAACTCGCCCCCGCCGAAGGCCCGCCGCCGTTGATTGCCAACCGGTTGTGGGACGCCAGCCATGTGAATGACAAATCCCAAGTGATCGCCAGCAGCAGCGGCGACAAGCAGAGCTTCCAGATCGTCAATATGGATGTGCGCTTCGTCTACCGCATCGGCCTCACCGATCAGGCCGCGCTGGCCGCCACCTACAACAGCGCGGATGTGCCGACCCTGATCCGCAGCACCGCCAGTCGCATCCTAGTGCACGACTTTGCCTCGCGCACCCTTGATGAGTTGCTCGGCGAACAACGCACCCGCCTGGCCGACGAGATCGGCCGCGCCGTGCAGGCGGACCTGCAAACACTCGACAGCGGCGTGGAAATCCTCGCGACCGTGGTCGAGGCGATCCACCCACCGGCCGGTGCCGCCAATGCTTATCACGGCGTGCAAGCCGCGCAGATCGGCGCCCAGGCCCTGATCTCCCGCGAGCGCGGTGCAGCCAGTGAGCAAACCAACCAGGCGCTGCTGCAAGCCAGCACTGCGCGTGATCAGGCCCAGGCCACCGCGCGGGAAGTGAATGCCGGTGCCCAAGCCGCCGACCTGCGTTTCGCCGCCGAACAAAAGGCCTACGCCACGGCCGGGCAGGCGTTCGTGCTGGAGCAATACCTCGGCCAACTCAGCCAAGGCCTGGCCCACGCCAAGCTGCTCATTCTGGATCATCGCCTGGGCGCCGATAGCGCGCCGACGATCGATCTGCGTTCTTTTACCTTGCCGGCCGATCCCTCGGTGCCGCGTAAAGCCGTTCAATAAGGAGTCGGTCTGTTGAGCGCTCATTCTCATGATCACGGTCATCACCATGGCCACCACCATCATCACGGTGACGAACAAGCCGCCGGCCCATTCCCGTGGCGCCGCATGGCCTGGGCGCTGTTGCTGGTGCTGTTTGCGGTCGCCGCCGCCAGCCTGGTGCAAGTGCGGTCCGGCGAGGCCACGGTGATTACCCGCTTCGGCAACCCCTCGCGGGTGCTGCTGGAACCGGGCCTGGGCTGGCGTTGGCCGGCGCCGTTCGAAGCGGCGATCCCGGTGGATCTGCGCCTGCGCACCACTTCCAGCGGTTTGCAGGATGTGGGCACCCGTGATGGCCTGCGCATCATCGTGCAGGCGTACGTGGCGTGGCAGGTACAAGGCGATGCGGACAATGTGCAGCGCTTCATGCGCGCCGTGCAGAACCAGCCGGACGAAGCGGCGCGGCAGATTCGTACCTTCGTGGGTTCGGCGCTGGAAACCACGGCGGCCAGCTTCGACCTGTCGAGCCTGATCAACACCGATGCCAGCCAAGTGCGCATCGCTGATTTCGAAGCGCAGTTGCGCCAGCAGATTGATCAACAATTGCTCACGACCTACGGCGTGCGCGTGGCCCAAATCGGTATCGAACGGCTGACCTTGCCGTCGGTGACCCTCACCGCCACCGTCGACCGCATGCGCGCCGAGCGGGAAACCATCGCCACCGAGCGCACCGCCGTGGGCAAGCGTGAGGCGGCGCAGATCCGCTCCGCTGCCGAGCGCGATGCACGCATCGTGCAGGCGGATGCCACGGTGAAAGCCGCCGATATCGAAGCGCAATCGCGGGTCGAGGCCGCGCAGATCTATGGCCGTGCCTATGCCGGCAACCCGCAGCTGTATAACCTGCTGCGCTCCCTGGATACCCTGGGCACCGTGGTCACGCCGGGCACCAAGATCATCCTGCGCACCGACGCTGCGCCGTTCCGCGCCTTGGTGGACGGGCCGAAGGATGTCCAGCCATGACCGAGCGTGACAGCCCGGACAGCCCATGGATCCAGGCCGGACGCCTGACATTCCTGGCGTTGTACGCGGTGACCGTGCTGGCCGCGCTGGCCTGGGCATTTTCCAATGTGCGCCAGATCGACCCGCAGAACCGTGCGGTGGTCCTGCATTTCGGCGCCCTCGACCGTATCCAGAATGCCGGGCTGTTGCTGGCCTGGCCGCAGCCGTTCGAGCAGGTGGTGCTGTTGCCGGCCGCTGACCGCGTGATCGAGCGCAGGGTGGAGAACCTGCTGCGTTCTGACGCGGCGGTCCAGGCCGACCGCGTGGCCACGTTTGCCACGCCGTTGAGTGATGCATTGGCCGGTTCCGGTTACCTGCTGACCGGCGATGCCGGCGTGGTGCAACTGGATGTGCGGGTGTTTTACAAAGTCACCGAACCTTATGCGTTTGTGCTGCAGGGCGAGCATGTGTTGCCTGCCTTGGATCGACTCGTGACCCGCAGCGCGGTTGCCCTCACGGCGGCGCGGGACCTGGACACGATTTTGGTGGCAAGGCCGGAATTGATCGGTACTGATAACGGCGCTGCTGAACGCCGCGAACGGCTGCGCGGCGACTTGGTGCAAGGCATCAATAAACGCTTGGCGGAGTTGACGTCCACCGGGTTGGGATTGGGTATCCAGGTCACCCGCGTGGATGTGCAATCGAGCCTGCCAGGCCCGGCGGTGAACGCGTTCAATGCGGTGTTGACCGCCAGCCAGCAGGCCGATAAAGCCGTGGCCAATGCCCGTAACGACGCGGAAAAACTCACCCAGACCGCCACTCAGCAGGCCGATCGCCTGGTGCAAGTCGCCCACGCCCAGGCCAGCGAACGCCTGGCCAATGCCCAGGCGCAAACCGCCACGGTCGCCGGCCTGGCCCAGGTAAAAGACCCGGGCCTGATGTTGCGCCTGTACCGCGAGCGCCTGCCGAAGATTCTCGGCCAGGCCGGCTCCGTGACCACGGTCGATCCTAAAGACGACTCCCGCTTGATCATCCAGGGAGCCGAACAATGAGCGCACCTATGCTGACCTCCGCCGAGCAGCGCAGCGCTGCCCGGCAATTGACCCTGGCCATGCTCGCCTTGGGCTTGCTGGTGTTGGGCCTGATATGGCGCTGGCTGGCGCCTGACCAGACCGGCGTGAGCCAATTGCTGCTGGGCGTCGCGTCGCTCTTGGTGGCCGTGCCGGTGATGCGTTCGGCCTGGTACAGCCTGCGGTTCCCCAGCCTGCACGGGATCACCGACCAACTGATCGCCCTGGCCATGCTCGGCGCCTGGGCCACGGGTGATCTGCTGACCGCCGCGCTGCTGCCGATCATCATGATCTTTGGCCATGTGCTGGAAGAGCGCAGCGTGATCGGTTCCCAGGAGGCGATCCATGCCCTGGGCAAACTGACCCGCAGCCATGCGCGGCTGGTGCAGGCTGACGGCAGCATTATCGAAGTGGATAACAGCACGCTGAATACTGGCGATATCGTCGAAGTGCGCGCCGGTGACCGCGTGCCCGCCGACGGTGTGGTGCTATCGGGGCAGGCGAGCCTGGACACCGCGCCGATCACCGGCGAGTCGGTGCCGCTGGAAGCGAGTGTGGGCGTGCAGGTGTTTGGCGGGGCGATCAACCTCGACGGCCTGCTGCGTCTTGAGGTGACCCGCACCGGCAATGAGTCGACCCTGGGCAAAGTCATCGCGCTGATGCAGAACGCCGAGCGCTCCAAGCCGCCGATCACGCGGCTGCTGGAGCGGTATGCCGGCAGCTATATGGTGCTGGTGTTGCTGCTGGCGGCGGTCACCTGGTTTGTGACCAACGACGCCCAGGCGATGCTCGCGGTGCTGGTGGCGGCGTGTCCGTGTGCGTTGGTGCTGTCGGCGCCGGCCACGGCGATTGCCGGGATCGCCGTGGCGGCGCGGCATGGCATCCTGATTCGCAGCTCGGCGTTCCTTGAAGAGCTGGCGGACCTGACCTCGTTGGTGGTCGACAAGACGGGCACCCTGACTTTTGGCACCTTGCGGCTGCACGCCATCGACACCACGGCGCCGGACCGGCAGGTGTTGCTGAACCTGGCGGCCAGCTTGGGCTCCGCCAGCAGCCACCCGGTCAGCCGGGCATTGGCGGGGTTGGCGACGCAGGAACAGATGCTGGCGTTGACGGATATTCGCGAGCGCCAGGGCCTGGGTGTCGTGGCGCAGACCGAGCAGGGTGAAGCGGCCTTGGGGCGGCCGGAGTTGTTCGAGCAACTGGGTATCCTCACCACCGCCGTCCCGAATCACGATGGCCCCATCGCCGGGTTGGCGCTGAACGGGGTGTTTCTCGCTTGGCTGTTGCTGGCCGATAGCGTCAAGCCGGAAGCGCGCCAAGCGCTGCAAGAGCTGCGTGACCTTGGCCTCGGCCGCCAACTGTTGCTCACCGGCGACCGCCAGAGCGTGGCTGACAGCCTGGCGCTGGAGGTGGGCATCAGCGATGTCGAAGCCCAGGCCTTGCCGGAAGACAAGCTCAACCGCGTGCTGGGCGAGATCGGCAGCGGCTTCCGGCCGATGGTGGTAGGGGATGGCATCAACGATTCGCTCGCGCTCAAGGCGGGCGTGGTCGGTGTGGCCATGGGCGCGGGCGGGGCGGATATTGCCTTGGCGTCGGCGGATGTGGTGTTGATCGGCAGCGACCTGCGGCGCCTGGGTACCTGTGTGCGCTTGAGCCGTCAGTGTCGGCAGACGTTGCAGGTCAACGTGATCATCGGCCTGGGCTGGACCTTGGCAATTGTCGTGTTTGCCGCGTTTGGCTGGTTGGGTGCGGCCGGCGCCATGATCGCGGCGGTGCTGCACAACTTCAGCACCTTGCTGGTACTGGGGAATGCCGGGCGTTTGCTGCGCTTTCAGGAGCCACTGTTAAAGCTAGAAGATTAATGTTCAGAAATTTTTGGGGAATGCTGTAACGCCGTTGGGGGACCTCACTCTAGTGGTGTGTCGAGACTGAGCAATTCGTTCAGACCGACCCACCTACTGATCGATGAGGACTACACAATGAACATCAAGAATGCTATGTCCGGTGCTGCCCTGGCTATCGCTGCCGCCACTCTGTTCGCCGGTGTCGCTACCCAGGCACAGGCCGCCGGCGCTACCGTTCATTGCTACGGCGTGACTTCCTGCAAAGGCATGAACGACTGCAAGACCGCTGAAAACGCCTGCAAAGGCCAGGCTGTCTGCAAGGGCCACGGTTTCAAGGCCATGACCCAGGCTGCCTGCGACGCCGCCGGCGGTAAAGTCGGCGAGTAAGTAGAAGCCGAGTGCAACCGCAGCGACGTTCCCCGCCGCTGCGGACACGTTTGCAGGAGTCCATGATGGCCACGTCTCTTCCCTTCCTGGGTTACGGCCTGGGTTTACGCAACGAATACTACGAACAGATCCTTGAACAATCGCCGGCTGTGGATTGGTTCGAGGTGATCTCTGAGAATTACCTGGTCCAGGGCGGTAAAGCCTTGTACTACCTGGACGCGATCGCCGAGCGTTATCCCCTGGTGATGCACGGCGTGTCCCTGTCCATCGGTGGTCCCCATGCCCTCGATACCGATTACCTGAAGCAAATCAAACAGCTCGCCGAGCGAATCCGCCCGGCGTGGGTGTCTGATCACCTGTGCTGGAGTCGCGGCAGCGCGCACCAATTGCACGACCTGCTGCCGCTGCCTTACACCGAAGAAAGTCTCTACCACGTGGCCGCCCGCGTGCGCCAAGTGCAGGACGCGTTGCAGCGCCCGCTGGTACTGGAAAACGTCTCCAGTTATGTGCGCTCCAAGGCGGACGAATTCACTGAGTGGGAATTCCTCAACGCCCTGGCGCATCTGACAGGGTGCCAGTTGTTACTTGACGTCAACAACGTGTATGTCAGCTCGCGCAACCATGGCTTCGATGCCTGGACGTTTATCCGCAACCTGCCACCGCAGAGCATCCGCCAACTGCACCTGGCGGGGCATATGGACTATGGCGACTACGTGGTCGACACCCATGACCACCCGGTATGCGATCCGGTGTGGGCGCTCTATCAGCAGACGCTTGAGCACCTGGGGCCCGTATCGACGCTACTGGAGCGCGACGACCATTTTCCACCCTTTGAAGATCTGCTCACCGAACTGAGCAAGGCCCGTGAACTGGGGGCCATGGCGTTGGCCAGGAGAACGTTATGCGCCTGACCGATTGGCAGTTGGCCTTCGAGCAGCACCTGTTGTCCGAAACGCCAGTGGCCAACAGTGACTTCGCGGCCACCCTGCTGGGCGGGCCGACGCTGGATGTGGATTCGGGCCTGGCGATTTACCACAACGCCTATATCTCGCGGTTGCAGGAGGTTTTGCGGCATGACTTCAATGCCATCCGCTATTGGTTGGGTGATGATGAGTTTGCAACGCTGACCGAGGCCTTTGTGCGCCGTTATACCTCGGCCCACTACAGTCTGCGTTGGCTGGGGGAGCGTTTCCCGGCGTTTATCCTTGAGCATCTGGTGGCGGAGCAAAGTGCGCCGCTGGCGGAACTGGCGCGTTTGGAATGGGCGTTTACCCTGGCGTTTGATGCGCCGCAGGGCGAACCGCTGACGCTGAATGAGATGGCGGTGTTGCCGCCCGAAGCGTGGCCGCTGTTGCAGGTGACCCTGGCGCCGTCGGTGCAGCTGCTGCTGTGCCATTTCAATACCGTAGCGATCTGGCGTGCGAGTAAGGACGCGTCAGCCTTTCCCGCCAGCCAGGCATTGGCTCCGACCGAAGTCTGCCTTGTATGGCGTCATCAGAATGTGTGCCATTACCGTAGCCTTGAGCCTGAAGAGGCCTGCGCCCTGGCGGGGATGGTGACGACCGGCTGGAACTTTGCCGAACTGTGCGCAGCGTTGGCAGTCAGTTACGCAGAGGGTGCGCCACTGCAGGCCGTTACGTGGCTGAAACAGTGGGTCCAGGACGGTTTGCTCGAGCGCCGAGCCCCATAGGAGAGCGCTATCAAATCGATAGCCTCCTACTTTGTCTTGGGATGGTCTACCCTCACAGCAGACGTCTGAAACAAGGGGGGATTACTCATGCTCGCGCAACTTCCACCGGCCTTACAGAATCTTCAGCTACCGCTGCGTCTTCGACTCTGGGACGGCCATGAATTCAACTTGGGCCCCGAGCCCAGTGTGACCATCGTGGTGAAGGACCCCACGGTCGTGTCCCAGCTGACACATCCAACGCTCGATTCACTGGGCGAAGCCTTCGTGGAGGGAAAATTGGAGCTGGAAGGCTCCATTTCCGAGGTCATCCGGGTCTGTGACGAATTGAGCCACGCCCTGATCGAGGATGACGAGGTGAGTCGTCCGGTGCGCTCGATCCACGACAAGGCCACTGACGCAGCAGCCATTTCCTACCATTACGACCTGTCCAACGAGTTCTACCAGCTATGGCTGGATCAGGACATGGCGTACTCCTGCGGTTACTTCGAAACCGGCAGCGAATCCATCGACCAGGCCCAACAAGACAAATTTCGCCACCTGTGCCGCAAACTGCGGCTGCAGCCGGGCGAGTATCTGCTCGACGTCGGCTGTGGCTGGGGCGGGCTGGCACGGTTTGCGGCACGAGAGTTTGGAGTCAGAGTGTTTGGCATCACCCTGAGCAAGGAGCAGTTGGCGCTGGCCCGGGAACGGGTGAAAGCCGAAGGCCTGGAAGACCAGGTGGACCTGCAACTGCTCGACTACCGTGACCTGCCGCAAGACGGTCGTTTCGACAAAGTCGTGAGCGTGGGCATGTTCGAACACGTCGGCCACGCCAACCTGGCGGAGTACTGCAAGACATTGTACGGCGCCGTGCGCGAAGGCGGCCTGGTGATGAACCATGGCATTACCGCCAAGCACACCGATGGCCGCCCGGTAGGCCGTGGCGCCGGGGAGTTTATCGAGCGTTATGTGTTCCCCAACGGCGAGCTGCCGCACCTGGCGATGATGACCGCCGAGATCAGTGAAGTCGGGCTGGAGGTGGTCGACGTCGAAAGCCTGCGCCTGCACTACGCGCGCACGCTGGACCACTGGAGCGAGCGCCTGGAAGACAACCTAGAAGCGGCAGCGACGATGGTGCCGGAGCAAGCGTTGCGTATTTGGCGGCTGTACCTGGCCGGTTGCGCGTACGCGTTTGCACGGGGCTGGATCAACCTGCACCAGATACTGGCGGTGAAACCCCATGCCGATGGCAGCCATGAACTGCCGTGGACGCGGGAAGATATCTACCGCTGAATTTCAACACTGTTGGAGATCCAAATGTGGGAGGGGGCTTGCCCCCGATGACGGTGTGTCAGCTAGCCATCAGGCACTGATCCTCCGCTATCGGGGGCAAGTCCCCTCCCACATAGTTCACCGCGTCGTTTGTCAGAGAATCGGTGATATCAAACGCGCGACCCGCATGCCCAGTTGTTGCAGGCGGCGGGTTTCGCGGCTTTCTTCCTGGCTGACCTCATGGGCCAGGGCAAAGTCGTCGAGCAGCATGTGCTCAACTTCTTTGGCGAAGGCTTCGTCGACCGTCAGCAACATCACTTCGAAATTCAGCCGGAATGAACGGTTGTCCATGTTGGCACTGCCGATGGCGCTGATTTCACTGTCCACCAACACCACCTTCTGATGCAGAAAGCCCGGCGTATAGCGGAACACCCGCACGCCGGCGCGCACCGCTTCGATCGCGTAAAGGCTGGAGGCGGCGTAGACGATGCGGTGGTCGGGCCGCGAGGGCAGCAGCAGGCGCACGTCCACTCCCCGCAACACCGCCAGGCGCAGCGCGGCAAACACGGCTTCGTCGGGGATGAAATACGGGCTGGTGATCCACACGCGCTCGGTCGCCGCGTGGATGGCTTCGACGAAGAACAGTGAGCAGGTTTCATACGGGTCGGCCGGGCCGCTGGCGAGTAATTGGCAGAGCACGCCATCCTCGGGGTAGGCGTCCGGCAGGATCAATGGTGGCAACTCGCGCGCGGCCCAGAACCAGTCTTCGGCAAACGACTCCTGCAAGCACGCCACTACCGGGCCGGTGACCTGCACATGGGTATCGCGCCACGGCGCCAGCGGGGGCTTCTTGCCCAGGTATTCATCGCCGACGTTATGCCCGCCGACAAACCCGGTAATGCCGTCCACCACCACGATTTTGCGGTGGTTACGGAAGTTGACCTGGAAGCGATTGAGCCAGCCGCTGCGGGTGGCGAACGCCTTGACCTGTACACCGGCGTCGCGCAGGGATTGCACGTAGCGATGGGGCAGGGCATGGCTGCCGATGCGGTCATACAACACGTAAATGGCTACGCCTTCGGCGGACTTTTCCTTCAACAAGGCATGTAACTGTCTGCCAAGCTCGTCGTCATGAATGATGAAGAACTGGAAAAGCACGGCTGTCCTGGCGTTGCGAATCGCCTCGAAGATCGCGCTGAACGTGGCATCGCCATTGATCAATAAATGCACTTCATTGTTGGCCAGGCACGGCATGCGGCCCAGCTTGGGCATGGCGCGCAGGGAGGCGTAGGCGCTGGAGTTACGTGCGGCCAGCGCTTCCTCGACCCAAGGCCGCCAGTTCAGCGCGGTGATGGCGGTGTGCATTTCCTGATTGGCCTGGCGACGGGCCTGGATGTAGGCGTCGAACGTGCTGCGGCCGAAAATCAGGTAGGGGATCAACGTGAGGTACGGCATGAACATCAGCGACAAGGCCCAGGCGATCGAGCCTTGGGCGGTCCTGACGGTCAGCACCGCGTGGATCGCGGCGAGTGTCCCGAGAAAGTGCAGCGTGGCGATGAAGTAGGCGAGCAGGTGCGGGCCAAAAAAATCCATGGACGACGGTACTCCAGGCAATCGAGTGCCTAACAGACCATGTTCGCTGACGAATGTCGCTATTTTATTTGCCGTGCAACACTGGCGCCTTCGCGGCGTCTAACGCCAACAATTGCCCAGGAGTTACCCGATGAATGCTCGTCTGCTTGGTTTAGCCATGGTTATTGGTTTGTCGCTGCCCGTGGCAGCACAGGCGCAGATGCTGGCGCCGGGCTTGTGGGAATTGACCACCAGCAATATGAAGGTCGACAACCAGGACCTGCCGGACCTGTCGCTGATCCTCGGTCAACTCAAGCAACAGATGACCCCTGAACAGCGCGCCATGCTGGAAAAACAAGGCATCACCATGGCCGGCAAAGGCGTGCAGGTGTGCCTGACACCGGCGCAGGTCGCGTCCGATTCGATCCCCCTGACCGACCCGCAATCGGGCTGCAAACAGGAAGTCACCGACAAGACCGGTAACCAGTGGAAATTCCGCTTCAGTTGCCCGAAAGCCCAGGGCACCGGCGTCGCTACTTTCCAGAGCCAGAAAGAATTCACCACCACCGTCAACGGCACCTTCAATGCCACCGGTATTCAGCAGAAGGGCAGCCTGGACAGCCATGCCCAGTGGCTGGGTAACGATTGCGGGACGGTCAAGCCTCGCGCTTAACGCAGGCCGCCTAACGCAGGAAATGCAGGGGCAAGCCCTGGCAACTGTCGACCACCTGGCCGTTGTGCCAAGCCAGGTGGCCGGAGACCAGCGTGGTGCTGACGCTGTGGCGAAAGCTGCGCTCGGCAAAAGGCGTCCAGCCGCAGCGCGCCAGGATCGGCTCGCTGCTGACGGGTTTGCCTTCGGGCTCCGGTTTGATCAACACCAGGTCGGCCCAATACCCTTCGCGTAGATAACCCCGATCCGGGATGGCGAACAGGTCGGCCACGCGGTGACTGGTTTTCGCCACCAGGGTCGTCAGCGGTAGCAGCCCATCGGCGACCAGCTCCAACAACGCCGGCAGCGCGTGCTGCACCAGGGGTAAACCCGACGGCGCTTCGCGATAGCCCAACTGTTTTTGCGCCCAGGTATGCGGCGCGTGGTCAGTGCCAATCACATCCAGACGATCACTCAACAAGGCTTGGCGCAGCGCGTCGCGGTCGGCGCGTGTCTTGATTGCCGGGTTGCATTTGATCTGATGACCGAGCCGATGATAATCGCGGTCATCGAACAGCAAATGGTGCACGCAGACCTCGGCCGTGATGCGCTTTTGCGCCAGAGGCTTGTCTTCGAACAACACCAGCTCGCGGGCGCTGGTCAGGTGCAGCACATGCAGGCGTGTGCCGTGGCGCTGGGCCAATTCCACGGCCAGAGAGGACGATCGATAGCACGCTTCGGCATCGCGAATCAGCGGATGGGCCACGGCAGGAATATTGTCGCCAAAGCGCTCACGCAGGCGTTGTTCATTGGCCTGGATACTCGGCGTATGTTCGCAGTGGGCCAGCAGGAGGGTCGGCACTTCAGCGAATAACCGCTCCAGAACCCGTGGATCATCCACCAGCATATTGCCGGTCGAGGCCCCCATGAACACTTTGACGCCGGCCACTTCCCGCGGGTCCAGCGCTGCGACGAGGTCGAGGTTGTCGTTGCTCACGCCAAAGTGAAAGCCATAGTTGGCCACCGAATGCAGGCCCGCGCGACGCTTTTTATCGGCCAGGGCTTGCAAGGTCAGCGTAGCGGGTTGGGTGTTGGGCATATCCATGACGCTGGTGATACCGCCGGCCACGGCCGCCCGGGATTCGCTGTAAAAGCTGCCTTTGTCCGGCGCGCCGGGGTCGCGAAAGTGCACCTGGTCATCGATCATGCCCGGCAGCAGCCATTGGCCCTGGGCGTCGATGGCCAAGGGCGCGTCGCAGCCCTCGATGCTGCTGGCGATCTTCTCGATACGGCCGTTGGCGACCAGCACATCGGCGTCGAATTCCTGGCCTTCGTTCACCAGGCGGGCATTGCGAATCAGCAAGCGGCTCATGGTTCAGAACTCGTTTTGCAGGGCTTTGTAGCCGCGCACCAGATCGACATTGGTGCGTGCCACGTCTTCGGAAAACTCCGAGGCGCTCACACTCACCGGCGGGTATTGCGACAAGTCGGTGTTGGGCCCGATGCGGGTGGTGGAGGGCACGTAGAAGGCGGCGGGCAAATCGCGACCGTCGACCACCGAGTTGTGACGCACCACGCAGCCGTCGCCCACGGCGCAGTTGAACAGCACGCTGTTAAAACCGATGAACACACGGTCGCCGACGGTGCAGGGGCCGTGCACGATGGAACGATGGGCAATGGAGGTGAATTCGCCGATGGTGACCGCCGCGCCGGACTTGGAGTGGATGACCACCCCGTCCTGGATATTGGAGTTGGCGCCGATGGTGATCGGGTCCATGGCGCCGCTGGCATCGACTTCATCGGCACGGATGACGGCGTAGGGGCCGACGAAGACGTTCTCGCCGATGATGACCTTGCCGCAGATGATCGCGGTTTTGTCGACGTAGGCCGATTCGGCAATGACCGGCAGATCGCCGGAAGGGTTTTTGCGGATCATGCAGCGGGCTCCGTAATGATGTAGACGTGGTCGCCGTCGATGGCGTTATAGAAACAGGTGGGGCGGCCGGTGTGACACGCCGGGCCCAGTTGGTTGACGATCAGCAGTACCGCATCGCCGTCGCAATCCAGGCGCGCCTCCACCAACTGCTGCCAGTTGCCCGAGCTTTCGCCCTTGCGCCATAACTGCTGGCGCGAGCGCGACCAGTAGCAGACTTGCCCGGTGAGCAGGGTTTCGTTGAGGGCCCGGCGGTTCATCCAGGCCAGCATCAAGACTTCGCCGCTGCCATGTTGCTGAGCGATGGCGGCCACCAAGCCATCGCTGTTCCACGGCAGGGCATCCAGCACCTGTTCGAGTGGAAAGCGACTGCCGACGGCAGCCCCTTCCAGGTCGAGCATGCTCAAGTTCATGGCTTGCTCAACGCCGCGCACAGCGTGTTGAGGTTGTATTCGAACAGGCCGGTAAAGGTGCTGGCCGGGCCTTCTGCGGCGAGGGCGTCGGAATACAGCGTGCCGCCGATCTGCGCGCCGCTTTCGTCAGCGATCTGCTTGAGCAGGCGCGAATCCTTGATGTTTTCCATGAACACGGCTTTGACTTTATCTTTGCGAATCTGAGTGATCAGCGCGGCGACTTCGGCAGCGGACGGCTCACGTTCGGTGGACAGGCCTTGAGGCGCGAGGAACTCGATGCCATATGCCTGGCCCAGGTAGCCGAAGGCGTCATGGGAGGTGACGATGCGGCGGTTGCCTGGTGGCAACGCGCCGAACTTGGTCTTGGCCTCGGCGAGCAGGCGGTAGATTTCCTTGAGGTAGGCCTGGCTGTTGCGCAGGTAGTCAGCCTTGTTGGCCGGGTCGGCGGCCACCAGCGCCTTAGTGATGTTGTTCACGTAGATTTCGGCGTTGGCCAGGTTGTGCCAGGCGTGTGGGTCGGGGATGGTTTCGCCGTCCTCTTCCATGGTGTGGGAGATCACGCCTTTGCTGGCGGTGACGACCGTGGCCTTGGTTTCGGTGCTGGTCACCAGGCGGTCCAGCCAGGGTTCGAAGCCCAGGCCGTTCTTGATGATGACCTTGGCCTTGAGCAGCGCCTTGGCGTCGTCGGGTGTCGGTTCGTAGGTATGGGCATCGGCGTCGGGGCCGACCATGTTGCTGATCTGGATGTGATCGCCACCGATCTGGTGGGTGATGTCATCCAGGATGCTGAAGCTGGTAACCACCTGGAGCTTGTCTGCGGCCTGAGCCGTCGATAACGACAGGATTAGACTGAACAGCACGAGTAGAGCGCGCATCGGGAAACACCTCATTGGGATGACAGCAAGGGCGGGCGGCGCAGCAAGCCGTGCACCGGACCGAAGACCACGGACAGCAGATACCCGGCGCCCGCCACCAGCACGATGGCCGGGCCGCTCGGCAACGAGTAGTAGAACGACAGCAACAAACCCAGCCATACCGACAGGCATCCCAGCACTGCCGATACTGCGATCAATACCGGCAGGCGCCGGCTCCAGAAGCGTGAAGCGATGGCGGGCAACATCATCAAGCCCACCACCATCAAGGCGCCGATCGCCTGGAAACCGATCACCAGGTTCAGCACCACCAAGGTCAGGAACAACCCATGGGCGAGCGGGCCGAGGCGGCTGACGGTTTGCAGGAACAACGGATCGAGGGTGTCCAGCAGCAACGGTTTATAGATCGCGGCCATCGCGATCAGGCTGAAACCGGAGACCCAGAGCATGCCGGTGAGGGTGGTTTCGTCGACGGCCAGGGCGGAGCCGAACAGCAGGTGTAACAGGTCCAGGCGCTTGCCGGCGATGCCGAGGATCAGTACACCGGCGGCGAGGGAGATGGGGTAGATGGCGGCGAGGCTGGCGTCTTCACGCAGACCGGTGCGGCGGGTGATCCAGGCGGACAGGCCGGCCATGCTCAGACCGGCGCCGAGGCCGCCGATGGTCAGGGCCGGCAGGCTCAGGCCGGCGAACCAGAAGCCAAGGGCAGCGCCGGGCAGGATGCCGTGGGCCACAGCGTCACCGATCAGGCTCATGCGCCGCAGGATCAGAAACACCCCCAGCGGCGCAGTGCTGCCGGCGAGCACCAGGCCGCCGATCAGCGCGCGGCGCATAAAGACGAAGTCGACGAAGGGCATCCACAGGTGGGCGGCAAAGTGCATCAGGCCACCTGCATGTGGGGTTGCGGGCGGATCAGTTCTTTACTGGGCCCGAAGACGCAGCCGGTGTTTTTGATCTGCACCACTTGCTGGGTGTGATGGCGAACGGATGCGAGGTCATGGCAGACAACAATCAGCGTGCGGCCTTGGTCGTGCCAGGCATGGATGTGTTTCCAGCACAGCGCTTGGCCTTCTTCATCCAGCGCGGCGTGGGGTTCGTCGAGCAACAACACCGGCGCTTCGGCCAGGCTCATGCGGGCGAGCAGGGCGCGCTGCAATTCGCCACCGGACAAGGCCATCAACGGGCGGTGCTCCAGGCCGCTGAGGCACCAGTCTTCAAGCACCGCTTCAAGGCGCTGGCTGCGTTGTTGCGGGGTGAGTTGGGTACCCCAGAATCCGGCGGCGACCAGTTCTTGCAGGCTGATGGGGAACTGACGGTCCAGGTGCTGTTGCTGAGGCAGAAACGACAGGCCGCCACGGCGTGGAACATCCACCGAGACTTTACCTGCCAAGGGCTTTTGCAGGCCGGCGATGACTTTGAGCAGGCTGCTTTTACCGGAGCCGTTGGCGCCGATGATGCCGGTGAGGCTGCCTTGTTCCAGGGTGAGATCTATGGCTGGTGTCAGCGGTTGGCCGGGGGCGCCCCAGCGCAAAGCGGTGCAGGTGATCATGCAGGGTTTCTCGTCCAGCGGCTTTCAGCCACGGCATCGTGCGCGTGCAGGCTTTCGGCATGGATCACTTTCAGGTGGAAGGCTTTGACGGCATCCGAGCGTTTCAAGGCGAGGTTCAGGCGGCGGGCGGCGTCTTCGCAGAACATCAAGTTCTGCCCGTTGGCCAGGGCGAAGGCTTGTTCGTCCGCACGTTTTACGGCGGTTTGTACGGCGGTGCCGAGAGCGGCTTCGACGTTGTCGATCAGGTCATTGATGGGCAGGCCGGCTTGGTCACCGTCCAATGTGATCAACAGTTGCGCGCTGCTGCGCTGACTGTGGGGCGTGGCGACGATGCCGTTGGCGCTGCCGAGCCAGGTCAACACGTCCTCATGCCGCAACGGTGTGTCGCCGAAGTCATCAAGAAATTGCTGCTGAATCAACTGCCTGGCGAGTGCAGCAGAGCAAGGGCAGGTTGAGGAATAAGTAACGTCAATTTTTAGTTCCACGTGGAACATCTGGTTTTCCAGACGCGCTTCGATGCTCACCGGATAGCGTTTCCAACCGGCCAGTGGGCTGACCAGCGCCGGGCGTTTGAGGAGTAGATCGGTGTGGATACGCAGGTAGGCGTTATTAGATAAACCTTCATGACTGTCGAGAAAACGCTGCAGTACATTACGCAGAAGTGCAGGCGTAAGCGGCTGCTGGTCGAGCATCTCCAGCGCCAGGTACAGGCGTGACATATGAATGCCACGGGCGGCGCCGTCGTCCAGGCTCACGCCGGCATCGGCGGTGGCGGTCAGGCGTTGGCCGTCGATAAGGATCGGCAGGGCGATGCCGCACATCCCCACCCAGTCGAGTGGCAAGGCTTGGCGTGAAGCCTGCGCGGCGATATCCGGCAGAGTCAGCGCATTCATGAGCAGGTCCATCGTTGGAAATGATTTGACATGTTATAGTATAACAATAGAGTCGACGATGAATATTCTGCTCCTGTCTTTTTTCAGTCATGTCGAGTAGGGACGCTCCTTTATTTGCGGTATTTGTATGCACAGACGTCAGCTCCTTAACCTGCTTCTGGCCAGCCCTCTTTTCACCTTGCCGTTTTCGGCCCACGCCACACAGATACGCAACGCCCGCCTGTGGCGCTCTGACGACAAGCTGCGGCTGGTGTTCGACCTCAGCGGCCCGGTGCAGTACAAGACCTTCACCCTGAGCGCGCCGGAGCGCTTGATCATCGACCTGAGCGGCGCCGGGCTCAGTGGTGATTTCTCTCAGCTGGCGTTGACGAACAGCGGGATCACCTCGATCCGCTCGGGGCATTTCGGCAAGGGCGACACGCGCATCGTGCTCGACCTGGCTGCGCCGATGCAGCTCAACAGCTTTGTGTTGCCGCCCCAGGATGGGCAGGGTCATCGTCTGGTGCTGGATCTGACCAGCGCCACCCTGGCGCCTCGTCAAATAGCGTCGGAGCCCAAGCCCCTGGTGGATAAGGCGCACCCCAAGCGCGACATCATCGTGGTGGTCGATCCCGGCCACGGCGGCAAGGACCCCGGCGCAGTCGGCTCCAAGGGCCAGCGCGAAAAAGACGTGGTGTTGTCCATCGCTCAGCTGTTGGCCAAACGCCTGAAGCGCGAGAAGGGTTTTGACGTGAAGTTGGTGCGCAACGACGACTTCTTCGTGCCGCTGCGCAAACGGGTGGAGATCGCCCACAAGCACAATGCCGACATGTTTATCTCGGTGCATGCGGATGCGGCGCCGCGCATCACCGCGTCGGGTGCTTCGGTGTATGCGTTGTCCGAAGGCGGTGCGACGTCAGCCACCGCACGCTTCATGGCGCAACGAGAAAACGGTGCCGATCTGCTCGGCGCCACCCGTCTGCTCAATCTGAAGGACAAGGACCCGATGTTGGCCGGGGTGATTCTGGATATGTCGATGAACGCCACCATCGCCTCCAGCCTGCAACTCGGCAGCTCGATCCTGGGCAGCCTGGAGGGCATCACCAGCTTGCATCAGAAGCGCGTGGAGCAAGCGGGTTTCGCGGTGCTGAAGTCACCGGACGTGCCGTCGATCCTGGTGGAGACCGGGTTTATCTCCAATGCGCGTGACAGTGCGCGCCTGGTCACCGCGCGGCATCAACAGGCGGTTGCCGATGGCCTGTTCGAAGGCCTGAAAAAATACTTCCAGAAGAACCCGCCGATGAACAGCTACATGGCATGGGTGCAGGAACAGAAGAGCGCCCAGGTCTAACAGCCGGTGATGCGGCTGCAGGTGAATTTGGCGCTGGCGCCACCCGAACTGGAAAACCGGTTAAGGGTGGTCCAGCCCACGCGCCGTGTATAGCCGACCCACGCCTCACCGTCCGACGCCAACCCGGTAAAGAACGTCAGCTGCCCGTAGCGGCTGTTGGTCTGTGCCCAGTAGCGTTTGCCGATTACCTCATACCCACGCAAATACGTGGTGCTGCCGACCGTCGCCACGCTGTAGGCATTGCCCAGTGGGTCGACGCATGCGAGCAGGTTGGCGCTGCGCGTGCAGTTGGCCAGCAGGCTCGGCGCTTGGGCACAGGCAGGTCCTGCCGCAGCCAATAACAGGGCGCACAGCAAATATTTCATCGGGCTTCTCGAGGCAGGGAAGTATTCAAGCATTGCGCCCTTCGTCGTGGTGAGCAAGAGGGGATTGGCTTATTTGCACTGTTATACTATAACATCTAAGCACAGCCTGACCCGTGACCCGCTCCCCATGACCAAACAAGACCTGCTGGCCCAGCCGCCCGCCGACTACATGAACGAAGCCCAACAAGGTTTCTTCCGTGAGTTGCTGCTGACCCAGCGCCATGAGCTGCAAGTGCGTATCGACGCCGAGTTCCTGGCACTGCGCGAGCAGGAAACCAACAGCGACCCGGCCGATGTCGGCAGCGCCGAAGAGCAGCGCCAGTGGCAGCTGCGTCTGCTGGAACGGGAAAAGAAGCTGTTGGACAAGATCGACGATGCCCTCGAATTACTGGCTCGCGGCGAATACGGCTGGTGTCGCGATACGGGTGAGCCCATCGGCCTGCAACGCCTGCTGCTACGTCCCACCGCGACACTCTGTATCGAAGCCAAAGAACGTGAAGAGCTGCGCGAACGCCATAAACGGGCAGTTTGACCGGCCACCCTTGATGAGGAATACCTGATGCCCAACCGTCTCCCCGTTACTGTGTTGTCCGGCTTTCTCGGCGCCGGTAAAAGCACGCTGCTCAATTACGTCCTGCGCAACCGCGAAAACCTGCGGGTGGCGGTGATCGTCAACGACATGAGCGAAATCAACATCGACGGCAGCGAAGTCCAGCGCGACGTCACCCTCAACCGCGCTGAAGAAAAACTGGTGGAGATGAGCAACGGCTGCATCTGCTGCACCTTGCGGGAAGACTTGCTGGAGGAAGTCGGAAAACTCGCCAAGGAAGGTCGGTTCGATTACCTGCTGATCGAGTCCACCGGCATCTCCGAGCCCTTGCCGGTGGCTGAAACCTTCACCTTCCGCGACGAAAACGAGCAAAGCCTGGCCGACATCGCACGTCTGGATACCATGGTCACGGTGGTCGACGGCATGAACTTCCTGCTCGACTACCAGGCCGCCGAAAGCCTCGCCTCCCGGGGTGAAACCCTGGGTGAAGAAGACGAACGCTCCATCACCGACCTGCTGATCGAGCAGATCGAATTCGCCGACGTGATCCTTATCAGCAAGATCGACCTTATCAGCAGCCGCGAGCGTGAAGAGTTGATGGCAATCCTTGAGCGCCTCAACGCCCAGGCGGAAATCATCCCGATGGTGATGGGCGAAGTACCGCTGAACAAGATCCTCAACACTGGCCGATTCGACTTTGAACGCGCCGCGCAGGCCCCGGGCTGGTTGCAGGCGTTGCGGGGTGAACATGTGCCGGAAACCGAAGAGTACGGCATCGCCTCCACCGCTTACCGTGCGCGCCGCCCCTTTCATCCCCAGCGCTTTTTCGACTTTATCGACCGTCCGTGGGTCAACGGCAAACTGCTGCGCTCCAAGGGCTTTTTCTGGCTGGCCAGCAAGCACCAGGATGCAGGCAGTTGGTCTCAGGCGGGCGGCTTGATGCGCCATGGGTTTGCCGGTCGCTGGTGGCGCTTTGTGCCAAAAAGCCAGTGGCCCCAGGATGAGGAAAGCGTCGCGGCGATCATGGGCAACTGGCAACTGAGCACCGGTGACTGTCGCCAGGAACTGGTGTTTATCGGGCAGAACATCGACTTCACCCAGCTGCGCGCCGAGCTGGACGCCTGCCTGCTCGACGATGAAGAAATGGCCCTGGGCGTCGAAGGCTGGCGCCTGCTGGCCGATCCCTTTGGCCCTTGGTATGAGGAGGCAGCCGCCTGATGCTGGCCCCGGTTATTCCCCTGCGTCCCGTGATTCGCCAGACCCGTGGTGAAACTCCGCTGGCGCTGTCCGACATCCTTGAAGACGGCGTCAACCTGGCGGTGTGGCAGCGCCAGTTGCCCCTGCACATCGCCGAGTTCGGCGCCTTGCTGGTAGCGCTCAATGAGCCGTTGGCCGATTCCAGGGTGATTGAGCTCAATAACGAAGACGCCGCGCCCGACTTGCAGGGGCTGGCGTCCAGTTGCCGCGACCTGGAAGGCTACGAAGGCTTTATCGCCGATGTGTCTTGGCTGGTCAGCGCGTTTGCCTGTTTGCTGGGTGCCAAGCGTATCGGCGTGCGCTTGCGCCTGTTGGATAAAGCCATGTGCCCGCGTTTTCACGTCGACCATGTGCCGGTGCGGCTGATCACCACCTATGCCGGGATCGGCAGCCAGTGGTTGCGTGAAGGCGTGATGGACCGTCGCCAGTTGAGCCAGCCGGACGCCGAACCCAGCGACCGAATCGAGCAGCTCCAGTGCGGGGAAGTCGCCCTGCTCAAGGGCACCAAGTGGCATGGCAATGAAGGCCATGGCCTGATTCACCGTTCGCCCGCACTCAAGGCTGACGAACGCCGCTTGATCCTGACACTGGATTGGCTCGCATAACCGCGTAGGATCAAACGCTCTACACGGTCTGAACGATGCTCCTCATGCTGCAGAACATTCCCACTCATGTGATTGCCGGGCCGTTGGGCGCCGGCAAGACCAGCCTCATCAAGCACCTGCTCGCCCAGCGCCCAGCCAACGAGCGCTGGGCCGTGCTGATCAACGAGTTCGGGCAGATCGGCCTGGACGCCGCCTTGCTCACTCAGGATGACGACGGCATTGCCTTGGGCGAAGTCGCTGGCGGCTGCCTGTGCTGTGTGAATGGCGCGCCGTTCCAGGTAGGACTTGGGCGTTTGTTGCGTAAGGCTAAACCCGATCGGTTGTTTATCGAACCGTCAGGCCTGGGCCATCCGGCGCAATTGCTCAAGCAGTTGCGAGAGGCGCCGTGGCAGAACGTGTTGGCAGTGCAGCCCTGTGTGCTGGTGTTGGATGCCCAGGCGCTGGCGGCGGGTAAACCCTTGCCGTCGGCGCAGCAGGAAGCCTTGGCGAGTGCCGGGCTGCTGGTATTGAACAAGGAGGAAGCGCTGGACGCCGCGCAGCGCCACGCCATTGAACAGCAGTTACCGGATTGCCCGTTTTACTGGACCCGGCAGGCGCATTTGCCGCTGGCCCAGTTGCCAGGGCTGAACGCACAGGCGGCTGCGGCTGTGGATAACTTCGAAGTACCCAAGGGGCTGGCGCAGATGCCGGCCATTTGGAGCGATCCCGCGCAACCGATCTGCCTGAGCCAGGAACAAGAGGGCGGCTGGAGCATCGGTTGGCGCTGGCACCCGAGCCAGCAATTCGATGCCCAGCGCCTGCATCATTGGCTGGCAAGCCTTGAGTGGCGCCGCGCCAAGCTGGTTATCCACAGCGCCGAAGGCTGGTTGTCGGCCAACGCTGTGGATAACAGCCCGCTCGCCTGGCAAACCAGCGAATGGCGGCGCGATTCGCGTATCGAATTGATTTTCAGCGACCCACAGGACGTGGCGGCATTGCAGACCGCACTGGCGGCCTGTCGTTACTGACGGTTCTTGGTGCCGTGGTCCTGTCGCCACTGGCTCAGCTCGATCACTTCGGCGCTGGGCAGTGGTGTCTTGATCTCGAACGGGTAGGGCGCCAGTTCGATCTGCGCACTGTGGGCGCCGAATTGGGTGATGGTCCCTGGGTGGCGGGTTTCGCCGGTGACGGTGAATTCAAAGTTGTAGATACGTGCCAGGCGCCGCCGGCCATTGGCATCCTTCACAAACCCGATCCGCTTGAGCGCCACCGCACCGTCGAGCAGTTCAATGTCGAGCTTGGCGCAATGCTGCTTGACCCGCTCCAGCGCGCGCTCGCGCAGGCCGTGGTTGTGCCACACCCAGGCGGCACCGGTCGCCAGCAGCATCAACACGAAGATGTTTCCCAGGGTCAGCATGCGAAAGACTCCAACAAAGTGAGAGCAGCTTAACTGTGTCGCCGGTCTGTCGTATAGGCTGCTTTTAGTCGCATACTGCGCGGCCAGAATTTCAACGGCTTTACGGAAATCCCCCGCATGAAACGCACACCTCATTTGCTTGCGATCCAGTCTCATGTGGTCTTCGGCCACGCCGGAAACAGCGCCGCCGTGTTCCCCATGCAGCGCGTCGGGGTGAACGTGTGGCCGCTGAACACCGTGCAGTTCTCCAACCACACCCAGTATGGCCAGTGGGCGGGTGAAGTGTTGGCGCCGCAGCAGATTCCGGCGTTGGTGGAAGGCATCGCCGCGATCGGCGAGTTGGGCAACTGCGACGCGATTTTGTCCGGCTACCTGGGCAGTGCGGATCAGGGCCGGGCGATCCTGACCGGCGTGGCGCGCATCAAGGCCATCAACCCCAAGGCTTTGTATCTGTGCGACCCGGTGATGGGCCATCCGGAAAAGGGCTGCATCGTGCCCCAGGAAGTCAGCGATTTCCTGCTGGACGAAGCCGCGGCAATGGCCGACTTCCTGTGCCCCAACCAGTTGGAACTGGACAGTTTTGCCGGGCGCAAGCCGCAATCGCTGTTCGATTGCCTGGCCATGGCCAAGGCGTTGCTGGCGCGCGGGCCGAAGGCTGTATTGGTCAAGCATTTGGATTACCCCGGCAAGTTGCCGGATGGTTTCGAAATGCTGCTGGTGACCGCCGAAGGCAGCTGGCACCTGCGCCGGCCGCTGTTGGCGTTTCCGCGTCAGCCGGTGGGCGTCGGCGATTTGACCTCGGGCCTGTTCCTGGCGCGCGTTCTGTTGGCCGCCTTCGAATTCACCGCCGCCGCCGTACACGAAGTGCTGCTGGAAACCCAGGCTTGCGCCAGTTACGAGCTGGAGTTGGTGCGGGCTCAGGATCGCATCGCCCACCCTCGCGTACGTTTCGAAGCGACACCCATCGAGCTGTAGGAATTTTCCTGATTGAGCCAGGCAAAGGGCGTCCGGTACTATCGGGCGCCTTCTAGTCCACTGTGCTTTCAAGGAAGATCCATGTCCCTCGTATTCCCTTCGCCGCGGGCGCTGACCGCCCTGGTGCTGACGTCGTTGCTGGCCGGTTGCAGTGTGAACGGCACTTACCCTGATGCCACTGAGGCTGATGCCGCCAAACTGCGCTTCATCTCTAATACGTCCAATACCACCATCGACGTCTACGACGCTGAGCACTGCATGGGCCAGACCACTGGCATGCTCAACAATATTTTCTTGGTCGATACCCGGCGGCGTGTCGGCATGTCTGTGCCCCCACCGGTCAAGGCCAGAGGCTTGCTGGAGTTCAAGCTGGCACCCGGCAAAGAAACCATGCTGATGATCAACACCAATGGCGGCAGCTATGTCTGCGGCAAATCAATGAGCATCACGCCAAAGGCCGGGGAAGAGTATGAAGTGACCTTCGACATGGAACGGGGCATGTGCACGACCTCGTTTCAGCGCCTGACGCGCTCGGATGGCAAGGATGTGCGCATCCCCCAGCCGATATTCGAGAACGGTATGCCGTCGTGCGCGGGCAAGAGCCCGATATTCGGTAAGGTGATCCCGGCTACGCCACACCGTACCGCGTTGATCAACGCAATCGTTGAAACCCATATGCAGCTCATCACGTTGATGGAGCCTGACACCGCGCAGCGCCCGCAAGCTACCGAAGAGGCGATCGCCGAGCGCAAGGCGAAATTAGGCACATTCACGCCACCTGAGGCCTATTGGGTTCAGTTCCGTCAGAACTATGCACGGGTGAATCAGGAAATGGCTGGCCGCAAGGCGCGTACGCTGGAGCTTTATGAGCGGGTTTACCGCATGCGCCTGAGCGGCACCGAAGATGCGATTCTGGAGCAATGGCAGAACCCGACGGACGCCGCCGTTGTCGAGCGCGTCAAGGCTAACGACAAGTTGATGGCGCAGTACTACACGAACACCAGCAAAGCCGTGATGGTGGACATCGTGAACCATCACATGGAGCGCATGAGCCAGTTGGATCAGCGCTTTGATGTGTGTGCCCACTACGATGGGTGCTGGAGGTTGTAGGAGCGGGCTTGCTCGCTCCTACACGGGGGGGCATGGCCTATAGCGCGTCTGCCTTGATTTCCTGATAGCGCTTTTCCAGCTCCTGACGGATCTGCCGGCGCTGCTGGGCCTGCACGAACCGGCGCTTGTCTTCGCTATTGTGAGGTTGCAGCGGTGGCACGGCGGCCGGTTTTCGCTGGTCGTCCACGGCCACCATGGTGAAGAAGCAACTGTTGGTATGGCGCACCGAGCGTTCGCGGATGTTCTCGGTCACCACCTTGATGCCCACTTCCATCGACGTGTTGCCGGTGTAGTTGACCGATGCGAGGAACGTCACCAGCTCACCGACATGGATCGGCTCGCGAAAGATCACCTGGTCTACCGACAAGGTGACGACATAGCGGCCGGCATAACGGCTCGCGCAGGCGTAGGCCACTTCGTCGAGGTACTTGAGCAGTGTGCCGCCGTGGACATTGCCTGAGAAGTTGGCCATATCAGGGGTCATCAATACCGTCATCGACAGCTGGGCGTTTCCGGGTTCCATAGCACACTCACGGGTTGTAGGCATTGGTTGGGGGCGCACCTCTGCGGGTGCTGGAATCTTTACAGCGCCATCCATAACGGGACGCCGGTAGGCGCCTTGCCGTCACGCGCTCTCCGATCTGTTTCCATATATTGCACCGGCTTTCCGGCGGAAGTCGCGGTGTTAACCTTCAAAAGCCCGTCTCAGGGCATTTCTTACGATCAAGGCAGACTTTTCCTTCCGCACTTTGCGATATTTCAAAGGCGCGGGCGGAAGTGGGAAAAGCGCCAGTACCCTCAAGGAGCCCCTCGCCATGCACGCCATCAGCTTTATCCAGGACTTGGCCGTGATCATGCTGGTGGCAGGGGTTGTCACCATCCTGTTTCACCGCCTCAAGCAGCCAGTGGTGCTGGGCTACATCGTCGCCGGGTTCATCATTGGCCCCCACACCCCACCTTTCGGCCTGATTCACGACGAAGACACCATCAAGACCCTCGCCGAGCTGGGGGTGATCTTCCTGATGTTCTGCCTGGGCCTGGAGTTCAGCCTGCGCAAGCTGTTCAAGGTCGGCGCCACGGCGTTTATCGCAGCCTTCCTGGAAATCATCCTGATGATCTGGATCGGCTACGAGATTGGCCGCTGGTTTGACTGGAACACCATGGACTCGCTGTTCCTCGGCGCAATCCTGGCGATTTCCTCCACCACCATCATCGTCAAGGCGCTTAACGACCTGAAGATGAAAAACCAGCGCTTCGCCCAGCTGATTTTTGGCGTACTGATTGTGGAAGACATCCTCGGCATCGGCATCATCGCCTTGCTGTCGAGCATCGCCGTCAGCGGTACGGTCAGCTCCGGCGAGGTGTTTTCCACGGTCGGCAAGCTCTCGCTGTTCATGATCGTTGCGCTGGTCATCGGTATTTTGCTGGTGCCGAGGCTATTGGCTTACGTGGCCAAGTTCGAAAGCAACGAGATGTTGCTGATCACCGTACTGGGCTTGTGTTTCGGTTTCTGCCTGCTGGTGGTCAAGCTGGAATACAGCATGGTGCTGGGCGCGTTCCTGATCGGCGCAATCATGGCCGAGTCCCGACAGTTGATTAAGATCGAGCGCCTGATCGAGCCGGTTCGCGACATGTTCAGCGCCATCTTCTTTGTGGCCATTGGCTTGATGATCGACCCCCAGATCCTGCTGCAATACGCCTGGCCGATTGCGGTGATCACCGTGGCGGTGGTGCTCGGCAAGATGCTGTCCTGCGGCTTGGGGGCATTTATCGCTGGCAATGATGGCCGGACCTCATTGCGCGTGGGGATGGGGCTGTCACAAATTGGTGAGTTTTCCTTCATCATCGCGGCGCTGGGGATGACGCTGCAGGTGACCAGTGATTTCCTTTATCCCGTCGCCGTGGCGGTTTCAGCGATTACCACGCTGCTCACGCCGTACTTGATTCGCGGCGCTGACCCGCTGTCGCTGAAGATTGCGGCAATCATGCCCAAGCGCATGAGCCGGGTGTTCGGCATGTACGGCGAATGGTTGCGCAGCATCCAGCCTCAGGGCGAGGGCGCCATGTTGGCGTCGATGATCCGCAAGATCATCCTGCAAGTGGGGGTAAACCTGGCGCTGGTGATCGCGATCTTCTTTGCCGGCAGCTTTTTTGCGGCGCGCATCGGTGGGTATCTGGAGGGCTGGATCAGCGATCCAAGCTGGCAGAAGGCGCTGATCTGGGGCGGGGCGTTGCTGTTGTCGCTGCCATTCCTGATCGCGGCGTACCGCAAGCTCAAGGCGCTGTCGATGCTGCTGGCGGAGATGAGCGTGAAGCCGGAAATGGCTGGGCGACACACCCAGCGTGTACGAAGGGTGATCGCGGAACTGATCCCGATCCTCTCGCTGCTGGTGATCTTCCTGCTATTGGCCGCCTTGTCGGCCAGTATCCTGCCGACCAACAAGTTGCTGGTGCTGATCGCCGTCGTCACGGCAGCGGTGGCGGCCGTGCTCTGGCGGTGGTTCATCCGCGTGCATACGCGGATGCAGGTCGCCTTGCTGGAGACCCTGGATAACCACAAGGATACGCCGGAGCACTAAAGTGGGCGGGCCACTTACTGTGGTGAGCGAGCTTTTTTGTGGTGAGCGAGCTTGCTCGCGCTGGGCTGCGTAGCAGGCCCGGTCCAGGCGACGCGTTCTTTCAGGTTTGGCGATGTGAGGCTATGGGGCTGCTACGCAGCCCAGCGCGGGGCAAGCCCGCTCACCACAAAGCCCGCTCACTACAGCAAGCCCGGTCAGCTTTCCAGCCAGACGTCCCGCGCCCAGTGCCACACGGATTCCCAGGTTTCCTCGGTGACGATTTCTTCTTCGCCGGACCACAGCACCACGGTGCCGTCTTCTTCGACGCAATAGTAGTCGTCGCCGTCCTGGCAGATAGGGATCAGGCTGCGATCAACACCGGCATCCCAGGCGTTGGCGGCCACGTCCGGCAGGTAGGTATGGGATTGCGGGTCGGTGACGGTCACCGGCTCCAGGCTGCCGTACACCACATCGCTGACGGTCAGCAAAAATTCACGGAAGACAAACGGGATGTCGATGAACAGTTGTTCCTCGATTTCCACCAGTTGGTCTTCGTCAGGCAGTTCCAGCGGAACCGGAACCGGTTCGTTGGCTTCACGCAATTGTTCGATGATTTCTTCCACGGCCGGGATCCTCTTGCTAGATGGCGCGGTTTATAGGGGCGTTTTATACAGTAGCTCGCTATAAGTGCAACCGTGAAATAGAAAACCCCGGACAGGTCCGGGGTTTTTTGTATCTGCTTGCTAAGCGCGCAGGGATCAGCCGTTCTGGCGGATACCGGCGACCAGCCAAGGCTGGTTGTCGCCCTGGGCACGTTCCATGTTCCAGCTTTCGCTGAACACTTCGCCCTGGTCGAAGCGCGAAGTCTTCGATACACCGCTGAAAGTCAGGGTGGCGATGGTCTTGTCGGCGCGATCATCCACACCTTCCAGCTGTACGCGCAGGTCGTCGATGTAGGTCGACTGGAACGCGTCGCCCAGGTCGGCACGTTCGCGCTTGAGGAACTCCAGCAGTTGCGGGGTCACGAACTCGGAGATCTTGTCCATTTCGTTGGCGTCCCAATGCTGCTGCAGGGACTGGAAGTGGCTGCGGGCCGCTTCGACGAAACGCTCTTCGTTGAACCAGGCCGGTGCGTTGATCACCGGACGGGCCGCAGCAGGCGCTGCCGAACCACCGAAGATCGAACCCATGGCTGGTTTTTGCTCGAACACTTCACGCTGCATTGGCGCGCCAGCGGGAGCCAGATGCTCCTGCTGCTTGCGGCGACGGGCAGCGATGAAGCGGAAGATCAGGAAGGCGATGACCGCCATGATCAGGATGTCGAAGATCTGCATGCCCTGGAAGCCGCCGCCCATGAACATGGAAGCGAGCAGGCCACCGGCGGCGATACCGGCCAGAGGGCCCAACCAGCGCGAAGCACCGCCAGCCTTGGCAGCGGCGCCTGCAGCACCGGCTGCGCCTGCGGTAGCCGCAGCACCGCCGGCACCGGCGGATGGGGCCATTTGGCTGGTCTGGTGAGTCGGTGCCGAGCCCATGCTTTTGCCGCCACCAAAGCGCTTGGCGTTGGCGTCGATGCTCATCGTCAGGCCGATGCACAACGCCATGGCGATGCTAAGAAAACGTTTCATAAAGGGAATTCCCATTTGTGGATTGCACGCGCGCCATGTTGCACAGGTGTAGTGACAGTGGCTAGCGACATAATGTTTCGGGCTTTTGCGTAGGACCGATTCAGAATGGTCTGTAGGACTTATTACAGATATTGGCCCGCGCTCGTCTAAAACAAGGGCGGGCCCATCATCTTCATGTAACGCAGTGTTTCATGAGAGGGGCTGGTTGGGGTGAGGGAGCAAGCTCCCTCGCCACAGTCAGATGGCTTCGAGCTTCGCGTAACCCATCATCAGCCACTTGCTGCCTTCGGCGAAATTCACCTGCACCCGCGCCTGGGCACCGGCGCCTTCGAAGTTGAGGATCACGCCTTCGCCGAACACCGAATGCCTGACCTGCTGGCCAAGGCTGAACTGGGTTTCCGGAATCTCGGAACCGGCGAACATACTGCTGGAGTTCTGCTGCTGACCTCCGCCGAACGGGCGGCTGACGCTGTTGGACAAGCGCACTTCCTGGATCAGCCCCTTCGGCACTTCACGTACGAAACGCGACACCTTGTTGTAGGTCTCGCTGCCGTACAGGCGTCGGGTCTCGGCGTAGGTCATCACCAGGTTCTGCATCGCGCGGGTGATGCCCACGTAGGCCAGGCGGCGCTCCTCCTCAAGACGGCCCGGCTCTTCCAGGCTCATCTTGTGCGGGAACAGGCCTTCTTCCATGCCCACCAGGAACACGTACGGGAACTCCAGGCCCTTGGCGCTGTGCAAGGTCATCAACTGGATGCTGTCTTCATGCTCATCGGCCTGGGTATCGCCGGCTTCCAGCGACGCATGGCCGAGGAAAGCGGCGAGCGGGGTCAGCTCTTCGTCTTCCTCGGTGTTTTCGAACGCACGGGCGGCGCTGACCAGTTCCTCAAGGTTTTCTACCCGGGCCTGGCCTTTCTCGCCCTTTTCCGCTTCGTGGTAGGCAATCAGCCCGGACTGCTCGATCACGGTCTGGGTCATCAAGTGCAGAGGCATTTCCGCGCACTTGGCGGCGAGGTTCTCGATCAGTTCGACAAACACACCCAGCGCCCCGGCGGCGCGGCCGGTCAGGCCTTTATTGGCGATCAGCAAGCGCATGGCTTCCCACATCGACACATCGGCATGGCGCGCGTGGTCGCGAATGGCTTCGACAGTCTTTTCGCCAATGCCACGGGCCGGGATGTTGATCACCCGCTCCAGCGCCGCATCGTTGCCGCGGCCTTCCAGCAAGCGCAGGTAGGCCATGGCGTTCTTGATCTCGGCACGCTCGAAGAAGCGCTGGCCACCGTAGATGCGGTACGGGATGCGTTCGCGCAGCAAGGCTTCTTCCAAGACCCGCGATTGGGCGTTGGAGCGATACAAAATGGCGATATCGCTGCGCGCCAGGCCGGTTTTCAGTGCACTTTCGATGGTTTCCACTACGTAGCGCGCTTCATCGTGCTCGTTGAACGCGGCGTACAAGTTGATGGCTTCGCCTTCGCCACCGTCGGTCCACAGCTCTTTGCCCAGGCGCCCGGTGTTGTTGGCGATCAAGGCGTTGGCCGCCTTGAGGATACCGGCGGTGGAGCGGTAGTTCTGCTCCAGGCGGATGGTGACGGCGTCCGGGAAGTCTTCGGAATACTGGTAGATGTTCTCGATTTTCGCGCCACGCCAGCCGTAGATCGACTGATCGTCGTCGCCCACCACCATCAGGCTGTCGCCACCTTTGGCCAGCAGGCGCAACCAGGCGTACTGCACGGCGTTGGTGTCCTGGAACTCGTCCACCAGAATGTGGCGGAAGCGTTTCTGGTAATGGGCCAGCAAACCCGGGTTGTCGCGCCACAGGTCGAGGGCGCGCAGCAGCAGCTCGGAGAAGTCGATCACCCCGGCGCGTACGCACGCGGCCTCGTAGGCTTCATAAATGCTGCGCATGGTGGCCAGGAACAAATCGCCGCTGGCCTGGATGTGCTGCGGGCGCAGGCCTTCGTCTTTCTGGCCGTTGATAAACCATTGGGCCTGGCGCGCCGGCCAGCGCTGTTCGTCGAGCCCCAGTTCGCGGATCACCCGCTTGACCAAGCGTTGCTGGTCATCGCTGTCGAGAATCTGGAAGGTCTGGCTCAGGCCCGCTTCCTGCCAGTGCGCCCGCAACAGGCGGTGCGCCAGGCCGTGGAAGGTGCCTACCCACATGCCGGCCGGGCTGATGCCCATCAACTGCTCGATGCGGTGGCGCATCTCGGCAGCGGCCTTGTTGGTGAAGGTCACCGACAGGATGGAATGCGGGGACGCGTTCTCGACCTGGATCAACCAGGCGATACGGTGCACCAGCACTCGGGTTTTACCGGAGCCAGCACCGGCCAGGACCAACTGACGGCCAACGGGGGCGGCTACGGCCTGGCGTTGGGCATCGTTGAGGGAGTTCAGCAAAAGAGAGAGATCATCGCGCATCGGCGCATTCTATGGCCCACGGGGGAGTGGGGCAAATACCAATGCCGGGTGGTCGACGGAAAACAATCAGGGTGATGACCGGTTGGTCAATGGCCACAGCCCGCGCAGCGTCTCGCTCAAGCCGTCTGGCCCCGAAGTTTGCGGCGCATGAGCATGCCGTTTTTATGACGTAGAGCAGTTTGGCCCAAGCGTTTGCTTGTGTATGCTCCGTCGACGTTTCGGGCTCACCATTATAAGAACACTGCCTATGACCCTCAGCACCGACCTGTTTGGCCCCTCGGCGGCGCCCGCGCAGGTTCTTCGCAAACACTACGCCACCGAGATGGCGGTCGAGCGCACACGCCTGCTGTATCAGGGCTCGCTGCTGCCGACCCTGTTGATGTTGGTCAATGGCCTGGTCTGCGCCTGGCTGCTCTGGAACCCCAAGCAATACCTGTTGGACAGCATCTGGTTGGTCTGGCTGCTGGCCCTGGTGGCGATGCGCGTGATCCAAGTGGCCGCGTTTGATTCGGCCATGCCCAGTCGCCAGGCCCAGCCGGTGTGGCGGCGCATGTTCATGCTCGGTTCGGCGGTCAGCGGCCTGACCCTGGCCACCGCCGCCATCGCCCTGGTGCCGGCGGACAGCTTTATGCAGCAGGCCTGGGTGTTCGGCCTGATCGGCGCTGCGACACTGTCGGCCAGCGTGGCCTACGCCGTGAGCGTGCCGGCCTTTTTGTCGTTCGCCTTGCCGTGCCTGGTGCCGTCCATCATTTACCTGTTCTGGAGCGGTGACCCGCAGCAGCGTGGCTGGGGCGTACTCGGCCTGATCCTGCTGGCGTCCTTGAGCCTGGTGGCGTGGCAGGTCAATCGCCTGATCCAGCGCGGGCTGCTGCGACGCTTCCAGAACCAGGCGTTGATCGAACATCTGCAACAGGCACAGCAGCGCAGCGAGCAACTCAATCAGGAGTTGGTGCGCGAAGTCGAACAACGCCGCCAGGTCGAGCAGGAACTGCGCGAAGCCCAGGTCGGCCTGCAGGACCGCGTGGCACAGCGCAGCCAGGAGCTGGACGCTGCCAGCCTGGCGCTGAATAAAAGCGAGGCGCGCCTGGCCATGGCCCTGCAAGCCAGCGAGCTGGGCCTGTGGGACTGGAACCTGCAAACCGACGAAGTCCACCACACCCAGCTCAAGGAGCTGTTCGGCCTGGAGCCTGAGTACGTCACGGCGATGCTCGGTCACCTCAAGCCACGCCTGCACCCCGAAGACCTGCCGCTGCTCAAGCGTGCCCTGGTGGAGCACCTCAAGGGCCGCAGCGAGGACTACCAAGTGGAATACCGCGTGCGTCATGGCGATGGGCACTGGGTATGGATCGAAGACCGTGGCCGTGCCGTGGAGCGTGCGCCCAGCGGCCGCGTCACGCGCATGCTCGGTACACGCCGTGATATCAGCGCCAGCAAGGCCCTGGAGGAACAGCAGCGTTTGGCGTCGACCGTCTTTGAAGCCGCCAGCGAGGGCATTGTGATCCTCGACCCGGACTACGTGCTGATTGCCGTCAACCAGGCCTTCAGCCGTGTCACGGGCTTCGAAACCGACGACATGATTGGCCGCAATGTGGTGGAGCTGCCCAGCAGCCGCGATGCCCGCCGCCACTTTCCGGTGATCCGCCAGGCGTTGCTAAGCCACGGTACGTGGCAGGGCGAGTTGGTGGAGACGCGCAAGAACGGCGAGCTGTACCCGCAGTGGCTGCAATTGAATGTGGTGCGCGATGTTCGAGGAAAAGTCAGTCATATCGTGGGTTTCTTCGCCGATCTCTCGGCGCGGCGTGAGTCCGAAGAACGTATGCGTTACCTCACTCATTACGACGAGTTGACCGGGCTGGCCAACCGCTCGCTGTTCCGCGAACGGCTGCGCGAGGCTCACCAGCGTGTACGCCAAGGCGGGCGCAGCCTGGCGCTGCTGCACATCAATCTCGACCGCTTCAAGTTACTCAATGACAGCCTCGGCCATGAAGTTGCCGACCAATTGCTGCAAAAAATGGCGCGTCGCCTGATTAACGCTTTGCCCGAGGCCGACACCATTGCGCGTTTGTCCGGGGATGAATTCGCTGTGTTGTTCGACGCCTATGGCAACCTGTCGAGCCTGGCGCGCGTGGCCACGCGGCTGCTGGCCAAACTGCGGGTGCCGGTGACGGTGGAAGGGCATGAGTTGGTGGTCAGTGCCTCAATGGGTGTCAGCCTGTTACCGGACAATGCGCGGGAGATTTCCGCGCTGGTCAGTCAATCGAACATGGCCATGCAGCACGCCAAGCACTTGGGCGGCAATAACTTTCAGTTCTACACCGACAGCTTGCAAGCCAGCACCCTGGAGCGCTTGCAGCTGGAAAACCACCTGCGCAAGGCCATCGAAGAACGTCAGCTCTCAGTGTTCTACCAACCGAAGCTATGCCTGGCCACCGGCAAGCTGAATGCGGCCGAGGCGTTGATCCGCTGGGAGCATCCGCAATGGGGCATGGTGCCGCCGGGGGATTTTATCGGCCTGGCCGAAGAGACTGGCCTCATCGTGCCGCTGGGCGAATTCGTGCTGCGCGAGGCGTGCTGGCAGGCGTGTGAATGGCAGCGTCAGGGGCTGGCGCCGATTCGCGTGTCGGTGAACCTCTCGGTGCACCAACTGCGTCAAGGCAAGTTGGTCAGCCTGGTGCGCCAAGTGCTTGAGGAAACCGGCCTGGACCCGCAATACCTCGAGCTGGAGCTGACCGAAAGCCAGTTACTCGACAGCGTCGAACACATCATCGCCACCTTCCAGCAACTGCGCGACCTGGGCGTGAAGCTGGCCATCGACGATTTTGGCACCGGTTATTCGTCCCTCAGCTACCTCAAGCGTATCCCCGTGGACTACGTGAAGATCGACCAGACCTTTATTCGTGGACTCGGGCAGGGGCGTGAAGACGCGGCCATCACCCGCGCAATTATCGCCATGGCCCATGGGCTGGCACTCAAGGTGGTGGCAGAAGGTGTGGAAGACCAGCAGCAGCTGGATTTCCTGCGCGGTGAGCGGTGTGACGAAGTGCAGGGCTATTTGATCAGCCGGCCGATGCAGGCCGAAGGGTTGGCAGATTTGTTACGGAAAAATGCAGATTTTCCTGAGTGATGCCAAGGTCGCCCCTGTGGCTACAACTTGGCTGCCCTTAAATTCAAAGGCGGGCAGGGCGATTTAGTGACGCGTCGGACGGGCAAAACGGCAATTCTTGTAGTATAACTACAAGCTTGCTACATCCTTGGCCCTGCCCATAACAAGAGTCCTGTCCTTTGAACCTGTTGCAACATATCGCCCAGTCGCGCCACCTGTTACGCAAATCGGAACTCAAGGTTGCCGATCACGTGCTGCTTGACCCTGCGGCTGTGATGCACAGTTCCATGGCCGATTTGGCCCACAGCGTGGGCATCAGCGAGCCGACCATCGTGCGTTTCTGCCGCGCCATCGGTTGCTCCGGGTTCCAGGACTTGAAACTCAAGCTGGCCCAAAGCCTGGCCGCCGGTGCGAGCTTCGGGCAATTTGCGATCCATGAAGACGATTCCGTTGCCGATTTCAGCCTGAAAATCTTCGACACCACCCTGCACACCCTGATGGAAGTGCGCGAGAAGCTCGACCCGGTGGAGCTGCAGAAGGCCGTGACGGCCATGTCCCAGGCCCAGCGCGTTGAGTTCTATGGCTTCGGTGCATCCGGCGCAGTGGCGGCCGACGCCCAGCACAAATTCTTCCGCCTGCTGCTCACCGCAGCGGCCTACAGTGACCCGCACATGCAGGCCATGTCGGCGGTGACCTTGAAGCCCACCGATGTCGCCATCTGCATCTCGCAGTCCGGCCGCTCCAAAGACCTGCTGATCACCGCCAACCTGGTGCGTGAGAGCGGCGCTTCGTTGATCACCCTTTGCCCCAGCCAGACGCCCTTGGCGGAACTGTCCACGGTCAACCTGGCCATCGATGTGCATGAAGACACCGAGATCTACACGCCACTGACCTCGCGCATCGCTCACTTGGTGGTGATCGACGTGCTGGCCATGGGCGTGGCCATGGCGCGCGGGCCGAGCCTGGTCAACCACCTCAAGAGCGTCAAGCGCAGCTTGCGCAGCCTGCGTCTGTCGCCCAAATCCGTCAAAGCCCTCGACGACTGATTGCAGTTTTGCGTGTGGCGGGCTGTCGTGGTGAGCGGGCTGTTGTGGTGAGCGGGCTTGCCCCGCGCTGGGGCGCGAAGCGGCCCTAAAACAGGCCACCGCGTTTTATCTGAAGGAACGCGGTGGCCGGATTGGCGCCGCTTCGCAGCCCAGCGCGGGGCAAGCCCGCTCAACACGGATCAATGTTCACCCTTTTGTCATGCCTATGCCGCCAAACCGTAACTCCCCAAGGCCATCCTGTACTCCCCGTACTCGCATTGGGAGACTCCAAATGGCCCGGCCCTACGAAGACAGCAACAGCTCCGTCAAGACCCGTCGTCAACAGGAAGACCAGCGCCGCATGGCGTTCCGTCGCGCAATCGAAGACCGCTGTGATCAGCGCCAACTGCTCCAGAGCATCACGGACTACCCGGAACTCCACTGGCAGGCACCCGCGGCTGCCCAGCGAAGCGCTCAGCCAGCGCGCTGATCTGCACCCGCTCGCTGCGGATAAAGCCCAGGAACGCATGGGCCACTGGTGACAGGCGCTTGGCCTTGGCCTGCACCAGGCACCAGCTGCGGTACAGCGGCAGCTCTTCCACCGGCAGCTCCTTGAGCCCGCCGGTGGCCAATTCCATGTTGACCGCGTGACGCGTCAACAAGGCCACGCCCAGCCCGGCGCATACGCATTCGCGCTGCGCCTCGGCTGAGGCGACTTCAACCGTCTGGGTGAAGTGCACGCGTTTTTCCTTGAAATATTCCTCACAAGCCAGCCGCGTGCCGGAACCCGGTTCGCGCAGCAGCAGTGTGTAAGGTTCCAGGTCCTGCAGGCGCAGCGGTCCCTGAAGGCTGAGCGGGTGGTCGGGCGGTGCCACGGCAACGATTGGGTTGTTAAGGAACGGCAGGAACTCCAAGCCCATGTCCTGGGGCACCATCGACATGATCACCAGGTCGTCGCGATTGTCCGAAAGCCGGCGGATCACCTGGGCACGGTTAACCACCGTGAGGTGCAATTGCACTTCCGGATGCTGGCGCTTGAAGGCGGCAAACAGGTGCGGCACGAAATACTTGGCGCTGGACTCAATCGCCAGTTTCAGTTGGCCTTGCAACGAGCCCTGCATGTCCGAGAGCTGCATATCGAGGTTTTCCAGGCGCCCGAAAATATCCCGGCTGGCCCGTTGCAGGGCTTCGGCGGCCTCGGTCATGTAGAGCTTTTTGCCGACGTAATCGAACAACGGCTGGCCGATCAGCTCTTCCAGCTGGCGAATTTGTAGGCTAACGGCCGGTTGTGTGAGAGACATTTCCTCGGCCGCGCGGCTGTAGGAGCGCAAGTCACACACCTCATGGAAGATCTGCAACTGACGCAATGTCAGTCGCATCAATGACTTACGCATTTTTTAATCCTCTCGCCCCAGGCTGTGCGGCCAACTATAAGTCTTTACTTATGCACGACCCAATAATTATTGATTTTTGTTAATCCCTTGGCGGGCTTAGTGTGTGTCTCGCGACTGTCATGAAACATTTGGTCACGCGCCGACCCGGATTCATAGGGTCGAAGAACGCAGCAATCGGTTCAAGGGAATTTCCAAGTGATAAAAAAGATCCTGATCGCCAACCGTGGTGAAATTGCCGTACGAATCGTGCGTGCCTGCGCCGAGATGGGCATTCGCTCGGTCGCGGTCTACTCCGACGCCGACCGCCACGCGTTGCACGTCAAGCGTGCCGACGAAGCCCACAGCATCGGTGCCGAGCCCCTGGCCGGTTACTTGAACCCGCGCAAGCTGGTGAACCTCGCCGTGGAAACCGGCTGTGATGCACTGCACCCCGGTTACGGGTTCCTGTCGGAAAACGCCGAACTGGCGGACATCTGCGCCGAACGCGGGATCAAATTCATCGGTCCCTCGGCCGAAGTCATCCGCCGCATGGGCGACAAGACCGAAGCGCGCCGCAGCATGATCAAGGCCGGTGTGCCGGTCACGCCGGGCACCGAAGGCAACGTCGCCGACATCGCTGAGGCCCTCACCGAAGGCGACCGTATTGGTTACCCGGTGATGCTCAAGGCCACCTCCGGTGGTGGCGGTCGCGGCATTCGTCGTTGCAACAGCCGTGAAGAACTTGAACAAGCCTTCCCCCGTGTGATTTCCGAGGCCACCAAGGCGTTCGGTTCGGCGGAAGTGTTCCTGGAAAAATGCATCGTCAATCCCAAGCATATCGAGGCGCAGATCCTCGGTGACAGCTTCGGCAACGTGGTGCACCTGTTCGAGCGCGATTGCTCGATCCAGCGCCGTAACCAAAAGCTCATCGAAATCGCCCCAAGCCCGCAACTGACCCCGGAACAGCGCGCCTACATCGGCGACCTGTCGGTGCGAGCCGCCAAGGCCGTGGGCTACGAGAACGCCGGTACCGTGGAGTTCCTGCTCGCCGAGGGCGAGGTGTACTTCATGGAGATGAACACCCGGGTGCAGGTGGAACACACCATCACTGAAGAAATCACCGGGATCGACATCGTCCGCGAACAGATCCGCATCGCCTCGGGCCTGCCGCTGTCGGTGAAACAGGAAGATATCCAGCACCGTGGCTTCGCGTTGCAGTTCCGTATCAACGCCGAAGACCCGAAGAACAACTTCCTGCCCAGCTTCGGCAAGATCACCCGTTACTACGCACCCGGCGGCCCCGGCGTGCGTACCGACACGGCGATCTATACCGGCTACACCATCCCACCGTTCTACGACTCCATGTGCCTGAAACTGGTGGTGTGGGCGTTGACCTGGGAGGAAGCCATGGACCGCGGCCTGCGTGCCCTGGACGACATGCGCCTGCAAGGCGTGAAGACCACCGCCGCCTACTACCAGGAAATCCTGCGCAATCCGGAATTCCGCAGCGGCCAGTTCAACACCAGTTTCGTGGAAAGCCACCCTGAGCTGACCAACTACTCGATCAAGCGCAAACCCGAAGAGCTGGCCCTGGCCATCGCCGCCGCCATCGCCGCCCACGCAGGCCTGTGAGGAACATTCCAATGTCTAAAAAAATCTTCGTAACCGACACCATCCTGCGCGACGCCCACCAATCGTTGCTGGCGACCCGCATGCGCACCGACGACATGCTGCCGATCTGCGACAAGCTCGACAAAGTCGGCTACTGGTCCTTGGAAGTCTGGGGCGGCGCGACCTTCGACGCCTGCGTGCGCTTCCTCAAGGAGGACCCGTGGGAGCGTCTGCGCAAACTGCGCGCCGCGTTGCCCAACACCCGCTTGCAGATGCTGCTGCGTGGCCAGAACCTGCTGGGCTATCGCCATTACAGCGATGACGTGGTCAAGGCGTTCGTGGCCAAGGCTGCCGTCAACGGTATCGACGTATTCCGCATCTTCGACGCCATGAACGACGTGCGTAACCTGCGCGTGGCCATCGAAGCGGTGAAGGCTGCCGGCAAACATGCCCAAGGCACCATCGCCTACACCACCAGCCCGGTGCACACCGTCGAGGCGTTCGTGGCCCAGGCCAAGCAGTTGGAATCCATGGGTTGCGACTCGATTGCGATCAAGGACATGGCCGGCCTGCTGACCCCGTACGCCACCGGCGAGCTGGTCAAGGCACTCAAAGCCGAGCAAAACCTGCCGATCTTTATCCACTCGCACGACACGGCGGGCTTGGCCGCGATGTGCCAACTCAAGGCCATCGAGAACGGTGCCGACCACATCGACACGGCGATCTCCAGCTTCGCCTGGGGCACCAGCCACCCCGGTACCGAGTCGATGGTCGCCGCCCTTAAAGGCAGCGAGTTCGATACCGGCCTGAGCCTGGAACTGCTGCAAGAGATTGGCCTGTACTTCTACGCCGTGCGCAAGAAGTACCACCAGTTCGAAAGCGAATTCACCGCCGTCGACACCCGCGTGCAAGTCAACCAGGTACCGGGCGGGATGATTTCCAACCTGGCCAACCAATTGAAAGAGCAAGGCGCGCTCAACCGCATGGGCGAAGTGCTGGCCGAAATCCCGCGAGTGCGCGAAGACCTCGGCTTCCCGCCGCTGGTCACCCCGACCTCTCAGATCGTTGGCACCCAGGCGTTTTTCAACGTGTTGGCCGGCGAGCGCTACAAGACCATCACCAACGAAGTGAAGCTGTACCTGCAAGGCGGCTACGGCAAGGCGCCGGGCACCGTGAACGAGAAATTGCGTCGCCAGGCCATCGGCAGCGAAGAAGTGATCGACGTACGCCCGGCCGACCTGCTCAAGCCGGAAATGACCAAACTGCGCGGTGAAATCGGCGCGTTGGCCAAGTCCGAAGAAGACGTGCTGACCTACGCCATGTTCCCGGACATCGGGCGCAAGTTCCTCGAAGAGCGCGACGCCGGCACCTTGGCCCCTGAAGTGCTGTTGCCGATCCCAGAAGCCGGCGGCGTGGCGCGTGCCGGTGGCGAAGGCGTACCGACCGAGTTCGTCATCGACGTACACGGCGAAAGCTACCGCGTGGACATCACCGGTGTCGGCGTGAAGGCCGAAGGCAAGCGCCACTTCTACCTGTCCATCGACGGCATGCCGGAAGAAGTGGTGTTCGAACCGCTCAACGAATTCGTCAGCAGTGGCGGCAGCAAGCGCAAGCACGCCACCGAGCCTGGCCATGTCAGCACCGCGATGCCGGGCAATATCGTCGACGTGCTGGTCAAGGAAGGTGACGTGGTCAAGGCCGGCCAGGCCGTGCTGATTACCGAAGCCATGAAAATGGAAACCGAAGTGCAGGCAGCGATTGCCGGCAAGGTGACTGCCGTTCATGTGGCCAAGGGCGACCGGGTCAACCCTGGCGAAATCCTGATTGAAATCGAAGGCTGATCCAGCCTTCGACACGACCGTTTAATCCTCGGGGGGGCAGGTGCCCCCCTTTTTTTTCGTGCGCAATTTGGTGGGGTTAGAAGCTGATCTTCCACTGCCCCATCAAGCCCTGGTTGCGACTGTTTGTGCCGGCCTGCGCGCTGTAGGTCAGGCCGACGGTGTGTTGTGCCGACAAGGCGAGGTCGAGCCCGGCTTGCAGGTCGAGGCTATTGCGGTCCAGCGAGGTGCCGGTGACGGTGAAACCGTCAACCAGCCCCGGCAGGGCACGGTAGGATTGGCGGACCTGGCTGTCGACTCCGCCGTAGAGGTGTTTCCAGCCGGTGCTGAGGTGGGGGGTGAGGCTGATCTGGTTATCGAACCGATACACCGTTGCCAGGCGCAGGCCCAAGGTGGTGCTGAGGTTTTGTTGGGTTTGTGCGCCGACGTTCAGCGCGGTCAAGCCACCCGTTTCCTTGAAACTGTCGCGGTGGTAGCGCTGGAAACCGAGGCCGGCGAAGGGTTCGACGCTGAGGTCCGCGCTGCCCAGTTGATAGCCCAGTTCGGAAAACAGGGTTTGGCTTTGGGCGTTGTATTTGCCCTTGAGTTGCTCCTTGTAGTCCAGCAGGTTGACGTCGCGTTTGTTCTGCCCCGCGTGGTCGCTGTAGATCGCCCCCAGGCGCAGGCCTATCGGGCCGTCCTGGCGTACGGCGTAACCCCCCAGGTGCCAGCTGTCGAGGTCGCCAGAGAAGCGTTGGGTATTCAAATGGCTGGTGGATTTTGCACCCATGATGCCAACGCGCCAGGCGTGATCCAGTGCCCAGTCGGCGCCCAGCAACAGGCCGTCGATGCCATATTTCAGACCGGCGCTGCCGCCTTGCTTGTCGAGGCTGCCGTCGTTGCCCACACCTTGAATCCAGAAGTGGCCTTCGTCGTCAGCGGGCAGTGTGCGCAGGGTCGAGAGCAATTGGTTGCTGAGGTGCTGTGTGGTGTTTTGCGTTGCGCCGGCGAGGTTGGCGTTCTGGCTGCCGGCCAGTTGCTCAAGGCTGGCACCGATGCCGCCGGGTTGTTTCTCGAGGCCATCACCGAGCTTTTCAAGGGCTTTGATTTGCTCGGACGTCAGTTCCCCGGACTCCAGTAACCGAATCAATCCCGGCTCCAGCACCTTGGCCACTTGCAAGCCATTGCGCGAGGTCGCTTTCTGGGTGAGATAACCGTCGAGGGGCGTTGACTCGATCTCGGGCTCTACAGGAGGCCACGGATCGGGCTGCGCATCGTAGTAGGGATGCGGGTACGGCTTGTATTCGATATCGCCACGCGCATGCGCGGGTTGAAGGCTGGCAGTGCTGAGAGCAAGGGCAATGACGAGTGCGAATCTGTGGGGTGTAAAAGGCATGAAATCCCAACCTCTGATGAATGAGGCCGGGAATTTAGCGAGATGACGGGGCGATAACTGTCAGGTCATCGACCCCCAGTTTGCGGGAGTTTTCTCTAGTGCGGCGCGATTAAAAACGCATCGGCCAGCGGGCGATCAACGCGTGGCTCCCTCATTGATCAGAGGTGTTGGGACCGGCACTGCGCCAGTGACTTCACCTGCCCATCACCCTGCTGGTTCGCTTCCGATAACCACGCCTCAAAGCCCGCTGCAACCTGTGGCCATTCGGCGTCGATGATCGAGTACCACGCGGTATCCCGGTTCTTGCCTTTGACCACGGTGTGCTGGCGGAACACGCCTTCAAAACTGAAACCCAACCGCTCGGCTGCGTATTTGGAGCGGCCGTTGGCGTTGTTGCACTTCCATTCCAGGCGACGGTAACCCTGGTCGAACGCGTGCTTGGCCAGCAGGTAGACCGCTTCGGTGCTTTTTGGCGAGCGCTGCATGGCGGCGCCGAAGGTGACGTGGCCGATTTCGATGCGACCGTGGTCCGGGACGATCGACATCAGGCTGAGGATGCCCTGTACCTGGCCGGTTGCGCGGTCGATGACGCTGAAAAGATACGGGTCGCTGTGCGCGGCGTGATTGTTCAGCCAATCATTGAAGACGCTGCGTTCGGGGAATGGGCCGTAAGGCAGGTAGTCCCACAGCTTGGGGTCGGCACCGGGGCCTTGCAGGGCGTTGAACAGCTCATCGCCATGGCGGGCGGGGTCGAGTTTTTCCAGACGGATAAACCGTCCTTCCAGCCGTTGAACGGTGGGCGCCTGAACGCCTTTCCAGTCGGCGAGAGAAGTCGTCATGCTGCGCTCCTTAAAGACCTTTGCGAAATTGGATAAAGCCTGGACGTTCGGCAATGCGTTCGTAGAGTTGGATCGCTGTGGCGTTGGTCTCGTGGGTCAGCCAATGGACCTTGCAGCAACCGTCAGCCTTGGCGGTGGTGTAGACGAATTCGATCAGCTTGCGGCCCACGCCGGTGCCACGTTGGGTCGGGACGACCAGCAAGTCCTGCAGGTAGCACGAGTTCTCGATGCTCCAGTTGGAGCGGTGGTAGATGAAGTTGACCATGCCCACCGCCTTGTCGTCCTGCCAGGCCAGGGCCGAATGGGTGGGCTCGGTGGTGTCGATCAGGCGCTGCCAGGTGCTTTGGGTGACGGCGTCGGGCAACTCGGTGTTGTAGAACGTCAGATACGCTTGCCACAGCGGCAGCCAGGCGGCGTGGTCGGCGGCGGTGACTGGGCGGATGTGGATCTGGCTCATTCTGAGGCTCCTTGGGGCATAAAGCGGGCGAGGGTCTGGTCACGCACGTCGCTACTGGCGGCCAGGCCTTCGCGCACGCCGGCGATATCGGCCGGGCTGCGGTTCTGGCTGAGTTTGCGTTTGCCGATCAGGCGTTCGATCGGCAGGGCAAAGCCGACGATGGCGTTGAGCATGCTTTCAATGTAATCGGCCGGGGCATCGCTGACTTTCCAGGGCTGGGAGCGGTTGCCTTCATGGCGATCAGTGAGAGCGCTGACCACGTTGAGCAAACGCTCGGCGTCGGTAAACACCTCGGCCTTGCCATAGGCGTGCACCGCCAGGTAATTCCAGGTGGGCACCACTTTGCCGTGCTCGGCTTTGGCTGGGTAAAAGGCCGGGCTGATGTAGGCCTCGGCGCCTGCAAAGATCACCAGCGCTTCGCTGCCGTTCTGCAGGTCCCGCCACTGAGGATTGGCCTTGGCCAGGTGTCCGTAGAGCGTGCCATTGGCACCTTCATCGGGGTTGAGCAGCAGTGGCAAGTGGCTGGCTTGCAGGCCTTGTTCACCCACGGTCACTAACTGCGCCAGGCGGGTGTGCTGGATCAATTGGTGCAGTTCGGGCAAATCGTCGAGGGCGAAGGCGCGAGGTGTGTACATGGAAATATTCCTTGGCGAATGCCTGCATCCTAGGCAGGCTAATGGCTCGTTGTAAGAGCCATCTGGCACCAATTTCATAGGTCCAATATGTCGCCCATCTCTGCGCCGCTGTCATTCAACCCCGCCGGTATTGAGCTGGATCGCCGTCAGGGTCTGACTCGCCAACTGTATGACGCCTTGCGCCAGCGGGTGCTGGATGGACGACTGGTCAGTGGCACACGCCTGCCCGCCACCCGTGACCTGGCGGCGGCGTTGTCGATTTCCCGCAACAGTGTGGTACGCGCCTACGATCAGCTGTATGCGGAGGGGTTTATTGAAAGCCGGGTCGGCGATGGCACTTATGTCGCTCAATTGCCTACGGCAAAAAAACTATCCACAAAAGTATCCACAGGGTTGTCAACAGGCTTATCCCCAGCCTTATCCACAAAATGGGCTGATTTGCCGGAAGATCTGGACGATGAAGTTATCCACAGCGCGGGCTTGGCCAGGGTCAAAAACAACCACCTGGCCTTACCTCCCTCGGGTCCGCCTCGGGCATTCCGCGTGGGCGTGCCGGCCTTTGATCTGTTCCCCTTTGAGGTATGGGCCAAGCTGAATGGGGCATTCTGGCGCAAGCCGGACCTGGAACTGCTGTGCTATGGCGACCCGGCGGGTGACGGTCGCCTGCGCGGTCTGATCGCCGCTTACTTGCGCAGCTCACGGGGCATGCAATGCACCGCTGAACAAATAGTGATCACCAGTGGGGCGCAGCAGGCAATCAGCCTTTGTGCACAGTTGCTGGTAGAGCCGGGAGATGGGGTAGCGGTGGAAAACCCTGGCTACCGTGCGGCGGGGCATGCGTTCGCTTTGGCAGGCGGACGGTTGCACGGTGTACCGGTGGACAGTGAAGGCATCGATTGCCAGGTGCTCAACAGCCTGGGCGATTGCCGAGTGGCGTATGTCACGCCCTCTCATCAGTACCCGTTGGGTGTGGTGATGAGCCTGGCGCGGCGCCTCGAACTGCTGGCCTGGGCCGAGCGCACGGGCGGTTGGATCATCGAGGACGATTACGACGGTGAATACCGCTACAGCGGCGCGCCGCTGTCGCCATTGGCGGCACTGGACCGCAGCGGGCGCGTGCTGTACGTCGGCACGTTCGGCAAGGTGGCCTTTCCGGCCTTGCGCCTGGGTTACCTGGTATTACCGCCGGGCCTGGTCGACGCCTTTTCCCGGCGGCGCGCGGTGGATATGCGCCATTCAGAAGTCAGCACCCAGGCCGTGATGGCCGAATTCATGGCCGCCGGGCACTTCCAGCGACATATCCGGCGCATGCGCCGCGCGGCGTTGAGCCGACGCAACGCACTCCTGGCCGGGTGGCCGGGTGACCTCGACGGGGTCGCCAGCCTGCCCAGCGTTGCCGCAGGGCTGCACCTTACGGTACGCGTGGCCAGCCTGGCCCGTGAGCAACAATTGCTCGAGCAGGCCAAGGCTGCTGGTGTCGAAATCAACGGCCTGAGCAGTTACTGGCTGGCAGGCTCCAGCACACCGCCGGACCAGCGTGCGGGCCTCGTGCTGGGGTTTGCCGCGGTGCCAGAGGTTGCCATCGGCCAGGCCCTGGCGCGCTTGCGTCAGGCCTGGGGCTCTTCCACCGCCGGCTGAGGTGGCTTGCTTTTAAGGAACAGCATGCGCGCCAGTTGGGGGCTGATCTCACTGCGGTAGATACTGATATTGTTGCGGCTGGCGTCGTTCCTGCGCTCGTATTTTCCGCCCAGGCCGCGTTGGTCTGGGGTTTTCAGGTGGGCAGCGGTGAAGTTCTCCTCTGATCCTGTCAGCGCGTTGTAGTGAAAGTGGGCATACCACAACGTTTTCTTGGTTTGGATATCCACCACGGGATACTCCTGCAGGAAACCTGAGTGACGTCCGGTGAGCTTGATGCGCGCACCGGTGGGTGGGTTGATGGTAACCACCCCTTCCTTGAGCAACAGCTCGACATGAGCCGCGGTGGGTGGCCGTGTCTTGAGCATATGGATGCGGAGGCGCTTGCGTTCGCCCTGGAGCTTGCTGATCGCGGCGGCCAGTCGGTTGTTGAGCACTGCTGAGGGGTGTGTGGTGCTTTCTGTCAGATTGCTCAGGGTCAGTGCTTCTTCGATCTCCTGGCTGGCGTGCATCAGCTGTTCGATCCGGTTGCTGATACGCTCTTCAATGGTTACGGGCAGCCATCCCGCCTCTTTGGACAGCACTTCCGTGCGAGTGATAAAGGCATCAAGCGTGTCCAGCAGGGCCTGGCCGTGGGTCGTGCTCTGTTTAAGGTTGCGGGCCTGGGTGCGGCTGGTTGATCGCGCCGCGGGTGGTTGTTCAACCCACACGCCCGGCTCTTTTTCATGGAACGTGGCGATTACCTTGCCGGTCAGCGGCTCCTTTACCTCCACCAGCGCTGTGCTGCCTTCGGCGTCCGGCAGGCGTTCTTCGCCGATGACAATCCCCTTGAGATGCGTCTTGATGACTCTCTTCGTGACCCTGGACGAGGGGCGGGAAGGTCCAGGCATGGGTTCCAGGGTTTGGGCTTTGCGTTCGCGCAGCAGGCCGGTCAGTTCTCGCGTGGCGTTTTGGGCGAACTCATCGATTTGTTTGCGCAGATTGGCCAATGGGGTTTTTTGCAGGTCGTCGGGGAAGTCGGCCGGCAACTCCACCAGGTTCTGATCCACGCTTGCAAACTGGTCTACCAAGCTGTCGAGGGTTTCGATCAACTGGTCTTGAGTGGCTTCATTCTCCGGGTCCAGGGCGACTCGCAGGCTTTGCACTGCCAGCTCGGCGGTTTCGATAATGCGCGCAACCGCTTCCCTGGCCGCCGGCAAGCTCTCGGTTTTGGTCTCATTGAGGCATAGGAAGGTACTCAGGCTGATCTTGAACGCTTTGAGGTCAGTGAGGCTCACATTCGCCAGGCCGAGCCCATGAGTAGTGGCGAACCTGACACCCCTTTCACCGAGTTCCCGCATCTCCCTTAAAGGGGTCTCGATGAACGTCAGGCGTTCAATCATATCCTGGGTGACCTCATAGACTTTTTGATAGGTACTGAGGGGGAGTGTCGCCAGCGTATCGTCATCGGGGTCCATGTGCCCTTCGACAGAACGTAGCTGTTGTTGGAACCCGTCCAACTGTTCGTTGATGGCTGAGCGGGCCACGAAAATCTGGTTGGTCAGGTATTCGTACATCCCGTCCAGGTAATTGGGAACGGTGTCGATGATCTTCAGCGATTTGAGTTGGGAGATCGTTACGTCGAGTTCCTTGATGTGATTGTCCGCCTGGGCAAGGTAGGTGGTTCGAGCCGCTTCCTGGGCGTCCTCCGGCGTTGCGGCGATGGCCTCGCGCAGTGCCTCAAGCTCGCTGTGCCGTTGCATCAATTGCTTGTCAAAGCTATTTAACTGCTCGCGCAGGTCTTTTATTTTCGGCGGCTTGAGGCGCTGACCCTTTTGCCGCAGGCGGCGCAGCCCGCTGGCTTTCAATCGGAACCGGATGTCGATAAACCACTGGCCAGCACGGTTGCTGGTCAGCGGAAAGCCCGTTCGCTGTGACTGTTTTGGATCAACAATCAGGACTGAATCGTTTTCGTCCACATCAACCTCAAACCATCGAGTCCCAACCGGCGCATACCAGTGTTCCCCTGTGCTGTAGAGGTGCTTGTAGGCGGTGTCCTCCTTGTACTGTTCGCTCAGGGATGATGGCTTCTCGACCATGAGGGCATCCAGGATCGCTCCGAGATTGCGCCGGGACTGAGTCAGCGCGCCGCTGGCATGCAGCGTACCTTGATGGTCCGCCGGCAGCTCACCTGCCGTGATCGTCGGTTTTTGTATCAGGACCATGGCGGGTGGGGGCTTGGACGGTTCGGCGGGTTCTGACGGCTTGGGATGCTTGGAGGGCTCGGACGACTCGCCCGGCTCGGAAGAGGCGCGGGTTTCTTTTTCGATCGCCGCGCTGGGGCGTCGTTGTGTACTGATGTGCATCGTCAACACCATGCCCAGCGTCAGCAATATATCCACCCAGGCGGAGAGCTCGGCAGGTCGCTCGTTTATTTCTCTGGCATCCACTACATGTTGCAGATCATCCATCAATTGCCAGATCCAGGACGCTGCGCCGACGGTTTTCCCCATGAATGGCAGTGCCGCGGTAAAGATCTGCCAGCCCATGTGCTTCAAGCTTTCCCAGCGGCCCTCGGCATTGGAGACAGACTGGCGGTCGGCCAGGTTTGCCAATGCCGTGGCGTGAGTTTTGAACAGCGTCGCGAAATAGTCATTGCGCAACACCTCATTGCCGAAACGGATCGGCCCTGTCATCACCAGCGCATCGAGTGGGTCATTGAGCAGGCTGGTAAACACCCAGGGGGACGGCAGGGTGCCGGTGAATACGAACTGGCCGTAAGCGGTGCGCTCCTTGTCGGGCAACCAGGCGAGGATCGACTGGCGCAAGGTCGCTGATTGCTTGATTTCATAGAGCAGGTTGGCTTCAGAGGCGAACTCCATCAACGGCTCATTGCTCAGTGGTCGATAGAGCAGGCAAGGGCCGTTTTTCGGGGCTTGGGGGCCAATGATGAACATGTTGTCGACCGTATCCACGGCTGTCGTCAAGCGCCGCTTGGGGTACAGGGCCAGGGGGCGGATCACCACCGGGTAACCGTCTACCCGCTGCTTTTCAGTCTCCGTGTTCATCACGGCACACACGTAGCGATAACCCTGTTCGGTCAGGCCGTGAAGACCGCGAATCTTGTACTGCAAGGCCAGCAAGGGCAGTTGCAGGCGCAATTGTTCGGTGTAGAGTTTTTGCCGGCGCAAGGACTGCGCAGCGTCCTCCAGCAATTTGCTTTTGATCAGGGCGGGATAATGTTTGCCGATATCGACCTGGGTAATCAGTTTTTCCAAGTATTGCGCCGTCATCCAGGTGGGCGTCACCGTCCCGTTACGGTAAATCACGACCTTGTTACCCAACGGCAGGGCAATCAGGTTTTCCAGGGCCAGCTCGGTCAGCGTGAAGGTTTGCGTCTGGGTTTGGCCGGGTACGGCCAGCGTGCCCCAGACCACTGCGCTGGTCACGGCGATTTGCACGTTTTCCAGGTTGACGTTGGCAGCCTCCGGGTGGTCCTTGATCATCTGTGTGCGCAAGGCGTCGCGGGCAAAATCACCCACGGCGGGAATGTCATCCATATAGGTTTTGCCGTTCTCCTGCAGGTTCAAGGCCGCCAAGTCCATCATGTAACGACCATAGGCCGACTGGTCGGGTGACGAGGCCTGCTGCAACCATCCTGGCAGGGAGTCGCGAGCCCAGCCAAGCCGGGATTGATCCTGTTGCGTGAACGCGTGGAGTTCTTTCTTCGCACTGTCCGCCGGGGAAAGTGGCTTGATGTCCTCATCGTCAAAGGCAATGTGCCGCAGCGCTTCGATTTGCAGGCTGATCAGGCTGCTGGCCTGATACTCAAAGAAATTGCCCGATGGCTCGAACAGTCGCCAATGGATTTCGCGCCCCGCGAATAAATGGGGATGGGGCGCCAGGTATTCACCAAACGCCTTCATCGAGCTGAATTTTTTATAGCCGGTGGCAATCGAGTAACCGAGGATGAGCTCCCGTGTGCCCAACTGCCCGACCACCAGCGCCATAGAGGTCACATTGAGGTGTTTGCTGACGCTACCCGCTTGCTCATCCATATCAATCAGGTAGACGTGGGCGTCATAGTTGTCATGGGGCTGGCGCTGTGCGTATTCGGGGTAGTGAAAAACGTTCCTGGCCATGGCGCACTCATCGTCGTCCCAGTCATCGACGGTGTGTACATTCCAGAGGTTGCGCAGTGTGCGGGCCAACGTCTTCCAGCGTGGCCCGTTCTGGCCGCCGCTTTGGTTCCAGAAATCGAGCTGTTGTTCCTGGTAGGAGACAAACAGCAGGGGGGCCAACTCGTTGATCAACTGCGCGATACGGTCAACCTGGACGGAAACGTGGGTGTTTGCCTGCTCCTGGGTTTGATTGATCAGATAGTGCTCACCGTCGATCCAGGTCAGCGCGACGTTGGTCAACGCACTGCGCGCCAGTGCGCCGGCCAGCGATTGAAGGTGCGGAAGGTCGGGCACCACCTCACCGCTGACGCTTTGCCAGCGAGGGGTGACCAGGATGGCCAGGTTGGGGTCGATATCGAGGTCCGGGTATAGCTCGGCCAGCGCCGATCGTAAAGTCGCCGCCGCGACCTCCCGCAGGGAGGGGCCGGTGGCCAGTTGAGTCAGCAGATCGTTGGCGCTGGGGGACAGTGCAGTGTCATTCATAAGGGCATCCTGGCCGCAAGAAAGGGGCCGCTAGGGTGCGTAGCGGCGTTTTTCTCACAGTAAGGATGTTGCCCACTCGGCGAGCGGTAGTTAAGTCAAGGCCAACCCCTCAGGCCCTGCGGTGGACTCGGCGATCAGGTACCCGACTTGATTTTGGTCCAGGCCCTGGTCCTGGCGCGCTCGGCATCCCGGGTCAGCGGTTTCAAGGTGTACAGCGTGGCCATGGCCGCCTCGGTCGGGTACAGGTTCGGGTTGTTGCGAATCGACGGGTCGACCTGCTCGGTGGCGTCCTTGTTCGGGTTGGGGTAACCGACGAAGTCGCTGATGGGCGCGATCACGGCCGGTTGCAGTAAGTAGTTGATGAAGGTGTAGGCGTCCTGCGGGTTTTTTGCGCCTTTGGGAATGGCGAGCATGTCGAACCAGATCGGTGCCCCTTCCTTGGGCAGGCGCATGTCCACGGTGACACCGTTCTTGGCCTCTTTGGCGCGGTTGGCGGCCTGGGAGAAGCTGCCTGAGTAACCGACGGCTACGCAGATGTCGCCGTTGGCGATGTCGGCCATGTACTTGGAGGAATGGAAGTAGGTGACAGAGGGGCGGATCTTCAGCAGCAACGCTTCGGCTTTTTCATAATCCTTGGGGTTGCTGCTGTTGGGGTCCAGCCCCAGGTGCTGCAGGGCGAGGGGCAGGATTTCCGAGGGGGAGTCCAGCAGCGCGACGCCACATTGCTTGAGCTTGCTGATGTTTTCTTCCTTGAAGATCAGGTCCCAGCTGTCCACCGGCGCATCGGCGCCCAGCGCGGCCTTGACCTTGTCCGGGTTAAAGCCGATCAGGATGGTGCCGTACATGTAGGGCACGGCGAATTTGTTACCGGGGTCGTTGGCTTCGATCAGCTTCATCAGCTTGGGGTCGAGGTGGTTCCAGTTGGGTAACTGGCTGCGGTCCAACGGCTGGAATACGCCGGCCTCGATCTGCTTGGCCAGGAACACGTTGGACGGCACCACCACGTCATACCCGGAGTTGCCGGTGAGCAGCTTGGCTTCCAGCGCCTCGTTGGTGTCGAAAATGTCGTACACCAATTTGATGGCGGGGTTCTGCGCCTTGAAGTCCTCCAGCGCCTTGGGCGTGATGTAGTCGAACCAGTTATAGACCCGCAGGGTTTTTTCTTCGGCGTGGGCCACGCCGCTGATAACGGTGGCGCAGAGGATAAGTGACTTGAGCATGTTCATTGGGCAGCCCCTTCAAAACCTTCGAGAACATTGACGGCATTGATGCCGATTTCTTCCACCGCGTAGCCGCCTTCCATCACAAACAGCGTGGGTCTGCCCAAGTGGGCGATGCGTGCGCCCATTGCCAGGTAATCCGGGCTGTCGAGTTTGAATTGCGAGATAGGGTCGTCCTTGAAGGTGTCCACCCCGAGGGACACCACAATGATGTCGGCCCCATAACGTTCAATCTCGTTGCAGGCCTGTTCCAGTGCTGCGCTCCAGCGCTCCCAGCCGGAACCGGCGGGCAACGGGTAGTTGAAATTGAAACCTGCCCCCGCGCCGTCGCCCAGTTCGTCGGCATAGCCGAGAAAAAATGGAAACTCCGCCGCCGGGTCGCCGTGGATCGAGGTGAACAGCACGTCGTTGCGCGCATAAAAGATCGATTGGGTGCCGTTGCCGTGGTGGTAGTCCACGTCCAGGATCGCGACCTTTCGGTGGCCCTGGTCGAGAAACGCCTGGGCCGCAATGGCGGCGTTGTTGAGGTAGCAATAGCCGCCCATCAAGTCACTGGCGGCGTGGTGGCCCGGTGGCCGGCAAAGGGCGAAGGCACTGCGGGCGCCTTGCTGGATTGCTTGTTGCGCCGTCAGCGCCACTTGGGCCGCGCTATAGGCGGCTTGCCAAGTGCCGGCGGTAATCGGGGCGCCGCCGTCGAAGCTGTAATAACCGAGTTGGCCGTGCAGGCTGGTGGGCAATACGCGGCGCAAGGTGCGGGCCGGCCAGGTGTAGGGCAGCAGGTCGCCGTCCTGGCCGAACTCGGTCCAGCGTTGCCATGCACCTTTGAAGAAGTCGAGGTAGTCACGGCTGTGGATGCGTTGCAGCGGCGCCAGGCCAAAGTCCTGCGGGGCTTGGACGGCGCCCAGTTCACGGTCTTTGACCCGCTGCAGCACATGGTCGGCGCGCGAGGGCATTTCAAAGCAGGGCATCAGTTGCCCGTCCATCAGTTCACAACGGCCGTGGTGCAGGTGGTGATCGTCTGAGTAGATCGTCAGCATCTTGTTGTTCTCCGCAGGAGGTATCGGTGCCTGCAGTCTTGCTGGCGGCGGAGGTTATGAGAACGGCAAGAGCGGCCAAAAGGGGATAAATATGGCCAGATTTTCTGTCCGTAATTCGCCCCTCAATAGCGCGTCATGCGCGAAATTGGCTCGGTGCCACGCCGCTCCAGCGCACGAAGGCATGCCGGAAGCTGGCGGTCTCGCTGAAGCCCAGCTGCTCGGCAATCCGGTAGATGGGGCATTGGTCTTGCGCCAGCAATTGCTTGGCGCGTTCGAAACGCAGCTCATCCAGCAGTTCCTGATAGCTGCAGCCCAGGTCATGCAGGTGTCGGCGCAGGGTGCGCGGCGAACAGTTCATCTGTTGGGCCAGGCCATCCAGCCCGGGTGCGGCGTGCAGTTGCGCCGCGAGCAATTGGCGGATTCGCCCCAGCCAGGCTTCGCGCCCGGTGAATTCGGTGTTCTGTTTACGGCAGCGCTCGGCCATGGCCTGGTGGGTCACGCTGTCGGCCAGCGGCAAAGGCTGGGCGAGCCAGCGTTTGTCAAAGGCGAACGCATTGGCGGTGGCCTGGAACTGCAACGGGCAGTCGAAACTCTCGGCGTAGCGCGCTTGATAATCCGGTGCATCGTGCTCGAAGCGCGCGCCCAGCAAGGGCAGTGGATGGCCGAGCAGGTCGTCGCAAATGACCTTCAGCGACCCGAGACACAGCTCGACATTGAAGGCGGTCAGGGCCGGGTTATCGCGATAATCGCCCGCGGTGAACCAGATACGTCCGCCGTCCTCCTCCAGGCTCAGCTCGAACAGTGTTCCCAACAGCGCCGGATAACGCAGGGCCAGGCGCAAAGCGTCACCGAAAGTGGCACTCGTGAGCAGGGCATAGCCGAGCATGCCGTAGGACGATACATGCATGCGGCGCCCCACGATCAGGCCGATATCGCGCTGCAGAGCCACGGCATTGGCGCACACCTGCATCTCCTGATGCGTGGCGATGCGCGTGTCGGCGCGGCTCAAGTCCGCCGCGCAGATACCGCTGCCGGCCAGGAGCGTCTCGGCGGGCCAGCCTTCGGCCTTGAAGGTACTGAGTACCAGCGAGACCGCGTTGAGGGTCGTGAGGTGGGAGTGCAGCATGGGGGCTTCCAGCCAGGAGATGGCTGGAAGGGGAGCAAGTTATATGCCGGTCAGCTCAGTTCGCCGCACAGGTCCAGTTCCACCAGGCGGCGGACCTCAGGCGTCGCAAGACTCGCACCGAGCAGGGCCTGCAGCTTGCCGAACACCGCTTCGCGGGTCATGCCACCACCGGACAGTACGCCGACGCCGCGTAACCGGCTGCCGGCTTCGTACACGTCCAGCTCCACGCCGCCTTCATGGCATTGGGTGATCGCGACCACCACCACACCTTGGTCGTGGGCACGCTGGAGGCTGGCCAGGAACGCCGGGTTATCGCTTGGCCCGGTGCCGCTGCCGAAACATTCGAGGACCAGCGCCTGGAGGCCGCTGTCGATCAGCGCATCCAGTTGTCCGGCGCCGATGCCCGGCACCAACGGCAGCACGCCGACGTTGGCCAGGGCTTTGGCTTGGCGATAATCCAGCGCTGCAGGAATGGCCTCGGCCTTGGCCACGCCGCCGTTGCGCTGCAAGGCTGCAAACGGATGGCGACCAAAGCTGCGGATCTTCGCGCAACGGGTCGGCGCCATCAGTGCGCCATGGAAGTACAACTGCACACCGGGCGCCAGGCCTTGGCCCAATGCTGCCAGGGCACCGCTGACGTTTTCCCAGGCGTCGCTGTCGGGCACGCCGGCGGGCAGCATGGAACCGGTGAACACCACCGGCGCCGGCAAGCCCAGCAATTGAAAGCTCATGGCTGCCGCGCTGTAGGCCAAGGTGTCGGTGCCGTGCAGGATCAGTACTGCGTCGCAGCCGCCTTCCACGGCCTCGACGACCGCGATGCGCAATTGTTGCCAGTAGGCCGGGGTCATGTTGGCGCTGTCGATCAGCGGGGCCATTTCGCGGAATCGCCACGCAGGCACTGGCTTATGGGCCAGTTGCTCGCGCATGCGCGCTTCGAAACCGGATGCGGGTGCCAGGCCGTTGGCGCTGGCCTGCATGCCGATGGTGCCGCCGGTGTAGAGCACCATGACGTTTTGGGCTGGTTGGGTCATCTGAACACTCTCCTGAACGAAAAACGCCGCCGGGCCCAGAGCATGCCCAAGGCCAGGCGGCGTGTCATCTATCTACGCTCAGCGTTGCGCTTGAGCGTTCAGTTCAGCCGAGACGGCAACGTCCGGTTTTGCCGGATTGGCCGGCCAGGCCTTGCGGTCCAGGTCCAGGTCTGGGAACTGGCTGGAGTCGAACACCGGGGTCTTGATGCCGGCGGCGCGCTGGTTGTCGTAGTCGTTCAGGATGCGCATGGCGATCTTGAACAGGAACGCCAGGGCGAACAGGTTAACGAACGCCAGCATCGTCATGGTGATGTCGGCGAAGGCGAACACGGTGCCCAGGTTTTCGATGGAACCCCAGAAAATCAGCACCAGCACCAGTGCGCGATAGCCCATCAACACTTTGCGGTTGTTACCCACCAGGAAGCGCAGGTTGCTCTCACCGAGGTAGTAGTTGTACATGATCGAGGTGAACACGAACAACGCCAGGGCCACCGAGATGAACATGCGGCCCCAATCACCGACCACGGCCGCCAGGGAGTTCTGGGTCAGGGCAATGCCGTCGCCTTCGAAGCCTGGGGTGTAGAAACCGGAGAGCAGGATCAGCAAGGCGGTGCAGGTACAGATCACGAACGTGTCGAGGAACACGCTGAACGCTTGCACCACGCCTTGGGCGATCGGGTGTTCTACCGACGCCACCGCCGCCACGTTAGGCGCACTGCCCAAACCGGCTTCGTTGGCGAACACGCCGCGCTTAACACCCATGATGATCGCGCTGCCCACCAGGCCGCCGAAGGCCTGGTCGAGGCCGAACGCGCTCTTGACGATGGTTGCGAGCATGGCGGGTACGTGGTCGAACTGCAGCACGATCACGTACAGGGTCACGGCGATGTAGACCAGGGTCTTGACCGGCACCAGCAGGTCGGCGATCGAAGCGATGCGCTTGATCCCGCCGATGAACACCAAGCCCAGCAATACTGCGAGGGCCAGGCCGGTGTAGGTGGTGTCCAGGCCGAAAGCGTTGTTCAGCGAGTGCGTCACGGCATGGGCTTGCAGGCCGTTGAAGGCAAAGCCGAAGGTCACCAGCAGCAGGAACGCCATGACCATACCCAGCCAGCGCTTGTGCAGGCCGTGCTGGATGTAATACGCGGGGCCGCCACGGTAGGTGCCTTCGGCGTCAGTGCGTTTGTACAGCTGGCCGAGGGAGCACTCGATAAAGCTCGAAGACATGCCCACCAGCGCGGTGACCCACATCCAGAACACGGCACCTGGGCCACCCAATGTCACGGCAATGCCGACACCGGCGATGTTACCGGCACCGACGCGGCCGGCCAGGCTGAGCATCAGCGCCTGGAACGAACTGAGCTGGCCGGAGCTGCTCTTCAGGCTGTCTTTGAACACTGAGAACATGTGGAAAAAGTGGCGCAACTGTACGAAACGCGAGCGAATCGTGAAATAACCGCCGAGCCCGACAATGAGCACGATCAGTACTTTCCCTGAGAGGAAGTCGTTGATGACTTCGAGCATGGAGTGTTCCTCGCTGATTTTTCTAATGGCAAACGCAGGACGGTTCGACGCCATCGCATCGCACCAGGCAGTGCGCGACAGTTCGACCCCAATCCTTTTGCGGGTTGTTATTCATGCGGTTTCGCGTTGTACCTGGGCCTCGTTACCGACGGCCGCACACGCGAAGAGGGGCGGCACTATACCTAGGCGAACGAGATCCGTCTGCTCGGGCTGATTAAAGGTTTCAGCCATGCGACTGAGGGGGCGGCGGATTTGCAGGGCGATATTGGAGTTTTTATGGGCGTCATTTCACAACCTTGGGGCAAAAAAAAGGGCCTGAAGAACGAGCCTTCAGGCCCTCAAAAGGTGAGAGGTGTCTAGTCCCTCAGCCTGGTGAGCAGTGCAACAGACGCTTAGGCCTTCAACGGGACCAAGCGTGGAGCGATCATGTTTTCGGGGCGCAGGATGTCGTCGAGCATGGCGTCGTCGAGCAAGCCTTCTTCGCGCACCAGTTCCAGCACGCCGCGGCCGCTTTCGAGGGCGATGCGGGCGATGCGGGTGGCGTTTTCATAGCCGATGTACGGGTTCAGCGCGGTGACCAGGCCGATGGAGTGCTCCACCAGTTCGCGGCAGCGCGCTTCGTTGGCGGTGATGCCTACGATGCAGTGTTCGCGCAGCATGTCCATGGCGCGTTGCAGCAGACGGATCGAGTCGAAGATCTTGAAGGCGATCAGCGGCTCCATCACGTTCAGCTGCAGTTGGCCGCCTTCGGCTGCCATGGTCAGGGCCAGGTCGTTACCGATCACTTGGAACGCAACTTGGTTAACCGCTTCCGGGATTACCGGGTTGACCTTGCCGGGCATGATCGAGCTGCCTGGCTGGCGCGCCGGCAGGTTGATCTCATTGATGCCGGTGCGTGGGCCGCTGGACAGCAGGCGCAGGTCGTTGCAGATCTTCGACAGCTTCACTGCGGTGCGCTTGAGCATGCCGGAGAACAGCACGAAGGCGCCCATGTCGGAGGTGGCTTCGATCAGGTCGGCGGCAGGCACAACCGGCTGGCCGCTGATCACCGCCAGGCGTTGTACCGCCAGGGCTTGATAACGCGGGTCGGCGTTGATGCCGGTACCGATGGCGGTGCCGCCCAGGTTCACTTCGGTCAGCAGCTCTGGCGCCAGGGTTTTCAAGCGCGCCAGGTCTTCCCCGAGGGTGGTGGCAAAGGCGCGGAATTCCTGGCCGAGGGTCATCGGCACGGCGTCTTGCAATTGGGTGCGGCCCATTTTCAGCACGTGGCTGAACTCGACGCCCTTGGCGGCGAATGCCTGGATCAGGCTGTCGAGGCTGGCCAGCAGCGCGTCATGGCCCAGCAGCAGACCCAAGCGGATCGCGGTCGGGTAGGCGTCGTTGGTCGACTGCGCCATGTTCACGTCGTTGTTGGGGTGCAGGTACTGGTACTCGCCCTTGTTGTGGCCCATGGCCTCCAACGCGATGTTGGCGATGACTTCGTTGGCATTCATGTTGGTTGAAGTGCCGGCGCCGCCTTGAATCATGTCCACCACGAACTCTTCGTGGAAGTCGCCGCGGATCAAGCGGGCACAGGCTTCGCTGATGGCAGCGTGCTTGGCTTCGCTGAGCTGACCGAGCTCGCGGTTGGCATCTGCCGCCGCTTGCTTGACCATTGCCAGGCCGACCACCAATTTCGGGTAATGCGAAATCGGAACGCCCGAGAGGCGGAAGTTATTCACCGCTCGCAGGGTCTGGATGCCGTAATACGCTTGGGCAGGTACTTCGAGTACGCCAAGCAGGTCTTTTTCTGTGCGGAATGATGCAGCGGAGGACATGACGGAAATCATCTCGATATGGACCCGGAACTGGCCGGAACGCTGCGAATGCTAGGCTTGTGGAAGTTTTTGGGCCAATGCTGTTAAACACTGGCCTATGCACAAACGGCATAATGTGAGTGTGACCCAGCTATGATGGCGGGCGTGTGTGCCAAAATGGTGCGTACCCGTGGGAGGACGTGATGAACCTTGAGAGCAAATGGCTGGAAGACTTCAGTGCCCTGGCAGCGACCCGCAGCTTTTCCCAGGCCGCCGAGCGACGCTTCGTCACCCAGCCGGCGTTCAGTCGACGTATCCGCAGCCTGGAAGCCGCGTTGGGCCTGACCCTGGTCAACCGCTCGCGTACGCCGGTAGAGCTGACGGCAGCGGGGCAGTTGTTTTTAGTCACGGCGCGCACCGTGGTGGAACAGCTCGGTGAAGTGCTGCGCCATTTGCACCACTTGGAAGGCGGGCAGGGCGAAGTCATGCAAGTGGCGGCGGCTCACTCGTTGGCGCTGGGCTTCTTCCCTCGCTGGATCGCACAACTGCGCAACGAGGGCCTGAACATTGCCACCCGCTTGGTCGCCACCAACGTCGGTGACGCCGTGCACGCCCTGCGCGAAGGGGGTTGTGACCTGATGCTGGCGTTCTACGACCCGGACGCCGCCATGCAGATGGACGCCGAAATCTTCCCGTCCCTGCACCTGGGCAACACCGAGATGCTCCCGGTGTGCGCCGCTGATGCCGACGGTAAACCGTTGTTTGACCTGGAAGGCGAGGGCAGTGTGCCGCTGCTGGCATACAGCGCTGGCGCGTTCCTCGGCCGCTCGGTGCATTTACTGTTGCGCCAACGCGCCCTGCGTTTTACGACGGTTTATGAAACCGCCATGGCCGATAGCCTCAAGAGCATGGCGTTGGAAGGCCTGGGCATTGCCTGGGTGCCGCAGTTGAGCGTGCGCGCCGAACTCGCTCGCGGAGAACTGGTTGTCTGCGGCGGTCCGCAATGGCATGTGCCATTGGAGATCCGCTTGTATCGCTGCGCGTTGGTGCGCAAGGCGAATGTGCGGTTGTTGTGGCGAAAACTGGAAGGTGGCGCGGCGCAAACCACCTGAGCCGAACATCGGGCAAATGTGGGAGGGGGCTTGCCCCCGATAGCGGTGTATCAGTGACAAATAAGTGCCTGACACACCGTCATCGGGAGCAAGCCACCTCCCACAGGGTTTTGTGGTGATTTGGCTGACTCTTAAGTCAATAAAACCGCCGCTTTGCGCCACTGGACAGATGGTCATTCCAGGGGCTGTTTATCTGCATTATTACGGTATACTGCGCGGCCTTCGGCCGGTCCAACCGGCCTTAATTCGTACACCAAGCCACGCCGGATTTCCCGCGTGGCTTGTTGTTTTTTGACGCGCCTGTGGGCGCCCAGAGAGAAGAGGCACGACGATGAGTGCATTGGTTGGCGTGATCATGGGCTCCAAGTCCGATTGGTCCACCCTTAGCCACACCGCCGATATGCTGGAAAAACTCGGCATTCCCTACGAAGTGAAAGTGGTCTCCGCCCACCGCACTCCGGATTTGCTGTTCCAGTATGCCGATGAAGCAGAATCCCGTGGCATCGAGGTGATCATCGCCGGTGCCGGTGGTGCAGCGCACCTGCCAGGCATGTGTGCGGCCAAGACCCACCTGCCGGTGCTCGGCGTGCCGGTGCAGTCGGCGATGCTCTCGGGCGTGGACTCGCTGTTGTCCATCGTGCAGATGCCGGCGGGCATTCCGGTGGCGACCCTGGCGATCGGCAAGGCCGGTGCGATTAACGCAGCCTTGCTGTCCGCCAGCATCCTGGGCGCCAAGCACCCGCAGTTCCACGCGGTGCTGAAAAAATTCCGTGCTGAACAGACAGACAGCGTGCTGGACAATCCAGACCCACGTATCGCCTGAGGTTGTTGACGATGAAAATCGGTGTAATCGGTGGCGGCCAACTGGGTCGCATGCTGGCCCTGGCCGGAACCCCGCTGGGAATGAACTTCGCTTTCCTGGACCCGGCGCCCGACGCCTGCGCGGCCGCGCTGGGTGAGCATCTGCGCGCTGACTACAGTGACCCGGACCACCTGCGCCAACTGGCCGACGAAGTCGACCTGGTCACCTTCGAGTTCGAAAGCGTCCCGGCCGAAACCGTTGCGTTCTTGTCGCAGTTCGTACCGGTGTACCCAAGCGCCGAAGCCTTGCGCATCGCCCGCGACCGCTGGTTCGAAAAGAGCATGTTCAAGGACCTGGGCATCCCGACCCCGACCTTCGCCGATATCCAGTCCCAGGCAGACCTGGATGCTGCAGTCGCCAGCATCGGCCTGCCGGCCGTGCTGAAAACCCGCACCTTGGGTTATGACGGCAAGGGCCAGAAAGTCCTGCGCACGGCTGCCGATGTGGTTGGCACCTTCGCCGAGCTGGGCAGCGTCGCCTGCCTGTTGGAAGGCTTCGTGCCGTTCACCGGCGAAGTCTCGCTGATCGCCGTGCGTGCCCGTGATGGCGAAACCCGCTTCTACCCGTTGGTGCACAACACCCACGACAGCGGCATCCTCAAGCTGTCCGTGGCCAGCACCGACCACCCGCTGCAGGCCTTGGCCGAAGACTATTCCAGCCGTGTGCTCAAGCAACTGGATTACGTCGGCGTGATGGCGTTCGAGTTCTTTGAAGTCGACGGTGGCCTCAAGGCCAACGAAATCGCCCCGCGCGTGCACAACTCCGGACATTGGACCACCGAAGGCGCCGAGTGCAGCCAGTTCGAAAACCACCTGCGGGCGGTGGCGGGCTTGCCATTGGGCTCCACGGCCAAGGTCGGCGAGAGCGCCATGCTCAATTTCATCGGTGTGGTACCGCCAGTGGAAAAAGTCATCGCCATCGACGACTGCCATCTGCATCACTACGGCAAGGCCTTCAAGGCCGGGCGCAAGGTCGGCCACGCCAACCTGCGTTGCAAGGACCGCGCGACCCTGCAAGCGCAGATCCTCAAGGTCGAGGCGCTGATCGCCGAGCAATAAGCCTGGACTCGGCGGGAACCATTCGGTGACCGCCATCCTCTGATTGCAGGATGCCAAAGCCTGACTAGGCTTTGGCATAGCTCAATTCAATCAGAGGGAAATGCCATGGGTATCATCGGAACCATCTTTATCGGCTTGATCGTCGGCCTGCTGGCGCGTTTCCTGAAGCCAGGCGACGACAGCATGGGCTGGATCATGACCATCCTGCTGGGTATCGCAGGTTCCTTGGTCGCCACCTACGGTGGGCAGGCCCTGGGCATCTACCAGGCAGGTCAAGGCGCAGGTTTCCTCGGTGCGCTGATCGGCGCCATCGTGCTGCTGGTGATCTACGGCCTGCTGCGAAAAAAATGATTTAGCGTCACGGCCCTCTGCGCTGCGCAGGCGCAGGGGGCTAGAATGCCGACACTGTTAACCTTGTCGAGCCTCTCCATGCGCCGTCTTCTGTTTACGCTCCTATTACTAGGCTCTGGCCTGGCCCACGCCGGCGAACTGCCGGAAACCGATTGGCTTGACCTGATGCCGCTGTCAGATCAAAAAGCCCTCGAAGCCATGCCCGAGATCGACCACAACTCCCCCGAAGCCCAAGGCACGTTCACCGACAAAGGTGGCCTGAAGCAGAGCAAAGGCTTGCCGGCGGTGATGTACTCCACCAAGACCGTGGCCGCCATGAATGGCAAGAACATCCGAATTGGCGGCTATCCAGTACCGTTGGAGACCGACGCCAAGGGTCGCAGCACCCTGTTTTTCCTGGTGCCGTACCCAGGCGCCTGCATCCACGTGCCGCCTCCGCCACCTAACCAGTTGGTGCTGGTGCGCTATCCCAAGGGGTTGAAGCTGGACGACATCTACACGCCGCTGTGGGTCACGGGCACGTTGAAGGTGGAGAAGGTGAATAACGACCTGGCGGATGCGGCGTATGCGCTGGATGCGGGGAAAGTGCGGGTGGTAAAGGAATCCGATCTTTAAAGGGCAACATATAACCAATGTGGGAGGGGGCTTGCCCCCGATAGCAGTGGATCAGTCAGCACATTTGCTACTGATAGACAGCGATCGGGGGCAAGCTCCCTCCCACATTTTGATCGGCGTTCCTACAGGGCGACAGCGGTGATGCTCACGCCCAAGGTGTGGCTTTCACCTGGGGCCAGGCTCACCACATCATCCAGCACATTCGCCGTCTCGATGCACAGCATGCCCTGCCAGCCATCGTCGGCCATGTCGTCGAACGCCTTGGCGCGTTCGGTCCAGGGGTTCCAGATCACGGTCGATTTAGAGCCCTCGGCAGTGAGCTGAATGCGGCGCTGCCAGTTTTTATCGACAATATTCAGCTGGGACGGCGTGTCGAGGTAGATGCGGTCGGTTTCGGCGGTGAAGTGCAGCAGACCGGATTGCGTCTTCTCGGTCCAACCGTCGGCGGTGTCGATATAGGCCCCACCGTCCAGCCCTTCGACCTGCACGTTACGTACATCGCTGACGGCGAAGTAAGTGTGCAGCGCCTGGCTGAGTGTCACTGTCTCGGTACCACGGTTATGGCTGGTCAGGCGGATATGCAGTTGGTCGTCCAGCAGCAGGCTCAGGGTCAGTTCGACTTGATGGGGCCAGCCGGGGAAACCGCCTGCGGGAACCGGTAGTTGCAGGTCCACCCGCAGCGCTTCGCCTTCGAGTGTAGTGTCGGCTAATTCCCACAGTGCTGTACGCACAAAGCCGTGAGCACCGGCCGGCTGATCGCTCTGGCGCATGGCCTTAACGCTCTGCGGGTTACGGTCAAACACGCCAAACCACGGCCAGCACACCGGTACGCCGGTACGAATGCCTTTGCCTTTCTTGAACATTGCCTCAGGGTTCGGCCAAATCAGCGGCTGCTCGCCCTCGCGCCCGTAACTGAATATATGTGCGCCCTGCTGGGCAATCATCAGCTCGGCGCCGTTGTGGCGGATGCGCCAGCAGTCCAGTTCGTCGATCTTTACGGTCTCAACGTGGGGCGTAGGCATAACAGACACTCTTAATGGCAGGCAATGGGGCAATTGACCGTCAAAAACCCGCGAGGTTTAACGCGCGCGTGAAGGCACGGAACGCGTGCGGCCGCTGCCATCGATAGCGACGAATACAAACACCGCCTCTGTCACCTTGCGCCATTCGCTGGACAGCGGGTCGTCGCTCCACACTTCGACCATCATCTGGATCGAGCTGCGGCCGATTTCCAGGGCCTGGGTATAGAAGGACAGCTGCGCACCGACCGCGACCGGTACCAGGAACGCCATGCGATCAATAGCCACGGTGGCCACGCGACCACCTGCCACCTTGCTGGCCATGGCGGTGCCGGCCAAGTCCATCTGGGCGACCAGCCAGCCGCCGAAGATATCGCCGAAACCGTTGGTTTCACGCGGTAGTGCGGTGATTTGCAGGGCGAGGTCGCCTTGCGGGATAGGATCTTCTTGTTCGAGTTCGATCATGCCGAGGGGCCTCTGACCCGTGACGCTTCATGGGTATTTCAAGTGGATAGCCGTCTTCGAAAAAAACGTTTCAGCACCAACATACACCGCGTGATGCGTTTCTCGTAAGGCGTACTAAAGGGAAACTCTGCCAAATCGGCTGGACGGCACCCAACGACGTTTTGGCACAGCAGCCCCTCAAGACTGCGGGTCTTGCGCTTGCAAGGGCCGAGTATATCGAGACCCTGGCGCCACGACGACCTCCCGGCGCTCATTTGGTCGGTAAATAGGCGCTGTATCGCGGCTTTTGCGCGCAACTGTTCTCCTGGCGCTGTGCTTTTACAAGCGATTTGCTATCTTGCCAGACCGCCGCAAGTCCCGGGCGTGCCGTCCTTATCAAGCTGACTACTATAAGAGAAGCCTTGCCATGTCCTCCGTGCCCGCAAGCAGTGCGCAACCGTCGCGCCCGCTGACCCGCAACGACTACAAAACCCTGTCGCTGTCTGCCTTGGGCGGGGCGCTGGAGTTTTATGATTTCATCATTTTCGTGTTTTTCGCCACCGTGGTCGGAAAACTCTTCTTCCCCGTCGACATGCCCGAATGGCTGCGCATGATGCAGACCTTTGGCATCTTCGCCGCCGGTTACCTAGCACGCCCGCTGGGCGGCATCATCATGGCGCACTTCGGTGACCTGCTGGGCCGCAAGAAGATGTTCACCCTGAGCATCTTCATGATGGCCGTGCCGACCCTGATCATGGGCCTGCTGCCAACCTACGCGCAGATCGGCCTGTGGGCGCCAGTCCTGTTGCTGCTGATGCGCATCATCCAGGGCGCGGCCATCGGTGGTGAAGTCCCGGGCGCCTGGGTGTTTGTTTCAGAGCACGTACCGCCACGCCACATCGGCTACGCCTGCGGCACGCTGACCAGCGGCCTGACTGCCGGGATCCTGCTGGGATCGCTGGTGGCCACTGCGATCAACACGCTTTATAGCCCGGAGCAGGTCTCGGATTACGCCTGGCGTATCCCGTTCCTGCTGGGTGGTGTGTTCGGCCTGCTGTCGGTGTACCTGCGCCGCTGGCTGCATGAAACCCCGATCTTCGCCGAGATGCAGCAGCGCAAGACCCTGGCCGCCGAGCTGCCATTGCGCGCCGTGCTGCGTGATCACCGCGGCGCCATCGTGTTGTCGATGCTGCTGACCTGGCTGCTGTCGGCCGGCGTCGTCGTGGTCATCCTGATGACCCCGACCGTGCTGCAGACGGTTTATCACTTCAGCCCGACCGTTGCGCTGCAGGCCAACAGCCTGGCCATCGTCACCTTGAGCCTGGGCTGCATCGCCTCCGGCGCATTGGCCGACCGCTTTGGTGCTGGCCGCGTACTGGTGGCCGGTTGCGCGCTGTTGCTCGCGACTTCTTGGACGCTTTACCACAGCCTCTTTGCACATCCTGACTGGTTGTTCCCGCTGTACACCTTGACCGGCTTGTTCGTGGGCACCATCGGTGTGGTGCCGTATGTAATGGTCAAGGCCTTCCCGCCGGTAGTGCGTTTCAGTGGCTTGTCGTTCTCCTACAACGTGGCCTACGCCGTGTTCGGCGGTCTGACGCCGTTGGCGGTGTCGCTGCTGATGAAGGAAAGCCCGATGGGCCCGGCCTACTACGTAGCTGCCCTGTGTGTGATGGGGATGGCAGTGGGCGGGTATCTGTGGAAGCGCGGACGCTGACACCAACCCGATCCCCTGTGGCGAGGGAGCTTGCTCCCGCTGGGTCGCGAAGCGGCCCTGGTCTTTGTTCAAAAGAATGGGACTGCTATGCAGTCCAGCGGGAGCAAGCTCCCTCGCCACAGTGACGGTGTTCATTCAATATTTTGCGCCTCATAAGCCTGCGCTTCTCAGTAGTGGCCTTTCATCTAATTGTCACATTGCGGACATAGAGTGTTCACACGGCCTCCCGATACTTGGCCCCGATCCAACTATCCCTATCTGCTAGGAGCAAGGCATGAAACTGAAACGTTTGATGGCGGCAATGACTTTTGTCGCTGCTGGCGTTGCGACCGCCAACGCGGTGGCCGCTGGTGTTGATCCGGCAATCCCGGCTTACGTTAAGACCACTGGTGTGTCGGGCAACTTGTCCAGCGTCGGTTCCGATACCCTGGCTAACCTGATGACCCTGTGGGCCGAGGGTTACAAAAAGGAATACCCGAACGTCAACATTCAGATTCAAGCTGCCGGCTCCGCTACCGCGCCACCTGCGCTGACTGAAGGCACCTCCAACCTGGGCCCGATGAGCCGCAAGATGAAGGACACCGAACTGGCGGCCTTCGAGCAGAAGTACGGCTACAAGCCAACCGCTATCCCGGTCGCCGTGGATGCCCTGGCGGTATTCGTGCACAAGGACAACCCGATCCAGCACCTGACCATGGAACAAGTCGACGCGATCTTCTCTTCGACTCGTCTGTGCGGCGCTAAAGCCGACGTGAAAACCTGGGGCGACCTGGGTGTGACCGGCGACCTGGCCAACAAGCCGGTGCAGTTGTTCGGTCGTAACTCGGTATCCGGCACCTACGGCTACTTCAAAGAAGAAGCCCTGTGCAAAGGCGACTACAAGCCAAACGTGAACGAACAACCAGGCTCGGCTTCGGTCGTGCAGTCGATCAGCTCCTCGCTGAACGGCATCGGTTACTCGGGCATCGGCTACAAGACCGCCAGCGTGAAGACCGTGGCCCTTGCCAAAAAAGGCAGCACTGACTTCATCGAAGACACCGAAGAAAACGCCCTGAACGGCAAATACCCGCTGTCGCGTTTCCTCTACGTGTACGTCAACAAAGCCCCGAACAAGCCGCTGGCCCCACTGGAAGCTGAGTTCGTGAAGCTTGTGCTGTCGAAGCAGGGCCAAGAAGTTGTGGTGAAAGACGGCTACATCCCACTGCCAGCCAAAGTCGCCGCCAAGGCGCTGGCTGACCTGGGCCTGAAAGAAGGCAACTGATTGCCTTTGCGGAGCCGGCCTGCCGGCTCCGCACCCGAATTTTCTAGTCCGCTGCCAGCCCTGCTTCGCGGCGGATTTGTTGCGTCACTGCACTGTCATCTTTCTGTCATACAGGATCGCTAGGGTGTGCGCATGAATGATCTGGCCAATTCCACCATGACGACGACTTCTCCCCCCAAGCGCATTGACTTCAATACGCCTGAGCTGCAACGCAAGCGCCGCATTCGCGCGCTCAAGGATCGCCTCACCCGTTGGTATGTGCTGGTCGGCGGCCTCGCCGTCCTCGGCGCCATCACTCTGATTTTCTTCTTCCTGGCCTATGTCGTCGCGCCGTTGTTCCAGGGCGCCTCGCTGACCAAGGAAGAGGCGCTGACGCCCGCCTGGATGCAGGACGCCGGCAAGCCGCTATTGATCTCGCTCGAAGAACAGAACCAAGTCGCCATGCGGGTTTCCGACAAGGGCCAGGCGTTGTTCTTTGATGTGACGACCGGTGCCGAACTCAAGCGTGTCGACCTGCCGCTCCCGGCTGGCGTGACTGTCGTCTCCATAGGTGAAGACCAGCCGGGCAGCCCGCTGGTGATCCTCGGCTTGTCCAACGGCCAGTCCCTGGTGTTCCGCCATACCTATAAGGTGTCCTACCCGGACGGCAAGAAAACCATCTCTCCGGCGATCGAATACCCCTACGGTGAAACACCGATCGTGCTGGATGACGCTGGCCGCCCGCTGGAGCACGTCGCCCTCAACGCCACTGACACCTCGCTGGTGATTGCAGGCTCGGCCGGTTCGTACCTGAACGTGCTGACCTTGAGCCGCGAAGAAAACATGATGACCGGCGAAGTCACCAGCGAGCAGAAGCGTGTCGAACTGCCGCAAATGACCGAGCCGGTGAAGGCGATCTTTATCGACCCGCGCCAGCAATGGCTGTATGTGATCAACGGCCGCGCCCTCGCCGATGTGTTCAGCCTGCGCGACAAGAGCCTCAACGGTCGCTACAAACTGCTGGAAGACGGTAACGCCGAAGTCACCGCCAGTACGCAATTGGTGGGTGGTATCTCGTTGATCATTGGTAACTCCAAAGGCGGCCTGGCCCAGTGGTTCATGGCCCGTGATCCGGATGGCGAGCAGCGCTTCAAACAGATCCGTACTTTCCAGATGGGCACTACGCCCATCATTGAAATCTCTGCCGAAGAGCGCCGCAAAGGCTTCACCGCCCTCGACGCTTCCGGCAAGTTCGGCGTATTCCACAGCACCGCCCACCGCACCCTGCTGGTGGACCCGGTGGTCGACGGCCAGGGCGTGTACGGCATGTCGCCGCGGGCCAACCGTGTGATTGTGGAAGCCGGCGGCAAGCTGCAACCGTTGCTGCTCGACAACCCGCACCCGGAAGTGTCCTGGAGCGCGCTGTGGAGCAAGGTCTGGTACGAAAACTACGACGAGCCCAAGTACGTCTGGCAATCGACCGCCGCCAACACCGACTTCGAACCCAAGATGAGCCTGGCCCCGCTGACCTTCGGCACCCTGAAGGCCGCGTTCTACGCCATGCTGCTGGCTGCGCCACTGGCCGTTGCCGCCGCGATCTACACCGCCTACTTCATGGCCCCGAGCCTGCGCCGCAAGGTCAAGCCGGTGATCGAATTGATGGAAGCGATGCCGACGGTCATCCTCGGCTTCTTCGCCGGGCTGTTCCTGGCGCCGTATGTCGAGGGGCATCTACCGGGCATTTTCAGCCTGCTGATGCTGTTGCCGATTGGCATTCTGGTGGCCGGCTTTGTGTTCAGCCGTTTGCCTGAGTCGATCCGCTTGCGGGTGCCGGATGGCTGGGAAAGCGCGATCCTGATCCCGGTGATCCTGTTCGTGGGTTGGCTCTCGCTGTACATGAGCCCGTACCTGGAAACCTGGTTCTTCGGCGGCGACATGCGCATGTGGATCTCCCACGACCTCGGCATCACCTACGACCAGCGCAATGCTCTGGTGGTCGGTTTGGCCATGGGTTTTGCGGTGATCCCGAACATCTACTCCATCGCCGAAGACGCCGTGTTCAGCGTGCCGCGTGGCCTGACCCTGGGCTCCCTGGCCCTCGGCGCCACGCCGTGGCAGACCATGACCCGCGTGGTCATCCTCACCGCCAGCCCGGGGATTTTCTCGGCGCTGATGATCGGCATGGGGCGCGCCGTCGGCGAGACCATGATCGTGTTGATGGCCACCGGTAACACCCCGGTGATGGAGATGAACCTGTTCGAGGGCCTGCGCACGCTGGCGGCGAACGTCGCGGTGGAAATGCCGGAATCGGAAGTCGGTGGCAGCCACTATCGTGTGCTGTTCCTTTCGGCGCTGGTGCTGCTGCTGTTCACCTTCATCATGAACACCCTCGCCGAGCTGATCCGTCAGCGTCTGCGCAAGAAATACTCGTCGCTTTAAGAAAGGTAGAAGTCTGTGAAACAGAACTCCCTGAATGGATGGTTCAAGAGCGGCGCCCCCGGCGTCTGGATCAGCGGTGGCGCGGTGTCCATCGCGGTCATCATGACCATTGGTTTGCTGGCCGTGATTGCGGTACGTGGCCTGGGCCACTTCTGGCCGGCCGACCTGATCCAGGCCAACTACAACGTACCGGGCCAGGAAAACCATATCGTCATCGGCGAAGTGGTGCAGAAAGAAGAAGTGCCGCGCGAGCGCCTGAAAAGCGCTGGCCTGCCGGTGCCGGACCAAGGCCCGGAGTTCATGACCCGCGAGCTGATCAAGGTCGGTAACCGCGACCTGAACGGCAACGACTTCACCTGGATCGTCGGCGAGTGGCTCAAGGACCAGACCACGCCTGCGAACCTGATGACCATCGAGCGGCGTGAGTGGGGTAATTTCTACGGCACCCTGGTCAATGTGAAGCAGGACGGCAAGGTGATCGCCGAAGGCGAGGCCGCGTGGCCGGAACTGCAGGCCCGTGTCGACCGTGTGAACAAGCTGGCCGCCCAGCTCAAGACCCTGGAAAAATCCGACATCGGCGCGATCAACGCCGGCCTGGAGCGTATCCGCCTGCATGGCCGCAAACTGGAACTGGAAGGCAAGCTCGACGCCGCCGCCCAGGCCGACATGGACGCTGACCGCGCCGAATTGAATGCCCGTTACCAGGACATCGAAGCGCGCCTGGCCGACCTGCACGCCCAGTTCAACCGTGATGCTTTGACCGCTCGCGATGGCAACGGCAAGGAAATTGAAATCGGCATCTGCAAAGTGGTGCACGCCTACCAGTCTAACGCCATGGGCACGATGACCAAGATCGGTTTCTACGTCAGCAAGGTCTGGGAATTCCTCAGCGACGACCCACGCGAAGCCAACACTGAAGGCGGGATCTTCCCGGCCATCTTTGGCACCGTGATGATGACCCTGATCATGGCGATGATCGTGACCCCGTTCGGCGTGCTGGCAGCGGTTTACCTGCGTGAATACGCCAAGCAGAACACCCTGACACGCATCATCCGTATCGCCGTGAACAACCTGGCCGGCGTACCGGCTATCGTCTACGGCGTGTTCGGCCTGGGGTTCTTCGTGTATGTATTGGGTGGCTCGGTTGACCGCCTGTTCTTCGCCGAGGCCCTGCCGGCCCCGACCTTCGGTACCCCGGGCCTGCTGTGGGCCTCGCTGACCCTGGCACTGCTGGCGGTGCCGGTGGTGATCGTGGCCACCGAAGAAGGCCTGGCGCGGATTCCCCGCACCGTGCGTGAAGGTTCCCTGGCACTCGGCGCGACCAAGGCGGAAACGCTGTGGAAGATCGTGCTGCCGATGGCCAGCCCGGCGATGATGACCGGCATGATCCTCGCCGTGGCCCGCGCCGCCGGTGAAGTGGCGCCGCTGATGTTGGTGGGTGTGGTGAAACTGGCGCCGTCGCTGCCGCTGGACGGTAACTACCCGTACCTGCACCTGGACCAGAAGATCATGCACCTGGGCTTCCATATTTATGACGTCGGCTTCCAGAGCCCCAACGTCGAAGCCGCACGGCCGCTGGTGTACGCCACTGCCTTGCTGCTGGTGCTGGTGATCGCCACGCTCAACTTGTCGGCGGTGTGGATCCGTAACCACCTGCGCGAAAAATACAAAGCGCTAGACAGCTAAAGCTTTTCAATGTGGGAGGGGGCTTGCCCCTCCCACACACAAAATTGGTAGCACAGGGAGCCTCCCATGCAACATGACACCCATTCCCACGGCATCAACATGTCTGCCCTGGGTCGCGACAAGCAGAGCCTGAGCCTGGCGCAGGAAACCGTGGCCATCGAAGTGCCGGGCCTGAGTCTGTACTACGGTGAAAAGCAGGCGCTGTTCGACGTCAGCATGAACATCCCCAAGCAGCGCGTGACCGCCTTTATCGGCCCGTCGGGCTGCGGCAAGTCCACGCTGCTGCGCACCTTTAACCGCATGAACGACCTGGTGGACGGTTGCCGCGTCGACGGTGCCATCAACCTCTACGGCACCAACATCTACCGCAAGGGCGAAGACGTGGCTGAGCTGCGTCGCCGGGTGGGCATGGTGTTCCAGAAGCCCAACCCGTTCCCCAAGACCATCTACGAAAACGTGGTCTATGGCTTGCGTATCCAGGGCATCAACAAAAAACGCATCCTCGACGAAGCGGTGGAGTGGGCCCTCAAGGGCGCGGCCCTGTGGGACGAGGTCAAGGACCGCCTGCACGAATCGGCGCTCGGCCTGTCCGGCGGCCAGCAGCAGCGTCTGGTGATCGCCCGTACCATCGCGGTGGAACCGGAAGTGCTGTTGCTCGATGAGCCCTGTTCGGCCCTCGACCCGATCTCGACGCTGAAAGTCGAAGAGTTGATCTACGAGCTCAAGTCCAAGTTCACCATCGTCATCGTGACCCACAACATGCAACAGGCGGCGCGGGTTTCCGACTACACCGCGTTCATGTACATGGGCAAGCTGGTGGAATTCGGCGACACCGATACCCTGTTCACCAATCCGGCGAAGAAGCAGACCGAAGACTACATCACCGGTCGCTACGGCTAGGAAGCTGTGGTTCTGATTGCACTGACGCTGCGGTTCTCCGCACCTTACCGGACGCTCCAAGGACGCCAACATGATTAGCAAAGAAGGCCTTACCCACCACATCTCCGCGCAGTTCAACGCCGAGCTCGAGGAAGTGCGCAGCCACCTCCTGGCGATGGGCGGGCTGGTGGAGAAGCAAGTCAACGACGCTGTGACTGCGCTGATCGAGGCCGACTCGGGCCTGGCCCAGCAAGTGCGCGAGATCGACGACCAGATCAACCAGATGGAACGCAACATCGACGAAGAATGCCTGCGCATTCTTGCGCGTCGCCAGCCGGCGGCGTCCGACCTGCGGTTGATCATCAGCATCTCCAAGTCGGTGATTGACCTGGAGCGCATCGGCGACGAAGCCACCAAGATCGCCCGCCGTGCCATTCAGCTGTGCGAAGAAGGCGAAGCGCCGCGCGGTTACGTGGAAGTGCGCCATATCGGCGATCAGGTGCGCAACATGGTGCGCGATGCCCTCGATGCATTCGCGCGTTTTGACGCCGAACTGGCGTTGTCGGTGGCCCAGTACGACAAGGTCATCGACCGTGAATACAAGACCGCCCTGCGTGAGCTGGCGACCTACATGATGGAAGACCCGCGCTCTATCTCGCGGGTTTTGAGCATCATCTGGGTGCTGCGCTCCCTGGAGCGGATCGGCGACCACGCGCGTAATATCTCGGAACTGGTGATCTACCTGGTGCGCGGCACCGACGTACGGCACATGGGCCTCAAGCGCATGAAGGCTGAAGTTGAAGGTTCGGTTGATCAAATCCCTAATGTTCCGGGCGAATCTGACGATAAGTAAGTTGCCCGAGAAATTAACGCCCGGCCTCTGGCCGGGCGTTTTCGTTTGTGGCGCCTGACTTTTTCAGGTCGGGTAAAAGAAAGTCCGAACGTGACTGCAGAGTTTTTGGCAAAATGCCATCAGTCAGGCGTTTTGCGTGCCGAAGTTTTTATAGGATGAAGGGTCGATGAGTAAAGTCAGTGTATTGGTGGTGGATGACGCCTCGTTTATCCGCGACCTGGTGAAGAAGTGCCTGCGCAACTACTTCCCTGGGATCAAGCTTGAAGACGCGGTGAACGGCAAAAAGGCCCAGGCCATCCTGATGCGCGAGACCTTCGACCTGGTGCTGTGCGACTGGGAAATGCCGGAGATGTCCGGGCTTGAGCTGTTGACCTGGTGCCGCGAGCAACCTCACCTCAAAGCCATGCCGTTCGTGATGGTGACCAGCCGTGGCGACAAGGAAAACGTGGTCCAGGCCATCCAGGCCGGGGTTTCCGGCTACGTCAGCAAACCGTTCACCAACGAGCAGTTGCTGAACAAGGTCAAGCAGGCCCTGCACAAGATCGGCCGCCTCGACGCCCTGGTCGCCAGCGCACCGACCAAAATGAATTCGGCCTTTGGCAACGATTCCCTCAGCGCCCTGACTGGCGGCAAGCCCGAAGTGGCACGTGCAGCGCCGGTTGCGGCAGCCGCGCCTGCGCTCAACAAAGGCTTGCTCAACAGCCCGCCGGTGCAAGCGGCGGCGACGGCGGCGCCGGCAGGAGGGCGTGGCCAGGGCCAATTGCGCCTGTCCAGTGGTACCCAGCAATGCGTGATCAAGGCGCTGAGCATCAAGGAAGCGCTGCTGGTGGTGCGTCGCGGCGAAGTCCTGCCTCAGGTACTGGAAAGCGCCGTGCTCGACCTGGAACAAGGCGATAACGCCGAAGTGGCCCGTCTCAACGGCTACCTGCACGCCATCGTTGCCTTCGAACCCAAGCCTGACAGCGATTGGCTGCAACTGACCTTCCGGTTTATCGACCAGGATGCGCAGAAGCTCGATTACATCTCCCGCCTGATCGCGCGGGGTACGGCGCAGAAGCATTTTGTGCCGGGTGCCTGATTGGTAGTGAGCGGGCTTGCCCCGCGCGGGGCAAGCCCGCTCACGACAGACTGTAACGATTGCTTGCTAATCTCCCGTCCGGTCATATCGGCAGGTTTACGCCATGCTCATGCGCTTATTGCTGTGTTGCGGGCTGGCAACGGTCGCCACTTCGACCCAGGCCATGACCCTCTACAAATCCACCGATGCCAATGGCGTGGTGTTTTTCAGCGACCGGCAAACCCCTGGCGCCCAGGCGTTCGTGATCCAAGAGCGCAATGTCGAACGGCCGATACTCGATAGGCCGAAATCCCGTTACGTACCCCAGGCCTACCGCTACCCCTTGCCCTGGCGCGGCGGCCCGTTCCGCATGACACAGGGCCCCAACGGCACCTTCAGCCATACCGACGCCAAAAGCCGCTACGCCATGGACATCGCCATGCCCGAAGGCACGCCGATCATCGCCGCACGCAGCGGCATGGTGGTGAAAACCGAAAACGAGCAAGCCGGGCGGGGCAACGATGCGTCAGGGAATTTTGTGCGGGTGCGTCACGATGACGGTACCGAGGGCGTGTACCTGCACCTCAAGCAAGGCTCGGTCAGTGTCAGGGTTGGGCAGCGTGTCGCGGTAGGAAGCCCGCTGGCGTTGTCGGGCAATACCGGCAACAGCAGCGGGCCGCATCTGCATTTTGTGGTGCAGCGCGCCACTGAGGCGGGATTGGTGTCGATCCCGTACGAGTTCAACCAACCCGTCGGTGCATTGCCCAATTTTGCATTGGGCAATTGACGGTCAATCCAGCAGCAGGACCTTGGCCAATACGATCTTCGGCCCTTTCATCTTTTTGATGATGATCCGCAAACCTTCAACCTCCAGCACCTCTTCCTCTTCCGGCACGCGCTTGAGGGTGTCGTAGATCAGGCCGGCCAGGGTTTCGGCTTCGATGTGGTCCAGGTCCACTCCCAGCAGGCGTTCGACCTTGAACAGCGGGGTGTCGCCACGCACCAGCAGCTTGCCCGGCTGGTAGGCCAGGATGCCGCGCTCGGCCTTGCGGTGTTCGTCCTGGATATCGCCCACCAGGACTTCCAACACGTCTTCCATGGTGAGGTAGCCGATGATCTTGCCGTCGGCTTCTTCCACCAAGGCGAAATGCGCGCCGCCTTTGCGGAACTGCTCCAGCAATTGCGACAACGGCATGTGCCGCGACACACGCTCAAGCGGGCGAGTCAGCTCGGCCAAGTTGAACGACTCAGGAATATGGTCCAGGGCCGCCAGTTCCAGCAGCAGGTCCTTGATGTGCAAAAGGCCCACGAACTCGTTGCGTACTGCGTCATACACCGGGTAACGGCTGAATTTATGGCGACGGAACAGCGCGAGGATTTCCTTGAGCGGGGCGTTGAAGTCCAGGGTGACCAGGTCTTCCCGGGAGTTGGCCCAGTCCACCACTTCCAGCTCGCCCATTTCCACGGCGGAGGCGAGTACGCGCATGCCTTGGTCGCTCGGGTCCTGGCCCCGGCTGGAGTGCAGGATCAGCTTGAGTTCTTCGCGGCTGTAATGGTGTTCGTGGTGCGGGCCAGGCTCGCCTTGGCCGGCGATGCGCAGGATGGCGTTGGCGCTGGCGTTGAGCAGGTAGATCGCCGGGTACATGGCCCAGTAGAACAGGTACAGCGGCACCGCCGTCCACAGCGACAGCAGTTCGGGCTTGCGAATGGCCCAGGACTTGGGCGCCAGTTCACCGACCACGATGTGCAGGTAGGAAATCACGAAGAACGCGGCGAAGAACGACACGCCCTTGATCACTTCCGGCGACTCGACACCCGCGGCGCCCAGCAGCGGCTCGAGGATGTGCGCAAACGCCGGCTCACCGACCCAGCCCAGGCCCAGGGAGGCGAGGGTGATACCCAGCTGGCAGGCCGACAGGTAAGCGTCGAGCTGGCTGTGCACGGTGCGCAGGATCTGCCCGCGCCAGCCGTTGGTATGGGCGATGGCCTCGACCCGCGTGGAGCGCAGTTTGACCATGGCAAATTCCGCCGCAACGAAGAAACCGTTGAGCAGTACCAGGACCAGTGCAAAAAGAATCATGCCGAAGTCGGCGAAGAGTGTAGCGAGGGTGATGCCAGGGGAAGGGTCCATGATGGGGTTTTGCAGGTTCCGTGTGTTCAATAAGAGGTGACGAAAGGGCCTTAAAGACAGGCGCAAGTCGGCCAATGTAGCGGCTGACGGGGCGCTTGCCTAGTGCCCACTGCCGGGTGGGGCCTGGAATGCCTACTTCAAAACCATACAAATCCAATGTGGGAGGGGGCAGGCCCCCTCCCACATTAGATTTGTATCGACGTCGGGTTATTCATCATTTCCGATCACCCGCGAACGCGTCATCTGCCCCGGAGGAAAATGGCAGGTGAACGTACTGCCATGCCCCAGCACACTGCTGATTTCCAAGCGTGCACGGTGGCGCAGCAGCACATGCTTGACGATCGCCAGGCCAAGCCCGGTGCCGCCGGTGTTGGAATTGCGGCTGGAGTCGACGCGATAGAACCGCTCGGTCAGGCGCGGCAGGTGCTTGGCGTCGATGCCGATGCCGGAGTCTTGCACGCTCAAGTGTGCGCCCTGTTCATCGGCCCACCAGCGGATGCGGATATTGCCCTTGTCCTGGGTGTACTTGACCGCGTTGAACACCAGGTTGGAAAACGCGCTGCGCAACTCACCTTCGCTGCCTTTGAGCAGGACGGTCGGGTCGGCTTCCAGGGTGATCTGCTGCCCACGTTGGCCGGAGAGGGCCTGGGCGTCGTTCTTGATGGTCTGCAACAGGCTCTGCACCGCCACCGGGTGGTTATCCGACGGGTAGTCGGTGGCCTCCAGCTTGGCCAGCAACAGCAGGTCGTTGAGCAGTGTCTGCATGCGTGAGCCTTGCTGCTGCATTTGCTGCAGGGCGCGGCTCCAGCGCGGGTTGATCTCGTCGACGTTGTCCAGCAGCGTCTCCAGGTAACCGCAGATCACCGTCAATGGCGTACGCAGCTCGTGGGAAACGTTGGCGACGAAGTCCTTGCGCATCTGTTCCAGCTGGTGAATGCGGGTGACGTCGCGTACCAGCATCAGGTGTTCATTGTTTCCGTAGCGCGTCAGGTACAGCTGGATGCGTACGCGGTCATTGGTGGGCGAGGGGATTTCCAGGGCCTCTTCGTAGTTCTCCTGTTCGAAGTACTCCTTGAAGCGTGGGTGGCGCACCAGGTTGGTCACCGGCTGGCCGCTGTCCTGGGGCGTCTTGAGGCCCAGCAGGGTCTCGGCGGCGCGGTTCCACCATTCCAGGTTGCCGTCGCTGTCGAGCATGATCACCGCGTCCTTGAGCGCGGCGGTCGACTCCTGCACCCGGTCGATCACCGCTTGCAGGCGCCCGCGCACCCGTTGGTCGCGGCGTTGCAGGTGGTAGATGCTGTCGAACACCTCGCCCCACAGGCCGTAGCCGTCGGGAGGTGCTTCGTCGGGTTTGTGCTGGCGCAGCCATTCATGCAGGCGCAGCAATTGCTTGAGGGTCCAGCCCAGGTACACGGCGATACCGACGGCCAGGCTCCAGCCGTAGTAACCACTGACCAAGCCGACCAACAAGCAGCCGGTGATCAGCAAAAGCATGTGGCGGATCAGGGTGCCATGCCAGTTTTGATTCACTTGAACATGCGTCCTTGTCAGCGTTTAAGTCAGGCTCTCAGCCTTTGGTGGAGAAGCGGTAGCCAGTGCCGCGCACGGTTTGTACCAGATTCTCGTAGGCATCGCCCAAGGCTTTGCGCAGACGGCGGATATGCACGTCGACAGTACGTTCTTCCACATACACGTTGCCGCCCCACACCTGGTCCAGCAATTGGCCGCGGGTATAGGCGCGCTCTTGGTGGGTCATGAAGAATTGCAGCAGGCGGTATTCGGTCGGGCCCATCTCGGCCGGCTTGCCATCGATGGTCACGCGGTGGCTGATCGGGTCCAGCAGCAGGCCGCCGACTTCGATGGGGGCTTCGCCATCGGTCGGCCCGGCACGGCGCAGTACGGCCTTCAGACGCGCAACCAGCTCCCGTGGGGAAAACGGCTTGGTGATGTAGTCATCCGCGCCGACTTCCAGGCCCTGGATCTTGTTGTCCTCTTCGCCCTTGGCGGTGAGCATGATGATCGGGATGTCCCCCGTCAGCTCGTCCCGCTTGAGACGGCGGGCCAGCTCGATGCCGGAGGTGCCGGGCAGCATCCAGTCCAGCAGGATCAGGTCCGGCTTGCGGTCGACGATAATGGCATGGGCCTGCTGGGAGTTCTCCGCCTCCAGGCAGTCATAGCCGGCCATTTCCAACGCAACGGCGATCATCTCGCGGATGGGCGCTTCGTCGTCAACAATCAGAATGCTCCTGCCAACCATGCTCAAAAATCCTCTTGTCATTTAACTGTCTTGCGCCGCATTAGATAACGGAATTATTGCAGTCGTGTGACAGTAATTTAGTCGCTCGGGCAATTTGCGCCTCTCTGGGCTACGCTTTGGGTCCGAATCCTGACAACCACAAAAGGAAGGTTCCGATGACGTACAGCACAATTTCCTGGAAAGCCCTGCTGGTAACGGCGGCGTTGACGCTGCCGACCCTGGCGTTCGCGGCAGAGCCGGCGATGACTCAAGACGGGATGCTGGTCGACCACAAGGGCATGACCCTTTATACCTTCGATAAGGATGCCGACGGCAAGTCAGTGTGCAAGGACCAGTGCGCGACCAACTGGCCGCCGTTGAAGGCGGAGTCCACCGACAAGTCGATGGGCAAATGGACGGTTATCACCCGCGACGACCAGACCAGCCAGTGGGCCTATGGCGGCAAGCCGGTCTACACCTACAAGGATGATAAAAAGGCCGGTGACAAGTCCGGTGATGGCAAGGGTGGCGCTTGGCATGTGATCAAGCCTTGAGCCTGCGGCGCCGCTGAGACCTTTGCCAGCAAGCCCGCTCCCACATTTGAATGCATTCCAAATGTGGGAGGGGGCTTGCCCCGGTACAAACCGGGGACATCGTTTACATTTCTAACCGGGGACATGGTTTACAGGTTAATACGCATGATCAGGAGGT
>NZ_FPCE01000024.1:0-57660 GCF_900116845.1 Pseudomonas sp. OV546 | reverse complement strand
AACTGGATTCGGCCTCATCAATTCAACGATGGGTTGGCACCAGCGCAGGCCGAGGAAAAACTTAACGTCGTGTCCGGGATTAGTTGACCACTACAGTATATCTACCACCACCCCGTTGGCATACTTCGCCTCCTCAGGATTGAACATGCCAGTGCGGATGCACACGCGTACCTTCTTGCACAGCGAGTTCTGAGCGCGGAGCTTCTCAGAGGCACGCATCATGTAGGTCGCCACCGCCTCCTTGATGGGCGATAGCTCCGTCAGCCTCATGCCGAACATGCGACTGCAGCAGATCTCCTGCTTTGGCGGATCTGGCTCATCCAGCTCTAGGCAAGGCGTGCCGCCCAATTCCCTTGCCGTCTTCTCGATCACAATGCTGAACTTCTTACGGAGCGTCCACGGATCGGCCTTAGCCAGGTCCATAGCCGACTTGATACCCATGGCATCAAGGTGGAGTTTCATCTTGCGGCCAACGCCCCACACCTCCGCCACGTCCGTATTCCGCAGCACCCAGTCACGCTTAACCGGATCGGTGATGTTGACCACGCCACCGGTTTGGGACTGCAAGCGCTTCGCGGTGTGGTTTGCCAGCTTCGCCAGAGTCTTTGTGTGAGCGATACCAACACCAACAGGGATACCAGTGCATCGAAGCACCTGGGCACGAATCTGCCGACCTAAGGCATCCAGCTCACCGATACCCGTCAGGTCGGCGAACGCCTCGTCGATGCTATACACCTCGACTGCCGGCACCATCGCCTCGATCAGGCTCATTACGCGCTCGCTCATGTCGCCGTACAGCGCATAGTTCGAGGAGAACGGCACAATGCCGTGCTGCTTGAGCTTGTGCTTGATCTGGAAATAGGGCTCGCCCATCTTAATGAAAGGCTTCGCGTCGTAACTGCGTGCTATGACACAGCCGTCGTTATTGCTCAGCACCACGATGGGCACCTTCGCCAAGTCCGGCCGGAATACCCGCTCGCAACTGGCATAGAAGCTATTGCAGTCAACCAGCGCAAAGGTCGGTCGCTGCTTAGACATGGCTGCGCACTGTGCTGGTGATCACACCCCAGATTGACAGCTCATCCCCTTCAAGAACGTACCGAGCCGGGTATTTGGGGTTTTCGGAAAGCAGGACCACCTCCTGGCCACGCTTACACAAACGCTTGCAGACGGGCTCATTGTTCAGTAGTGCCACCACCACATGCCCGTGGATCGGCTCAATAGCACGATCCACCACGGCCAGATCCCCCTCGAAGATCCCGACGCCCTGCATGCTCTCACCGGTAATTGCGACCAGGTACACATGGGGTGCGCGGATATTCAGGACCTCATCCAATGAGATGTGCTGCTCGATGTGATCCGCTGCCGGCGAGGGAAAGCCGGCCGGAACCTGGAACGAGCACAACGGCAACTTCGCGCCGACCTCAGCGATGGGACCTAGAATGGTGAAGCTCATGATGCGGCCTTTTACATTTACTGTATTAATATACAGTTAATTTTGTAGGACGCTTGCGGTCAATTTTTCTGTAGGGGATTTCGACAAGCGGAGAGGTGCGTATGTGTGGGCGATTCGTGCAATACGAAGGGATGGCGATCTTCATTAAAGAGCTCAGCCCGCAGATAGAGCTGTTCAGCGGCTATGACGCTCAGGGTATTGATCGCTACAACGTCGCACCGTCAACGCGGGTGCAGGTGCTACACGCATCTGAAGATGGGCTGCATATCGATGCAGTGAAATGGGGATGGGCGCCGTTCTGGGCGAAGGGTAAACGCCCCGACCCGATCAACGCACGCGTAGAGACGGTCACGGGAAAGTTCTTTAAACAACTTTGGCCGAATGGGCGAGCCTTGGTACCGAGTGAAGGGTGGTATGAGTGGGTCAAAGACCCTGACGATCCCAAAAGAAAGCAACCCTACTTCATTCGCCTGAAGAGTCAGAAGCCCATGTTTTTTGGCGCGCTTGCTCAAATTCATCCTGGCCTGGATCCGCACTACGGCGATGGATTCGTGATAATCACCGCCGCCAGTGATCAGGGCATGGTGGACATCCACGACCGCAAGCCCTTGGTGCTGACACCTCAGCTCGCCAGGGAATGGATTGACCCCAACCTCCCCCCAGCCCGAGCCGAGGAGATAGCCAAGGAGTGTTGTCAGCCTGTGGATGACTTTGAGTGGTACGCCGTTGGCAAAGCTGTAGGGAACGTAAAGAACCAAGGAGCTAATTTACTGCCGCCGGTTCCGTTCAAGGAGGTTTGACACCGATCAAAACAGGCCACCTAACGCAGCTGGCTCCCAGCTCATGATCACCAATTCACCGCTGACCTCCCCCCTCCCGTGCCGCTGATTGGATGTGGTATAGCGAATGTCGACTGTCTCAAAATGAAAGCCATCAAACACCTGCCGAATGTCCGGGTGATCGTTGATGCTGACCATGACCCTCCCTTTGCAGCGACGCATAAAGTCGGCCATGCGCTCGTAATTCTCAAAGGGAAAATCCACACCATAACCGGCCGTCTGCCAGTAAGGCGGATCCATGTAGTGGAAGGTATGGGGACGGTCATAGCGCTCGGCACACTCAAGCCAGCCTAGGTTTTCAACGTAGGTGCCGGACAAGCGCTGCCACGCTGCAGATAGGTTTTCCTCAATCCGCAGCAGGTTGATCGCAGGTCCGGTTGTTGCGGTGCCAAACGTCTGCCCCGTCACCTTGCCCGCAAATGCATGGTGCTGCAGGTAGAAAAAACGGGCGGCGCGTTGGATGTCAGTGAGGGTTTCAGGACGGGTCATCTTCTGCCACTCGAAGAGCTGGCGGGAGCTGAGCGCCCATTTGAACTGACGCACGAATTCTTCCAGGTGGTTCTGCACCACGCGGTACAGCGTCACCAGGTCGCCGTTGATGTCGTTGAGGACTTCAACCGGCGCGGCCTGGGGACGCATAAAGTAAAGCGCGGTGCCGCCGGCGAAGACTTCGACGTAGCACTCATGGGGTGGGAAAAGCGGAATAAGACGGTCGGCCAGGCGGCGTTTGCCGCCCATCCAAGGGACGATGGGGCTATTCATATGCATTCCTTTGCAGTGTTGTTTGAAACGAGTCAGAGAGCAGTCATGGCACGATGGCTTGGACATAGGCTTGGCATGCTCGCAAGGCGATCAGTCCTTGGTCGCCGGCGTCGGTGATGGCGATAATTCGTTGAGCATGCGCAGGGTCAAGTTGGGCTCGACGCGCTGCATGAACCATGCGGACGGCGCCGGGGGCGGCAGGCACCTCGTAGCCACCGACTGAATCCGTTGCGTTGAGAAGGACTGACAGCCGCAGATCAGAAGTGGCAAGGCGATCGCGCAGGAGAGCCTGGTTATGTTGGGCATCGGATAACTCCTTGGTATGTTGTTGGTCCTGGGCGGCGAGCTTTTGCTCTGTGGCTAGGCGCTTGTCCTGCTCGGCGCGGGCATGGGCAGCAGCGGCATTGCCGATAGTTGTCAGGTCGTCCTGGTGCAACAACGCCTGACTGGCCAGCTTTCCGCTATAGCGCCAATCCTGAACCTGCCAGGTTCCAGCGGCAGTGATGGCCAAGGCCAGCAGAGTCGCAGCCCAGATCGACCCGGGCGTCACGACAGAACTCCCCCCGCCAGGCGGTACTGCGCTAGCAGATCCCCCAGACGGTGTTCGCGCTGACCATACCCGGCCCCCGGTAGGCTGGCCCAGATGTTCCGGCACTTAGAAATAGCTGTTTCGATCCGGCCTGCGAGAACATCGGGCAAGGCCCGGCATTCGCGAATGTGCTGCAAAGCCACCAGATCCTGGCTGATAGGACTGAAATCTGGCAGTTTCAGGAGCGCCTTATAGTGAGGCCAGTCCTTCAGCATCTGCTGATACCGGCCGGACGCGTTGGATGTGAGTCCTTTGCTATTTATGACCTTCGACGCGCGACCTTTAGCAAAGGGGTGATCAGTGAAATCCTTAAACACCTCGGGCTTTCGGCCGATGCCGGTTACGATCACATCGTAACCATCCAAAACTGTGGCTGGAGAGGTACTAGTGCCCTCGCCCCAAGCGATCATGTCGAGGAACGCCAGCGCGTTACGGCCGCCAGCTAGCGATTCGGAAAGACGTGCCATTGCTTTTCTCCAGGCAATAAAATGCCCGCTCAATGGCGGGCATTTTCAATAGTAAAAAATCTATTCAAATATCAAACAGCATAAGACGTTTTTTAGCTGCCCCCTTATTACCTCGGGCGTCTGCCCACTGCTGTATCTTTCTTCGGCAAGGCTCTTCAATAACGTGATGACCAAGTGCCGACAAAACCACGAGAACAAAAAATGCAGAAACGCAAAGCAGCCAATTAACTTCAAGCAAAGGAAAAGCCTCAATCAAGTCACTGCGAAACGTCACCAACAACAGCAACACGAGCGCCTGAAAAGAATAAAAGCAGTAGCTTATTTTCCCAAGCCATACAAACCACTCATTTGAAAGCAACCTTGATATACGCCCATCGGACTGGCACAGCCCTACAACCAGTAGAACAACCACTGGCAGCACAAACCAATTATAGCCAATGTAAGGCAACCCAAATCTTCTTAAGTTTATTAGCACCACGAATGCTAGCAACACACTAACAATCGCTAAATTGGGATAAGGTAGCCGGAACCCTTTCTGAACAGCCAAAAACCCGCAGACACCTAAAAGAAACTCAGGTAGCCGAAACGCTGGCAACGCATAGAAGAAAGCCATCGAAAGGTCAGGCCACACTCGCCCCAGCTGTCCGGGAGCCACCGAACAGAGGTACACCAGCACAGCGAACGCTGCTAGCTTCTTATTCGACAACCTCGCCATCCAGGGTGCAATAAATGGAAGCATCGCATAGCAAAAAATCTCAACCGAGATAGACCAACTTCCACCGTTATTCCAAAACTTGAAGTAGCTTGGCACCCAAGCTTGAAGCACGAAGATGTTTGTTACAACAAGAACAGCTGTATCCCATGCAGGTAACTTAACTGCGCCTACCTGACTACCGAACATCCAAGGCAAAGTACTCAGCGCCGCCAACACATAGATAGGATAGATCCGAGCCAATCGCCGAACAAAATAGCTTTTTTTATCTTCGTATCTCCCGGAGTACTGATAAGCGAGAAGAAACCCCGACAGCACGAAGAAAACTGACATGCCCACAGCGCCTTGAGCTATTACATGCCCAACTACCCCATCCGGAGAAAACGGCCAACTAAGCTCGAAATGAAAAAGGAATACATACAATGCCGCTACAAACCTAAGCCCGGTGAGCGGGAGTATTTCATTTTTAGTAGACAAACCAATCTTCCCTGAAGGCAAAATTCCAAAGCCGCGAATCTTACCGGAAGCACCATAGTTAAGCCACACCGTTGCCAACTCACTTCTTTGATTCAAGCTGGCAAATAAAAACCACTCTCATATAGGAGCCAGTGATTAGCCAACACGTTACGACGAACGTCTCGACGTCAAAGCTCTAGAACCTTGACCTCCTTGGCTTTCTTCGTCTTCTTGCTTTTGGCCTTGGCCTTACCTTTCTTTCCGCCATTGCACTCAACAGTGGTGGACCAACCGTCCTGAGTGAATACCTGTTCCACCGAGTCGACCAGGTACTCCCCATCAATGCCGGTTTTGAAGCCCGTGGCGTTTACCGACCGCTCGGCAAATAGGTCGGTACGACCAGGCATCTCGAGGCGCACCCCCGCCGAGGACCGATTGAAGGCAGTCAGCCGGGCTTTGGCCGCCTGTTCCGCTGCGGTTTTGTTGGGGTAGATATGACGGTCTGTGTGCACCGCCGGCAGCCCGTCGGGCGCATCCGTGTTGTCCAGGCTGATCAGCTTCAGCTCACCGCTTTTCTTGTCCTGATGCTTGGTGGCTACCGCCTTGTGCGTGTTGCGATCGCCTAAGCGGAACTGCCACCGACTGACATCGGCGGGCGTGATGGTGACGGCGCCCAAGGCCTTGCCGCTCGCACTGGTGCCGCCGTCGCGGGTCATGACAATCAACTTCCCATCGGCCACCTTGGCCGTGCAGTCGTGCTGCTTGGCAATGCGGGTGATGAAGTTGAAATCAGACTCGCTGAGCTGGTCTGCCCGGGGCACGTTCGTGGAGACGTTGCACACCGGCGCCCAGCCGTTGCGGGCAGCCACGTCGGCCACAATCTTGGACAGTGGCACATCTTCCCAGCTACCGCTGCGCACCGTCTTTCCGGTACCGCGCATGTCGCCGGCCTTGCCGCGCACGACGATGGTGTTAGGCGGGCCAGATATCTCGACCTCATCCACCATATAACGGCCCAGGCGCACCATGGACGCTTCGGCATAGTCCCAGGTAGATCTCAACGCCGGCGCCGCGCTTGGGCAGCGCCACGGCGCTGTCGCGGTCATCAATGCGCAGCTCGAAGTCGTCCGACTCCATGCCGGGCTTGTCAGTGGTTTTCAGCAATAACAGGCGGTCATTGATCAGCGCGGTAATGTAATCGGCATCGAGCCCATGGCTGAAACCATTCGTCCATGGCCTGCCGCAGAAGCCCGACTCACCTACCACCAGCGTCTGATGGACCAACTCGCTATCGAATACCAGAGGAAGGCGGCATGAAGAACCAACAGGACAACATCAGCACCCTGCCCGCTTTGCTCCGCACTCCAGTGAGCGTCGAAACGCTGGAAACAAACAGTCTCTGCTGCGCAGCAGTAGGCATAATTGCTCCTTCCAGCGCAACTGCCGAGGCACTTTTACCCCACGAAAAGCTGCGCGGAGCAGCGCTCAGTGATGCAACGCTGACCACGTTGCTACGCCCGCTCGCGCAGCCTGTTATGGGGTTTAATTCGAAATTAGAATTCCTTGAATGTCTTAGCCAACGCTTCAAGAATGCTTTTATTCAACTGCATGCGGGTACCTATCGCACGAAGCTCGTCACCCTTCGCACCAGCGATGTACTTACGGGCGCTCTCTGCTGCGCTCTGAATGTTGTTTGTCAACTGAAGAAATGGTTGGATCATCTCTTCTTGAGGCAGGCTGATAAGCTCAATACCTTTAATCGTTTGGTGTTGCCTTTCAACGAACTCAATCCAACTCACAAAATCATGCATTTTGTCTTTGACTTGATCGTTAGAAGCCAAATCAAAAAGCTGATTTACCCCCATACTCGATGCACGCGCGATTTCAGCAACAGCGGCGATGACAACACGATCTTTTTCAAGCCTACGTTTCTCCTGATCTCGCTGCTGCCTACCCGCAACAGTAGCGGTAGCCCAAATAGCCCCAACAGAACCGACTGCTTGCACCCAAGCAGGGGCGTTGTCTTTAGTCAAGTAGGCGAAACACAGCCAAATAGTTACAAAAAAAACTGCGACTCCAAAAGGGGACAGGAAAAATTCCTTCATTTTTTCTTTTGGATTAAACGTTATTGTTTCAGGCAGCATTGCATCGTCCTTATTTTACTAGCCTTTGGCCATTTAGCCGTGCACGGTCACGAATCATACCGGGGGCACGCATGACTCTCCACAATATCGTCAGCGTCAGTGGAGGTAAGGACAGCACAGCCACACTCTTAGTCGCCCTTGCCTTAGAAGTTCCCAACCTGCCGGCAGTCTTTGCCGACACTGGGAACGAGCACGAACAGACTTACGAGCACCTCGACTACCTGGAGCAAGTCACGCATACGAAAATTACGCGCGTGCGGGCTGACTTCACCCAGCGCATAGCAGGTAAACGGCGATTCATTGAAACCAAGTGGCGAGCTCAAGGGGTTGCCGAACCGGTGGTACTGGCAGCGCTCGACGTCCTGCGGCCAACCGGTAACCCGTTTCTTGATCTATGTACTTGGAAAGGCAGGTTCCCCAGCCGCAACGCCCAGTTCTGCACCATGGAACTGAAGCGCGACCCAATGCTGGAGCAAGTCGTGATGCCCCTCATGGGTCAAGGCGAGATGATAATAAGCTGGCAGGGTGTGCGTGCCGATGAGTCTTTAAACAGGCGCTACCTGACCGAGTGCGATGAAGTTGGTGGCGGCCTGTTCAACTACCGACCGATCTTGAAGTGGGATATTCCAGCCGTTTTCGAAGCACACCGATATATGGGCATCAAGCCGAACCCGCTGTACTCCCAAGGCATGGGCCGCGTGGGCTGCATGCCCTGCATCAACTGTCGTAAGGATGAACTGCGCGAAATCGCGTTTCGATTCCCTGAGGTTATTGACCGCATCGATCGCTGGGAACGAATCGTTCAGCAGGCCAGCAAGCGCGGAGCCGCCACATTCTTCGCTGGCTCCAATGCCAAGCACCCGAAAGGCTCAATAACCGATATGACCGCCCTAGAGGTGATGGAGATCGCGAGCATCCGGCAGGCAGTCGAATGGTCCAGAACCGCCCGAGGCGGAATTCAGTACGACCTACTGACAACAGGCGCAGATAAGACGGCCTGCGCCAGTGCTTATGGGCTCTGTGAATCAACCTGGGAGCCGGTGAAGTTCAGGGAGATCGCATGATGGAACTCAGAGCCGAAACACTTACAGAAGAAGAATTGGCCACGATCACCGGCTACCTGATCCCATCAAAGCAAATCCAATGGTTAGCCAAAAACCAATGGGAGTTTGTTCTAACAGGCGCTCGCCGCCCAGTCGTAGGCAAGGTTTATGCCCGACTAAAACTCGCTGGTGTCAGACCTTCTGCGGTCAATGCCGTGACTGAAACCTGGTCGCTCGACCTAGCGAACGTGAGCTAACTGATGCGCCAGAAAAGCATAGCCAATCGCGACCTTCCGCCTCGAATGATACGGCGCACCCGCAAGCGCAAAAGCGGCGCCATCTGGTCCTCGTACTACTACAACGGCAGGGACGCCGACGGAAATCGAAAAGAAATACCGCTGGGCAATGATCTAGACACGGCGAAGGTCGAGTGGGCTCGGCTGGAACGCCGCGAACCACCTAAGCCCAATCATTTATTGGGTGCGCTGTTCGATAGGTACGAAAAAAAGATAATCCCGACCAAATCCATACGGACACAGTCCGACAACCGCAAGGAACTGAAACAGCTGCGGAAGGCATTTGAAAACGCGCCTCTCGACTCAATCACCCCCCAAGTGGTTGCGCAGTATAGAGATGCCAGAACCGCTAAGATTAGGGCCAATCGAGAGATCGCACTACTGTCACACATGTTCACAATCGCACGCGAGTGGGGACTGACTAACAATGCCAACCCTTGCTTCGGCGTGCGCCGGAACAAGGAAAAACCGCGGGACTACTAAGCCGGCGAAACCGTGTGGAATGCAGTGTATGCAGAAGCCGTGCAGGAACTAAAAGATGCCATGGACCTTGCCTACCTGACCGGCCAGCGCCCTGCCGATGTGCTGAAGGTGGCAACTACCGATCTGGCCAACGGCTTTGTAGGGGGTCGCCAGGGCAAGGGCGGCAAACTTCTGCGTATTCGCCTGGACGATGCCGGCGAACAATCAGCGCTTAGTCTATTCCTAGACAACCTGCTCGAGCGCAGATCGCTAAACGGGATTAAGACCTCAACGCTTATTACGAACGCGTCCGGCCTTCGGATGAGCCAGCAGATGCTACGCAACCGCTGGGATGAAGCCCGGGAGAAAGCAGCCATCAAGGCCGGTGCCGACGGCGATCCCGCCCTGGCTGTACTAATTCGCCAGTTTCAGTTCAAAGACATCCGGCCCAAAGCCGCCAGCGAGATAGAACTTGCGCATGCAAGTCGGCTGCTCGGCCACTCCACTGAGGAGATGACAAAGAAGGTCTATCGGCGTGTCGGTGAGATCGTTAACCCCACGAAGTAACAGGCCAACCTCCCCTCACCCGGCACTGTTCTCCCCCCCTCATTGCGATCAAAAACGCGTAGGGTTGCGGAACACATCCCAATAGTTGCGGAACACTTCTCAAATCACACGCAATAAAAAAACCCCGTAGATCATTGATCTACGGGGTTTTAAGAGTGGAGGCCGAGGTCGGAATCGAACCGGCGTAGGCGGATTTGCAATCCGCTGCATAACCATTTTGCTACTCGGCCTCAAACGATCAATGCCACAACTGGTGGCACTCACCGTATAAAAACTTGAGTGGGCTGTATAACCCTGCCTCTACTCTAACTCATTGAATACATTGAAGTTTTTAATGCTTCGTTGCGTTCGATGGGCGCCATTATGTACGTATTTACCAACGCGTGCAACCCCTTGATTTCAAAAATATTTCGTAATGCCATCAAGGGGTTGCGCGTCTGCCCTACTCCTTGATGCGCAGTTGCTGGTACTGCGGGTCGGCCTTGATTTGGGCTTCGGTGAACGGCAGCGGGCTGAGTTTTTTCTGGGAGAACGCTTGGGTCTGGTCGTTGGAATGCGCGGAGGCTGGGTTCGTGGACTCGGAGAACGCAAGTACGCCTTGGGCATGCGGGCCCTGGTCGTCGAAGGTGACGATTTGCAGGTAGCTGCTGCCGCTGACCACTTCGCGCTTGCCGTCGGCGCGGGGCACGGTTTGCATGGCGTTGTAGATTCCCAGTTCCTGCGGGCCACCGTGGATTGGGGTTTGGCCGGAGACTTGGATATCGCCCCATGTGCTGTCGGCAGTCAGGCCCAGTTTTTCGACGTCGGCAGTAGAGGCCAGCATGGCTTCGCGCAGCGCTTTCGCCACGGGTGCGCGGTCGATCGCCAGGCCGCGTGGGGTGGTGAGCGGCTGGGCCGGGTCGAAGGCGACGCGCCAGGCGTCGGGGATTTGCTGCAGCTGTTGCACCAGGTTGATGAAGTGCACGAGGCCTATGCCGCTGTCGAGGTTGGCGCGTTGGTCCCAGTTTTTCAGGCTGGAGCACAGGGGTTGCAGGGCGGTGGCGTCGGCGCCGAGGTGCTTGGCGCAGAAATCGAGCAGGTCGGGCATGACTTGGCCGGCCAGGTACACCTCGTTGTCCATCACCATGTTTTTCAGGTCGGTGACGCTGATCGGTTTTTGCAGGGATTGCAGGCGCTGCAGGGCGAAACGCGCGCGCGGGCCAAGGCCGATGTGGTCCTGGCTGATTACCGGGGAGAAGCCGGTGAGCGGCGCCTTCGGGTTGGCCAGCCACGCCGAGTCGTTGGAATGCTGGACGTAGTCGGTGCGTTGCAGTTGCGGCAGTTGGTCGGCCGCGAAGATCCCAGGCTGGGCCGCGCGCGGGTCGATGTCCCAGGCGCAGGCGCTGTGTGCACCGTCGAGCAGGATCAGTTGCAGGCCGGCACGCGGGTCGCTGCACTGCGCCAGTTTGGCCGCGCTGACGTTGGGCACCACCGACTGGTTCATGTACAGGCTCTGGCCCTGGTCATCCGCGGCCAGGGTGTTGACCCATGGGATGCCTTGCAGGGTGTGCACCGAGGTTTTCAGTTCATTGAGGCTGGTGGCGCGGTTCATCGCGTACCACTGTTGCAGCACGCGGTCATTGCCCAGGTTGGCGTCGCGCAGGCTGAAGGCGTAGTGGCTGTCCCAGTCGAGCTTGCCCGGCCATTGCACCACCGGGCCGAATGGCGAGCTGTAGACGGTGTGCGACTGGTCCTTGAGGCTGCCATCCGCTTGCTTGACCTGCACGTTCACCGTGGTTTTATCCAGCGGCACCGACTTGCCATCAAGCATATAGCGCGTGGGGTCCTTGGGATCCAGGGTCAGGCGGTACAGCGTGAAGTGCTTGGACGTATCCACCGTATGGGTCCACGCCACATGCTGGTTAAAGCCGATATTGATTACCGGCAGGCCCGGCAACGCAGCGCCCATCACATCCAGCTGACCGGGGATGGTCAGGTGCATCTGATAAAAACGCATGCCGCCTACCCACGGGAAATGCGGGTTCGCCAATAGCATGCCGCGCCCGTTGAACGAGCGGTCACGCCCCACCGCCACCGCGTTGCTGCCGCGATCGAAGGCGAAGCGCTGCTGGTTGGCGGCCGCGAGCTCAAAGGCCTTGGCGTTGCTCGTCACAGAGGCTGTCGCTTGAGGTGGCGTCGCGCCGACCAGGGCTTCGGCGAATTGCCCGACGCCACCCTCTACCAGCAACCTACGGGTCAATTTGACCAAGTCCTCAGCCACCAATGGCCGCACCCAGGCCTCCTGGCACTGTGCCGGAGCGCCCTGCTCTTTCAGGTAACGGTTGTAGCCGGCCACATAGCCTTCGATACGCTGCTGGATCTGCGGGCTCTGCGCTTTCCAGAACGCGGCGACCGCCTCCGGCGGGTTGAGCCAGTTGAAGAACACATCGCTGGCCAGGTTGTTGCGCTCTTCCAGGGTCGCCTGTTCGGGGCCGAAGAACCGGGCACGCTGGCCATTCACCGTGACGACTTCATTGGCCAGCAGGCACAGGTTGTCCTGGGCGTAGGCGTAGCCAATGCCGAAGCCCAAGCCACGCTCATCATTGGCGCGGATATGCGGCACGCCGTAACTGGTACGACGGATATCCGCCGACGCTTGCGTCACCTGCTCCCGCGCCGTGGCAGCCAGGCTCAACCCCAGCAATACCCCGGCCACACACACCCTGGACAACCCATTGGAAATAATCACGCAGACTCCACCGTCAGATTTAACCGCCTCACAAGGGGCAATAACCCCACCGTAAGAACGCAAACCAGCGGGAATAATTTAGCGTGGAGGGAGAGTTAGTTGGGGCCGCGCGGATGTGACAAAACGGATACCGACGAAATTTCTACATCCTTCACTTCATGATTTCGCTCGCTCGTTCGTCTTATTAACTAAGAGCGCTCATTTTTTCCTGATCAGGCTCTGAAAAGGAGTTTTTGCATGTACAACCCGCAAGTGCCCACGGATGGACATTCATCGGCTGCCGAGGCCAGTTTCGGCAGCGGTACACAGGCATTCGGCAAAGTGCCCGAACAGCAAGGCAACCAGCGTATCCGCCATTTGCTCAAGTGTTTTGGCTTGCGCACCAGCCTGATCCGGCTGAAGGTCATCGACGCCCTGCTCACCGCCGCCGACAACCAGCGCACCCTGGGTGTGCGCGGCGTACACAGCCATTTATTGGAGCTGGGTATCCCGCTGTCGTTTCTCAGCGTGCGCGAGGTGCTCAAGCGCCTGTGCAGCGAGGGCGTGATCACCCTCAATGCGGATAAAAGCTACAGCCTCCATGAAGAGGCTGCCAAGGTGCTCGAAGGTCGCGCCTGATGGGCGCCCTTTCGCTTAGAGCTTGACCTTGCGGCGCATGATGCCGTTGATCACCACCACGACCACTGCGACGGCAATGGCGATGGTCTGGAATGTCTTCTCGCTGATAACCCCGGTGTTCTGCAAATAGGACAGGCCAAACATCGTCGCCAGTACGGCCAGGGCAATCAGAATCGAGTACTTCAAACGCTGCTTTTGTGTCATGACGGGTTCCTGAACTTGAAGAATAGAGCCGGTGTGAATCGCCGGACCTGCGCGGCAGATAAGCGCCAGCACGTCAGGCAGGCGCTTATGTTACAGGCGATGAAAAACTTTGGCTCGACCAATCAGCCCGCATCCACCTCACGCCGTAACCCGGTACCGGGCTGGGCGCAAAGCGCTACCAGCCAATCCACAAATACCCGCACCCGCTGGGATAATTGGCGATGCGGCGGGTACAGCGCCGACAGTGCCATGGTTGGCACCTTCACCTGGGGCAATACTTCCACCAACGATCCCTCGGCCAATTGACGCATCGCGTGATAATGCGGCGCCTGGATCAAGCCGAACCCGGCCTCACACGCTGCGAAATAGCCGTCGGAACTGTTCACCGCCAAGCCCTTCGACAGGTTCACCGTGTGCAAGTGGCCGTCGACCTGGAACTCCAGGCCAAACCGTTTGCCACTGGCGCTGGAGACGTATTCGACCATCTGATGGTTGACCAGGTCATCAAGCGACGCGGGCACTCCCCTGCGCGCCAGATACTCCGGACTCGCCAGGGTCAGTTGATCCATCATCGCCAACGGCCGCGCCACCAGCGACTCGTCCAGCGCAAGGCCGCCACGCAGCACGCAATCCACACCCTCACGGATCAGGTTCACCGGGCGGTCGTTAAGGCCGACCTCCAGTTCGATCTGCGGGTAGCGCGCGGTGAACGCGGGCAACGCAGGGATCACGATCAACCTTCCGATTCCCGAGGGCATGTCCACGCTCAACGTGCCGCGTGGGTTCTGTCGCCGGGTGGAAAAGACCGCCTCGGTTTCTTCCAGGTCGGTCAGCAGTTGCACGCAACGTTGGTAATACGCCGCACCGTCCAGCGTCGGGCTGACTTGCCGCGTGGTGCGTTGCAACAATTGCACGCCCAAGTGCGCTTCCAGCTGCTTGATCAGCACGGTCACCGACGCGCGCGGCAGTTGCAGGCTGTCGGCGGCCTTGGCGAAGCCACGCAGTTCGACGATGCGTGTGAACACGCGCATTGCGTTGAAACGGTCCAAAGGCAGCTCCTCGAACTGATTATTCAGATAATGCGAATAGTGATAGTGCTTTTAGCCGGTTTATTCCGATTTTGTCGAGCGTGACAATGCAGACCTTCCCACCCAAGGCGCTGAAACCATGCACACACGTCAACTCGGAACAAACGGCCCGCTCGTCTCCGCCATCGGCCTCGGCTGCATGGGCATGAGCGATTTCTACACACCCGGCAGCGACACCCGCGAAGCCACCGCGACCCTGCACCGTGCCCTGGAGTTGGGCATCAATTTTCTCGACACCGCCGACATCTACGGCCCGCACACCAATGAACAACTGATTGGCCAAGCCATCGCCGGCAAACGTGACCAGGTGTTCCTGGCCAGCAAGTTCGGGATTGTGCGCGATCCGGCACACCCGGCGCAGCGTGGCGTGAACGGCCGCCCCGACTACATCCGCGAGGCTATCAACGGCACGCTGCGACGCTTGGGCGTGGAGACCCTCGATCTGTATTACCAGCACCGCATCGACCCGGACGTCGCCATCGAAGAAACCGTCGGTGCCATGGCCGAGTTGGTCCAGCAGGGCAAAGTGCGCTACCTGGGCTTGAGCGAAGCCTCTGCCGCGACACTTGAACGCGCGCATAAGGTGCACCCGATCAGCGCGTTGCAAAGCGAGTACTCGCTGTGGAGCCGCGACCAGGAACACAACGGCTGTCTCGCCGCCTGCCGGCGCCTGGGCATCGCGTTCGTGCCCTACAGCCCGCTGGGCCGTGGTTTTCTAACCGGTGCGCTGAAAAGCCCGGATGACTTCGGTGCCGATGACTACCGTCGGTTCAGCCCGCGCTTCCAGGGTGAGAACTTTGGCAAAAACCTCGAACTGGTGAAGCAGGTACAAACGCTGGCAGCCGACAAAGGCGTGAGCGCCGGACAACTCGCGCTGGCCTGGGTGTTGGCGCAGGGTGACTTCATCATTCCGATACCCGGCACCAAGCAGCGCAGGTATCTGGAAGAAAACGCGGCGGCGGTGTCGATCAGCCTCAGCCAGGCAGAGCTCGCGGCACTGGAGGCGATCTTCCCCATCGAGGCAACCGCCGGCTTGCGTTACCCCGAGGCAGTAATGGCCATGCTGGATATCTGAATAAAAAGAGCGCCCTCACCCGGCTAATGCCAGTCAGTTAAGGGTGAGCACCGTACCTGTGGCGAGGGAGCTTGCTCCCGCTGGGTCGCGAAGCGGCCCCAGCTCTTCGTTTCAAAAGACTGGGACTGCTACGCAGTCCAGCGGGAGCAAGCGCCCTCGCCACGGGTGACTTTTCGCTCTTGCTGCTTCTTAACTGACTGGCATTACCCTCACCCGGCGATCTTTTTTCTTGCACGACCGTACCTAAAGCTTCGCCCTCCCAAGCCGATAGCCCTACGAAGCTCTAACAAAGCCGCGTCGACAATAAACGCTTCGTAAGGACGACCTCATGCCCCCACTGCGCTCTATCCAAGCCCGCTATACCCTGTTCCTGGTGCTGTTCGTCCTGGTGTTATTTGTGTTGACCGTGGTGGGCATCGGCCAGTTGGTCGCGCCCACGCTGCGACAGACAGAAGAACAGGTGGTGCTCAACCGCATCGCCGAGGTCGCCGAGCAGATTCAGGGTGAACTGAACAAGGTTCAGTCCCAACAACGCACCATCACCCAGACCATCCCACTGCTCGACAGCGATGCCATCGACAAGGTCCTTCCGGGCCTGGTCGACCAGTATGGCGAGCTGAAAGTCTTCGGGGGCGGGATCTGGCCGTTGCCCAACCAGCGCACACCGGGGCGTAACAAACACAGCACGTTCTGGCACCGAGATGCCTCGGGCAAGCTGGCGGTGAATACGTTCTGGAACAGCGACCCCGCGCCCAACTATTACGACCAGAGCTGGTACAAAGGCGGCTTGGCCTCGCCGCGCGGTCAATGTGCCTGGGCGGCCGCCTACAAGGACGACGCCAGCCAGGAGCCGCGCACCAACTGCGCCATGGCCATCCAGCGCGACGGCGTGCCTTATGGTGTCGCGACCATCGACGTGACCCTGGGCTTCTTCAATGACCTGGTGGCCAGTAAAGAGAAAGACATCGGCGGGCAAATGCTGATCGTCGAAGGTGACGGCAAGATCATCAGCAACAGCACCCGCATCAGCGGTCCGGTGGTGCTGAAGAACATCAGCGAACTCACCGGCACTTCGGCGTTTGCGGCCCAGGTCAGCAAAGCCCTGGCCCACCGCGACCAGGCGCTGCAACGCAACGAGTTCGACAACCAGGGCGTGGCCAGCACTTTTTACATGCGCCCTATCGGTGGCACGCCATGGTTCCTCGCCACCGCCCTGCCCACCTCACTGATTACCGCCCAGCGTGATGACGTACTGGGCACCTTGGCCTTGCTGCAAATCCCTATGGTCCTGCTGCTGGTGCTGCTCGCCGCGTATGCGATCCGCCAACTGGTGCAGCGCATGAAGTCGTTGAAAACAAATATCGACGCACTGTCCGCCGGCGATGCCGACCTGACCCGCCGCATCACCATCCGTGCCGAAGACGAATTGGGCGCCATCGGCCACTCGGTGAACCGCTTTATTGTCTACCTGCAGAACATGATCGGCGAAGTCACCCAAGCCACCGGCGCCATGTCGTCAAGCCTTGAGCAACTACAGCGGACGTCGGCGCACACCAACCAGATCCTGGTACGGCATGCCTCGGAAACCGACCAGACCGTCACCGCCATCACCGAAATGAGCTCCACCGCCGACACCGTTGCGCAAAACGCCGCCGAAACCGCAGCGTTCACCCAGCGCGCCAACGAACACGCCGACCGTTCCCGCGTGGTCGTCGGTGAAGCCTCCAACAGTGTCAGCGCGTTGATTGGCGAAGTGTCCAGTGCGACCCACAGCGTGGAAAACATGCGCCAGGATGCCGCGCGCATCACCGAAACCCTCGGCGTGATCGGCGCAATCGCCGGCCAGACCAACCTGCTCGCCCTCAACGCCGCGATTGAAGCGGCGCGTGCCGGTGAGCAAGGCCGTGGTTTTGCGGTGGTGGCCGATGAAGTCCGCGCGCTGGCCGCACGCACGCAGGCCAGCACGTCGCAGATCAACGAAATGCTCACCCGCCTGACGGCAGGCGTGAGTTCCTCGGTCGCCGCGATGGAAAACACCCAGGCCAGCTGCCAGTCGGCCGCGGATGCCACGGCGCGGGTGAACACCGGGTTGGATGAAATGGCCGGCTCGGTCAGCCACATCAATAACCTCAGCACCCAGATCGCCACGGCCGCCGAGCAGCAAAGCGCGGTGACCGAGGAGATCAACCGCAGCATGGTGCAGATCCGACAAATGGTCGAAGAGTTGGTGCAGAGCGGCCATGCCACTGAAACCAATACTCAAAGCCTGCTGGACGCGAATGGTCGGGTAATTGCGTTGATGGGTCGATTCAAGGTGCAGTGATAAACGGCTGAAACACTCCCGTGCAATGTGCGGGAGTGGGACTATTCTGACAGTTCAAGGTGATTACTACTGCCACACAGGAGGTGTGCCATGCGCGCAGCCGAGCAGTCGGTCCGCTTGGAGCGGATCAGTCAGGAACGCTTTATCCAGGCCCCCATCGACGCCGTTTATGACTACGTGACCCAACCGGATCGCTGGCACGAATGGCACCCCACCTCCCTCAGCGCCGATACGGGCACCACCGGTTCACTCCCGCCCGGCGCACGTTTCACCGAGTTCATCGATTTGCTGGGTGTGCGTGTGCCCATGAGTTACCGCGTGCAGATCGCGCGGCGCCCCGGCGAATTCAAGACCGTGTTCACTTCCCTGGCCGTCGACGGCTCGATTCACTACTTCCTGTTGCCCCATCAAGGCGGCACGCTGTTCAAACGTGTATTGACCTATGAAACCGAATTGCAATTGGCCACCTTGCATGAACGCATGATTGAACTGTCGGCGGTCGCCCTCGGCCAGCTCAAGCATCGCCTGGAAAACCCACCTCTCGTATAATTTGGAAACATTACCGCCACACCCCCCCTCGGTGGAGACTGGCTTGCCTGCGCTGACGTCGTCATGATCGCCTACATCCTGACGACGTTCACCGACCGACGAGCCCCACCATGAAAACCCGATTGCGATTGGCCCTGCTTTCAACCCTCTTCACCGCCACCCTGGCCCAGGCTGCCGACCTGATCCCCATTGACGTGCACCGCGACGCCAACTGCGGTTGCTGCAAAAAATGGATCAGCCACTTGGAAAGCAACGGTTTCAAGGTCAATGACCACGTCGAAACCGACATGAGTGCGGTCAAACAACGCCTGGGCGTGGCGCCGCGCCTGGGCTCCTGTCATACCGCCGTGATCGACGGCAAATTCGTCGAAGGCCATGTGCCTGCCGAACAGGTGCTGGCCTTGCGCAAACGCAACGACCTGCTGGGCGTCGCCGCGCCGGGCATGCCCATGGGCTCGCCCGGCATGGAGGTGGAAGGCCGCAGCGAGGCCTATCAAGTCATCGGCCTGACCCGTGAAGGCAAAGATGTGGTGGTGGCGCAATACCCGGCACAATGATCGCGGGCTACCTGGGGTTGTTTTTCGCGGCGTTTGGCGCCGCGACATTATTACCCCTGCAATCGGAAGCCGTATTGGTCGGCCTGCTCCTCAGCGGCCATTACAGCCTGTGGCTGTTGCTGGGCATTGCCACGTTGGGCAATGTGCTGGGCTCAGTGGTGAACTGGTGGCTGGGCCGCTGGGTGGAGCACTTCAAGCAACGGCGCTGGTTTCCCATCAACGACAAGCAACTGGAAAAAGCCCGCAACCATTACGAGCGCTGGGGGCATTGGACGTTGCTGCTCAGTTGGCTGCCGATCATTGGCGACCCGCTGACACTGGTGGCCGGGGTGATGCGCGAGCCACTGTGGCGATTCCTGCTACTGGTGACCCTGGCCAAAGGCCTGCGTTATGGCGTGCTCGCGGCGATCACCTTGCAGTGGGTGTTAATCTCCACTTAATCGTCTCGCAACAGCATCCGAATACCCTTCTCGGAGCCCAGCCAATGCCTCTGATCCGCGCTTTTTGTATCGCCGGCCTGCTCACAGCCACTGCCGCCCCGGCGTTCGCCGCGACCTACGGTCCCGAACTGCAAGGCTTCGAATACCCCTATCCGCTCAAGCATTTCGCGTTTCAATCCCAGGGCAAGTCCTTGCAAATGGGCTATATGGACGTCCCCGCCAAAGGTCAGGCCAACGGTCGCAGCGTGGTGCTGATGCACGGCAAGAACTTCTGCGGCGCCACCTGGGAAGGTTCGATCAAGGCCTTGAGCGACGCCGGCTACCGGGTGATCGCGCCGGACCAGATCGGATTCTGCAGTTCCAGCAAGCCCGATCATTACCAGTACAGCTTCCAGCAACTGGCGCTTAACACCCACCAACTGCTGGAAAAGCTCGGCATTCAAAAGGCCACCCTCCTCGGCCATTCCACCGGCGGCATGCTCGCCACGCGCTACGCCCTCATGTACCCCGAGCAAACCGAACAGCTGGCGATGGTCAACCCGATCGGCCTGGAAGACTGGAAAGCGTTGGGCGTGCCCTCGCTCAGCGTTGACCAGTGGTATGAGCGGGAGCTGAAGGTCAGCGCCGAAGGCATTCGCAACTACCAACTCAATACCTATTATGTCGGGCGCTGGAAGCCGGAGTATGAGCGGTGGGTGGACATGTACGCCGGCCTGAGCAACGGCCCCGGGCATACGCAGGTGGCATGGAACTCGGCGTTGATTTACGACATGATCTTCACCCAGCCGGTGTACTACGAGTTCAAGGACCTGCAGATGCCCACGCTGCTGCTGATCGGCACATCGGACAACACTGCCATCGGCAAAGACATCGCGCCGCCGGCGGTCAAGGCCACGCTTGGCGATTATGCCGTGCTGGGCAAGCAGGTGGCCAAGCTGATCCCCCATGCAACCCTGGTGGAATTCCCGGGCCTTGGGCACGCGCCGCAAATGGAAGAACCCGCCCAGTTTCACAAGGCACTGTTGCAGGGCCTTAACGCCCTTTAGTCCAACCTTTTTCGAGGCACTCGTGAATGTCGGTACAGATCGCAGTCATTGATGATTGGCAGAATGTGGCCAGTGGCGTGGTGGATTGGTCGGTCCTTGCGGCCGTGGGCCAGGTGCATTTCCTGCACGATTACCCGGCGGATACCGCCACCATGATCGAGCGCTTGCAGGGCTTCGAGGTCATTTGTGTGATGCGTGAGCGCTCTACCTTCGACAAAGCCCTGCTGCAAGGCCTGCCCGCGCTTAAATTGCTGGTGACCGGCGGCATGCGCAACGCCGCGATCGACATTCCCGCGGCCAAGGCCTTGGGTATCCAGGTCTGTGGCACCGACAGCTATAAACACGCGGCGCCGGAATTGACCTGGGCGTTGATCATGGCTTCCACGCGTGACCTGGCGGCTGAAGCCCATTCGCTGCGCGCCGGCCACTGGCAGACCGGCCTGGGCGGCGATCTGTATGGCAAGACCCTGGGGATTCTCGGGCTGGGCAGTATCGGCCAGAAAGTCGCGCAGTTTGCCCAGGTGTTCGGCATGCGTGTCATTGCCTGGAGTGAAAACCTCACCCCGGAACGGGCCGCCGAGTCAGGCGTGACGTGGGTCAGCAAGCAAGCCTTGTTCGAACAGGCGGACATTCTCACCGTGCACCTGGTGCTCAGTGACCGCACCCGTGGCTTGGTGGACGCGCAAGCGCTGGGCTGGATGAAGCCCAGCGCGCGCCTGGTCAACACCGCGCGGGGGCCGATAGTGGATGAGCAGGCGCTGGTGCAGGCCCTCGAAAGCGGCCGCCTGGCCGGTGCGGCGCTGGACGTGTATGCCCAAGAGCCGCTGCCCGCGGATCATCCCTTCCGCCGCTTGCCAACGGTACTGGCCACCCCGCACGTGGGCTACGTGAGCGAGCAGAATTACCGGCAGTTCTACTCGCAAATGATCGAAGACATTCAAGCCTGGGCGAACGGCGCGCCCATTCGCACCCTCGGCTAACGCACCAATGTAGTGAGTGGGCTTGCCCCACGCTGGGGCGCGAAGCGGCCCCAAAACCAAACGCCTCGGTGGCACTCATTGCACCGAGTACGCCTTATGAGGAGCGCTTCGCACTCCGACGCGGGACAAGCCCGCTCACTACAACACCTTGCCCACTACAAGGGCATAACGTTAAAAGTATTTTGTCCTACAAAATCTTCTCGAAAACCCTACAGGCTCTAGGATATGTCCTAGACTGATGACCGATGGGTCCGTTTCAAAACAAAAGCCCCGCGAAAAAATCGAAACTTTACAACTCTGCCATAGGTCAGGTTTAGGGTAAGGCGCGCACATGCGGTTCATACCAGATGCCGTCTATCCATTCTTTTTGAGCTAACCGTGCAACTGGCATACGCCTTGCCCCAACTATTCAAAGGGCGTTATGCGCTTGCGCCTGGCCGCAGGATGCGGTCATCGGAGCTAGTGGCAGCGGGCCATTAGCCGACCAACACGTGGAGAGAACTATGATCAGTGCCGCTGCAAGTATTCAGGGAGAGCGTGTTAGTCAGCCAGTTGGCGGGTCGACCTCTTTGGTTGACCTCAACACGGTGCGGCCGGTCCCGAGTCACAATCCCAATCGCAAGAAAGTGCTGTTTGTCACCTCTGAATTCGCCGATCTGGTGAAAACCGGCGGCCTGGGCGATGTGTCCGCTGCCCTGCCCCGCGCCATGGCCCACCTGCACGATGTGCGGGTGCTGATCCCTGGTTATCCGCAGGTAATGGAGAGCGACAACCCGATCCATATCATCGGTGAGCTGGGCGGCCACGCTGCGCTGCCGCCGTGCAAGATCGGGCGGATGGACCTCAAGGACGGCCTGGTCATCTATGTACTGATCTGCCCCGAGCTCTACGAGCGTGAAGGTACACCCTACGGCGCCAACAACGGCCGCGACTGGCCGGACAACCATATTCGTTTCGCCCGCCTGGGCCTGGCCGCCGCCGACATGGCCGCCAACCTGGCGCAGATCCACTGGTGCCCGGACCTGGTGCACGCCCACGACTGGCCCGCTGGCCTGGCACCGGCCTATATGCACTGGCGTGGGTCACGCACCCCGACCCTGTTCACCATCCATAACCTGGCGTATCAGGGCGTCGTCAGCCTGGCTTCCACGCCGGAGCTCGGCATTCCACCCCACGCCTTGCAACAGGAAGGCATGGAGTTCTACGGCAAGATGTCGTTCCTCAAGGCCGGCATGGCGTATTCCAGCCATATCACCACCGTGAGCGCCACCTACGCCCAGGAAATCACTACGCCTGAATTCGGCTGCGGCCTGGATGGCTTTTTGGCCAGCAAGACCCAGCAAGGCTTGCTCAGCGGCATTCCCAACGGCATCGAAGACAGCTGGGAAACCTCCACCGACCCCCACCTGACGCACAACTTCAATATTGGCGATTGGGAAGGCAAGGCGGTGAACGCCGCGCAGGTGCGCAACCTGTTCGGCCTCCACGACTCGACGGGTCCGCTGTTCGCCGTGGTCTCGCGCCTGGTCTTCCAGAAAGGCCTGGACCTTACCGAAGCCGTTGCCAGCTTTATCGTCGAACAAGGCGGCCAGATCGCGATTATCGGCCGGGGTGAGCCTGAAGAAGAAAACGCCATGCGTGAACTGGCGCTGCGCTTCCCAGGCCAGATCGGCGTGCGCATCGGCTTCAACGAGACCGACGCCCGGCGCATGTTCGCCGGCAGCGATTTCCTGCTGATGCCGTCGCGTTACGAGCCCTGCGGCCTGAGCCAGATGTACGCCCAGCGCTTCGGTTCGCTGCCCGTCGCACGTAACACCGGTGGCTTGGCTGACACCATTGAAAACGGTGTCACCGGCTTCCTGTTCAATGAATCCACGGTCGACAGCTACAAAGAAGCCTTGAGCCGCGCGTTCAAGGTGTTTGCCTTCCCTGGCTTGCTCAACGCCATGCGCTGCCGGGCGATGACCCAACCGTTCAACTGGAGCCAGGCCGTGGAACCCTACGCCGAACTGTATGAGCAACTGGTGGCTAAAGCACTGGGGAAATCCGCTAAATAATCAAAGGGAGGTTTTTATAGATGCCGTTACGGACTCTGGAAACCTGGCCCCACGGCGCAATCATGCTGGACGCGCAACACACGCGTTTCGCCTTGTGGGCGCCAGACGCGTTTTATGTCAGCGTTGAATTGGAAAACGGCAAGTCCGTCGCCATGCTGCCCCAGGCAGAAGGCTGGTTTGAAACCGAAATAGCGTGCCCGGCGGGCACGCGCTACCGCTTCAATATCGATGGGGAAATGGACGTACCCGATCCCGCCTCCAGGGCCCAGGCCTCGGATGTGCACGGTTGGAGCGTAGTGGTCGACTCCCTCGCCTATCAATGGCGTCACAGCAATTGGCAAGGCCGCCCCTGGCACGAGGCAGTCATCTATGAACTGCACGTCGGTGCCATGGGGGGTTATGCCGGCATTGAGAAACACCTGCCACGCCTGGCCGAATTGGGCGTTACCGCGATTGAATTGATGCCGTTGGCGCAATTCCCCGGCGATCGCAACTGGGGCTACGACGGGGTCCTGCCCTATGCACCCCAAGCCTCCTACGGCACCCCTGAACAGCTCAAGCACCTGATCGACAGCGCCCACGAACATGGCTTGGCGGTGATTCTCGACGTGGTCTACAACCACTTCGGGCCCGACGGCAATTACCTGGGCCAATACGCCAAGGGGTTCTTCCAGGAAGACGTGCACACGCCATGGGGCGCCGGCATCGATTTCAACCGGCGTGAAGTGCGGGACTTCTTCCTCGATAACGCATTGATGTGGTTGCTCGAATACCGCTTCGACGGCCTGCGCCTGGACGCGGTACACGCCATCGATAACCCGGAGTTTCTCAAGGAGCTGGCCCACCGCGTGCGCGAGCAGGTGGACACGGGCCGCCATGTCTGGCTGATGCTCGAAAACGAGCTCAACCAGGCCGGGCTCCTGCAGCACGATTTCAACGCGCAGTGGAATGATGATTTCCATAATGTGTTGCACGTGCTGTTGACCGGCGAAACCGATGCGTATTACAGCGACTTCGCCCAAGACCCGACCGCTAAATTGGCCCGCTGCCTGGGCGAAGGCTTTATCTACCAAGGCCATACAACCCGGCATGGCCATGTGCGTGGCGAACCCAGTGGGCACCTGCCACCGAGCGCGTTCGTGGCGTTCCTGCAAAACCATGACCAGATCGGCAACCGTGCCCTGGGCGAGCGCCTGCATCAGCTCTGCTCGCCGCAGGCCTTGAAGGCGGCGACCGCGCTGCTGCTGCTGTCGCCGATGATCCCGCTGATGTTCATGGGTGATGAGGCCAACGCCAGCGAGCCTTTCCTGTTTTTCACCGATCACCATGGCGAGCTGGCCGAGGCGGTGCGTGAAGGTCGACGCAATGAATTCAAGGATTTCGCCGCGTTCCAGGACCCGGAGCGGCGCGAACGCATTCCCGATCCCAATGCCCTGCCGACCTTTTTGCAAACCACGCCCAGCTTCGACGAGAACGAACACACCCAGCTCTATCGCCAACTGCTGAGCCTGCGCCACCGGCATCTCGTGCCGCACCTGCCCGGCAGTGTCGCGCTGGGCGCTCAGGTCCTGGCCGATCACGCCGTCAGCGCCCGTTGGCGCCTGGGTAACGGCAGTGTGTTGCGGATCGACCTCAACTTGAGCGCCGTGCCGCTGGATCACCCAGCCACGGAGCCGGTCCTTTTTCAAACGCCTGCCAACGCCGGCGCAACCCTGCCGCCGTACAGCGCACGCGTCACCCTATCCCCTGTTGGAGAGCACCCTTGAGTGAAGCGAACCTGGAAATCCTCGCCAGCCGAGCGGGCCTGGCCGTCGATTGGATCGACGCAAACGGCCGCCCGCAACGTGTAACACCCGACGCCCTGCGCGCCGTTCTCAAAGGCCTGGGCCACCCGGCCGACAGTGACGCAGAGATCGACGCCAGCCTGCTTGAACTGGAGCGGGTACAACAAGACAAACACCTGCCGCCCTTACTGACCATCGACAGTGGTGACGGCCTCGACCTGGCGCGCTACTTCGAACCGGACACCCTGTGCCGGGTCAGCCTGGAAGACGGCGACACCCTGGAACTGCGGCTCGATGGCGACGCCGTCCTGCCAGGCGTCATTGCCCTGGGTTATCACCAAGTGCATATCGCCGATCAGGTCTTCACCTTGGCCGTCGCCCCCACGCATTGCTACAGCGTCGCCGAAGCGGTCGATACCCAACCGGCCCGCGCCTGGGGCCTCAGCGCGCAACTGTATGGCCTGCGCCGCCTGGGCGACGGCGGTTTTGGCGATACCCTGGCCTTGGAGCACCTGGCCCGCTCGGCGGCCGAGCGCGGCGCCGATGCCCTGGCCATCAGCCCGATGCATGCCATGTTCAGCGCCGACACCGGGCGCTACAGCCCGTATTCGCCGTCGAGCCGGTTGTTCCTCAACAGTTTGTACGCCTCCCCGGGCTGCATCCTGGGTGAGCGCGAAGTGCGCAATGCGATCGAGTCCCTCGGCCTGGCGGATGAACTGCACGCGCTGGAGCAACACACCCTGATCGACTGGCCCGCCGCCGCCAAGGCCAAGCAACGCCTGTTGCGTGCACTTTATGAAGACTTCCGTCATGGCCACCACCCACAACACGCCGACTTCCTCAGTTTCCGCCAGGCCGGTGGCGAGGCGCTGGAAAACCATTGCCGCTTCGAAGCCGTGCAAGCGGCCCGCGCAGCGGCGGGTGAAGCACTCGACTGGCGCCACTGGCCCGAAGACTGGCGCAGCCCGCAGAGCCCGGCACTGGCGCAGTTCGCCGAAGACAATCGCGATGAGATCGGCTACTTCGCGTTCAGCCAATGGCTGATCGCCCGTTGCCTTGAGCGCGCGCAACAAGCTGCGCGCGGCAGCGGCATGGGCGTCGGCTTGATCGCCGACCTCGCGGTGGGCGCCGACGGCGGTGGCAGCCAGGCCTGGAGCCGCCAGGATGAATTGCTGGCAGACCTGACCGTCGGTGCGCCGCCCGACATTCTCAACCGTGCCGGCCAGGGCTGGGGGATTTCCGCCTTCTCGCCCGAAGGTCTCAAGCGCAATGGTTTTCGCGCCTTTATCGAAATGCTGCGCGCCAACTTTGCCCATGCCGGCGGCTTGCGCATCGACCATGTGATGGGCCTGCAACGCCTGTGGGTGATCCCCATGGACGCCTCGCCGCGCGAAGGCGCCTACCTGTATTACCCGGTGGATGACCTGTTGCGGCTGTTGGCGCTGGAGTCCCACCGTCACCAGGCCATTGTGCTCGGTGAAGACTTGGGCACGGTGCCGGATGGCCTGCGTGAAAAACTCATCGCGCGCTCGGTCCTGGGCATGCGTGTGTTGCTGTTCGAGCAAAACCACGAGGGCCGGTTCACGCCGATCCTCGACTGGCCGGACAACGCCCTGGCCACCACCAGCACCCATGATTTGCCGACCCTGAACGGTTGGTGGCACAGCCGCGATATCGACTGGAACATCCGGCTTGGCCTGATCGACGCGCCCACGGTGGAGCAATGGAGTGAACACCGCCTGCGCGAACGCCAGGCACTGCGCCAGGCCTTGAGCCAGGACCCGCAGAACTTCGTCGAAGAAATCCGCAATGAAACCGACCATATGATCGACGCCAGTGCGCGCTACCTCGGCCACACCCGCGCGCCCCTGGTGCTGTTGCCGTTGGAGGACGCCCTCGGGGTGGAGGAACAAGCCAACCTGCCCGGCACCACCGACACCCATCCCAATTGGCGTCGCCGCCTGCCGGGCGAGGCGTCCAGCCTGCTCGACAATGCCGGTGCCGCCCGCCGCCTCGAGCTGTTGGCCGTCGCGCGCAACCAAGCCTATGAGCGTGACCGATGAACGCACTGCCCCTGCGCGCGACCCAGCGCCTGCAATTCCATAAAGGTTTTACCCTCGATGATGCGGTGCCCCTGGTGCCGTATTTCGCCCAGTTGGGCATCAGTCACCTGTATGCCTCGCCTCTGCTCAGCGCCCGTGCAGGGTCCATGCACGGCTACGATGTGGTAGACCCCACCAGCGTCAACCCGGAGCTGGGCGGCGAACCGGCCCTGCGCCGCCTGGTCGCGGCGCTGCGTGAACACAAGATGGGCCTGATCCTCGATATCGTTTCCAACCACATGGCCGTGGGCGGCGCCGACAACCCTTGGTGGCTGGACCTGCTGGAATGGGGGCGACTGAGCCCCTACAGCGAGTTCTTCGATATTCAATGGCACTCACCCGACCCCCTGCTCAAGGGCCAATTGCTGATGCCGTTCCTCGGCAGCGACTACGGCGAAGCCCTGCAGGCCGGCACCCTGACGTTGCAGTTCGACGCCCCCCACGGCGCGTTCTACGTTGAGCACTACGAACACCGCTTCCCGATCTGTCCAAAAGACTACGCGGCGATCCTGGGCACCGAGGCGCCGCTCAAGCCCCTGGCCGAGCGCTTCACCGCCCTCGCCCATCAGGAAGACGCCTACCACGAGGCGGCGTGGCTCAAACAGGCCCTGGCCGAACGCGCCACCGAGGTGCTGCCGGCCATCGAGCAGCGGCTGACCACCTTCGACGGGCGCCAGCCCGAAGGCTTCAAGCGCCTGCATCAACTGCTGGAACAACAGGCCTACCGCCTGGCCAGCTGGCGCACGGCGGCGGATGACATCAACTGGCGGCGCTTCTTCGATGTCAACGAACTCGGCGGCCTGCGCGTGGAGCGTACCGCGGTGTTCGAAGCCACCCATGGCAAGATCTTCGAACTGATCAGCGAAGGCTTGGTGGATGGCCTGCGCATCGACCATATCGACGGCCTGGCCGACCCGCGCGGGTATTGCCGCAAGCTGCGCCGTCGCGTGGATTCGCTGGTGCCGGAGCGGCACTTGCCGATCTTCGTCGAGAAGATCCTCGGCGAGGGCGAAACCCTGCGTGAAGACTGGCAAGTGGACGGCACCACCGGCTACGAATTCATGAACCAGTTGTCGCTGCTGCAACACCAGCCGGACGGCTTCGAACCGTTGGCCGAGCTGTGGACACGCCACAGCGAACGGCCTGCGGCGTTTATCGAGGAAGCGCGGCTGGCACGCCAGCAGATCCTCAATGGCTCCCTCGGCGGTGACTTTGAAAGCGTGGCCCAGGCCCTGCTGCAAGTGGCCCGCGACGACGTGATGACCCGCGACCTGACCCTCGGGGCCATCCGCCGGGCCTTGCAGGAACTGATCGTGCACTTCCCGGTGTACCGCACCTACATCAGCGCCCGTGGCCGTAGCGCCGCCGACGACAAGGTGTTCCAGCAGGCCATGGACGGCGCGCGCACGACCTTGGGTGAAGGCGACTGGCCGGTACTTGAGCACCTGGAAAATTGGCTCGGCGGCCAGCCCTGGCGCAATCGCCCGGTGGGCCGTGAGCGCAAGATCCTCAAGCATGCCTGCGTGCGCTTCCAGCAACTGACCTCGCCCGCCGCCGCGAAAGCGGTGGAAGACACCGCGTTCTATCGTTCGGCGGTGCTGCTGTCGCGCAACGACGTGGGCTTCAGCACCGAACAGTTCAGTGCGCCCTTGGCCGACTTCCATGCGGTCAACCAGCACCGTTTGCAGACCTTCCCCGACAACCTGCTGGCCACCGCCACCCACGACCACAAGCGCGGCGAAGATACCCGCGCGCGCCTGGCCGTGCTGAGTGAGTGCGCGCCGTGGTACGTCGAACAGGTCGAGCATTGGCGCAGCCTCGCCGCGCCGCTGCGGGTTGACGCGAATACGCCGTCGGCCGGCGATGAATTGATCCTCTATCAGGCACTGCTGGGCAGTTGGCCGCTGGACCAGGACGCCGACTTCGAGGGTTACCAGCAACGCCTGTGGCAATGGCAGCAAAAAGCCCTGCGCGAAGCCAAGTTGCAAAGCAGCTGGAGCGCGCCCAACGAAGCGTATGAGCAAGGCGTCGAAGCCTTCCTCTCGCGGCTGCTGCTCACTGATGAGGGGCGCGAACTGCGCACCGCCATTGGCAACGCCGCCCAGGTGATCGCCCCGGCCGGTGCGCTCAATGGCCTGGCGCAATCCTTGCTTCGCATCACCGTACCGGGTGTGCCGGACCTGTACCAGGGCGATGAGTTCTGGGACTTCAGCCTCGTGGACCCGGACAACCGCCGCCCGGTGGATTTCAACGCACGGCAACAGGCGCTGGATACTCCGCCGGACCTCGGTGAACTGTTGTTCAACTGGCGCGACGGGCGCATCAAACAGGCGTTGATTGCTCAGGTGCTGGGCTTGCGTAAAGCCCATCCCGAACTGTTCCGCAGCGGCGCATATACACCGCTGGAAGTGGTCGGCACGCACGCCGAACGGGTGGTCGCTTTCGCCCGCGAGTATCAGGGCAAATACGTGCTGGTGGTGGTGCCACGCTGGTCGCACGCGCTGCTTGAAAACGGTGTGCACCCTCAGGTCAATGCGCGGGTTTGGGGCGATACACGGGTGAAATTACCGTTCGCCGCGACAACTCAAAACTGGAAGGGACTTTTTCATACAGGCGCAGTCACACCAGACAAGGAGCTGTTGATCAGCACTGCCCTGGGGGATTTCCCGGTCAATGTCTTTATCAATCCTGATGATCAAGAAAGCTGAAATTTTCTGCGAGGAGCATTGTGATGAGTACTGAAGACAAACGCATACGCGAACTGGCACATCAGATCTGGGAGTCTGAGGGCAAACCTCACGGCGAGGACGCGCGACACTGGGAGATGGCGCGCAAACTGGCGGAAGCCGAAGCGCTGACGCCGAGCAAGCCCAAGCCCACAGCCAAGCCCAAGGCAAGCGCACCCAAGCCCCCGCCAAAAGCCAAGCCGGCCGCACCGGCCGCCAGTAAGCCAGCACCACCGGCGGCGAAGAAACCACCAGCGCCGAAAAAGCCTAAGCCTTGAACCCGAGCCTCTTGCCGGTGCCGTCGGCAAGGGGTGATTTCATTTTCCATATTGTCAGCTGAAATTTCGTCAGCACGGCCGCACTCGGCCTGAAAAAAGACCTTTGCAGGAGCAACACCATGAGCAAACCCGACAAAACCCCACCGACGCCGGACAACGAGCCGTCGCGGATCCGTGAAGGTTTGCCCTTCCCGCTTGGCGCGACCTGGGATGGCCTGGGCGTCAACTTTGCACTGTTTTCGGCCAACGCCACCAAAGTGGAGTTGTGCCTGTTCGATGATTCCGGCGAAGTCGAGCTGGAACGCATCGAACTACCGGAATACACCGACGAAACCTTCCACGGCTATCTGCCCGACGCCCACCCCGGGCTGATTTACGGCTACCGCGTGTACGGTGCGTATGACCCGGCCAACGGCCACCGTTTCAACCACAACAAATTGCTGATCGACCCCTATGCCAAACAGCTGGTGGGCGAACTCAAATGGTCCGAGGCGCTGTTCGGCTACACCATCGGCCACCCGGATGACGACCTGAGCTTCGACGAACGCGACAGCGCGCCCTTCGTGCCTAAGTGCAAGGTGATCGACCCGGCCCACACCTGGGGCAACGATCAGCCGGTACGGGTGCCGTGGGACCGTACGATCATCTACGAAACCCACCTGCGCGGCATCAGTATGCGTCACCCTTCCGTCGGCGAGTCCGTGCGCGGCACCTGCGCCGGGCTGATGGAAGATGACGTGCTCAAGCACATCCGCCAGCTGGGTATTTCGTCGGTAGAACTGCTGCCGGTGCACGCCTTTGTCAACGACCAGCACCTGCTGGAAAAAGGCATGACCAACTACTGGGGTTACAACAGCATCGCGTTTTTTGCCCCCGACCCACGCTACCTGGCCAGCGGCAAGATTGCTGAGTTCAAGGAGATGGTCGCGCACCTGCACGAAGCCAAGCTCGAAGTGATCCTGGACGTGGTCTACAACCACACCGCCGAGGGCAACGAGCGCGGTCCGACCCTGTCGATGCGCGGTATCGACAACGCTTCGTACTACCGCCTGATGCCGGATGACAAGCGTTTCTACATCAATGATTCCGGTACCGGTAACACCCTGGACCTGAGCCACCCGTGCGTGTTGCAAATGGTCACCGACTCACTGCGTTACTGGGCGACCGAGATGCACGTCGACGGTTTCCGCTTCGACCTGGCGACCATCCTTGGCCGCTACCGCGATGGGTTTGACGAGCGCCACAGTTTCCTCGTGGCCTGCCGCCAGGACCCGGTACTGCGCCAGTTGAAGATGATTGCCGAGCCCTGGGACTGCGGCCCCGGCGGATACCAAGTGGGCAACTTCCCGCCGGGCTGGGTGGAATGGAACGACCGTTTCCGCGACACCGTGCGTGCATTCTGGAAAGGCGACGACAGCCAGTTGGCCGACTTTGCCGCCCGCATGACCGCTTCCGGCGAGATGTTCAACCACCGTGGGCGCCGCCCTTACAGCTCGGTGAACTTCATCACCGCCCATGACGGGTTCACCCTGCACGACCTCGTGTCGTACAACGACAAGCACAACGAAGCCAACGACGAGAACAACCAGGACGGTAGCAACAACAACCTGTCGTGGAACCACGGTGTCGAAGGCCCGACAGACGACCCGGAAATCAACGCGCTGCGCCTGCGTCAGATGCGTAACTTCTTCGCCACGCTGCTGCTGTCCCAAGGCACGCCGATGCTGGTGGCCGGTGACGAATTTGCGCGTACTCAGCACGGCAATAACAACGCCTACTGCCAGGACAGCGAGATCGGTTGGATCAACTGGGACCTGGACGAAGACGGCAAGGCGCTGCTCAAGTTCGTCAAGCGCCTGATCAAGCTGCGCCTGGCCTACCCGATCCTGCGTCGCGGGCGCTTCCTGGTGGGCGACTACAACGAAGACATCGGCGTGAAGGACGTCACCTGGCTGGCGCCGGATGGCAACGAGATGACCACCGAACAGTGGCAAGACAGCAACGGCCGCTGCCTGGGCATGCTGATGGATGGCCGCGCCCAAGAGACCGGCATTCGCCGCCCTGGCGCCGATGCCACCTTGTTGCTGGTGGTCAACGCGCACCACGACATGGTCAATTTCCGCCTGCCGTCGGTGCCCCAAGGTGAATTCTGGACCTGCATGCTCGACACCAACGAGCCGGCCGTGCGCGGCCAGGAACGCTTTGACTTTGATCACGAGTACGCGGTGACCGGCCGCTCGCTGCTGCTGTTCGAACTGCAGCGTGACGACGAGGTGTGAGATGGCTTTGCATGGATTCCTTCAGGGCTACCGGGGCTATGCGGACACGCAAGCCCTGGGCGCGGCCCTGAAGGCGCTTCAGGAGGAAGGCCTGGACCAACTGCCCTTGCCGGGCAGCGGCCAGACACTGGCGCGGTTCAGCCGCTTGGCGCAGGTGGCAGGCCATGACCTGCGCCTGTGCAAGCTGTTCGAAGGCCACACCGATGCCTTGGCGATTATTGCCGAGCTCAACAGCCCCTTGCCGCCCTTGGGCAGCACATGGGGCATGTGGGCGGCCGAGCCGCCAACGGCCAAGGTGCGTGTGCTGCAAGAGGGTCATCGCCTCAGGGTGCAAGGGCGTAAAGCCTGGTGCTCCGGCGCGGCGGTGGTGAGCCATGGGTTGATGACCGCCTGGGATGAAGAAGATCGGCAGCAGTTGGTAGCGGTGCACATGGATCAACCCGGCATCACCGTCACTGACGAGGGCTGGAACGCGGTGGGCATGGCCGCCACCGGCAGTGTGGAGATTGTGTTTGACGGGGCGTGGGGGCTGGCCGTTGGTGGTCCGGGTGACTACCTCGCCCGCCCCGGTTTCTGGCAAGGCGGCATCGGTATCGCCGCCTGTTGGTACGGCGCGGCGCAACGGCTGGCGGAAGTCTTGCGCGAACACTGCAGCAAGCGTCCCGAGCCGCACGCCCTCGCGCACCTCGGCGCCGTCGACAGCGTATTGAACAGCGCTGCGTGCGTACTGCGCGCCAGCGCCGAACAGATCGACCGCGCACCCAAGGCCGACGCCAGGGAACTGGCCCAGCAGGCCCGTGCCTGCATCGAAGACACTGTTGAGCAAGTGACACACCACGTCGGCCGCGCGGTCGGCGCGGGGCCTTTCTGCAAGGACCCGCATTTTGCCCAATTGATGGCGGACCTGCCGGTGTACATGCGCCAGAGCCATGCCGAGCGCGACTTGGCAGGCCTCGGAGCATTGGTCGCAGGCGACTCCACAGGGAGGTGGCAGTTATGAAACCCAACCCGATTGTGGGCCAGGGCACGCCGCTGCATCACTGGCAGGCCTCAGCGAAAATGGCCGAGCTGCCCCACATCAGCGTCGAACAATTGGTTCCCGAAGGGCATCGTGCCGTGATCATCGCGCCCCATCCGGATGATGAAGTGCTGGGGTGCGGCGGGTTGATGCAGGGTTTGGCGGCGCTGGGCCGGCCGATCCAGCTGATTTCGGTGACCGATGGCAGCGCCAGTCACCCCGGTTCGCACCGCTGGTCGGTGGAACGCCTGAGCGTGGTGCGCCCTCAAGAGTCTGCCCAGGCCCTGCATCGCCTCGGCTTGCCACTGCACAGCCTGAAATGGCTGCGCGCAGGGTTTGCCGACAGCCAGGTGGCCGCTCGCGAAGCGGAACTCGCCGCGTTTATCCAGCGCTACCTCAAGCCCACCGATGTGGTGTTCACCACCTGGCGCGAAGACGGCCATTGCGACCATGAGGCCGTCGGCCGTGCCAGTGCCAAGGCTGCCCAGGCGGTAGGCGCCACCCTGTATGAGTTGCCGGTGTGGACCTGGCACTGGGCAACCCCGGAAAACAGCCTGGTGCCCTGGCACCGCGCGCGCAAGATCCCGCTGACCTGCGAAGCCGTGGCCCGTAAGCGCCACGCCATCCATGCGTTCGCCAGCCAACTGGAAGGCGACCCGCAGATCGGCCTGGCGCCCGTGCTCGCGCCCTATGTGGTGGAGCGCCTGTTGCAACCCTTTGAAGTGGTATTCGTATGAGTGTGGCTACGCCTTACTTCGACCAACTGTTCGCCGAAAACGACGACCCCTGGGCCTTTCGCCAGCGCTGGTACGAACGACGCAAACGCGCGATGACCTTGGCCATGCTCACGCGGCCTCGCTATGCCTCGGTGTTTGAACCGGGTTGCGCCAATGGCGAACTGAGTTTCGAGCTGGCCGCCCGCTGTGATCGCCTGTTGTGTTGCGACACTGCCTCGGCGGCCGTGGCCCTTGCGCGCAGTCGCTTGCTCGGCTTCCCCCATGCCGAGGTGCAGCAGAGCCGTTTGCCCGAGCAGTGGCCCACCGGCCGGTTCGAGCTGATCGTGCTGAGCGAGTTGTGCTACTACCTGGATGCCGAAGACCTCTGCCGGTTGATCGATCGCGCCCGCGCGTCGTTGACCGCCGACGGCCAGTTACTGGCCTGCCATTGGCGTCCACCTATCGCAGGCTGCCCGCAAACCGCCGAAGAGGTGCATGCCTTGCTGCAGCAACGATTGGCGATGCCGCAGGTGGCCAGCTATCACGAACATGACTTTCTGCTCGACCTGTGGAGCTGCGATGGCACCTCGGTCGCTACCCTTGAGGGCCTGCGATGATCGGCATTCTGATCCCGGTACATAACGAAGAGGCGTTGCTGGGCGACTGCCTGAAAGCGGCACTGATCGCCGCCGCCCACCCTGGCCTGTTGGGCGAAGCGGTGACTATCCTGGTCGTGCTCGACAGTTGCAGCGATGGCAGTGCCGCGATTGCACAGGCCTACCCGGTGCAGTGCCTGGAAGCCCAGGCGCGCAATGTGGGCCATGTGCGGGGTGTGGGCGCACGTCATCTGCTCAATCAAGGTGCGCGCTGGATCTCCTGCACCGATGCCGACAGCCGGGTGGCGCCCGATTGGCTGGTGGCCCAACTGGCACTGGGAGTGGACGCGGTGTGCGGCACCGTGACGGTGGATGCCTGGAGTGAAGATTTCGACCCGGCGGCGCAGATTCGCTATCACCAAGGCTATGAGGCGCGGGACGGTCACCGGCACATCCACGGTGCCAACCTGGGGGTAAGCGCCGGCGCTTATATTCGCGCCGGTGGTTTCGACCCCCTGCCGTGCCATGAGGATGTCCAATTGGTGCGCAACCTTGAGTTGTGCGGCGCCTCTATCGCGTGGAGCCACACCCCGCAAGTGATCACCAGTGCGCGCCTGGACGCCCGTGCACAAGGCGGTTTCGGCGACTATTTGAAGACCCTGATGCACGCCACTTAAAAAAACGACGTTACAAAATGTGAAACCCGGCAATCCTTGTCTATGCTGAGGACGCCTTGCTGGCATTCCTGGAGTGGAGTGCCATGCCATCACCGCGGCGGAGTCTGCGGTGAATAAAAGAGCGTCGTCCCGTCAACGGGGCACGACCCAGCATCAACCGACAAGGATGTGACACCCATGAAGCTTGCTTCCTTAAGCGACGGCCGTAGCGGCCCTGCTCAAATCTGGAACAGCGCCCCACAGCTGGCGCAAATCCCGCCCATTACCCCTTCCGCTTTGGTGCCGCGCGGCGCACGCGTGGTGATTATCGCCCCTCATCCCGGCGACGAAGTATTGGCCTGCGGCGGCCTGCTGCAGTTACTCAGCATGCGGGAACATCCGCTGCAACTGATCTCCATCACCGACGGCAGCGCCAGTCATCCAGGTTCCAACGTGTGGCCAGCCAGCCGCCTCAGCGTGATCCGCCCCCAGGAAAGTGTCGAGGCCCTGCGCCGCCTGGGCATGCCGCTGCACAGCCTGAAGTGGATACGCGGCGGCTTTTGCGATAACGCCCTCGCCGCCCGCGAACCGCAACTGAGCCCTTTCATTGCGCGCTACCTGCAACCGGGTGATGTGGTGTTCAGCACCTGGCGCAATGACGGCAATGAGGACCACGACGCCGTCGGCCGTGCCAGCGCCAAGGCCTGCAGCCTGGTCGGCGCGCAGCTGTACGAACTGCCGATCTGGGCCTGGCACTGGCCTGCCCGCGAAGGGGCGATCATCCCCTGGCAGCGCGCGCGCAAGGTGCGCCTGGACACCTGGAGCGTGGCGCGCAAACTCCATGCCGCCCATGCCTACGCCAGCCAATTGGCCGGTGATCCGGAGATCGGCCTGCCACCGATGCTGGCTCAGGTGTTGCTGGAAAGAATGCGCGAGCCGTATGAGATCGTGCTTACGTAGGCTCCCCACTCGTCTACACCGTTCAGTCCTGGCAGTAGCGCCCTGCCCCACGCTGGAGTGTATCGGCCCACGCGCAAAGGCCCGAGGTGCTTGCCAAGGCGATCATTGGCGCGGGTCACCTGTGACCGAGTCGGCAGCCTTCATCCAATGGGCGCCCCGATAGCGCGAGAGCTGGTAGGCAATTCCCAGCCAGATGAACCAGGCCGGCATTACATACAGCGCCAGGCGTGTGTCCGGCCGCAACGCCAGCAGGCCGAGTACAAACAGCAGAAACGCCAGGGAAAACCAGGCCATCGGCACACCACCGGGCATCTTGTAGAGGGATTTGGCGTGCAGGTCCGGGCGTTTTTTGCGGTAGGCGATGTAGGACGCGAGGATGGTCGACCAGGTAAAGATCACCAGGATCGCCGACACCGTCGACACGATGGTGAAAGCGGTCATCACCTCCGGCACCACAAACAGCAACACCAGCCCCAAGAGCATCAGCAAGGTGGTAAATGCCAGGCTGATAAACGGCACGCTGCTGCTCGACAGGCGCCGGAAGATCCCCGGTGCGTCGCCCAGGTCGGCCAACCCGAACAACATGCGGCTGGCGGAAAACACCCCGCTGTTGGCCGAGGATGCCGCCGAGGTGAGTACCACGAAATTGACGATGCCCGCGGCGGCGGGGAAGCCTGCCACCAGGAACAACTCCACAAACGGACTCTTGCTTGGCGAGACCTGCTGCCATGAAGTCACCGCGATGATGCACGCCAGGGCCAGCACGTAGAACAGGATGATACGCAACGGGATCGAGTTGATCGCCTTCGGTAAGGTGCGCTCCGGTGCACGGGTTTCGGCGGCGGCGGTGCCGATCAGCTCGGTGCCGGCGAAGGAAAAGATCGCCATCTGGAACCCGGCAAAAAAGCCGAACAGGCCATTGGGAAACGCCGCCTGTTTATCCAGCAAATGGGTCAGCGACGCGGTAACGCCGGTGGGCGAGACAAACGAGCTGGCAATCAGCACCACACTGACGCCGATCAAGGTCACCACGGCGATGATCTTGATGATCGCGAACCAGAACTCCACTTCGCCAAACAGCTTGACCGTCAATACGTTCAACGCGAACAGCGTGAGCAGCATGCCCACGGCGGGCATCCAGGCCGGCACATGGGGAAACCAGTACTGGAAGAACCCGCCCACGACCACCGCATCCCCCACCACGGCCACGCTCCAGCTCAGCCAGTACGACCAGCCCAGAAAGAACGCCGCACGCGGCCCCAGGTACGCACCGGCAAAGTCGGCGAAGCTCTTGAAGTTGAGGTTGGAGAGCAGCAGCTCGCCCATGGCGCGCATCACGAAATACACGAACAGCCCGATGATCATGTAGATCAGGATGATCGAGGTGCCGGACAGCGCGATGATCTTGCCGGAGCCCATGAACAGGCCGGTGCCGATCGCACCGCCCATGGCCATCAACTGGATATGGCGGTTGTTCAGGGTGCGTTGCAACGCAGGCTTTTCATAAAGCCCGGACGTGGATGTTTTCATCACAAAACCTCTTGTTATGTTTTTGAGTTTTGGCAGAAGAAAAGACGACAGGGTGTTGTTATTGGGATTTGCTTTCGAAACCGTGCAGCACGTTGACGGCATTGATGCCGATCTCATCGACCATGTAGCCGCCTTCCATCACGAACAGCGTGGGCACGCCGACGCTGGCGATGATTTCGCCCATGCCGAGGAAGTCCTGGCTGTCGAGAAGGAAATGGCTGATGGGGTCGTCCTTGAAGGTGTCGACGCCAAGGGAGATCACCAGCACTTCGGGCGCAAAACGGCGCAGTTGCTGGCAAGCGTCGATCAGGGCGGTTTGGTAGTGGGCCCAGGTGGTGTTTTTCGGCAACGGGTAATTCAGGTTGAAGCCCTCCCCCGCACCTGCGCCGCGCTCATCACGGGCACCGGAAAAATACGGGTAGGACACTGCCGGTTCGCCGTGCAGGGAGATGAACATCACGTCCGGACGGTCGTAGAAAATATTCTGCGTGCCGTTGCCATGGTGAAAATCCACATCCAACACGGCCACGCGCTTGGCGCCTTGGGTGATGGCGTGCTGCGCGGCAATGGCGGCGTTGTTGAGGTAGCAGTAACCGCCCATGTATTCGCGGGCCGCGTGATGGCCCGGTGGGCGACACAGGGCGAAGGCGCTGTAGTGGCCCTCATCAAGCAGCGCCAGGCCGGTCAGGGCGATGTCCGCGCTGGTCTTGACCGCCTCCCAGGTGGTGCTGGTGATCGGGGAACCGGCGTCCATGGCGAAGAACCCCAGCTTGCCGTCAATGAAGTCCGGCACCCGTTCGTTGGCCAGGTCGCGTACTGGCCACACCAGGGGCAATGCGTCATGACTGCGGCCGGTGGCGGTCCATTCATCCCAGGCGGTTTCAAGGAACGTGACGTAGCGTTCGCTGTGGGCGGCGACGTAACAGCCCCGGTCAAAGCGGCGTGGCGTGATGATATCGCCGAGGCCAACCTGCCTGACGCGGTCACGCACGGTGTCGGCACGGCTTGGTTGCTCGAACGAGGGCTTGAGCACGCCGTCCTTCAGTTCGGTGCCATGGTGCAAACGGTGGTCTTCACTAAATACAGTCAACATGTGTGGGCATCCGCCAGTAAAAGACAGGGTCTATTTTGTTCTGGCGACGCCGGGCTTTCTTTGCTTTTACTTCTGCCACTGGTAGTTTTATCGGGTGTTTTTACCCTTGTGATTGCCCTATATGAAAAATAAAACCAAACAGGTCGTTCTTGATGACACCGATCTCGCCATCCTCGCCCTGCTGCAAGCAGACGCCAGTATTTCCAACGCGCAATTGAGTGAGCGGCTATCCCTGAGCCTCACACCCTGCTGGCGCCGCCGCAAACGCCTGGAAGAAGAAGGCGTGATCAAGGACTACCAGGCCAACCTGGATCGCAAGATGCTCGGGCTGGATATCCTGGCTTTCGTGCATGTGCGTTTCGCGATCCATACCGACCATGCGCCCGACGCCTTCGAGGCGGTGATGAGGGAGCTGCCGCAGGTGTTGTCGTGCCATAAGATCACCGGCGATGCCGATTACCTGTTGCAGGTGCTGGCGGAGGATCTGGACAGCTACAGCGAGTTTGTCGAGAGCGTGTTGCGGCGCCAGTTAGGGATTGCGTCAATTCAGTCGAGCCTGGCGCTGAGGGAGGTCAAGGCGACGAGTCGCGTGGCCATTTCAAAGCGTGAATGAGGGTCATACAGGGGGTGCGGTGTGGCTAAATGCCGCCACCCAGATGTGAAAAATTCGTTAACTAATTCTCCCCTAAGGCTTTTTCCTACAGACTCAATCTGACAAACTGATGCGAATAATTATCAACATCTTTATTATTCGCCAGGGACGGCATTCGGGGAGAGTCAGTTCCATGTCTGTGCAACAACACGGCGGCAAAGGTTTTTCACCCAGTTTGATGGCGTTGGCAGTCTGTCTTGCTGCTTCACACGCGGCCTTCGCGGCCGAGACCGAAGCGCCGGCCACCACCCTTGAACTGGGTGCAACGCAAATCTCCGGCGAAGAGCAACTGGGCCAAACCACCGAAGGCACGCAGTCCTACACCACCGGCGCAATGAAAACCGCGACCAAACTGCCATTAACCATGCGTGAAACCCCGCAGGCCGTCACCGTGATTACGCGCCAGCGTATGGACGACCAGGCGATGACCAGCATCAACGACGTGGTCAAGGCCACGCCGGGGTTGTTCCTGAACTTCTCCAACGGCCCTGGCCGGCAGTCCTACACTGCACGCGGTTTTGACATCGACAACCTGATGTACGACGGCATCCCGACCGGCTATAACGGCGTTTCGGTGGGCGCCCAGCCGAACCTGGCGATGTTCGATCGCGTCGAAGTGGTACGCGGCGCCACCGGCCTGGTGACCGGCGCGGGTAACCCTTCCGCCGCCATCAACCTGGTCCGCAAGCGCCCGCTGGACGAGCAGAAAGTCACCCTGACCGGCGCCGCCGGCAGCTGGGACGACTACCGTGGCGAGCTCGACGCCTCCAGCCCGCTTAATGACAGCAGCACATGGCGCGGCCGCGTCGTCACCTCTTACCGGGACGCCAACAGTTTCATCGACAACGCCGAGGAATATCACGGCCTGTTCTATGCCGTCACCGAAGCTGACCTGAGCGAGGACACCACCCTGACCCTCGGTTTCTCCAATCAGAAAGACAAAACCAATTACTTCTGGGGCGCGTCGATGGTCGGCCAGGATGGCCATCACCTGAACTATTCGCGGTCCTACAACCCCGGCACCCCTTGGGAAAACAAGGACCAGGAAATCAACACGGTATTCGCCGAACTGCGTCAACGCCTGGCCAACGACTGGAGCCTGCAGGTCAACGCCAACTACGCTGAGCAGAACGCGTTGTTCTCGGGTTCCTACCAGTCACGCTGGGTCAGCAACACCCTGGCTCGCACGGTCTACCAAGCGTCCTACGACGAAAACCAGGCCGGCGTCGACGCCTTTGCCAGCGGCCCCTTCCAAGCGTTTGGACGTACTCACGAACTGGTGGTGGGCGCCAGCCGGCGCATCTACGACATGACCACCCACAACTACAGCCCGTACAACCTCAACTGGCCGCTCACCGCCGGCAAACCGGACTTCGTCCATACCACCAACGACCGCGACGTCACCACCCAGGACGGGGTCTACCTGACCACACGCCTGAGCCTGGCCGACCCGTTGAAGCTGATCCTCGGCGGACGTCTGGATTGGTATGACTACGACGCCCATGGCAGCAACGATGGCGACTATAAGGTCACCCGCAACCTCACCCGCTACGCAGGCCTGATCTACGAGCTGGACGACCACCACTCGGTGTATGTCAGCTACAGCGACATCTTCACGCCGCAGAGTGCAAAGGACACGTCCGGTACCCCGGTCAAGCCGATCGTCGGCAAGAACTATGAGGTTGGCATCAAGGGCGAATACCTCGGTGGCGCGCTGAATGCGAGTGTCGCGCTGTTCCGCGTCGACCAGGAAAACCGTGCCGTGGAGGTAGTCGTTGCAAACTGCCCACAAGCCTCCTGCAGTAACGCCTCGGGCGAGATCCGCAGCCAGGGTATCGACTTCGAACTGCAAGGCGCGCTCACCGAGAATTGGCAGGTCGGCGGTGGCTACACCTACGCCCGTACACACACCATCAAGGACGAAGCGAACCCCCAGAACGTCAACAAGCAGTTCGACACCGACACCCCCGAGCACCTGTTCAAACTGACCACCAGCTATCGCTTCCAGGGTCCCCTGGAAAAACTCCGCGTAGGCGGTAACCTCTCTTGGCAAAGCCGGATGTACAACGACCTCGAGTTGGCCAATGGCGGCAGCTACCGTCTCAAGCAAGGCGCCTACGCCGTCACCGACCTGATGGCCGGCTACAGGGTCAACGACCACCTCGACCTGCAGGTCAACGCCAACAATATCTTTGATCGCCGTTACTACTCGACCATCGCCAACTCCGTGAGCTATGGCGGTGACGCATACGGCAACCCGCGCAACATGATGCTGACCGCCAAATACAGCTTCTGATCACAGCCCGATAAACGGCTACCCACCCGGGTAGCCGCTCCTCAACTCCCTCCTCAAGTCCCTGCTCCTGTTGCCGATAACCGTTTTGCATCGCTCAATCCAATAAAAACCAAGCACACCCAATTCGCGCCACCCTGCCCCTCGTTTTGTTTCGGCCAGACCACATGGAGTAAGTGTGAATGCCCATCCGCACGCGTTTTTTCGAGCACTACCGCAAGGCCGACCGCATCATGCTGGCGCTGATCTGGCTGATGTTCCTGTTCTCACTGGGCCTGGCGTTCTGGCATGACACGTTGATTCAAGCGGCCATCGTCGGCGGCGGCACCAGCGTGGTGCTGACCGCGCTCTACCGCGCCATCGGTGGCACCCGTGTGATGCGTTGCGCCCTCGGCGCGGGCTTGATGGTCATGGCGGCGCTGCACATCAACCAGGCGCAGGGCGTGATCGAAGCGCACTTCGGGATCTTCGCACTGTTGGCCGTGCTGACGTTTTATCGCGACTGGCTGCCGATCCTGGTCGCAGCGGCCACGATCGCCGTGCACCACGTGGTGTTCCATGCGCTGCAACATCAAGGCTTCCCGGTATTTGTGATGGATCATCACGGCGGTTGGGCCATGGTGTTTGTCCATGCGTTCTATGTCGTGATGGAAACCGTCGCCCTTCTCTACCTGGCCGTGCACAGCCAGGCTGAAGCGGTCGAGAGCCAGGAGATGCTGGAAAAAATGCTGGCGGTTACTTCCCAGCTGACGGTCGAAACCGCCGAAGGTGACGCGGGCAAGGTGCACGTCTCCCTCGCCAAGCGTTTCGACCACTTCCTGCAGCAGCTTACCGGCCTGATCGACGGCGTCGCCCGTGACTCCCATGGCCTCGGCCAACTCGGCCAGGAACTGGCCAGCGCCAGCGGCACCCTGGAAAAAGGCGCACGGCACCAATTGGCGGAAATCACCCAGATGACCGGCTCGATGCAGCGCATGGAAGACGCCATGGGCCACATCGCCGTGCACGTGGAGCAAGCGGTGGATCACGCCGGCAAGGCCAGCCAACAGATCCTGCGCGGCCAGGAAAGCGTGGGCCGTGCCCAGCAGGAAATCACCCAGTTGGCCTCACGCCTCAACGGCACGCATGAGACGGTACAAGGCCTGGCCGTGCAGGCCGAGCAGATCGGCACTGTGCTCGAAGTCATCAGCAGCATCGCCAACCAAACCAACCTGCTCGCCCTCAACGCTGCCATCGAGGCCGCCCGTGCCGGCGAGCAAGGCCGTGGTTTTGCGGTGGTCGCCGACGAAGTCCGCAGCCTGGCGCAACGCACAGCGGTGTCCACCCAGGAAATCAAAACCATCATCGAGGGTTTGCAGCACGGCAGCCGCCAAGCCGTCGAAGCCATGCACGACAGCCGCCAAGGCGTGGAGCGGTGCGTGGAAGACAGCCAGGTAGCGGTCGAAATGTTGCGCGCGGTGGGCAATGACATCGCGCACATCGACGACCTGAATGGCCGGATCGTGACCACCACACGCGAGCAAACCTCGGCAAACCTGGAGATTGTCGGCCGGCTGCAGTCGGTGCAAAGCATTGCGCAAAACACCGCCGACGATGTCGAAACCCTGGCCAGAAGCAGTGAGCGGTTGCCGCCGATTGCGGTGCGGTTGGATGCGCTTGGGCGACGGTTTCATCCATGATTTTTAGCGCGGCTCAACCCTCGGCAACGACCTCGCGCACGAAGTCTTCGTAGGTGCGCAACGGGTGCCCAATGAGGGCCTCAAGCATTTCGACCGTGCCTTCAACGGCGTGCATGCCAAAGGTCTGGATACCCGCCATCATCAGGCGCATGTCATACGCCAGCCAGCTGGGGCCGTAAGAAGCCAGCTGTGCTTCGAACGCGGCCAAGTCATCCCCGCCGTAGGCGATCTCGCGGCCTAGCGCCGCACTCCAGGTCTTCGCCACGGAGGCACCGGTGAGCGCCTGCGGCCCAACCAACTCCAGCGTTACACGAGCCAGCGCCGAGGGCGCTGTGTCGCGCCGCAACAGCTCTGCGACCGCGACATCAGCGATATCGCGCGCGTCAATCATCGACACGCCCGCCGAGCCGATCGGCATCGGGTATACCGAGTAGGCCTGAATAGCCTGTTGCACCAGGCGGTCGTTTTGCATGAAGTAAGCCGGACGCAAGACCGTTACAGGCATGTCAAAGCGCTCGATCATGCGCTCAACCGTATGCTTGCCGGTGAAGTGCGGGACGTTGGTGAATGTGTCGGCATGAATCACCGACAAATAAACGATGCGTTCGATACCCGCCTCACGCGCCAGGTTCAGCGTGATCAGGGCTTGAGTGACCTCGTCGGGCGTCACGGCATTGAGCAGGAACAGGGTACGCACCGACGCGAGCGCAATGCGCATCGACACGACGTCAGTGAGGTCTGCGACAACGTCAGTGACGCCGGCCGGAAACTCCCGCTTGCCCGCTTGGCGCACAAGGGCTTTGACCTCGGCGCCCGCGCCAGCCAGACCTTGAGTGATCAGTGAACCAAGGGTGCCCGTGGCGCCAATAACCAGAATGCTCATGTTTGTAACTCCTGCAGTGGGTTTAGAGTGGATCAGCGAGTGAAATCCGCAACAACCTTGCCCGTCCGTGAAACGGTGCGATTGCGTGCGAGTGCATCGGGATATCGGAGAAGCCGACGACGTCGTCCTGCGCCAACACCGTTGGAGACTGCTCATTGGAAATGCCTCATGGCGTGTCCCGATGACGAGACAGTAATTCGTTGCACTTCCAAAACGAAGACCACAAAATCCAGACACCTCGTTTCACATATGGAACACCCATGAACCTGAACGCGCTGATTGATTTCACCCTCGTCGCCACCCATTCGGGGCTGGGCAAGGCCAGCCGCGCGAGCGGTATTTCCAAAGCCACCTTGTCGCGCCGAATCAGCGACCTTGAAGAACAACTGGGCGTGAGGCTGATCGAGCGCAGCGCACGTGGCCTGAAACTCACCGAAGCCGGTGAGGCGCTGATGTCTCGAACTGAAGGCCCGCTGAGTGAAGTGACCGACGCCATGACCGCCGCACGCGAAGGCGTTTCAACACCGCGCGGACGTCTACGGGTCGCGGCCCCGATTCTGTTCTCGCAGCTGGCGATGGGGCGTATCGGCGCCGAGTTCTGTGCGGCCTATCCGGAGGTGTTTATCGAGGTGGTGTCGGAAGATCGACGGGTGGACTTGGTGGAGGAACAATTTGATGTCGCCATTCGAATCAACCCCAGCCCGGACAGCAGCCTGGTCGGACGGTGCTTCGCCAAGGACCGGCTGATCGTGGTGGCGGCGCCTGAACTGCTCAAGCCGATGCCCGGCGCGATCCGATCCGTGCCCGCGATCGTGACGTCGACTTTCCAGCCCACCCACTGGCGTCTTGACGGCGGGCAGTTGGTCTTGGAGCCGGTGCCGACCATGCAGTTCTCTTCGCTGTTGATGGTCCGCGATGCCGCTGTCGCCGGTGGCGGTGCGGCGCTCATCCCACAGTCCATCGCCTGGAATCAGCTTGCCCGCGGTGAATTGGTTCAGTGGGGAACGGTATCGGGTGTAGAGCCGGCGCTTTGGGTCTTACACACCTCCAGGCGGCTTGCGGCGCCGAAGGTTCGCGCATTCGTCGACTTCATGTGTGATCACTATTCCGACATGTCGCTTGTTCTGAGGGGTTAGGACTGATTAATCGCCGAGGGTGGGTGGTCTGGCCCGTAGACATACGACAACCACCGACGAAAGCAGGGTGAATGCTCGCCATGGGCCGAAAATCATCCTTCAATGAAAACGCTCGGCGAACCGAAAAAACTCAGAGTGGTAGCCGTTATATAAACGCATGCCCTTGCTCCTTCGTCTCAAACGCGCTACAAATCCCACTCTCAAGTTGTACGACAACCTAAAAATAAATCGCCATCCTCGACGATGGTGCCCAATGCTCGAGCCTCATCATGACTGCCGCTGCCACCACGCAAACCACACCCGCCCCCTTCTCCCGCCCCATCGCCGTGTTGATTCTGCTGTGCATGGGCTGTGCCTTCGCCGGCAACCACATTGCGGCGCGCGTAGCCTTCGATGATGGCGCCGGTGTGTTGCTGGCTATTCTGATGCGTTCGGGCGGCACCTTGCTGGTGCTGGCCGTGCTGGTGCTGTGGCAACGCCAAAACCTGCGCCTGCCGGCCGGGGCATGGTGCTGGCAAGTGCTGCTGGGACTGCTTATCGCCACCCAAAGCCTGTGCCTCTACTCCGCCGTCGCCCGCGTGCCGGTGGCGCTGGCGTTGCTGGTGGGCAACGTGTTCCCGATCTTGCTCGCCCTGCTCACCTGGGCATTCGGCGGCCCACGCCCGACGGCGCGCACCGCCTTGCTGATGGGCTTGATTCTGATCGGCCTGGTGTTTGTCCTGGACGTACCCGGCCGCCTCTCAAGCAGTGCCGAGATCGGCCCGCAATGGCTGATCGGCGTCAGCCTGGCATTCTGCGCCGCCTTCGTGTTCGCCTGCGCGCTGTGGATCACCGATCACAAGTTGTCCCAGGTTCGCGGCTCAGTGCGCAGCCTGCTGACGATCTTCATCGTGTTCAGCAGCGTCAACCTCGCGGGCCTCAGCGGTGCCCTTCCGGGCGGCCTGAACCCACCGGCAAGCAGTACCGGCTGGCTGGCGCTCGCGACGTTAGTGGTGCTGTATGGCACCGGTTTTATCGTGCTGTTCATGTCGGTCCCACGCCTGGACATGCCGCGCAATGCGCCGGTCATGAACATTGAGCCGCTGGCGACGTTGTTGATGGGCTGGATCGTGCTCGATCAAATGCTCAACGCCGGGCAGATGCTCGGCGGCGTCATCGTGGTGACCGGGATTGTGCTGCTGACTTACCGCAAATCTGCCCGCTAGCGATAAATCCCCGCCTGACCTGGCCCAATTCCTGCTCCTTCACTCCCACCCAGTCGCTACTGGCTATGCGGACGACTCTTTTGAGCCCGGCCGCCCACCCGCCTTCCCCGGATAATCCAGCATCCCCGACCCCTTCCGAGGCCTTCCCCATGACGAGCCCCTCCACCGAACAGGTAAGCCCCCAAACCCTGCGCAAGGTCATCATCGCCGCCGGCATCGGTAACTTCGTCGAGTGGTTTGACTTCGCCGTCTACGGTTTCCTCGCCACCACTATCGCCCAACAATTCTTCCCCAGCGGCGACGCCAGTGCGGCGTTGCTCAAAACCTTCGCGGTGTTCGCCGTCGCCTTCGCCTTCCGGCCCTTGGGCGGGATTTTCTTCGGCATGCTCGGCGACCGCATCGGGCGCAAACGTACCCTGGCCATGACGATCCTGCTGATGGCCGGCGCCACCACCTTGATCGGCCTGCTCCCCACCTACGCCGCCATCGGTGTCGCGGCGCCGATTCTGTTGTCGCTGATCCGTTGCGCCCAAGGCTTCTCCGCCGGGGGCGAATATGCCGGGGCCTGTGCGTACCTGATGGAACACGCACCCAGTGACAAGCGCGCCTGGTACGGCAGCTTCGTGCCCTTGTCGACATTTTCCGCCTTCGCCGCCGCCGCCGTGGTGGCGTACGCCCTTGAAGCATCGTTATCGGCCGAGGCGATGGGCAACTGGGGCTGGCGCCTGCCGTTCCTGATCGCCGCACCGCTCGGGCTGGTAGGGCTTTATCTGCGCTGGAAGCTGGATGAGACGCCGGCCTTCCAGGCTGTGAAGCAGGAGCATGCGGTCGCCCACTCGCCACTCAAGGAAACCTTGCGCAACCATGGTGCGGCGATCTGCTGCCTGGGCGCTTTTGTGTCACTGACGGCGCTGTCGTTTTATATGTTCACCACCTACTTCGCGACCTATCTGCAAGTGGCAGGCGGGCTGAGTCGGGCGATGGCGTTGCTGGTGTCGCTGATCGCGCTGATCTTCGCTGCGGCGATTTGCCCGCTGGCGGGGTTGTATTCGGACCGGGTGGGGCGTCGGGTCACGGTGATGACCGCGTGCGTGTTGTTGATGGTGGTGGTGTACCCATCGTTCTTGATGGCCAGTTCCGGCTCGTTTGCAGCGTCCATTGTCGGCGTCATGTTGCTGGCGGTGGGCGCCGTGTTGTGTGGCGTGGTCACGGCAGCGCTGCTGTCGGAGACCTTCCCGACACGCACGCGGTACACCGCCTCGGCAATCACTTACAACATGGCGTACACGATCTTCGGCGGTACCGCGCCGCTGATAGCGACGTGGCTGATCAGCACCACGGGCAGCAACCTGTCACCGGCGTTTTATCTGATAGCGGTGGCGTTGCTCGCACTGGCGGGTGGTTTGGCGTTGCCGGAAACGTCGAGGATTTCCCTGCACGACGTAGGCACGGAGGAGAAAGGTGCGGCACTGTCGCTGTCGCGTTAGGTTCATACCTATAGGCGCGAGGCGGCGATAGCGGTGGGTCAGGCGCAGAAAATGCCAGCAGTGCCGCCGCACAGCAGTTCCCCAAGACAGGTATGATCGACAGCCATCCGACCCGTCTGGACCCACGCCGATGCCAGTCTGCCAAACCCGCCCTGCCCCGGCGCCTTTGCTCAACCCCGGCGAGACCGTGGTGTTGTTCGACGGCGTGTGCAAGCTGTGCAACGGTTGGGCAAGGTTCCTGATTCGCCATGACCACCCGCGGCGCGTACGGTTGGCGGCAGTGCAATCTCCCGAGGGCCAGGCGTTGCTGGCCTGGGCGGGTTTGCCCCTGGATCAGTTCGACACCCTGGCGGTCATTCGCGACCGTCACTATTGGGTGCGTTCAGACGCGGTGTTCGAAATCATTGCGCAACTGCCTGCCACGTGGCGTGCATTGCTGCTGTTGCGCTTTATCCCGCGCGGGCTGCGGGATTGGGCTTACGACCGCGTGGCGCGCAATCGCTATCGACTTTTTGGGAAGTACGACAGCTGCCTGTTGCCACATCCGGATCATGATCAGCGCTTTCTGAAAGGCCGGCTATGAACCACTGCGCAGCCGGTCAAGCACCTCATCAAACGCCACTGTATTTCCTCCCTTGATTCTGTTTCCGACTGCATCATAGGCATTTTGGGCGCACCCGGACGCTCACGTTCATGACGGCGTTTGCTTACGTTACACTCGCGACTCCGAACATCAGCCAAGGAGACAGGCATGAGTATTCGCGGCAAAGACCGACAAATCGACAACATCGAATTCAACGTGGGCGATATTGCCCGTAGCAAAGCCTTCTACGGCGGCGCATTCGGCTGGACATTCGTCGACTATGGCCCCAGTTACACCGAATTCAGCGACGGCCGCCTGAGCGGAGGCTTCACCACCGGGGAGCCCGTTAGACCGGGGGGACCGCTGGTGATTTTGTATGCGGATGATCTCGATGATACGCAACAGAGACTCAAAGCCCTGGGTGCCGTTATCACACGCGAGACGTTTACGTTCCCGGGTGGAAGTCGGTTTCACTTTACGGACCTGGATGGGTATGAATTGGCGGTCTGGACGGTGCAGCAGTAGGCTTGGGAACGCGTGATCAATATCGACAGCAGATTGAAGGGTCCGCCATGCACCCAGCTCTTCACACCGCAGCCAATGGTCATCTAACCCTGGGCCTCAACGAATTGCCTGACGCTTATTGGCTTTCGCTGGTCGACACCTTAGTCAAACACCATGGGTTCCGACAGGTGGGATCGCCCGTCGTCGGCCTTGACACGACAATTCACCCAAGTTTCCATTGCGCTGAGTTTAGCCTCGCCGCTGGCTGGGATATTTGGTTTGGGCACTATTTACTTTCAGAATCAGCGGCAGGTGATGTGTTTCTGCAACAGCTATTCAACCAGTTGAAAACCTGACCGGCTCACTGATGCATCACGATCTTTTTTGGATCAGTCAGCGGCCAAGCTATTTCCTGCCCGCTATGGAGAGAACGATGAGAGTCATATTTGCGTTGCTATTGATGTTGAGTGGGTACGCCTACGCCGGTTGCGGCAACATCAGTGACGACAATCAACGCGCCTATTGCAATGCCAAAATCAACGGACAAAGCTGCAGCAACATTCGCGACGATAACCTGCGGGCCACCTGCAATGCTGAAATGAACGGGCAAAGTTGCGGCAACATTAGTGACGACAATCAACGCGCCTATTGCAATGCCAAAATCAACGGACAAAGCTGCGGCAACATCCGCGACGATAACCTGCGGGCCACCTGCAATGCTGAAATGAACGGGCAAAGTTGCGGCAACATCAGTGACGACAATCAACGCGCTTACTGCAATGCCACGATCAACGGTCAAAGCTGCGGGAATATTCGAGACAGCGACTTACGTAACCAGTGTGAGGCCCTGAAGCGTTAATCGACGACTAGCGCGGGGCCGGTTGTTTTACATCGACACCCTCGAACCTGGCCGTGCTCATCACTGACCAGGATAACCGCCGGCCTCCACGAACAGCTTACGAAGCTTCCTCTGGGCGGCCTCTGAAAGACGCGCATGATAGCGTCGGAGCTCCTCTTCAGCCGCGTCGGGCTTGCCGTTCATGGCCAATACAAAGGCGTAGGCAAGCGGATGCTGCGTGTAGTTGTAGAAACCCAGCCCGCCTGTCGACAGATGCTGCCTGACAAGCTCGAAAGCGCCAGGCAGGTCGGTGATCGAACGCGCTGCGTTCCAGAACGACTCAGCCTTTGGAATGGCGGCCCTGAGGATATCGGGTGCGCACTTCGCGATAGTTTCAGGCCCGTAGTGATAGGAGCGGCGGGCAAGCCCGATGATGATCAATATGAGTTTTTCTGATGGACTGCTTTCGGCCAAAAGCGATCTGTCATGAACTTGAGCATAAAGCTCATTATAGGGCTCGACAAAATTAAAGTGAGTTAAGTATAGAGCACTTCTTGTTTTGCGTATGACTTTGAAGTAAATATCCAGCCAGAAATAAAAAGCCACTCAAATAGATATGCACAGACAGTGCAGGCAATTCGATTGGGCTGCTAGAGTTGCGATTTAGCACTTTAGTATCACAACGCCATTTAACACTTGAACTATTGCCATCCAGCAGCCCATAGTCCCAATGCGCCATATTCTTGGCTGCACCATAAGAATACTAAAAATCTCTTGGAGACTCAGCATGTTAAATTCATGGTCGGTGCGGACAAGATTGCTGTTGGGCTTTGGCTTAATGGTAGTGATTACGTTTATGATCTCTACATTTTCTGTCATTAGTTTGAATGAATCAAATCTACGCTTCTCAAATTATGTTGATGGTTTGGATAAGCGCATGGGGCTGATGAACGATTTATTGCTCGCTGCGCAACAACGTGCTATTTCAGCACGCAACCTTGTACTGATCACCTCTGCAGTGGAACGACAGGCTGAGGCGGATGCCATAAATACCGAACATCAAAAAGTTAAAAAGCTTTTGTCGGAACTGGTAGCGGGCGTCAATGTGTTACCTCCATCCGCCGAGGGTAACAACGCTCGGAGTTTAGTGGCTGAGATCGAGAAAATTGAGAAAATTTATGGCCCTGTCGCTTTAGAGATCACGCGGTTAGCCATGAGTGGCAATGATAAAGCGGCTATTGATATGATGAACAGTGAATGCTTGCCACTTTTAAAGAAACTTGTAACCAGCGTTATTAATTACAAGAGCTTTAACTCAAGCCTCGCGCAGGCTAGCATCAGTGACTCGCAAAACGAATATAAAAACACCCGTAACTTCCTGATGTTCTTCTGTGCACTGGCAATTACCATAGGGGTCGTACTGACCACTCTGATAGTTCGTGGTTTATCACGTGCTCTTGGTGCAGAGCCGACTGTCTTGTCCACCATCGCTCAGCGCGTCGCCAGTGGTGACTTGCGCCCGATTCTTGAAGCGAAAATGTCAGTGGCCGGTAGTGTGCTGTCCTCCTTAGGTGAAATGCAGTCACGCCTGAGCCTGCTTATTAGTCAAGTTAATACGTCATCGGCCGTTATTTCTGATGCCGCCGTTGACCTTTCCGCTGCGACAGAGCAAACCCGCATCGGCGTAGGAAATCAGAGAATTGAAATCGACCAAGTCGCCACCGCGATCCACGAAATGGTAGCAACCACCCTTGAAGTTGCGCGCAACTCCGAAGAAGCAGCCCATGCGGCACTCAACGCTAACCTTCACGCGCAGACCGGCGGCACCATGGCAAAAGACGCAATAGCCCAAATCAAACGTCTGGCCTCTGAGGTGTCGAAATCTGCAGCCGCTATGGCACAACTCAAAATAGAGAGCCTAAATATAGGTGGGGTATTGCAAGTTATAACTTCAGTCGCAGATCAAACCAACTTATTGGCGCTGAATGCGGCCATCGAAGCTGCGAGGGCGGGCGATGCGGGTCGAGGGTTTGCGGTGGTAGCAGATGAGGTGAGAACGCTTGCCAAACGGACTCAGGGCGCAACCCTGGAAATTGGAGCTCTGACCGCCAATCTGCAAAAAATAGCCGAAGAAGCTGCTGGGATGATGGAAGTCTGTCGCGGTTTGACTGATGAAACCGTCATACAAGTTTCAAACACCGGGAGTTCGGTTGAAACCATCGTGGGGATGATTGACAACATCCAGCAGATGGTCAGGCAAATCGCAACCGCCGGTGAGGAACAAAGTTGCGTGGCAGAAGAAATTAACCGCAGTGTTACTTCAGTTCGTAATATTGCGGATGATTCAGCTTTGTCGTGCGAGAGAACTGCCAGTTCAAGTAATGACTTGGCAGAACTCGGAGCCGTGCTACAGCGGCAAATAGGTAAGTTTACGGTTTGATGAGCTTATTAAGATTGCGTCTGCGGAGTGAGGAGCGCTCGATTGATTCACGCTCAGAATTATTTTTACAGATCACCGCAACCCAATCCATCAGAACGACATGTATAGCTTCTCGACCACGTAATAAGTAGCACAACGCCCAGCAGATAGAGCGTTCAGCGACGCTGCTACGTAACTTGATCAAAATGGAACACTGCGGTTCGGAGGGCGCGTTGCGCGCGCGTGCTCCGCCTGCGGGGACTGATATCGCCGTCACCCGGACAGGGTCGGAGCCAAGTAATTTAACAGGATCCAATTAATTCTGGACTTCGACTGGCGCTTGGCGAATTGCCACTATACTGGACCAACCCACCTGTTTCATCGGGTCACGCCACGTATTGAATTCAAGGAGCGAATCATGACCAGCACCTCAAACCTCACCTGTAATTTCACTCTATCCAGCAGCCTTGCGTTGGGTGTGTCCTTTGCCAGTGATGACGGTGGCGCCAGCTACGGCGGGCAAATTACCGTATTCACTCCCGCCACTGCCGGGCCCGTGAGCACAGGCTTATGGGACAACGACGGCAACGTGTTTTTTACGCTTTACCTGACTGAAAATCCCGAGGTCAACTGCGTCATCAATTCCGGCTCTGAGCCGGGCTCGTGGGTGCCGTACATCACGTTAGGTCGCGAATCTGGATTGGCTTGCCAAATCAGCAGCCCGCAGCAAGTCGGCGAAAATAATTACAACTACACGCTGACCGTAACACAACCTGCTGCCTGACAAGCTGCGACCATCTGACTGGGGCCCGTCGGCGTTAGAGAGGCAACTGATGGCTTGCTGCGGGCTATGCGACGATTTTCCATGGAGGAAGTGACGTATGTACCAGCAACAGATCAACCATCCGGCCAACCTGAGCGCCGAGCCGCTACCCCCAGAGGTATACGAGGCGATGTTCGACCTCTTCGAACATATTTGCCATTTCTGGGACAATCTGGATAACCCGCAGAACTTTAAATCACGGCTGTTCGTATTCATGGACAACCGTATGCGACTGCACCCCGAGTACAGAAGCTTTTATATTCAAGCCAACCAGACGCTGGATGAGTTAGTCGAACGTTTGGGCGAGGCGGCGGCTTACAAGATGCTATTCACCGACACAGCAGCCAACCAAGCGCCGCCACAGACGCCGTTGAGCCTGGTACGGCAGAAGGTATCTAACGAGTTCATTGCTTTCCAAGTCTCGCAGGGCGGATTCAAGGCATTCACAGGGGCTATCAATTACCCCGGCTACATTGCCGGCGCCTTCATCCCGGGTGAGCCTGTCCCCTACCGGACCGGGCAGGAGGGCGCACAATGAATACCGACGTCTTGATCATAGGCTCTGGCGTAGCGGCCGCAGCGATAGCCAACCGAATGCTGGAAGCCGATCCCAACCGGGAAATCCTAATCCTTGAAGCTGGCACCCGGGTGAAGATGCAAGACCAGGCCCTGTGGGATGACTTCATGGTTTCGGGCAGCTCTTACACGAAGCTGCCCTATTACAAATACAATGACCTGGATTACCCGCAGCGTGACGCTCCAGGCGAGAACCTAAGTGTTGGCGCGACCGTCGTCCCACTGGCGGGAGCCAGGGTCATGACTTATGGAGGTTCTACCATCCATTGGGGAGGCTGGTCCTTCCGGCTCAAAGCAGAAGATTTCCGACTAAAGAGCAACACCGGCCAAGGTGCCGACTGGCCGATTACCTACACCGACCTTGAGCCCTTCTACAACCAGGCAGAGTGCTACATTGGCGTTTCAGGAGACTCAACCGACCAAGACCCGCCCCGCTCGGCCCCCTACCCGTTCCCTGCCTTTCCTTACACGCTTGAGGACCAGCCCGTCTACCAGGCCATGACCGCCTTGGGAATGAGCAGCGCCAATGTGCCGATTGCCCGCCATGGCATCACCAACACCACGTCCCGCCACGCGCCCTGCAAAACCACAGGCACCTGCAAGTATTGTCCTTTCGGTGCGCGTTACGCAGCGCCCAACTTCTTGGGCGACATGACGGCATGGGGAAATTTTCCGAACCTGTGCATCATGGACAACTGCGTGGTGGAGCAAATCACCATGTCGTCTCGACAGCATGCCAGCGGTGTCATCTACCTGAATAAAATGAGCGGCGAGTTCCTTACGGTTGAAGCCAACACGGTAATTGTGGCCGGCGGCGCGATCGAGTCGCCGAAGCTGCTGCTGCGTTCATGCTCGACATATTGGCCCCTGGGTATCGGCAACGATCATGACCTGGTAGGCCGATATTTCGTGACCCACCCCTACTTCGTGTTCACCGGCACTCTCAAAGACAATCCCAACCGGTTGCAGCCCGAGATGGACTTCCCAACATTGTGCAGCCGTTATTTCGATAGCCCGCAGGAGCAGGCCGCGGGTAAATTTATACTGATAAACCCGCCGAGTTCGTTCGCCACGCTGGTCAACAACAAGCCGTCGAGTGTCACCCAAATGATGCAGAACGGCATGCTGCGCCAGGACATTGAGAAAGCAGTTCAAGGTCCAACCCAAGTGCAGATTCACGGCATGGTCGAGATCCCGAGTGAATACAGCAACAGAGTCTCGAATCTGGATATCCGCAACCGCATGGGCCTGCAGGAAACCATCGTGGACTACTCGCAGTCCGCGGACTTCAACACACGGATGCAGCAAATAAGCGCCCATGTGGGAAACATCTTTGAGTCGATGGGCGCAACCCTCGCCGGGCCGCCCTCCATTTCCTGGCGAGCCGATCATTCCGCCTGCACCTGCCGGATGGCAGGGACAGAGCAAGAGGGTGTCATCGATAAAGACCTCAAGGTTTTCGGTGTCGACAACGTTTATATCTGCTCCAACGCAGCCTTCCCAAATACTGGCGCAATCAACCCGACATTGACGCTTACGGCACTGGCGCTACGGTTGGGCGAACACCTGGCAGCTCCGGCACACCCATGACAATGCGAGGGCACATCACATGAGTACGTTGGAACAGGAAAAACAAGAGCTGAGCAAGTGGCTGCATACCGCCATGACCTTGGAACTATCCACCATCCCGCTTTATATGACCCCCCTGATCAGTATCAAGCCTGGGAAGAATCGAGTGCCCGCTAACATCCTGCGCGGTGTGATGATGGAGGAAATGCTGCATTTGTCTCTGGCCGGCAATCTGCTCTCTGCTATCGGTGGCAGAGCATGTTTCACGGCTGACAATGTCCCGTCATTTCCATTGGCACTGGCGTTCAACGGCAAGCGTTTCAAGGACAGGGAGTTCGAGGCCAACCTCGGCCCTTTCAGCCCGGCCAACATCGAAACCTTTACCCAGATCGAGCTGCCTGAAGGCTGGGGCGAACATCCCGAGCTCACGGCCGTCCAGCAGATCGATGTGCCCGGCTACACGATCGGTGAATTTTACGAGGCGCTCTCCAACAAGCTTGAGACGCTGTGCAAGACCTATGGGCCGACGGCTGTGTTCAGTGGCAACGTCGAGCACCAATTGGGACTCGACTACTATTGGGGCGGAGGCGGAAGCCCCATCGTCATCACCGACTTGGCATCGGCTCGGCGCGCCATTCAAGTGATCGTCACTCAAGGTGAAGGCAGCCGCCATAACGTATATGACGATGACCAACAGTATTTTAGCCAGCCAAATGAGGTATCCCACTTCTTCCGGTTTCGGGAAATTCAGTTCGGTCGCCACTACCAGGCTGGCGACAATCCTCATCAGGCACCCACCGGCCAAGCCTTCGAAGTGGACTACAACGAGGTCTATCCGATCCTGAGCAATCCGAAGTCAACAGATTATGCGCTCGATCCAGCAATGTCGGCACTTAATGAGCAATTCAATCGCCTTTACTCACTCATGCTCTATCAAATTGCTGAAGCGTTGAATGGCGCCGCGGGCGCAATGTACACCGCCATTTTGAACAGCATGCACGACATGACTGCTACCGCGCTGACCATGGTAGCAACGCCTATCGCAAACGATCCCCAGGGAAGAAATGGCGCACCTTCCTTTGAATGGATTCAACCTTTGGCATGACTGAAAAGGACGCAATGATGATCACATTGATATCTCGCTGGGAACTGCTGGATGGATGCCCACTCGACCTGAAAAAAGCGCTGGACGGCTTGGCCGAGAGAGTCAGGGAAAAAGAGCCCGACACCTGGATGTACATGGTTCACTTGCAAGCCCCCGCCCCCTTGGACGCTGACAACAATCCTATCGAACCACCGTTACCAGCAATTCCATTGGCGCAGCAAACGGAGGTGACCTTCGTGGAAATCTACAAAGATGAATCCGCCTTCAGCCGCCACGTCAAGGGCTCGGTGTTTCAGTCTTTCTTGAAGGAATACAGCCACTATTTTAAGCAGGACCCTGCACGGCCAGGGTGGCCCGCCACCCTGAATACGACGCTGGCTCGCGTTTCCGGGGTTATCCGCGACGCCGCTTGCAGGACTTAAGCATTTTGCCAAGCGTGCATGGGGGGCGCTTGCTACAACTTACCCCCTGTGCGTAGCCTCGTTTGAGGGGACTCACTAGAGTGGCGGCTAACGGCCAGGAGCGGACGGTCATATCAAGCAGCTTAGGCTGTGAGCGTAAACGTCCAGCAGGGCTCCTGCGAGCTTGACCCATCCCTATTACGGATGATATGCCAGTACCCGGGATTGCCATCGATAGGACCTGCTTTATGACCTACCTGTCTTCGTTGCTGCTCGATATCCCCGGCGTGGAGCATGGTTTCGAGACTTCT
>NZ_FPCE01000023.1:0-64410 GCF_900116845.1 Pseudomonas sp. OV546 | reverse complement strand
ACCTCCTGATCATGCGTATTAACCTGTAAACCATGTCCCCGGTTAGAAATGTAAACGATGTCCCCGGTTTGTACCGGGGCAAGCCCCCTCCCACATTTGATCTTCATCTCACAGCGGATATTTCGGTGTTTTACAGGGCTCTGCTATTTGTAGCGGCTTGCAATCGAAAACAACCGTGCTCGCAATCAGCGCAGTTTTCGGCTCAGATTAATTGCGAGCGAGCTTGCATTCAGCGACATCGGCTTGCATTCCATCGTCTCCGGCTCACATTAACTGCAACTGAACATCCTCCCCCTCAGGCAGCCCAAGAGGTCACTTTTGCATTGCTGGTGACAGAGGCTATTCAACTGGCAAGCTGCTTGATGCGCTCCACCCATCGTCCGAATGCTTCGTTCGCGTAGTCCAGCACCTTGGGTTCTGCTCCCTGCTCACGTAGGGAGGTCTTGAAGTTGTCCAAGTCAGACAGCCATTGCCCATGCAATCTTTCCAGATCCTTGATATGTGGCTGGAGAACTTGCAGGTTCTCGCCCGCATGAAGTGCCTGATAGCCGCGCTTCAGCGTGGCTGCCATTGTCAGCAGTTGAGCCCCCATTTGCTTATGCTGTTCGGAGAACTCGGCCATGCCGTGATAGGGCCGCGATGGCTTGTTGCGTTAGGCTTCGGATGCTTCTTCCATGATACGGGCGTAGCGGTAGAACCCAGGGAGCTCGTGGGACAGCGCCATGAGCTGCTGGTCGGACGTACTGACCCAAATTTGATGCACGTGTCCCATCATGCGATTGATGACGGCCTACGCCTCGATGACACCTTCGACGGCGAGTTGCAGCATCTGCTGATCTATCCTCGCGGCCAGTTGGCGGAATTCGTTTATGCTCATCAGTTTCCCGCCTCTTTTTGGTGTCGGAATGCCAGGACATACACCGCATCAGCGGTCGGCTCGTGGTGATACAGGGCCACATAGCCAGAATCCCCGAAAGCAATCACCAACTCGCGCAGCTCTGGCATTTCAGGGAATGGCCGACCAATGTCGGGGGCTGTTTCCAGTAGCAAGAATTGCCGTTCGATGGCCTGACCGGCCCGCTTCGCGGCTTCCGGCGCCTTTGCGGCCAAGAACTGTCGGCATCGCTCCAATCCTTGCGCCGCGTCTTCGGTGACGATTACTTGCGGCACTCAGGCACCGCCTTTTCGTCTTCGGTGCCCCAGGTGTTCAACCAGGTACGCACTTCCTGGCCGGTCAGGTGCCGACCGGTTTCCTGATAGGCCGCCCAGGATGCCAAGGCTTCCTGCTTGAAGCTCTCGCGGGCTTCCTCACGCTCGACATATTGCTGGATGGCTTCGAGCATGATCCAGTGGGACGAGCGGCGGCGCTGGCTGGCGAGGTGCTGGACGCGACCTTTTAGGGTGTCATCAATCTTGAGAGACGTGGCCATAGTTGGCTTCCTATTACAGAGTAATACCTAGTGATACTCTAGTTCTGCCGACCCTGTCCGTCAAACGTAGGTTTGTTGGGCATCAGGTTGAGATGAGATCGTCCGCTCCGGACGCCGCATTATCTGTATCCAGTAACAGCTTCCAATTTTCAATATCCGACTACACCGAATTTTCATTGAATATATGGACGAAACCATGCTGATTGGATATGTCCGTGTCTCAACCGACGACCAACTCCTCGATCTGCAACGCGATGCATTGGAGAAAGCAGGCTGTGAGCGCGTGTTCGAAGACACCGCCAGCGGTGCCAAAGCCGAGCGAGTAGGTTTGACTGCCTTGCTGACCACGCTACGCCGAGGAGATACCTTAGTGCTTTGGCGTCTGTATCGTCTTGGTCGCTCGCTGAAGGATTTGATCCGGTTGGTCGGGCAGTTGGACGCCGCTAGCGTCAGCTTGCAAGAAAGCATCGACACCGCTTCGAGTGCTGGACGTTTGATATTTCAGCTGTTCGGTGCCCTGGCCGAGTTCGAACGCAACTTGATTCGTGAGCGCACCCAAGCGGGGGTTGTCAGCAGCACGAGCACGCGGGCGTAAGGGCGGGCGTAAGAAAAGGCTCGACCCGCCAAGCAAGAACTGACTTTGCGCCTGTACCGCGAGCGAAAACACACCGTGGCAGAGATCTGCCGTTTGATGGGAATCGGACTTTCGACGCTCTACAACTATCTGACCGAGGCCGAGCGCAATGCCCAGCGGGCGGCATAGCGCCATCCCTGACGAATCGCTGACGCAGTTGCGGCAGCGGCTCGACCGTTTGCCGAAGAAAAGCCGGAGCGAGCTACCCAGGTGGCCGCGATAGCGGAGTTGTGTGGCGTGTCTCCCAGCACCGTGTACCGGGCGTTGAACCTTATCCATAAACCCCATGCGGCTCACCGTGCCGAAGTGCCTACTCCAACTTTCCGTTCCAAGGCCGCCCGAAGATGATCTACCTGGGCAATGGCCGGGTGGCCAAGCGCCGCGTTTTCCAGAACGTCATGCAGGCACTGGGCATCAAGTGGCAGACACATATTCCCGCCGGCAAGGATGGAACACTTACAACTGCTCGCTCAAAGGGCAAGGTTGAACGGCCATTTCGCACCGTCAAGGAAGCCCATGAGACGCTGTATCACTTCCACAAGCGCGGGCCAACGAATGGCTGATGCGTTACCTGGTGCGCACCTACAATGTGCAGAGCCATCGCAGCGAGCGCATTCACGAATTGAGGACTGGCAGTTCAATCTGACCGATGAAGGCATTCGTGAGATGCGTACCTGGGAACAATTCTGCCGCTTTGCCCGCGAGCCCGAACGCCGCCTGATTGCACTCTGTGGTGTCATTGGCAGCGGCAAAACTGTGATGCTGCGACGACTTCAACAGGTGATGGAGGCGGAGAAGAAAATCACCGTCTCCAAATCCCTAGCCATCGAGAAACTCAGCATCAAGCTGGCCACCTTCATCGCTGCGCTCCTACGACTTGTCTACCGAAAAGCAGGTGCGCATTCTGACCCAGGCCGAAAAGCGTGAGCGTGACTTGCGCGAACTGGTGAGGAAGAACAAGCGCCCGGTGGCCCTGTTCGTGGATGAGGCCCATGACCTCAACGGGCATACCCTAACAGGGCTCAAGCGCTTGATGGAGCTGGTCGAGGACGGCGACGGCCGGCTATCGGTGGTGCTGGCCGGGCATCCCAAACTGCGTAACGACCTGCGTCGCCGAACGATGGAGGAAATCGGCTACCGCACTGACATCTTCTTGCTCGACGGCATCGCCGGCAGTCAGCGTGAGTACATTCACTGGCTGCTGGAAACCTGCACGGAGGACAAGGTCGAGGCTGAATCGATTCTGACCGAGGAAGCAATTGAGCTACTCGCCACCAAGCTGCGCACGCCGTTGCAAATTCAAGCAGTTCGACGCCACGCCCACCGAGATCAAAGCGCTGTTCAGCAACGCGCTTGATCCGGCCCGAGCCGCTGAACTGCGTGACAAAATGCTGGCCGCAGGGCTGCCGATTTGATTCGGGCCGAAGACCGGTCAGTTGCAGTTAATGTGAGCCGAAAACTGCGCCGATTGCGAGAACGGCTGTTTTCGATTGCAAGCCGCTACACTTATGTATTGAAGTCAGGGGGGCTTTATGCCTTATGCATTATGACCGCAAATAAAAACCAGCCAGCTTAACTGGCTGGTATAAACCGCAAGGCGGCCATCAAACTAAGTCAACACTCCATATAATCGGATGATGTCGTTATTGAGTAGTAATTATGATAGGGGTACTCCAAGTCCCGCTACCGCCTGGCACATCTGTTAGTTGGGCGCTATACGTATTTGGTGGAGCAGAAATGTTAAGAATGAAATTCCCCGCCGCATCAGCCATAGTGGACCCCAGAAGCCCCCCGCTACCTGTAATACATGCGTAAACTGGGTCGTGCGGCCGGTTAACGGTGCCGGAAATTACAGCACTTCCTGGTGAGGAACAGTAGTTTAGTTTAATACTTGTAACTGCCATATTAGTTTCTCCATTATTTTTTTCGCAGCAAATGCGATCAGTGTTGTTTGTCAATGCGTGTGTTTTAGTTTGCATAGTGCAATAAAAAACGCATAGGCTTTGTTGATCTATTCATTTTGCTTTATTGCATATGCATGAGAGAGGTTAGAGGACTTTATTTTTACCCGCACCTGTAAGAAATGACAGTTTCTTATATTTTTTCGCTATGGGCAGGCGTCGTTGCGCAGGGAGCAAATGCTGTGGCCAGAAGAAGTATGAGCGGATGACCCGCGAGATCGAGAGAACTCTCCATGAGGCCGACTACCCCAACGGCAAGTTGTATACCCAAGAAGAAGTCATCCAGGTGATGCAGGAACGCATCGACCGAGCACTAGACAAGCCATGTTAATTGTCTGACAGAAAATTCGGCGGTTCCGGCTTACAACCTCGAACCGACCAGCTGCAGTTAATGTGAGCCGGAGACGATGGAATGCAAGCCGATGCGGCTGAATGCAGGCTCGCTCGCAATTAATCTGAGCCAGACGGCTCCGACAGTCGCAGTTAATCTGAGCCGAAAATTGCGCTGATTGCGAGCACGGCTGTTTTCGATTGCAAGCCACTACAGCTATTGATCGCCCGGTGCAATGCCACCAGCCACTTCACCAGTTCCTTTGGATCGATTGGTGTTGTTGGGTTCATTATTCAATCCCTCGAAATACAGACCCCCCAACCATAGCTGTCACCTGCCAAACCCGCGAATTCGACGGTTATCTTTTTGGGTGATATGAATATGCTATTTAGGTATTTAAATTTTACTTTTTATACCTTTAAAGTTCGCGCTACCCGGCGTTACCCACGCTGGATCGGACGGCGCTCGCCGCATTACCCCTGCGGCGTCATGGACTAGAAATGACCTTCGATTTCGCTTTTATCCTCAGCACCTTGCCGGCGTTTCTAAAGGCCGTGGGGGTGACGCTGCAAGTGGGCTTGATCGCCATTGTCACCTCCTTGCTGGTGGCGCTGATCAACGCGGCGCTGCTGGTGTTTCGCACGCCGTACCTGTCGCGCCTGGTGGCGCTATATGTGGAGCTGGCGCGCAACACGCCGCTGCTGATCCAACTGTTTTTCGTGTACTTCGCGCTACCGGCCCTGGGCTTCAATATTTCCGGGTTCTGGGCGGCAATCATCACCATGACGTTCCTTGGCGGCGCCTACCTCACCGAAGTGCTGCGCGCCGGTGTGGAAGCGGTGCCGCTGGCGCAGATCGAGTCGGGCAAGTCCATCGGCCTGTCCGACTGGCAGCTGCTGCGCCACGTGATCCTGCCCCAGGCCTGCATTCTCAGCTTGCCGGCGCTGTTCGCCAATTTCATCTTCCTGCTCAAGGAGACCACCGTGGTCTCCGCCGTGGCGGTGCCGGAGATTCTCTACACCACCAAAAGCTACATCGCCCTTTACTACAAGACTTACGAAATGCTTGCCGTGCTGACGCTGATTTGCGTGCTGCTGTTCCTGCCACTGTCGCTGCTGCTCAGCCGCCTGGAAAGGAGGCTCCAGCATGGCCAGTTCGGGTCTTGAGTTGTTGTGGGTGTCGTTGCCGCAACTGGGCAAGGGCGCTGCGCAGACCCTGTCGATTTCGTTTTTGAGCATCGCCTTCAGTACTGTCGGCGGCGTGCTGTATGGCGTGCTGCGCACCTTGAACAACCGGCTGATCAACGCTGTGCTACGGGTGTACCTGGAGTTGTTCCGCGCGATTCCGGTGCTGGTGTGGCTGTACCTGCTGTTTTTCGGCCTGCCGATTTTCTTTGGCCTGAGCATCCCGAGTTTCTGGTGCGCCGTGCTGGTGTTGTCGTTGTGGGGCGCCAGCGAGGTTGGCGAAGTGGTGCGCGGTGCGTTGCATTCGCTGCCCCGTGGCCAGCGTGAAGCGGGGTTGTCGATTGGGCTGTCCGACCCGCAACTGTACGGCTACGTGCTGCTGCCCCAGGCCCTCAAACGCATGACGCCACCGACCATCAACGTCTACACGCGCATCATCAAGACCAGCTCCCTGGCGGTGCTGATCGGCGTGGTGGACGTGATTAAGGTCGGTCAGCAAATCATCGAGCGCACCTATGAGTCCGTGTTGATCTACGGCGTGCTGTTCCTGTTTTTCTTCTTTATCTGCTACCCGTTGTCGGCCGCCTCCAAGGTGCTGGAACGGCGCTGGGCCCAAACATGAGTGCGTTGATCGAGTTCCAGGGTTTCAACAAATTTTTCGGCGACCAGCAGGTGCTCAAGGGCATCGACCTGAGCGTGCAAAGCGGCGAAGTGGTGGTGATCCTCGGCCCCAGCGGCTGCGGCAAAAGCACTTTGCTGCGTTGCCTCAATGGCCTGGAAGTCGCACACAGCGGCAGCCTGCGTTTCGCCGGCAAAGAGCTGTTGGACAACAGCACCGATTGGCGCCAGGTGCGCCAGGACGTGGGCATGGTGTTCCAGAGCTACCACTTGTTCCCGCACATGAGCGTGCTCGATAACATCTTGCTTGGCCCCTTGAAAGTACAAAAACGTGACCCCCGTGAAGCCCGTGAACAGGCAGAAAAACTGCTCGATCGCGTAGGCCTGGCCGATAAGCGCGACGCCTTCCCGCGTCAGCTGTCCGGCGGCCAGCAGCAACGCATCGCCATCGTCCGCTCGTTGTGCATGAACCCCCAGGTCATGCTGTTTGACGAAGTCACCGCCGCCCTCGACCCGGAGATGGTCAAGGAAGTGCTGGAAGTGATCCAGGGCCTGGCCCGCGATGGCATGACCCTGTTGATCGTCACCCACGAAATGGCCTTCGCCCGCGCCGTCGCCGACCGTGTGGTGTTCATGGAGGCCGGTCGCATCCTTGAACACAACACCCCCGAAGCATTCTTTAAGAACCCGCAAACCGCACGCGCGCAGCAGTTCCTGGAGAAGTTTTCCTTTGTTTCAACACTGCCCAAAAAGACCCAGGAACTGGAGCTGATATGAAAAAGTTACTGCTGCCACTGTTGGCCGTCGCCCTGCTGGCCGGCTGCGATAAGAGGGCTGAAGAGCCCACCAAACCTACGGCTGCCGCCGTGAGCTACATCGACAAGATCAAGGCGCGGGACAAGCTGATTGTCGGCGTCTTCACCGATAAGCCACCGTTCGGCTTCGTCAACGAAGCAGGCCGCTATGTCGGCTTCGATACCGACATCGGCCGCCGATTCGCCAAGGACCTGCTGGGCGATGAAAACAAGGTTGAGTTTGTCGCCGTCGAGCCGGCCAGCCGTATTCCGTTCCTGCAAAGCGACAAGGTCGACTTGATCCTCGCCAACATGACGGTGACGCCGGAGCGCAAGGAAGCGGTGGACTTTACCAACCCCAACTTGAAAGTTGCGGTACAGGCCCTGGTGCCTCAGGACAGCTCGGTGAAAAGCCTGGATGACCTGGCCACCCGCACCACCATCGTGACCACCGGCACCACGGCTGATATCTGGCTGACTAAGAACCACCCGGACTGGAAACTGCTCAAGTTCGAGAAGAACTCCGAGTCGTTGCAGGCGCTGTCGGCTGGACGGGGTGATGCCTACGCTCAGGACAATCTGGTGCTGTTCAGCTGGGCCAAGCAGAACCCGGGCTACCGCGTGCTGGAAGAAAAACTCGGTGATGAAGCGCCGATTGCGCCAGCGGTGAAAAAGGGCAACGTCGAACTGCGTGACTGGGTGAATGCCGAGTTGGCGAAGTTGGGTGAGGAAAAGTTTTTGCTCAAGCTGTACGACCAATATGTGCGTAAAGAGCTGAGCGATGACACCCAGCCTGAGAGTGTGATTGTTGAAGGCGGGAAGTGGCAGGGTTGATACCGCTATCGGGGGCAAGCCCCTCCCACATTATTGATCTGTGAATACATTCAAGTGTGGGAGGGGGCTTGCCCCGATGAGTCCCCCAGTCACCCCCTATTCCGGCCAATGCCAAGCCGGCGCATCCAAAATCCCCTGGCCCACGATCCGGGTTTCTCCCATCACCTTCTCCAACACAATCGAATTACACGCCTGGTCCTGCTGCAACGCCGCAATCAACCGGCTGGCGTGTGACACCACCCACACTTGGCACTGCTGGGAGGCTTGGATGATCAAGCGCGCCAACGCGGGTAGCAGGTCCGGATGCAGGCTGGTCTCCGGTTCGTTCAGCACCATCATGGTGGGTGGCCGAGGCGTGAGCAGCGCTGCGATCAGCAGCAGGTAACGCAAGGTGCCGTCGGACAATTCCGCCGCTGACAGTGGCCGCAGCAAGCCCTCCTGATAGAACTCAATCGCGAAGCGTCCGCCCTGTAACGGTTCAATGTTCAGGCGTGCGCCGGGGAATGCGTCGCTGACTGCCCGCTGCAGCGCCTCGGGGTCGCCGATCTCGCGAATGGTCTGCAACGCCGCCGCCAGGTCGCGGCCGTCGTGGTGCAGCACCGGCGTGCGGGTGCCCAGTTGTGGCTGGCGTACCGGCGCATCGACATCGCTGCGAAAGTGATCGTAAAAGCGCCAGCCACGAATGCTTTCGCGCAGCAGCAGCACTTCCGGCGAGCCGCGCAGGCTGCCGACCTGGTCGAACAGGCTGTGGTAGTTGGGCGTGTGCTGGGCCAGTACATCCCAGTTGCGACCGTCACGGGCACGCACCATCGGCCCTGAGCGCTGCACCAGCAGGCTGGCCGGGCGGTAGATCTGGCCCGCCCAGATGCATTCTTTCTTCACCTCAGGGTCCAGGGAGAAAAACGACCGGCTCGGTTCGGGCAGCCCCAGTGAGATGGCGTAGCTGAAATCCTCCCCGGCAAACCCCAGGCGCAAGCGCTTCACGCCCTGGTGCACCACGGCCTCGACCGGCACCTCACCGTTGCGCATACGCCGGCTGATGGTTTCCGGGCCGGCCCAGAAGGTGGAGTCCAGCCCGCCCTCACGGGCCAGTGCATTGATCACCCCGCCTTGGGCGGTTTCCGCCAGCAGGCGCAGGGCGCGGTACAAGTTGGACTTGCCGCTGCCGTTGGGGCCGGTGACCAGGTTCAGCCGGTCCAGGGGCACCACCAATTTGTTGATCGAGCGGTAATTGGCCACCGCGAGGGTCTTGAGCATCGGTCACCGACCTGTAGTGAGCGGGCTTGCCCCGCGCGAGGCCCTAACGGCCTGCACAAGGATCATAACCTTTTGGGACTGCTTCGCAGTCCAACGGGAGCAAGCTCCCTCGCCACAGGGTACGTCTTGCCCTTAACCGGATGGCAGTGGGGCAAGCCCGCTCACGACAAGCAGAAAGCATGCATCGGTGGAACCCTGAACTAAGCTCACAGTCGCATAAACACTGGCAAGTCGGCATCACGCAAAAGGAGCCTGCATGGGCGGTCGTATTTCCACCTGTATTGTTGGTCTTGGCCTACTGGCGCTGTTGAGCGGCTGTGGCGAGGAAAAGGCTGAACCCAAGGCGCACTCACGGGTGTTTGTGCAGACTGTGCAGCCGGCGGATTTTGCCGCGGCCGTCACCTTGACGGGGGATATCCAGGCCCGGGTGCAAACCGATCTGTCCTTTCGCGTGGGCGGCAAGATCATCCAGCGCACGGTGGATGTGGGCGACCGTGTGAGCGCCAAGCAGGTGCTGGCCAAGCTCGACCCCAAGGACCTGCAGACCAACGTCGATTCCGCCCAGGCCCAGGTCGTGGCCGAGCAGGCACGGGTCAAGCAGACCGCCGCCGCCTTCGTGCGCCAGGAAAAACTCTTGCCCAAGGGCTACACCAGCCGCAGCGAATACGATTCCGCCCAGGCCGCGTTGCGCAGCAGCCAAAGCGCACTGGCCGCCGCCCAGGCCCAATTGGCTAACGCACGGGAGCAACTCGGCTATACCTCGCTGGTGGCCGAAGCGCCGGGCGTGATTACCGCGCGCCAGGCCGAAGTCGGCCAAGTGGTGCAGGCCACCGTGCCGATTTTCAGCCTGGCGCGCGATGGCGAGCGCGATGCTGTGTTCAACGTGTATGAATCCCTGCTGGTGGAGCCACCGCCGGATGCACCGATCACCGTGAGCCTGCTGGATAACCCAAGCATCAAGGTCCAGGGCAAAGTACGCGAAGTCACGCCTGCCGTGGCCGCCAACACCGGCACTGTGCAGGTGAAAATCGCCCTGCAAGCATTACCCAAAGGCATGGAATTGGGCTCGGTGGTGAGCGCGACCGCCAATGGCCCGGCCAAGGCGAGTATCGAATTGCCGTGGGCCGCGCTGACGAAAGACCTCAGCGAGCCCGCCGTTTGGCTGATTGATGGCGACGGCAAGGCGCAACTGCACAAGGTCACCGTGGCGCGTTATCTCACCGGCAAGGTGATCATTGGCGACGGCCTCAAGGGCGGTGAAAAAGTCGTGGTGGCCGGCGGGCAATTGCTGCACCCCGGCATGCTGGTCGAGATCGCCCAGCAAGGAGCCCAACCATGAAGCGCCTGACGCTCATACTCGCTGCCAGCCTGTTACTGGTGGCCTGCTCCAAAGAAGAACCGCCGCCCGAGCCGGTGCGTCCGGTGTTATCCATGGAAGTGACGTCTGAGGACCAGGAAAACCTTGGCCGCTTCGCCGGCACCATCCAGGCCCGCTACGAAAGTAACCTGGGCTTTCGCGTGCCCGGCCGGATTGCCCGGCGTGCCGTGGACGTGGGCGCCGAGGTGGAGAAGGGCGCCTTGCTCGCCGTCCTCGACCCCACCGACCAACAGAACCAATTGCGTTCGGCCCAGGGCGACCTGGCCCGCGTGCAGGCGCAATACATCAACGCCCAGGCTAACGCCCGCCGTCAGCAGGAACTGTTCAACCGTGGCGTCGGCGCCCAGGCTCAGTTGGATATCGCCCAGACCGACCTGAAGACCACCCAGGCTTCCCTCGACCAGGCCCAGGCTGCGGTCAATCAAGCCAAGGACCAACTCAACTACGCCGAACTGCGCACCGACCACGCCGGCATCGTCACCGCCTGGAATGCCGAGGCCGGCCAGGTGGTCAGCGCCGGCCAGCAAGTGGTGACCCTGGCCCGACCGGACATCAAGGAAGCGGTGATCGACCTGCCGGCCGGCCTCGCCGAGCGTCTGCCGCCAGACGTGGTGTTCCTGGTCGCCGGGCAACTCGACCCCAGCGTGCAGACCACTGCCATCGTGCGCGAGATCGAACCCCAGGCCCAAAGCGCCACACGCACCCGCCGAGCACGCCTGACCCTGGCCGAAACACCGCCTGCATTCCGCCTGGGCACAGCGATCAGCGTGACCTTGAGTACCGCCATCGCCCCGCGCATCGAACTGCCCCTGAGCGCCTTGCAGGAAGTCGATGGCAAGACTCGTATCTGGCTGCTCGATACCCAGAACCAGACCGTGCAACCGCGCGACATCACCGTGATCAGCCGTGACGCCGACAGCGCGGTGCTCAGTGGTGGCGTCAAACCCGGCGAGCGTATCGTCACCGCGGGCGTGAACAGCCTGAAACCCGGGCAAAAAGTCAAAATCGACGAGGACAGCCCGCGATGAAAGGGAGCTTCAACTTATCCGACTGGGCCCTCAAGCATCAGTCCTTCGTCTGGTACCTGATGTTCGTCGCGCTGCTGATGGGCGTGTTCTCCTACATGAACCTGGGCCGCGAGGAAGACCCTTCGTTCACCATCAAGACCATGGTGATCCAGACCCGTTGGCCGGGCGCGACCCAGGAGGAGACCCTCAAGCAGGTCACCGACCGCATCGAGAAAAAACTCGAAGAGCTGGACTCCCTCGACTACGTGAAAAGTTACACGCGGCCAGGTGAGTCCACGGTCTTCGTGTTCCTCAAGGACACCACCAGCGCCAAGGCCATCCCTGAGGTCTGGTACCAGGTGCGCAAGAAGATCGACGATATTCGCGGCACCTTCCCCCAAGGTCTGCAAGGGCCGTCGTTCAACGACGAGTTCGGTGATGTGTTTGGCTCGGTGTACGCCTTTACCGGCGACGGCCTGTCGATGCGCCAGCTGCGCGACTACGTGGAGCAGGTGCGCGCCGAGATCCGTTCGGTGCCGGGCCTGGGCAAGGTCGAGATGATCGGCCAGCAGGACGAAGTGATTTACCTGAATTTCTCCACGCGCAAACTGGCCGCCCTGGGCATTGATCAACGCCAAGTGGTGCAGAGCCTGCAATCGCAGAATGCGGTGACCCCCGCCGGGGTGATCGAGGCCGGGCCGGAACGGATTTCGGTGCGCACGTCGGGGCAGTTCGCCTCGGAGAAAGACCTGGCCAACGTCAACCTGCGGCTCAATGACCGTTTCTATCGGCTGGCGGACATTGCCGAGATCAGCCGTGGCTATGTGGACCCGGCGCGGCCGATGTTCCGTTTCAACGGCAAGCCGGCGATTGGCTTGGCGATTGCCATGCAGAAGGGCGGCAATATCCAGTCGTTCGGCAAGGCCCTGCATGAACGCATGGACGAATTGACCGCCGACCTGCCCGTGGGCGTCGGTGTGCACAAAGTGTCCGACCAGGCGGAGGTGGTGGAAGAGGCCGTCGGCGGCTTTACCAGCGCGCTGTTTGAAGCGGTGATCATCGTGCTGGTGGTGAGTTTTATCAGTCTCGGCATGCGCGCCGGGCTGGTGGTGGCGTGCTCGATTCCATTGGTGCTGGCGCTGGTGTTTGTGTTCATGGAATACAGCGGCATCACCATGCAGCGCGTGTCGTTGGGCGCGTTGATTATCGCCCTCGGCCTGTTGGTGGACGACGCGATGATCACCGTCGAGATGATGATCACGCGTCTGGAAAAAGGCGAAACCAAGGAGCAGGCGGCGACCTACGCCTACACGTCCACGGCGTTCCCGATGCTCACCGGTACGCTGGTGACCGTGGCAGGCTTTGTGCCGATCGGCCTCAACGCCAGCTCGGCGGGCGAGTACACCTTCACCCTGTTCGCAGTGATTGCCGTGGCCATGCTGGTGTCGTGGGTGGTGGCGGTGCTGTTTGCGCCGGTGATCGGGGTGCATATCCTCAGCGCCAACGTCAAACCCCACAGCGCTGAGCCCGGGCGTATTGGCCGTGCCTTCAATGGCGGCATGCTCTGGGCCATGCGTAACCGTTGGTGGGCGATCGGCATCACCGTGGCGCTGTTTGTGGCCTCGGTGTTCTCCATGCAGTTCGTGCAGAACCAGTTTTTTCCGTCGTCGGACCGTCCGGAAATCCTCGTCGACCTGAACCTGCCGCAAAACGCCTCGATCAACGAGACGCGCAAGGCCGTCGACCGGCTTGAAGCAATCATCAAGGACGACCCGGACATTGCGCGCTGGAGCACCTACATCGGTCAGGGGGCGATCCGTTTCTACCTGCCCCTCGACCAGCAACTGGAAAACCCCTACTACGCGCAGTTGGTGATCGTGAGCAAGGGCCTGGAAGAGCGTGGTGAGTTGATCGCGCGCCTGCAAAAGCGCCTGCGCGATGACTTCGTGGGGATTGGTAGCTACGTGCAGCCGCTGGAAATGGGGCCGCCGGTGGGTAGGCCGATTCAGTATCGCGTGTCGGGCAAAGACACCGACCAGGTGCGCAAACACGCCATCGAACTGGCGACCTTACTGGACCAGAACACCCACCTGGGCGAGATCATCTACGACTGGAACGAGCCCGGCAAAGTGCTGCGCATCGACATCGCCCAGGACAAGGCGCGGCAACTGGGGCTGTCATCGGAAGACGTGGCGCAGTTGATGAACAGCGTGGTCAGCGGTGCCTCGGTGACCCAGGTACACGATGATATCTACCTGATCAACGTCGTCGGCCGCGCCGAAGACGCCGAACGCGGCACGCCGGAAACCTTGCAGAACCTGCAGATCGTCACGCCCAACGGCACCTCGATCCCGCTGCTGGCCTTCGCCACCGTGCGCTATGAACTGGAGCAGCCGCTGGTGTGGCGTCGCGACCGCAAGCCGACCATTACCATCAAGGCCTCGGTGCGCGACGAGATGCAGCCGACGGACCTGGTCAAGCAACTTAAGCCTGAGATCGACAAATTCAGCGCCGGCCTGCCGGTAGGCTACAAGGTTGCCACCGGCGGCACCGTGGAAGAAAGCGGCAAGGCCCAGGGCCCGATTGCCAGCGTGGTGCCGCTGATGCTGTTCCTGATGGCGACCTTCCTGATGATCCAGCTGCACAGCGTGCAGAAGATGTTCCTGGTGGCGAGTGTCGCGCCGCTGGGGCTGATCGGCGTGGTGCTGGCGTTGATACCCACCGGTACGCCCATGGGCTTCGTGGCGATCCTCGGGATTTTGGCGCTGATCGGCATCATCATCCGTAACTCGGTGATCCTGGTGACGCAGATTCATGAATACGAAGTGGCCGGCTATACGCCGTGGGACGCGGTGGTGGAAGCCACCGAGCACCGGCGCCGGCCGATCCTGCTGACGGCGGCTGCGGCAAGCCTGGGCATGATCCCTATCGCCCGCGAAGTGTTCTGGGGGCCGATGGCGTACGCGATGATCGGCGGGATTATCATTGCGACCTTGTTGACGCTGTTATTCCTGCCCGCGCTGTATGTGGCCTGGTACAAAATCCGCGAACCCAAGCAGGACCCTCAGGAAAAACGCGTTTAAAAATGTGGAGGCTTGCTGTGGTGAGCAAGCTTGCTTGCGCTGGGGTGCGAAGCGCCCCAAAAAAGCCGGAGACTGCTACGCAGTCAACGGGAGCAAGCTCCCTCGCCACATCAAGGCCGTTCCCACATTTTGATCTTCATTGACCTTTTGCTCCGTGGGAAACGTCTGGAGGTGATACGCGTTGCCCCCGCCAGTCATTGAGTGGTCTACCCTCCCGACTTTCATTCCGTTCGGGTCCAATCCCATGCGCTACCTGCGTTCTGTTCTGTTGCTCTGCGGTCTCTTCCTCTCGCCGCTGACGTTCGCCACCATTCTGGAAAACACCTTGTGGCGGGTCGAACTCGACCCGGCCACCCTTGCTATCCGCGTTACGCCTAACGGCCAGCCGACGATACAGGCCTCCAGCGGCGTCGCGGCACGTGCCGTCAGCCAGCTTGAGCACCGCGATCAGCAAGCGAGCTGGCAATGGGATGACGGCGCTTTTCGGGTGAGCGCCAGCCTCCAGCAGCGTGACCTGGCGCTATCCATCACAGCGCGGGAAGCGGGTGAGCTGCCGATCCTCTTGCAACCGGCGAATGCCCTGGGCAGGGGGCTGATGTGGCCGTTGGCCGAGGGGCATTACGTGCCCACCGGGAATGCCGTGTGGAAGGCTTTCCTGCTGAAGCAAGGTGACTTCAACACCACCCAGGATCTCAGCCTGCCGCTGTGGGGTGTCGATCACGGCGGGTTCACCCTCAGCTGGTTACTGACCAATCCCTACAACAACCGCCTGCGCTGGCAAGAAAACCAGGCCCTGTCAGTGGCCCATGAATTCACCACGCTCAACCCCAGCACCCCCATGACCCTGCTGTTGCACCTGGGTGAGGCCGATCCGTTGGCTGGCGCCAAGCGCTACCGGCAATGGCTGGTGGAGCAGGGCCGGTATGAGCCACTGGCTGACAAACTGCGGCAGACGCCCGAGGCCGAGAAGTTGCTGGGCGCCAGTCATGTCTACCTGTGGGGCAATGACTTGCTGGCCCCCGAGGATGTGCGCGATTGGCCGATGTTGCTCCAGCGCTTGCGCGGGCATGCGCTCCAAGGCTTATTGGATAAGGAATCCGCCAAGTTCCTCGCGCAGGGTTCCCCTTTGAATCGCTATGAACAGACGGTAGTGCTCCGGGGCCTGAATGCGGCGATCAACAAAAAGGCTCGGCAGCGTTGGCAGGTAGAGGAGCCCGACATGACCCAGCTCGCCGCACGCTATGGCGAGCTGCGTAGCGAGCTGGCCGTGGACTTTGCCGGGGCGCTGAGTGATACGCCCGCACACTGGGGCGGCCAGGTGATCCAGGCATTGCGCAGCTCAGGCCTGCCGCGTTTGCTGCTGACCTTGGGCGAAGGCTGGGAAGGCGGTCTCTGGCACCCCGAGGCGATCCGGGCCGGGGTCGACGCGGGCTTCCTGATGGCCCCCTATGACTCCTATGAAACCGCGTTGTCGGCCACGGAAAATCCGGATTGGACCACCGCGCACTTGGGCGGCAGGGCGTACCGCGAGTGCGCGATTGTGCTGAAGGACGGCAAGCTGAAAACCGGTTTCCAGCAGTCCGGCCACTACACCGATCCGCGCTGCGTGCGGCCTCTGCTGGAGGCACGTGTACAGGCTGTCCAGGCAACGGCCGGTTTCAACGCCTGGTTTCTCGATGCTTACGCCACCAGCATGGTCTTCGACAGCTACCGTGACGGGGCCACAATGACCCAGGCGCAGAACGCCGAAGGCAACATCGACGCTTCGCACTGGCTCAATACCGTACTCAAGTTGCCCGCCGGCTCCGAAGACGGCAACGCCATTACCGCCCAAGGCATCCTGTTCGCCCATGGCATGCAGACGCCGGTGATTGGCTGGGGGGATCGGGAGATGACCCAAGACAAGCAATCGGCCTATTACGTGGGTAACTGGTATCCGCCGGAGCAGCCGGCCGTGTTCTTCAAGCCCGTGCCGTTAAAAGAGCCGTTTCGTACGGTGTATTTCGAGCCGACCATGCGCCTGCCGCTGTACCAGGCGGTGTTCCACGGCTCGGTGATCACTAACCATCACTGGCTGTTCGACAGCTTGAAGCTGAGCAATGTGCGGGCTGAAAACGAGCTGACTCAGCTGCTCTATAACGTGCCGCCGCTGTATCACTTGAGTGCTTCGACGGTTAAGCGGCGGCTGCCGGTGATACAGCGCCAGGACCGGTTTTTCCGGCCGTTGCACCAGCGGTTGGCGACCCAGGCGATGACGGGTTTTCGTTGGTTGACGGCGGATAGGCAGGTGCAGGAAACCACCTTTGCCGATGGGACGCGGTTGGTGGCTAATTTTTCTGGCGAGGAAAGAGAGGGCTATGCCGGGCGCAGCGTGACTGCACATGGGGTGGGTGAAAAAACGCTGGCGTATCAGGTGGAGTAAGGTTGCCTCAGCAGGCGTCTGACTGTATTCACCAATCAAACTGTGGGAGGGGGCTTGCCCCCGATGGCGTCAGACGAGGCAACGAAAATCTACAGCTTGCGCCACACACTGGCCAACCACGGTTGCTGCTCCCTCGGCAATCCCGCTGGTCGATAGTAATGCTCCAGCTCCACAAACCCTGCCTGCGTCAGCAACGCTTGCCACGCCGCCAGGTCGTGATACGACCCGTACCGCGGTCCATTCCAGCCTTCCTGGTTTTCACCCCGAGGGTTGGAACTGAACAGCACGCCACCCGGCTTCAACGCCCCTTGCAACTGCTTGAGCACACGCGGCAGTTCCTGCTTGGGAATATGAAATAGCACGGCATTGGCGAAAATCCCGTCGAAGCGTTCGGCGGGCAGGTCCAGCTTCAGGAAGTCCTGCTGCATCACCTCACAACCACTGTCTTCCCGCGCCATCTGCGCAAACCGCTCGGAGCCGTCCAGTCCTACGGCGATATGCCCCATGCGCGTGAACGTCTGCAAATCGCGCCCCGGCCCGCAGCCGAAATCCAGCACGGTAAAGGGCGCCGTGCCCTGGATATGCCGCAGCAGCGCGTCGATGTTCTGGCTCACGTCGTGGTCGCGGGTGCCTTCGCGGAAGTCTTCGGCCACTGTGTTGTAGTGGCCGAGGGTGGTGGCGGTGATGGTGTTGAGGTCGTCGGGCTTAAGAGTCATGACGGGTAATACCGGGCGTCTTCGATGGCCCGACTATACCTCACCTCTTGTTGAGCACCCGAGCCAACCGATCACCGCCCAACTGAATCACCGCCACGAGGATCACCAGCAGCACAATCACGGTGAGCATGATCTGCGTATCAAAACGCTGGTAGCCGTAGCGGTAGGCGATATCGCCCAGGCCGCCCGCGCCAATCGCGCCGGCCATGGCTGACGAGTTGATCATGGTCACCAGGGTGATGGTGAACCCGCCGACAATCCCCGGCAGCGCTTCCGGCAGCAGCACGTGCCAGATGATGTGCCAGCGGCGGCAGCCCATGGCTTGCGCGGCTTCGATCAGGCCGTGATCGACTTCGCGCAGGCTCACCTCGGCAATGCGCGCAAAAAACGGCGTGGCGGCGATGGTCAGCGGCACCACGGCGGCCCATACGCCGTAGGTGGTGCCGACGATCAGCCGCGTGAACGGGATCAACGCTACCATCAGGATCAGGAACGGAATCGAGCGGAACAGATTGACGAACGCCCCCAGCACGCGGTTCAACGCCGGTGCCTGGTAGATGCCGCCCTTGTCGCTGGTCACCAGGAACACCGCCAGTGGAATCCCCACCAGCAGCGCAATCAATGACGACACGCCAACCATCAACAACGTGTCGATGGCGCCCTGCACTAAACGATCAAACCACATAGCCCAGCACCTCCACCTGTTGTGCCCAATTGCCGGCGCGGTTACGCAGTTCTTCTGCGCTGTGGGGCGAGCCCTTCACCGCCAGCAGCAGTTGCCCCAGGGCATGCCCCTGGATGCGTTCCACGCCACCTTGCAGCAAGCGCACGCGCCCGCCGAGGGCGCTGAACAGCGCGGCCAGGTCCGGCTCGTCGGTATCACTGCCGGTGAATCGCAGGCGTAGCACCACCGAGGCATCGGCGCTCGCTGGTTTGGCCTGTAAACGGCTTTGCAACTCGTCCGGCAGCCCATGTTGCAGCGGTGCCAGCAGGGTTTTGCTGACCTCATGTTGCGGGTTGCCGAACACTTCCCACACCGGGCCTTGCTCGACGATGCGCCCGTGTTCGAGCACCACCACGCGGTCGCAGATCTCGCGGATCACCGCCATCTCGTGGGTGATCAACACGATGGTCAGGCCCAGGCGCTGGTTGATCTCGCGCAGCAGGCCGAGGATCGACTGGGTGGTCTCCGGGTCGAGCGCCGACGTGGCCTCGTCGCACAGCAGGATCTGCGGGTCGTGCACCAGCGAGCGGGCGATGCCCACGCGCTGTTTCTGCCCGCCGGACAGCTGCGCCGGGTAGGACGTGTGCTTGTCCTGCAGACCCACCAGCTCCAGCAGCTCGCGCACCTTTTTCTCACGCTGCGGCTTCGGTACGCCCGCCACTTTCAGCGGTAGCTCGACGTTCTGCCACACCGTCTTGGCCGACATCAGGTTGAAGTGCTGGAAGATCATGCCGATGCGCCGACGCAGCGCCACCAGGCGGTCTTCGTCGAAGTCACCGATGTCCACCTGGTCGATCAGCACCCGTCCGCTGCTAGGTTGTTCGAGGCGGTTGATGGTGCGAATCAGCGACGACTTGCCGGCACCGCTGCGGCCAATGATGCCGAACACTTCACCGCGCTGGATCGCCAGATCGATGCCTTGCAAAGCATGCACGGTGCCGTCGTAGGTCTTGCCCAGGTTGATAAAACGCACGTGGGCGCGGTTCAGGTCCGGATGCAGTTCGGTCTGCTCGGCGTCCCTGGGCGGCAAGCCCAGGTCGCGCAGTTGAGAATGGGCGGCGGTCATTTTTTATCTTCCCAGCCGACCTGATAGAGCTTACCGAGGGACTTGTCCAACGCAGCACGCACCACGGGCGAATGCTGGTAGATGTCGACGAACTTGATCACCCGCGGGTCGGTCTTGCTCTTGGGCTGGATCACGAACTGGATCACGTACTCCGGATGGTCGAGGCCGTCGAACAACAGCGCCGACTCGGCATCGAAGGTCTTGGACAGGCGGATATACGCCGGGTAACCCTGCACCAGGTCGGCATCGTCATAGGCGCGCACCAATTGCACGGCCTCGACTTGCAGGATCTTGATCTTCTTCGGGTTGGTGACGATGTCTTCTTCGGTGGCCTTGTAGCCTACGCCCGGTTTGAGCGTGATCAAGCCCGCCTTGGCCAGCAATTGCAGGCCACGCCCGCTGTTGATCGGGTCGTTGGCAATCGCCACGCTGGCGCCCTCGGGCAGGTCGCTGATGCGCTTGTACTTCTTCGAATACAGGCCGACGTTGTTGATGATGCCCGGCGCGTACGGCACCAGGTCAAAACCGGCGGCGGCCTTGGCGTTTTCCAGGAACGGGATGTGCTGGAAGTAGTTCACGTCGATATCGCCGGCGGCCAGGCTGACGTTGGGCGCGATCCAGTCGGTGAACTCCACCAGCTCGACCTTCAGGCCTTGTTTACCGGCTTCGGCCACGGCGGCTTCCAATGGAATGGCGAAGGCAGCGGTGGTGCCGATTTTCAACGGTGCATCGGCGGCGAACACCGCCGAGCTGAACAGTCCGAAAGCCAAGGCCAGTGCTTTGACTGGGTGGGAGAGCAGCGTTTTTTTCATGGTCGATTTCCAGTCATAAGGTGTTGGTGAAAGCAATGGAGATCCAATGTGGGAGTGGGCAAGCTCCCTCCCACATTTTTGATCAGTGGCGGTAGGTGGATCCGGTGTGTTGTTCGGGCAGGCGAGCTGTGCCGTGGAAGACTTTTTCCCGAAGGGTGCCGGTCTCATAAGCGGTCTTGTACGACCCACGGCGTTGCAACTCCGGCACCACCAGGTCGATAAAGTCCACGTAGCTTTCCGGCGTGACGATGCGCGTGAGGTTGAAGCCATCCAGGCCGGTTTCGCTGATCCAGGATTCCAACTCGTCGGCAACCTGCTCGGGTGAACCGACCAGGGTGATGTAGCGGCCGCCCAGGGCGTGTTGCTCCAGCAACTTGCGCCGGGTCCAGTCGTTGTTCTGCAGGTTCTTGGTGGCCGACTGGATCGCGTTGCTCTTCACGTACTGGATCGGTTCGTCCAGTGCGTATTGGGCAAAATCGATGGCGGTGGACGCCGAGAAATGTGCCACGCCGGCTTCCGGGCTGGCGTAGCTCAAATATTCAGCGTGCTTGGCCCAGGCCAGCTCCTCGGTGGCGCCCACGATCACGTTGAGGCCCATGAACACCTTGATGTCATCTGGATTACGCCCGGCCTCGACCGCACTGGCGCGCACCTTATCGACTTGGACCTTGGTCGCCGCCTTGTTCTGCCCGCTGATGAATACACATTCGGCATGCCGCCCGGCGAACAGCAAGCCGCGATCCGAGCTGCCGGCCTGGAACAGCACCGGCGTGCGTTGTGGCGACGGCTCGCACAGGTGATAACCCTCCACTTGATAAAACTCGCCGTGGTGCTCGACCTTGTGCACCTTGCCCGGCTGCGCATACACCCGCGCCTGCGGATCATTGAGCACCGCGCCGTCTTCCCAGCTGCCTTCCCAGAGTTTGTAGAGCACCTCCAGGTATTCATCGGCCTGGTCGTAACGGCGGTCATGTTCGACCTGCTCGGTAAGGCCCATGGCCTTGGCGGCGCTGTCCAGGTAGCCGGTGACGATGTTCCAGCCCACGCGGCCACGGCTCAGGTGGTCGAGCGTGGACATGCGTCGGGCGAACAGATACGGCGGCTCGTAGGTGAGGTTGGCGGTAAGGCCGAAGCCGAGGTTCTTCGTGACAGCCGCCATCGCCGAGACCAGCAGCAACGGGTCATTCACCGGCAGCTGGATGGACTCCTTGAGCGGCACATCGATGGAGTTCTGGTACACGTCGTAGACGCCGACGATATCGGCGATGAACAGGCCATCGAACAGCCCGCGCTCCAGGGTTTGCGCCAGGTCGGTCCAGTATTCAATCGTCTTGTACTGGGTGGACGTGTCCCGTGGATGGGGCCACAGGCCGTGGTTGATGTGCCCGATGCAGTTCATGTTGAAGGCATTGAGCAGGATCTTCTTTTTGCTCATCAGAGGGTCCCCCGCAGCGGCGGGTTTTCATCGTTGAGGTAGTAATTGCCCACCGCGTGGTACTTCCAGCGCACCGGGTCGTGCAGGGTGTGCACGCGGGCGTTGCGCCAGTGGCGGTCGAGGCCGTGCTCGGCCAGGGTCGCCTGGCTGCCGGCGAGTTCGAACAAGGTGCTGCCGGCGGCCAGGGAGATTTCGGTGCTCAAGGCGCGCACTTCAGCGACGGCAATCGAGGCGGCCGCAACCGTCTCGGCATTGCTGTCGGCCTGGGCACGGTCGAGGAATTCGCCCGAGCGCTCCAGCAGCGCTTCGGCGGCGTGCAGGCGGATGCTCAGGTGGCCGAAGCTTTTCAGGGTCAGCGGGTCTTCGGTGGCTTTGTCGCTGCCGGAGTCGATCCATGGGCGGGTCTTGGTGCGTACGAAGTGCAGCGCGTCTTCAAAGGCCGCACGGGCGATGCCGGTGTCGATGGCGGCGTGGAGGATCTGCGCCAGGGGGCCGACCGTGGTCGGGCGCTCGAAGGCGCTCTGGAACGGAATCACGTCCTGGGCGTCGACCCACACGTTGTCGAACACCACCGAACCGCTGCCGGTGGTGCGCTGGCCGAAGCCGCTCCAGTCGTCGATTACGGTCAAGCCGTCGCTGTCGCGCGGCACAAAGGCGAGTTGCTGCACGCCCTGTTCATCCACCACCGAGGTGGGAATGCGTTGAGCGTAGATCGCACCGGTGGAGTAGAACTTGCGGCCGCTGATGCGCAAACCGTCGCCGTCGCGGGTGATTGAAGTGACGCGGTCATGGGCGGTCTTGGTGCCCAGTTCCGCCAGGGCGTTACCGAAGCGTTGACCGGCCAACACTTCGGCGTACAAGCGCTGTTGTTGTGCGGGGCTGCCGTTCACACGCAGCACTTCCAAGGCATAGAAATGATTTTGCGGGATCTGGCCCAGGGACGCATCCGCCTGGGCGATCAAGGCGATGACCTTGGCCAGGGTGACGTTGGACACGCCCGCGCCGCCGTACTCCTTGGGCACGCTGATGCCCCACAGGCCGGAGCGCGAGAACACGTCCAGTTCGGGCAAGGGCAGGCGGCGCTCGCGGTCGCGCTGGGCGCTGTCGCGGCGGAAGTCTTCGGCCAGGTCGCTGGCGACAATAAGGGCTTGTTCGTCGCTGGTAATGACCGCGACGGGGTGAGAGAAAGTCATGATGTTCTCCAGATGTCTGGTCGGTCAGATCCAGGAATGGCGAGCCGGCAAGGTACCGTTCAATCGATAGGCGCCGATGGCGTGATACTTCCAGCGCACCGGGTCGTGCAGGGTGTGCACGCGGGCGTTGCGCCAGTGGCGGTCGAGGTTGAATTCGGCAAGGGTGGCGCGGCTGCCGGCCAGTTCGAAGAGCTTTTCGCTGACCAGCAGCGACACTTCGGTGGTCAGCACCTTGGCCTCGGCCACCGCGATGGATGCACGAGCCGCGGATTGCGCGGTGATCGGCGCGGCGCTGACCTGGTCCAGCACCTGGCCGGCCTTGCGCAGCAGTGCTTCGGCGGCGTGCAGTTCGATCTTCAGCTTGCCGATGTCGGCGATCACATACAGGTCATCGCTGGCGCGTTCGACCTTGGCGTCGATCCACGGGCGCGAGCGCTCACGCACGAACGCCACGGTGTCATCCAGTGCACCACGGGCGATGCCGGCGTCGATGGCGGCCTGGATCAGTTGCGAGACGGCACCTTGGATATTCGGGGTTTCGCCGATACGCCAGTTTTCAACGACCAGTTCGGCGTCCACCGGCACGTGGTCCAACAGCACCGTGCCGCTGGCGGTGGTGCGTTGGCCGAAGCCGGACCAATCGTCAACGATGCGCAGCCCTTCGGTGCCACGGCGCACAAACGCCATGACCTGCTTGCCGTCATCGTTCAGGGCTTTTACCGCGACCCAATGGGCAAACAATGCGCCGGTGGAGTAGAACTTCTGGCCGCTGATCACGTAACCGTCACCTACGGTGGTGAGGCGCGCCTTGAGTTCCAGGGTGTTTTTGGTGCCGCGCTCCGGGCCGCCGTTGCCGATGCGCCAGCCGTCGAGCACACTCTGGAACAGCTGCTTTTTCTGGCGTTCGGTAGCGGCGCCCTGCAACAGGTGCAGGATGCCGAAATGGTTCTGCGGGATCTGCCCGAGGGCTGGGTCTGCCGCGCTGATGATCGCGAACACGTCGGCCAGGGTTACGAACGACACCTGCGGGCCGCCGTATTCACGCGGAATGGAAATACTGCCCAGCCCACTGCGGGTGAACTGCTCGATCTGCGCCCATGGCAGCTTGCGCTGCTGGTCACGCTTGGCGGCTTGCAGGCGCGCAGCCTGGGCCAGCTCATGAGCGGCCGTCAGCGCCTCTGCGTCGTTACGCAGCACGGTGGCCGGCAACAGCAGGGGGGCTACGTCCAGATCACTCTGGGGGGGTGTTAGAGCCAAGTTAGACATCAGCGCCGCTCCTTGGCTGCACGTAATGCCCTGGCGTTATGCACCGGGGTAATTCTGACCATACCGACCTCGCATTCAATGAAATAAAAACAGAAAAATCAGGAATGTCCGGTGGTCCGGTGTATATACCCTAAGCGTGTTAAATATTTAAATAAACTAACTTTTGGGAATAAGCATAGAAGGTCTCTCACCCCGGTTCGCAAGGTGACCCCATTGGTCGCGGCTGGTAGATCAGCTCAGCCCCGGCCGTGCGGGTGGGGGCCTCGGCGGCAATGCGCACAGTACGGGCGGGCGCCCAGCGTGAATTGTTGCCGACGCGATCCAGAATGCAGTAGGTCACTTCCAGTCGGCAGTCGTCGCCGGCTTCGATAATCACCGTTGACGGCACCCATACCTGTAACGCCAGGCCGATGTCCTTGGCCTGGACCTGGGGCAGATCCAGGCGCGCATCGCCCCAGCGCAGCGTGATGGCATCGCCGCGGGTCATGTTCAGGTAGGGCTCGATGGTCAGGGGAATGCCGCGTCGCACCTGCCTGGCGTTGACGCCATAGCGGCGGATGGTGTCGGGCAGGCCTACGGGGGCGAGGTTGTGGTTTTCGTCGCGGTACAGGGGCGAGGGCTGGCCGCCTGGGTAGAGGGTCTTTACGCGCACTTGCGCCACCGCCGAACGTGCAGGGCAACGGCCGACTTGCATGACCTGGTAATGCACCCGGGCCGGGCCATCCAGCACGAAACTTTCCGGCACCCGAAGGTGGGTGATCGCGCCGATCCTGCAGGCCGTTACCCGGCGTGAAGCGGCAAAACAGTTGTTCCAGAACAGCTCGATCAGGTCGCCTTCATCCATGCCGGGATACGGCGCAATGTCGACTTGCAGGTGGGTGGCGGCCAGGGCGTTGATGCCATGACCGATGGCCTGGGGCAGCGTCGGGGCGGTGAGCAGGGTGTGCGTCATAAGTAATCTCCTTGATGCAGCCAGCAGCAATCGTTCCGGACCTTTTGGCGCGGGTGCGCGGGGGGCCGAAAAGAACGATTCAGTGAGTAGCCGGGATAGGATCCAATCCTCTGGGCGCTAGATAAGAGGGTTGGCCAAGGAGCGTCAATGGCGGCAAAAGGCTAAACGGCGGGTTTGGAGATATTCAGAAGGGTCTGACTGGGAGGGGGCTTTTATGGCGGCTGCGAAGAGGGCTTTTACCGGGGGGGTACGCGGAATTCCTGTAGGAGCCGCTTGTTGTGGCGAGGACGCTTGCTCCCGCTGGGTTGCGCAGCGGCGCCCAGCTTTTTGGCACTCCAGCGGGAGCAAGCGGCCTCGCCACATTCAAGGGTGTATCAGTGGGCGAGGAATTTACTCAGGAACTGTTTGGTGCGCTCTTCCTTGGGGTTGGCAAACAGCGCCTTGGCTTCCCCTTGCTCCACGATCACACCCTTGTCGAAGAAGATCACCCGGTTGGCCACATCTCGGGCGAAGCTCATTTCGTGGGTGACGATGACCATGGTGCGGTTTTCTTCGGCGAGGCTGCGGATGGTCGCCAGCACTTCACCCACCAGTTCCGGGTCGAGGGCCGAGGTGGGCTCGTCGAACAGGATCACCTCCGGCTCCATGGCCAGCGCACGGGCAATCGCCACGCGCTGCTGCTGGCCGCCGGACAGGCGCCGTGGGTAGGCGTCTTCCTTGCCCGCCAGGCCGACCCTGGCCAACAACTGGCGGCCCAACGCGACAGCGGCGTCGTGCGGCATCTTCTTGACCACGGTGGGGCCTTCGATGACGTTTTCCAGCGCGGTGCGGTGGGGGAACAGGTTGAAGCTCTGGAACACAAACCCCACGTGCTGGCGCAAGCGCCGCACCAGGCTCTGTTGCTGGTTGATCGGCTTGCTGGTGTCGATCTCGATGTCACCCACCTTGATGCGGCCGCTGGTGGGTTGCTCGAGGAAGTTCAGGCAGCGCAGGAAGGTGGTCTTACCGGAACCGCTGGGGCCGATGATGGCGATGACTTCGCCTTCCTTGACCTCAAGGTCGATGCCGTTGAGTACCACCTGACCGTTGAATTGTTTGGTCAGTTTTTCAACCACGATCATGCTTCAGGACTCCAGGTCATGCCGGTTGACCCGGTCTTCCAGACGATTTTGCAAATGCGCCAGGATGCTCGCCAGGATCCAGTAGATCAGGGCTGCGGACAGGTACATGGTGAAAATTTCGAAGGTTCGCGCAGACACCAGTTGCGCCTGGCGGAACAGCTCGGGCACCTGGATGGTGGCGGCCAGCGCCGTGTCCTTGACCAGCGAAATAAAACTGTTGCCCAGCGGTGGCAACGCCGTGCGCATCGCCTGCGGCAGGATGGCCCGGCGCAGGGTCTGCGCACGGGTCATGCCGATACTGGCGGCAGCTTCCCACTGGCCACGCTCGATGGAGGCGATGGCGGCGCGCAGGATTTCACAGGCGTAGGCGGCCATGTTCAGCGAAAAGCCGATCATGGCGGCCGGGATCGGATCCAGCTCGATGCCCACTTGCGGCAAGCCGTAGTAGATCAAAAACAGCTGTACCAGCAAGGGCGTGCCGCGAAAGAACGACACGTAGACACGGGCGATCCAACTGACCAACTTGAAGCGCGACAAACGCATCAAGGCCAGGCCGAAGCCCAGCACCAAACCGAAAAACATCCCGCCCAGGCTAAGAATCACCGTGTAATACGCGCCCTTGAGCAGAAAGGGCGCGGAGTCCAGCGCGAGTTGGAAACCTGCTTCCATTATTGAGTGACGTCAGCGTTGAAGTATTTCTCGGACAGCTTTTTCAAGGTGCCGTCGGCGCGCAGCTTGTCCAGAGCCTGGTTCACAGCGGCCAGCAGCTCAGGCTCGCCTTTGCGCAGGGCAATACCGGCTTCCTGACGGGAGAAGGCATCGCCGGCGGCAGCGGTGTCCGGGGCTTTCTTGGCGTATTCCAAAGCCGCGAGGCGGTCGATCAGGATGGCGTCGATGCGGCCGATGCGCAGGTCCTGGAACTTGGTCGGGTCGTCGTTATAGGTCTTGATGATGGCTTTGGGTTGGTTGTCCTTGAGCCATTGTTCGTAGTTGGTGCCCAGGCCCACGCCAACTTTCTTGCCGGCCAGGTCGTCGGCGGTCTTGATGGTGTCGACGTTTTTCTTCAGGACCAGCGCCTGGATACCCGAGACAGTGTAAGGCTTGGAGAAGTCGTATTTCTTCTTGCGCTCTTCGGAGATGGTCACTTGGTTGACCACGGCGTCCAGGCGCTTGGACTCAAGGGCTGCGAGGATGCCGTCCCACGGGGTGGCTTGCAGCTTGACCTTGACGCCCAGCTCTTTGGCCAAGGCTTCGGAAAGCTCAACCTCGAACCCGCTGAGCTTGCCGCTTTCATCGACAAAGCTGAACGGTGGATAGGTGCCTTCCAGGCCGATCTTGATCTCGCCGGCTTTCTTGATGTTGCCCAGTTGTTCACCGGCAACCGCCTGCCCCAGCAGGCCCGCCCCGAGAGCCAGGCCCAAAGTGCCAACCAACAACGTGCGACGGAATACAGAAATAGTCATGAAGAGCCCCTGTGTTTTTTATGTTGAGCGAAGCAGGTGACGCAGTAGTCGTATCCTGCCTTAAAGCGCGTAGCGCGTCTTCGCCTACGGCGCGATGATAAAGCCGGTTTTTAAGACTTGAAAATAATATAAATCTAAATTCATATTCTATTTTTGAATATATGTTGAGTCTAATGTGGGAGGGGGCTTGCCCCCGATAGCGGTGGGTCAGTGATACATGCATAAACTGACACTGCCCTATCGGGGGCAAGCCCCCTCCCACATTTAGCCTGCGTTTATTCAGTTGAAAACCGAGTCATAGGCAAACAATGCCGGGGCCCCACCGGTGTGCAGGAAAATAATCGGGCCATCCTCGAACCGCTGACGCCCGATACCGTCCAGCAAGCCGGCCATGGCCTTGCCAGTGTAGACCGGGTCCAGCAGCAGGCCTTCCTGGCTTGCCAATAGCTTGACCGCCGAAAGGGTGCCGGCGTTCGGTTCGCCATAACGCGGGCCGAAATATTCGTCCCACAGGATCACCTTGAAGGCGTCGGGGATCGCCACGCCCAGCAACTCGGCGGTGCGTTCGGCCAGGCCCTGCACTTTCGGGCGCTGGGCTTCGTCGGTACGCGACACGGTGACGCCCATCACCGGCAGGTTCGGCAGCACTTCGCTCAAGGCCAGGGCCAGGCCACTGTGAGTCCCGGCACTGCCGGACGCCAGCACCACGGCGGCAAAGTCGATGCCGCTGTCTTGGATCTGTCCGGCCAGCTCCAGGCCGGCGCGCACATAACCCAGGGCGCCGAGGGCATTGGAGCCGCCGATGGGCACCAGGTACGGCTTCTTGCCGTTGCTGCGCAGACGGTCGGCGAGGGCGTTGAGCTGGTCGTCGACGTTGTCGAGGTTCTCCACCAATTCCACCTTGGCGTCGAACAGGTCCAGCAGCAGGCGGTTGCCGTTGCCCAGGTAGCTAGGGTCTTCGGTGCCGGTGGGGTTTTCCAGCAGGGCGACACAGCCCAGGCCAAGCTTGGCGGCCAGCGCAGCCGTCTGGCGCACATGGTTGGACTGGATGGCGCCGGCGGTCACCAGGGTGTCGGCGCCCTGGGCGATGGCATCGGCGGCGAGGTATTCGAGTTTGCGCAGCTTGTTACCGCCCATGGCCAGCGGCGTGGTGTCGTCGCGTTTGACGTAGATGTCCCGGCCCAGCCAAGTCGACAGCCGCTGGAGTTTTTCCAGGGCAGTGGCGCCGCCCAGCAGGTCCAGGCGATTAAAACGGTCGAGCTGTTGTTTGATCATGGTTACGCACGGTTGCTGAGTGGTGGGGCGACTATAGGCAGGCACTTTTCATCGGGCAACCGACAATCGCTTATGTCGGATGGTTCTTAGCATCGCACCATTGGTTCTTAAGGGCGGCCAGGGTGCATACCGTAAAGTGAGGGCCATTTCGTCAGGAGTGAATACCGTGAGTGAGCGTTCCAGTCATTGGCAATTACAGACCATCGTCAGCCAACTGCGCGGCGCCCGGGACCAGTGGCGAACGCGCAACGGTCGCTTGAGTGGTGAGCATGGCGGCCGTGAGCTGCCATCGCGCGAAGCCGTGGCGCAGATCCTTGAAGCCTTGTGCGGTGCGTTGTTCCCGATGCGCCTGGGGCCGGTGGACCTGCGTGAAGAAAGTGAAGACTTTTACGTCGGCCATACCCTCGATGTCGCCCTCAACGCATTGCTGGCCCAGGCGCGCCTGGAACTGCGTTACGCCGCGCGCCAAGGCGGCCAGGATGACAGCGCGGTCGACGCCCTTGCCATCCGCCTGATCCAGGATTTCGCCCTGGCCTTGCCGTCCCTGCGCAGCCTGTTGGACACCGACGTGTTGGCCGCCTATCACGGCGACCCGGCCGCGCGCAGTGTGGATGAAGTGCTGCTGTGCTATCCGGGGATCCTGGCAGTGATTCACCATCGCTTGGCGCACCACCTGTATCGCGCCGGTTTGCCGCTGTTGGCGCGCATCAGTTCGGAGATTGCCCACTCGGCCACCGGTATCGATATCCACCCCGGCGCCCAGATTGGCCCGAGCTTCTTCATCGACCACGGGACGGGCGTGGTGATTGGCGAAACCGCGATCATCGGCGAGCGAGTGCGCATCTACCAAGCGGTGACGCTGGGCGCCAAGCGCTTCCCGGCGGATGAAGATGGGCAGTTGCAGAAAGGGCACCCGCGCCATCCGATCGTTGAGGATGACGTGGTGATCTACGCCGGCGCGACGATCCTGGGGCGCATCACCATCGGCAAGGGCTCGACCATCGGCGGTAATGTGTGGCTGACGCGCAGCGTGCCGGCGGGAGCGAATATTACCCAGGCGAATTTGCAGCATGAGGACGGCGCGCAGAAGTAAAGCACCTGCACAAATACCCTGTGGGAGGGGGCTTGCTCCCGATAGCGGAGTGTCAGTCAATAATGAATTGGCTGAACCACCGCCATCGGGGGCAAGCCCCCTCCCACATTTTGTGTGCATTTCACCTCCAGACCGCTGAACGATTTCCCCTTCTCGCCCGTCATACCAGTCCTTGAGCTAGTGTAGGAATCACCTACCACTCAGCCTTGCGATTAGTCCCAGACCGCCTATCCATGTTTAACTTGAATGCTCGTTCAAGTTAAACCCGGTGGTTCGCTGCCCGCTCACAACAGGAGGCTTACCTTTGCTGAGTCCGTTATTGACAGCCACATCTCACACACCAGGGGTGCATCGTTCATGAGTGCATCGTCCACCCCAGCCAGCGGCATGGTGCGCATGAATGCGCCCGTCTTCTACTTTGCCGCGACCTTCATCCTGCTGTTCGGCATCACGGTCATCGCTATCCCGCAACAGGCCGGTGCCTGGTTGCTGGCGGCGCAAAACTGGGCGGCCAATACGGTCGGCTGGTACTACATGTTGGCGATGACCCTGTATCTGGTCTTCGTGGTGGTCACCGCGCTATCGGGCTACGGCAAGATAAAACTCGGTGCCGACCACGACGAGCCCGAATTCAGTTACCTGTCCTGGGCCGGCATGCTGTTCGCCGCGGGAATCAGCATCACGCTGTTCTTTTTCTGCGTGTCCGAGCCGCTGACGCACCTGGTGCAACCGCCACAGGGCGCGCCGCTCAACGCCGACGCCGCGCGTCAGGCCATGCAGGTGCTGTTTCTGCATTGGGGCTTGCATGGCTGGGGCGTGTTCGCCTTTGTCGGCATGGCTTTGGCGTACTTCGCTTACCGGCATAACCTGCCGCTGGCATTGCGATCGGCGCTGTACCCACTGATCGGCAAGCGCATCAACGGCCCTATCGGTTATGCGGTGGATGGCTTCGGCATCATCGCCACGGTGTTCGGCCTCGGCGCCGATATGGGCTTTGGTGTGCTGCACCTCAACTCCGGGCTCGATTACCTGTTTGGCATCGCCCACACCCAGTGGATCCAGGTTGGCTTGATCACCCTGATGATGGGCGCCGCGATCCTGGTCGCCGTGGCCGGCGTCGATAAAGGCGTGCGGGTGATGTCCGACATCAACATGCTGCTGGCCTGTGCGCTGCTGCTGTTCGTGTTGTTCGCCGGGCCCACCCAGCACTTGCTCAACACCTTGATCCAGAACATCGGTGACTACTTGGGTGCCTTGCCGACCAAGAGCTTCGACGTGTACGCCTACGATAAACCAAGCGACTGGCTGGGCGGTTGGACCGTGTTCTACTGGGCCTGGTGGATCGCATGGTCGCCGTTCGTGGGCCTGTTTATCGCGCGTATTTCCCGTGGTCGTACCATCCGTGAATTCGTCTTCGGCGTACTGCTGATCCCGCTGGGCTTTACCCTGGCGTGGATGTCGATTTTCGGCAACAGCGCCATCGACCAAGTGCTCAACCACGGCATGGCCGCACTCGGCCAGTCGGCCATCGATGACCCGTCGATGAGCCTCTACCTGCTGCTGGAAACCTACCCGTGGAGCAAGACCGTCATCGCGGTCACGGTGTTTATCAGCTTCGTGTTCTTCGTCACCTCGGCAGACTCGGGCACCGTCGTGCTGTCGACGCTGTCGTCCAAGGGCGGCAACGCCGATGAAGACGGGCCGAAGTGGCTGCGGGTGTTCTGGGGGGCGATGACCGCGCTGGTCACCAGTGCCTTGTTGTTCGCCGGCAGTATCGATTCGCTCAAGTCAGCGGTGGTGCTGACCTCGTTGCCGTTCTCGATGATCCTGCTGCTGATGATGTGGGGACTGCACAAAGCCTTCCATCTGGAATCGCAGAAGCAGATCGCCCAGCTGCATTCGCTGGCGCCGATCTCGGCGGCGCGCAAGGGGCGTGGCGGCTGGCGTCAGCGCCTGAGCCAGGCTGTGCACTTCCCGTCGCGTGACGAGGTGTACCGCTTCCTTGAGGCAACGGTGCGTCCGGCCATCGAAGAAGTGACGGCGGTGTTTGTCGAGAAGGGCCTGAATGTGGTGACTCAGCCCGACCCGGCCAACGACAGCGTGAGCCTGGAAATCGGCCATGGCGAGGAGCATCCCTTCGTCTACCAGGTGCAGATGCGCGGTTACTTCACACCGTCCTTCGCCCGTGGTGGCATGGGCTCCAAAGAGCTCAACAACCGTCGCTACTACCGGGCGGAAGTGCACTTGAGCGAGGGCAGCCAGGACTACGACTTGGTGGGCTACACCAAGGAGCAGATCATCAACGACATCCTCGACCAGTACGAACGGCATCTGCAGTTCCTGCACTTGGTACGTTAGTCGCCTGTGGGAGCGGGCTTGCCCGCTCCTTAAAACCCCGCAAAGCCCCGTCCTAGAGGGCTTTCTTAAATTTAATTTCATCCGTCAAACCCTCGGTTTGACGCGCAACTGTCATCTGGCCACTGCGTAATTGTGTGAAGCGTTTGACGCTTTCATTTCAAAACAGTGACGGAGACCGGTGCCGATGAAGACGTTATTAAGCCCCATGGTGGGTGCCGCCATGGCAAGCTTTATGCTGTCCGCCCATGCCGATTTTATCGATGACAGCCACGCTGATGTGACCCTGCTCAATCGCTATCTCAACCAGCAGGGGCGTGATGTGGTGAACAGCAACGCCAAGGCCCACAGCATTCGCGATTGGGGCCAGGGCTTCGAGTTCAACTTCAAGTCCGGCTACACCGACGGGCCGGTGGGGTTTGGCCTGGATCTGCAGGCGTTCTACGGGCTGAAACTGGACTCGGGTGGCGACCTCAACGACAAGGATCACCAGGGCCGTTACCCCGGCAGCATGTTCCCGCTGGACAACGGCAAGTCCGCCGACCAGTTCGGCGTGCTGAGCCCGACGTTCAAGATGCGTTTTGCCAAGGATGAACTGCGCGTCGGTACGCTCTACGGCAACAACCCAGTACTGGCCAACACCGACGGGCGCCTGTACCAGCAGACCAACACGGGTGTGCAACTGGTGTCCAAGGACCTCAGCGATTTCACCTTCACCGGCGGCGATATCTTCAAGACCAAGATCCGCAACGAAACCGGCGACCAGGGCATGATCACTGCCGGGGGGACCCAAGAGAGTGATCGCTTCCTGTTCGGCGGTGCGGACTACACCGGCCTACAGAACACCACGGTCAGCCTGTGGTACTCCAACCTTGAGGATTACTACCAGCAGTTCTTCCTCGGCGCCAAGCGCCATGACGCCTTGTCCGTGGGCGCCATCGACACCGACGTGCGCGTGTTCCGCAGCCTGGGCGTGGGTGGCAACGCCGATGGCGACAAAGACTTTGCGGCGGCTGGCCTCTATGGTGACGGCACCGGCAAAGGCCGCATCAACCAGACCACCGCCAGCTTGCTCGAGAGCTACAGCCTGGACGGTCACACCGTCGGCCTGGGGATCCAGAAGAATAGCGGCGACAGCGACTTCCCGTACTTGGATTCCGGCCTGAACAGCGGCGACAACCGCCAGGGCCCCGGTTCAGGTGCCGACACCCCGGCGCTGACCAACCTGCAGTTGAATAAATTCCAGCATGCCGGTGAGCGCACCTGGCTGGCGCAGTACAAATATGACTTCGGCACACTCGGCCTCACCGGCCTGACGTTCTCCGCCGGCTACGCCCACGGCGATGACATCCGCACGGCGCAGGGCACTACCAGCGAATGGGAGCGTGACGTTGCCGTGGCTTATCAAGTACCCACCGGCACCCTCAAAGGCCTCGGTGTGACCTGGAAAAACGCCCACGCCAGCCCGGATATCACCGGCGCCACCGTGCAGGATGAAAACCGCCTCTATGTCAGCTATGTCGTTCCACTCTGGTAGGAAATTGCTGTAAAACGGACAGGCAGACTTAAGCGATTCAGCTGGTTAAAAGGCCTGGGAATATCGTTATTCCCAGGCCTTATTTGCCTACGTCCAAGAGAGGATTCGATGACTTACATTGCTGCCGAAAACCGCTATGAATCTATCCCGTATCGCCGTGTAGGCCGCAGTGGATTGGTGCTGCCGGCACTGTCCCTGGGCCTGTGGCACAACTTTGGCGACAGCACCCCGATCGACACCCAGCGCGCCCTGCTGCGCACCGCGTTCGACCTGGGGATCAACCACTTCGACCTGGCCAACAACTACGGCCCGCCCTATGGCAGCGCCGAGATCAACTTCGGCCGTTTGCTGCGTGAAGACTTCAAGCACTACCGCGATGAACTGATCATCTCCAGCAAGGCCGGTTGGGACATGTGGCCCGGTCCTTACGGCCAGGGCGGCGGTTCGCGCAAATACGTGCTGGCGAGCTTGGACCAGAGCCTGCAGCGCCTGGGCGTCGACTACGTGGATATTTTTTACTCCCACCGTTTTGACGCCGACACCCCGCTGGAAGAAACCGCCAGCGCCCTCGCCACCGCCGTGCAGCAAGGCAAGGCGTTGTACATCGGTATCTCGTCCTATTCGGGGGTAAAAACCCGCGAAATCGCCGCCCTGCTCAATGAGTGGAAAGTGCCGCTGCTGATCCACCAACCGGCTTACAACCTGCTCAACCGCTGGGTGGAAAAAGACCTGCTGGACACCACCGAAGAACTCGGTGCCGGGGTGATTGCCTTCACGCCGCTGGCCCAAGGGCTGCTGACCGACAAATACCTCAACGGCGTGCCGGCCGATGCGCGAGTGAATCGTCCGGGTGGTGGTTCGTTGCAGGCCAAGCACCTGTCCGAAGCCAACATCGCCCACGTGCGGGCGCTGAATGAAATTGCCCAGCGGCGTGGCCAGAGCCTGGCGCAACTGGCATTGGCCTGGACGTTGCGTGATCCACGGGTGACCAGTGCGTTGATTGGTGCGAGCCGGCCTGAGCAGATTATTGAAAACGTCGGGGCGTTGAAAAATTTGAGCTTCAGCGCCGAAGAACTGGCGGAGATTGATCGGTTCGCGCAGGAAGGCGGGATCAACCTGTGGGAAAAACCCTCCACTGCTGAATAACCGGTCAATGGGGGAGGGGGCTTGCTCCCGATAGCGGTAGATCAGTCAGTGATTGGTTGACTGACAAACTGCCATCGGGGGCAAGCCCCCTCCCACATTTGATTTATGCCAGGCTTTAGAAGGGGATGTCCCCCAAAATCGTGGCCCGATGCATCACCCGCCGTTGCGGCCGGTAGTCATCCACCGCGTAATGCTGCGTCACGCGGTTATCCCAGAACGCCACATCGTTTTCCTGCCAACGCCAGCGAATGGTGAACTCCGGGCGTGTCGCGTGGGCGAACAGAAGTTTCAGAATCGCTTCACTTTCGGCCGGTTCCAGTTCGTTGATTTTGGTGGTGAAGCCGTCGCTGACAAACAGTGATTTGCGGCCACTGACGGGATGCGTACGCACCACCGGGTGTGACAGCGGTGGATTCTTCTTGCGGGTTTCTTCCCAGCGCACCAGGTCTTCGGCGGTGTTGCCAAAGCGCTCCAGCGGGAAGGATTTGGTGAAGTCATGCGTCGCGGTCAGCCCGTCGAGCAACCGTTTGAACGGTTCGGACAATGCCTCATACGCCGCGATCCCGCTGGCCCACAACGTGTCGCCACCAAACGCCGGCAGCAGCTTGGCGCTGAGCACCGCACCGAGCGCCGGGGTGGGCAGGAAGGTCACGTCGGTGTGCCACACGGCGTTGTCGCGCACGTCGGTGACGGCGGTGTCGAGGATCAGCACTTCGGGCTGTTCCGGTACGTTGGGGTAAATCGGGTGGATATGCAGGTCGCCGAAATTCGCCGCAAACCGCGCTTGCTGCTGCGGGTTGATGGCTTGGCCTCGGAAGAACAGCACCGAGTGCGTGAGCAACGCCTGTTCAATGGCGTGGCGCTGCTCGAGGTCCAGCGGCTGGGTGATGTCGACGCCACTGATCTGGGCGCCCAGTGCGGTACTTAAGGGGGTAACGGTCAGGCTGCTCATGCGGTTCTCACTCAATGTGCCTGGCCATGCCAAGGCACCAGTTTGCGTTGCAGTGCACGCAAGCCCATTTCCATGGCGAAGGCGATCAAGGCGATGACCAGGATCCCCAGCACCACCACGTCGGTGACCAAGAACTGCGCCGCTGACTGCACCATGAAGCCCAGGCCGCTGGTGGCGGCGATCAATTCTGCGGCGACCAATGTCGACCAACCCACACCCAGCCCGATGCGTACGCCGGTGAGGATATCGGGCAGGGCGCTCGGCAGGATCACATGACGAATCAACTGCGCACGGCTGGCGCCCAGCGACTGCGCGGCGCGCAGCTTGGCCGGGTCGACCGTGCGCACGCCGGTGGCCGTGGCGATGGCAATGGGCGCAAAGATCGCCAAGTAAATCAGCAGCACCTTGGACAGCTCGCCGATGCCGCACCAGATCACGATCAACGGCAGATAGGCCAGGGGTGGGATCGGCCGGTAGAACTCGATCAGTGGGTCGAGCACACCCCGGGCGATACGATTGGAACCGATGGCAATGCCCACGGGCACGGCGGTCAGTACGGCAAAACCCAGGCCCAGGCCGATACGGCTGAGGCTCGCGCCCAAGTGCTGCCACAAGGTGGAATCCATGTAGCCGCTGGTCGCCAACAGCCAGCCTTTTTGCAGCACGGCGGACGGCGGTGGCAGGAATAAGGGTTCGATCAAACCGGTGGCGGTCACGGCCCACCAGAGGGCCAACAAGGTGAACAGGGTCAGCAGGCTGATCCAGCGCGTACTCAAGCTGCGACGCACCGGGATAACCGCGTGCGCCACTGGCTGGGTGGTGGTGGCGGGGAGTTCGTAGCTGCTCATGCGGACACCTGCCGTTGGGAGAACACTTTGCCCAGCACGTGTTCGCGGGTTTCGATAAAGCGCGGGTCGGACTTGATCGCCCGCGCCGATTCACCGGCGGCGTAGCGCTGGCCGAAGTCCAGGCTCAGGCGTTCGACGATCTGGCCGGGGTTGGGTGCCAGCAGGATCAGGTCGGTGGCGAGAAATACCGCCTCTTCGATGTCGTGGGTGATCAGGAACACCGGCTTGGCCGTGCGCCGCCAGACTTGCAGCAACAACTCCTGCATCTGCTCGCGGGTGAAGGCATCGAGGGCGCCGAAGGGTTCGTCCATCAGCAGTACGCGCGGGTCGGCAGCCAACGCGCGGGCCAGGCCGACACGTTGCTTCTGGCCGCCGGAAAGCTGCCAGATACGGCGGCTGTCGAAACCGGCGAGGTCAACCAGCGCGAGCATTTCCCGGGCGCGGACTTCGCGTTGCGCCTTGGGCACACCGGCCAGCTCCAGGCCGAAGCCGACATTGGCCAGTACGTCCTGCCAGGGCAGCAGGGCGTCGTCCTGGAACACCACGCCGCGCTCGGCGCTGGGGCCGTTGACCGGCACACCATCGAGGGTGATGCGCCCGGCAGACGGTTTGACAAAGCCGGCAATCAGGTTCAACAGCGAAGTCTTGCCACTGCCGGACGGGCCGAGGGCCACCAGCAATTGCTGGGGCCCCAGGTCGAGTGAAATGTCTGACAGTACCGGTTCTGTGGCGCCTGGGTACTGTGCGCTGATGCGCTCCAGCTGTAGCAAGGCCATCGCAATGAACTCCTCAATCAGTGAGTGATGAATTTGGCACTGACGTAGGGGGCGTAGTCCGGCAGCACCGCGTCGACCTTGCCTTGCTCCTTCAGGAACGCAGCGGTATCGGTGACGGCTTTGGTGGTCGGTTCGCCCAGCAGGGTCACTTGGTCAGCGGCCAGCGGATAGACGTTGCCTTGCAGCAGCAAGGGGATGTCACTGGCCTTGGCGCCGGAGAGCTTGACCAGTTTGTCGACGTTGCCTTTGTCGGCGAGCCAGGCTTGTGGGTCTTTGCGGTAAGCGGCGTAGGCGTCCAAGGTAACTTTGGCGAACGCGGTGACGATTTCCGGGTGCTTCTCGGCGAAGTCCTTGCGCACGATCCACGCATCGAAGGTCGGCGCGCCGAACTTGGCCAGTTCGCCGGAGGTGATCAGCACGTTGCCGTTCTCTTTGGCGACGCCCAGGGCGGGGTCCCACACGTAGGTCGCGTCGATATCACCACGCTTCCAGGCCGCGATGATTGCCGGTGGCGCGAGGTTGAGGATGGTCACTTTGGACGGGTCGATGTTCCAGTGCTTCAGCGCGGCGAGCAGGCTGTAGTGCCCGGTGGACACGAAGGGCACGGCGACTTTCTTGCCGATCAGGTCCTGCGGGCTGTTGATCCCCGAACCGTTGCGCGCCACCAGGGCTTCGGCGCCGCCGATCTGGGTGGCAACGAGGAAGGTTTCCACCGGCACTTTGCGGGTAATCGCAGCCGTCAGCGGGCTGGAACCGAGGTAGCCGATCTGTACGTCGCCGGAAGCGATGGCGGCGATGATGTCGGCGCCATTGTCGAATTTGCGCCAGTCGATCTTGGCGTGGGTGGCTTTTTCATAGGCACCGTCGGCCTGGGCGACTTTGGCTGGGTCCACGGTGGTCTGGTAAGCGATGGTCACATCCGCCGCCTGGGCAAACAGGCTGGTACCGGCCAGGGACAATGCGGCCAAGAGGCGCAGAGGGGTTAGCAGTTTCAAGGGGAAGCTCCTCAATCAGGCGGCCGAGGGTCGGCGTGTGAGGAGACTAAATGATCTAAGAATCCGAAAATAAATAACGTTTTCGAATTAGCTTATGAGGAGAAACATGTTGCTCTGTAGTGAGCGGGCTTGCCCGCGCTGGGTGGCGAAGCCGCCCTAAAATCTGGCGCCGCGTGTTAACTGAAGCAATGCGGTTGCCTTATTGGGGCGGCTTCGCCACCCAGCGCGGGGCAAGCCCGCTCACTACAGTAAATTACCCCAACATTTTTTAGTTGCTGATGGCGAGGATGCTGGCTTGGTAGGAGCCGACAAACACATCGAAATCGCCCACTTCGTTCTGCTCCAGCTCCGCCTGCTGTGCCAGCGACGTGCGTGCCAGCTGTTCAAAGCGCGCCTGCTCTTCGGCCGGCAGTGGCTCCTTGCGGAAGTGCTCGGCGTGCAGCTGGCTCTGGTGCAAGGAAAACTGCGCAAAACTTTCCTTACGCTCGGCCATCGCCGCCAGCACCTGGGCCGATGGCGTCAGGGACGGGTCCTTGACCTTGGCCAACTGAGCGTCCAGCGCCTGGCTGTGCTCGGTAATGCCGTGGCTCTGATCCAGCAGGGCGGCCAGCGGTGCGATCTGTTCCAACAGCTCGGCGGCCCATTCCTTCATGTCCACCGCCTGGCCCTGGCGCTGCAGTTGCAGGCCCGGACGGCGACCTTCCTTGACCACGCTGAGGAAGTTGGAGGTGGCGTTGCCGCACTCGTTGTCGGCGAACAGCGGGCTGTCGTTCAGCGCGCAGTACAGCAGGAAGGCGTCGAGGAAACGCGATTCCGGCAAGTCAATGCCCATTGGCAGGAACGGGTTGATGTCCAGGCAGCGCACTTCGATGTACTGGATGCCACGCGCCACCAGCGCCTGGATCGGCCGCTCGCCGGTGTAGGTCACGCGCTTGGGACGGATGTTGGAGTAGTACTCGTTTTCGATCTGCAGGATGTTGGTGTTGAGCTGCACCCACTCACCATCCTTGTGGGTGCCGACCTCGACGTACGGCGCATAGGGCGTTGCCACCGCTTCGCGCAGGCTGTCGGTATAGCTGGCCAGGTCGTTGTAGCACGGCGTAAGGCCGGCCTGGGCGTTGCTCTGGTAACCCAGGTCGCTCATGCGCAGGCTGGTGGCGTACGGCAGGTACAGGGTGTCGGCGTCCAAGACTTCCAACTGGTGCGAACGACCGCGCAGGAAACCGGCGTCCAGGGCTGGCGAGGCACCGAACAGGTACATCAGCAGCCAGCTGTAGCGACGGAAATTACGGATCAGCGCGATGTAGGCGGTTGACTGGTAGTCGCGGTCGGTGCCGACGAACCCTTCAGTCTCCTTGAGCAACGGCCACAACGCTTCCGGCAGGGAAAAGTTGTAGTGGATGCCGGCGATGCATTGCATGGTCTTGCCGTAACGCAGGGCCAGGCCCTTGCGATACACGTACTTGAGCTGGCCGATATTGGAGGTGCCGTAGTAGGCAATCGGAATATCTTCCTCGGCCGGCAACGGGCACGGCATCGAGGGGCTCCACAGGTATTCGCTGCCGAGCTTGGTGTAGGCAAAGCGGTGGATCTTGTCCAGGCTGCTCAGGGTATCGGCCGGGTTGGGCAGCGCGGGAGTGATGAACTCCAGCAGCGATTCCGAGTAGTCGGTGGTGATCAGTTCGTTGGTCAACGCGGCGCCCAGGGCTTCGGGGTGCGGCGTTTGTGCCAGGCGGCCCTCACCCGTGACGCGCAGGCATTCGCGCTCGATGCCGTGCAAGCACTGCTCTAGCAGGGAGAGGTGTTCGCGCTTGCCGAGCAAAGCCAGGCGGCGGTTGAGAAGTTCGCTCAAGTTGGATTCCTTCACGCGTCAGTCGCCCCAATATGGGGGTGGGCAGGACGGTCTACAAGGGTGAAGTTAAAACTGGCGTTATCGCCTGGTTTAGAGTCGATTTGACCCGCTGTGAAAATGCCTACTTCACTCCATGAATTTGGCTACAGCGCGGCTAGAAAATTCCGACGCTGTTGTCGCAGCGCCGAAATTAACTCAAATCGAGGGTGAGGAGCTATAGGACAGCGAAGGTGCCCTGCGCTTTTGCGACAAGTCTTTCGTCCTGGTACACATCCGCTTCGACCACCAGCGTGCGGCGGCCGGCATGAATCACCCGGCTGGTGCACAGCACGTCGCCGTCTTCCACGGCGCGGATGTAATTGATCTTGCACTCGATGGTCGCGCTCTGCTGGTCGAAACCATGTGAGCTGGAACAGGCCAGCCCCATCGTAATGTCCACCAGGCTGAAAATCGCCCCACCATGGAGCTTGCCCGCGCGGTTGCGCAAGTGCGGCTCCAGGGTCAGGGCCACCTCGGCAACGCCTTCTTCAAGGCGCTGCAGGCGGCAGCCGATCAGCTCGCTGAATGCGCTCTGGGTCAACCCGGCCGGGATCTCCATCAGCGTTTCTTCAACTGTTTGGCGTTGGCGAACAGCGAGGCCATGGCGTTGTTGCTTGGGGCTGCCGTGGCGGCTTCCTTGCGCGGTGAATTGTTTTGCGACTGGCGCGGCGCCGAGCCTGGGCGTGCGCCACGGGCACCGTCAATTTTTTCGCCGGGGGTGTCACTCATGCGCATCGACAGGCCGACGCGTTTGCGTGGGATGTCGACTTCCATGACCTTGACCTTGACCACATCACCGGCTTTTACCGCTTCGCGTGGATCCTTGATGAATTTCTCCGAAAGCGCGGAGATGTGCACCAAACCGTCCTGATGCACGCCGATGTCCACAAAGGCGCCGAAGTTGGTCACGTTGGTGACCACACCCTCCAGGATCATGCCCAGCTGCAGGTCCTTGAGGTCTTCGACGCCGTCCTGGAACTCGGCAGTCTTGAACTCGGGACGTGGGTCGCGGCCAGGTTTTTCCAGCTCTTGCAGGATGTCGGTGATGGTCGGTACGCCGAAGGTTTCGTCGGTGTACTTCTTTGGGTCCAGGCGCTTGAGGAACGCGGCGTCACCGATCAGCGAACGGATGTCACGGTCGGTCTCGGCGGCGATGCGTTGCACCAGCGGGTAGGCTTCCGGGTGAACCGCCGAAGCGTCCAGCGGGTTGTCACCGTTCATTACGCGGAGGAAGCCGGCGGATTGTTCGAAGGTTTTTTCACCCAGGCGTGCGACTTTTTTCAGTGCCGCACGGGTTTTGAAGGCGCCGTTTTCGTCACGGTGAGTGACGATGTTCTGCGCCAGCGTGGCGTTAAGGCCGGAAATACGCGCCAGCAGTGCCACGGAGGCCGTGTTCACGTCCACGCCCACGGCGTTTACGCAGTCTTCCACGACCGCATCCAGGCCGCGCGCCAGTTTCAGCTGCGACACGTCGTGCTGGTACTGGCCGACGCCGATGGATTTAGGGTCGATCTTCACCAGTTCGGCCAGGGGATCCTGCAGGCGACGGGCGATGGACACCGCGCCACGGATCGACACGTCGAGGTCCGGGAACTCCTTGGACGCCAGTTCCGACGCCGAGTACACCGAAGCACCGGCTTCGGAGACCATGACCTTGGTCATCTTCATGGCTGGGTATTTTTTGATCAGTTCGGCGGCCAGCTTGTCGGTTTCACGGCTGGCGGTGCCGTTGCCGATGGCGATCAGGTCCACCGCGTGCTTGGCGCACAGGGCGGCAAGTATCGCCAGGGTCTGGTCCCATTTATTGTGCGGCACATGCGGATACACAGTGGCGTGGTCCAGCAGCTTGCCGGTGGCGTCGACGACGGCGACCTTGCAGCCGGTACGCAGGCCTGGGTCGAGGCCCAGGGTGGCGCGCGGGCCGGCTGGGGCCGACAGCAGCAGGTCATGCAGGTTGTGGGCGAAGACGTTGATCGCCTCGGTTTCGGCACCGTCGCGCAGCTCGCCGAGCAGGTCGGTTTCCAGGTGGGTGTAGAGCTTGACCTTCCAGGTCCAGCGCACCACTTCACCGAGCCACTTGTCCGCAGGACGGTTCTGATTCTGGATGCCGAATTGTTGACCGATCATGCCTTCGCACGGGTGCATGGTGCCCGGCAGCTCGTCGCCGACCTTCAGCGCGGAACTGAGAATGCCTTCGTTGCGGCCACGGAAAATGGCGAGTGCACGGTGGGACGGCATGCTCTTGAGCGGTTCGTCGTGTTCGAAGTAATCGCGGAACTTGGCACCTTCTTCCTCTTTGCCGGCGATGACGCGGGCGCTGAGAATGGCTTCCTGCTTGAGGTAAGTACGCAGTTTCTCCAGCAGGCTGGCGTCTTCGGCGAAGCGCTCCATGAGGATGTACTTGGCGCCTTCCAGGGCGGCCTTGACGTCGGCGACGCCTTTTTCGGCGTCGATGAAACGGGCCGCTTCGGTGTCCGGGGTCAGCGACGGGTCGTTGAACAGGCCGTCAGCCAGCTCGCCCAGGCCGGCTTCCAGGGCGATCTGGCCCTTGGTGCGACGCTTCTGTTTGTACGGCAGGTAGAGGTCTTCGAGACGGGTCTTGGTGTCGGCGAGCTTGATGTCGCGCTCAAGCTGCGGGGTCAACTTGCCCTGTTCCTCGATGCTGGCGAGAATGCTGATACGCCGTTCGTCGAGTTCTCGCAGGTAGCGCAGGCGCTCTTCCAGGTGCCGCAATTGGATGTCGTCGAGGCTGCCGGTCACTTCTTTACGGTAACGGGCGATGAAAGGCACCGTGGAACCTTCATCCAGTAGAGCGACGGCCGCTTCGACCTGTTGTGGGCGTACACCGAGTTCCTCGGCGATGCGGCTGTTGATGCTGTCCATAAAACCACCTGAAATTCTTAAAAGCAGCTCGCAGGCCCGGAGAACAAGGCCTTGGGAGGCTGGTTGAGCGGCCCGACTGGCGCCGCTGCCTGGGTCAAGAGGCAGCCTATTGACCCTCGAAATCGAAAAAATCACGACAAGCGGGTGAAAAAAGCCTCGGCATCAAACGGTAACGATCTGACGTTGCCCTGCACGACGGCGCCGCATTATAACCAGCGTTCTGCCCTTGGGGGGGATTGCGCCAACGGTTGTAGGGCGCGGGTTCGCTGGCAGTAGAGGAAAAATCTGCTAACAATGCACACGGTGCGTATAACGGCAGCTAGGCCATAATGCGCGCCGAGATAAGAGGAGCATCCAATGAGCAGCACTGCACAAACTGCTGAAGGCGAAAAAATTCTCATCGTTGACGACGATCCAGGGCTGAGCAGCCTGCTGGAGCGTTTCTTCAACTCCAAGGGCTACCGCGCCCGCGCGGTGCCGAACACCGAGCAGATGGACCGTCTGCTGGGGCGTGAGGTATTCAACCTGGTCGTACTCGACCTCATGCTGCCCGGCGAAGACGGCCTGACCGCCTGCAAACGCCTGCGCGGTGCGAACAACCAGATTCCAATCATCATGCTCACCGCCAAGGGTGATGAGCTGAGCCGCATCAAGGGCCTCGAACTGGGCGCCGATGATTACCTGGCCAAGCCGTTCAACCCTGATGAGCTGATGGCCCGGGTCAAAGCCGTACTGCGTCGCCAAGCCCTGCCTGTGCCGGGCGCACCGGGCAGCGAAGACGAAAGCGTGACCTTTGGCGACTACGAACTGTCGCTGGCCACGCGTGAGCTCAAGCGTGGCGATGAAGTGCATATGCTGACCACCGGCGAATTCGCCGTGCTCAAGGCCCTGGTGATGAACGCTCGCCAGCCCCTGACGCGCGATAAGCTGATGAACCTGGCCCGTGGCCGGGAATGGGACGCCCTGGAGCGCTCTATCGACGTGCAGATCTCCCGTCTACGCAGGATGATCGAGCCGGACCCGTCCAAGCCACGGTACATCCAGACGGTGTGGGGCGTGGGTTATGTGTTTGTGCCGGATGGCAATAAAACCAGTTGACCGATGATTTGCGGGGCGGGCCTCTCGGTGTTTGACTCCACCAGAGTCGACGGGATGCCCGGCGTCTGCAATTCTGCGAGCGCCGCTCGTTCCTGCAAGGTATCTAGCTGTCTTCTATGAAAACCCCGCTGTGGTTCCCGCAAAGTTTCTTCTCTCGCACCCTTTGGCTGGTGCTGATCGTCGTTCTGTTTTCCAAGGCACTCACGCTGGTTTATCTGTTGATGAACGAAGACGTGCTGGTGGACCGGCAGTACGCCCACGGTGTTGCCTTGACCTTGCGTGCCTACTGGGCCGTAGATCCTGAGAACCGCGAAAAGGTGGCAAAGGCGTCGACGCTGATTCGGGTCGAAGGGGCCGGTGTGCCCGAAGGCGAGCAGCACTGGCCGTACAGCGAGATCTACCAGCGCCAGATGCGCGACGAACTGGGAGAGGACACTGAAGTACGCCTTCGCATGCATGTTTCTCCCGCACTGTGGGTAAGAGCGCCGAGCCTTGGCGATGCCTGGATCAAGGTGCCGCTTTACCCGCACCCGTTGCGCGGACAAAAAATCTGGAATGTATTGGGATGGTTCCTCGCCATCGGATTGCTTTCAACGGCGTCCGCGTGGATTTTCGTCCGCCAGCTCAACCAGCCGCTTAAACGCCTGGTGTTTGCCGCCCGTCAGCTGGGGCAGGGGCGCAGTGTGCGCCTGCCGGTCAGCGATACCCCCAGCGAGATGACCGAGGTGTACGGCGCGTTCAACCAGATGGCGGAGGACGTCGAGCAGGCGGGTCGCGAACGCGAGCTGATGCTGGCGGGGGTTTCCCATGACTTGCGCACACCGTTGACGCGACTGCGCTTGTCGCTGGAGTTGATGGGCAACCATACCGACCTTACCGACGACATGGTCCGCGACATTGAGGACATGGACGCTATTCTCGACCAGTTCCTGGCGTTTATCCGCGATGGCCGTGATGAGGTGGTAGAAGAGGTCGACCTGACGGACTTGGTGCGTGAGGTCGTCGCGCCCTACAACCAGAACGGTGAGCAGGTGCGCATGCGCCTGGAGCCGATCCAACCGTTTGCGTTGCGTCGGGTATCGATGAAGCGCCTGTTGAACAACTTGATTGGCAACGCCTTGCACCACGCAGGCTCCGATGTGGAAGTGGCGGCCTATGTGTCTGGCGACAGTGCCGCGCCCTATGTGGTGTTGAGCGTGATGGACCGGGGGGCAGGTATCGACCCGGACGAATTGGAGGGCATTTTCAACCCGTTCACCCGTGGCGACCGTGCTCGTGGGGGCAAAGGGACTGGCCTGGGGTTGGCGATTGTGCGGCGGATTGCCTCGATGCATGGCGGCAATGTTGAGTTACGCAACCGCGAAGAAGGTGGCCTGGAAGCGCGTGTGCGCTTGCCGCTTGGTTTGATGCTGCCTAGAGACGCAGTCTAAGCAACAACGCACAGCCAATATGGGAGCAGGCTCCCACATTGGTTTGTGGCGTTTCAAAAGCAGGGTTTGATCAGCCCTTGCCCTTGGTCCGAGTCATATTCGGCCCGCCATTCTTCTCCAGATGCTCAATGATGATCCCTGCCACATTTTTCCCAGTGGTGGTCTCGATCCCTTCCAGCCCCGGCGATGAATTCACCTCCATCACCAGGGGGCCGTGGTTGGAGCGCAGGATATCCACACCCGCCACGCTCAACCCCATCACCTTGGCCGCTCGCAGTGCGGTCATGCGCTCTTCGGGGGTTATCTTGATCAGGCTGGCGCTGCCGCCACGGTGCAGGTTGGAGCGGAACTCCCCCGGCTTGGCCTGGCGCTTCATTGCCGCAATCACCTTGTCGCCCACCACGAAGCAGCGGATATCGGCCCCGCCGGCTTCCTTGATGTATTCCTGCACCATGATGTTCTGCTTGAGGCCCATGAATGCCTCGATCACGGACTCCGCCGCTGTCGCGGTTTCACACAGCACCACACCGATGCCCTGGGTGCCTTCCAGCACCTTGATCACCAGTGGCGCGCCATTGACCATGTCGATCAGGTCGGGGATGTCGTCGGGAGAGTGGGCAAAGCCGGTCACCGGCAGGCCGATTCCCCGGCGCGACAGCAACTGCAGCGAACGCAACTTGTCCCGTGATCGGGCAATGGCTACGGATTCATTGAGGGGAAACACCCCCATCATTTCAAACTGGCGCAACACCGCGCAGCCATAAAACGTCACCGATGCACCGATCCGGGGGATGACGGCATCAAACCCTTCCAGCGGCTTGCCCCGGTAGTGGATCTGCGGCTTGTGGCTGGCAATGTTCATGTAGGCACGCAACGTGTCGATCACCACCATTTCGTGGCCACGTTCGATGCCGGCCTCAACCAGGCGGCGGGTGGAATACAGACGCGGGTTTCGCGACAGCACAGCAATCTTCATGCAGCACCTGGGGCAGAAATAGTGGAGACCGGGAACACCGGCTTGTCTTGAACGTACTTGATGCCGGGATTGACCACCAACTGGCCGTCAATCAAGGCCTTGGAGCCCAGCAACAGGCGGTAGCGCATGGCTTTGCGGCAGGCCAGGGTGAACTCCACCCGCCAGACCCGATCACCCAGCGCCAGCGTAGTGCTGATGACATAGCGCACCTGCGCATGACCGTTGGAGCTCTTGATGGTTTTCATCGTCACCAGGGGCGCTTCGCAGCGACGGTGACGCAGTTGCACCACGCTGCCCAGGTGTGCGGTAAAGCGCACCCAGTTTTCACCGTCGCGCTCAAACGGCTCGATATCGGTGGCGTGCAGGCTGGAGGTGCTGGCACCGGTGTCGATCTTCGCACGCAGGCCTGCCACTCCCAGGTCGGGAAGTGCCACCCACTCACGCAGACCCACAACGGTCAAATGGTCAAATGTCTTCAATATGGGTAACCGGTCAATTCGCCCAGGCCTGGGGTGAAACCTCGGCCAGGGCGTTGAATGCAGGCTTGGCGAACCAATAACCCTGCATCAGAAAAATTCCGCAGTCGGACAGGAAGTCGCGCTCGCCGGCACTTTCGATGCCTTCGGCGATGACAGTAACCCCCAACTGCTCACAGATTGTGACAATCCCCTGGACGATGACCTGACGGACACGATCCTGGTCAACATCGCGGATAAGCGCCATGTCGAGTTTGATCAGGTCAGGTTGGAAATCGGCCAGCAGGTTCAGCCCCGAATAGCCCGCGCCGAAATCGTCGATGGCGGTCTTGAAGCCGAATTCGCGGTATTCACGCAGAATATTGGTCAAATGGCGATAGTTATCTACATGCTCGCTTTCCAGTGTCTCGAAAATCAGTTGGTTCAGTGGAAAATTGTGTGCGCGAGCCGCTTCCAGGGTGCTACGGATACACAATTCCGGACGGTACACGGCATTGGGCATGAAGTTGATCGAAAGGTGGGTTTGCATCCCCAGGGCCGCCGCCCCGGCTATCGCCTGGGTTCGGCAACGTTGGTCGAAGCGGTAGCGGTTGCTTTCGTTGACCTGGTCCAGCACCGACAGCGCCCCTTCGCCGTGGGTGCCGCGCACCAAGGCTTCGTGGGCGAAGATCGAATGGTCCCGAAGGTCTACGATAGGCTGGTAGGCGAACGCAAAATCGAACCCCAAGGGCTCGCTTTGCTGGCAACCCACGCAGCGCTGGTTGGGCGAGGTGAGTGAAAGGGGGAAGTCGGTCACAGCGTATCCTCGCGAAAACAGGGTGCTACCTGGCGTATCTTAGGTGAGCCTTGGGGTTTATGCGTCGAAGGGTTTCAACGGTAAGGTTGCGACATTTTTCAGAGCGAGGAATTCAAGTGGCTCAAAAGCAGGAAGAGGAAGAAAAGGTCCGTCTGGACAAGTGGCTGTGGGCAGCGCGGTTCTATAAAACCCGTGCCTTGGCGAAGGCCGCTATCGAGAGTGGCAAGGTGCATCATCGGGGTGAGCGCTGCAAGCCGGGCAAGGAGCCGCGCGTCGGAGATGAGTTCCAGATTCGTACTGGATTTGATGAAAAGACGGTCGTCGTCCAGGCGCTTTCCATCGTGCGCCGTGGTGCGCCCGAAGCGCAGGCGCTCTACACCGAGACCGAAGCCAGTATCGCCAAGCGCGAAAACGCGGCGGCCATGCGCAAGGCGGGCGCCACAGGCATGACCACCGATGGCAAGCCGAGCAAGAAACAACGTCGCGATCTCTTCAAGTTTCGCGGCAGTGGCAATGATGACTAGCCTCAATCGAACGGGCTTTTGTAGTGAGCGGGCTTGCCCTGCGCTGGAGTGCGCAGCGCTCCCTTTTTTGGGGCCGCTCCGCAGCCCAGCGCGAGCAAGCTCGCTCACCACAAATTATTGCGCAGTTCTAACGACGCTCATTCGCCTCACTACTGGTAGACGAGCAGCCAGCCCAAACAGCGGCGCCGATACCCGCGACAACCCACTCGATACCTTTGCCGCAAACGGCGTGTAATACCCCCAGCCTAACGCCAACAGCGCCAGCAACACCCCGCCGATGTAATCGTCCTGCCCCCAATGCGCCCCTGCTACCAGCCGAGGCATCATGAATAGCAGTGCCAGCCCCCAGATCACCAGAAGTTGCCCGAAGCGCCTGGCGAATACCGTCATGAACATCGCCCAGATCAACAGCACCGAAGCATGATCCCCCGGGAAGCTCTGGCTCGAACGGTCCTTCAATTCCCAGGTCTTCTCCAGCCCAGGGAAATAGTCACTCATCTGCACCGCCCCGCTGATCACCATCGACGGGCTGCTGTGTTGCCAGCCCATTTGCGCGGCGAGTTTGGAAAACAGCATGCGGATAAACAACAACAGCAGCAGAACACCGACAAAACCTAACACTGCCTGGCGCACCTGCACGGCCTTGAACACCCAGTCACCGCGAATCAGCAGTGCCAGCAGAATCACCCCAACCACCGCATCAAACGGCCGCAAACTCGCCACAGCCCATATGTGCAGCCACGTGGAGTGGGTTGCTAGCGGGTCATTCAGCAGATGAAACAGCCACTCGTCGAAAATCACACACAGCATCTGCCCCGTGGGCCACAGCCAAAAACACAGCAGTCCGATAGCGAGTAGATTGCAAAGAGCCCATCGCCGGAGGTTCCACTTGGCTTGGAACAAACCCGGATTGTTCATAAACTGTCCCTCTTCGCTCTATGAAGCTCTCTGTTTCCAGGAGAAAGCCGCACCAAGATGGTGCTAAAGCGTTTAATTTTATAAACCTTGTAATCATTTTGTCATCAATTCAGATACCCAGACCTATGACTGATCTACCGGATACCGACTTCACCCAACGCTTCATCTTCGACGAGAACGACGCCCGCGGCGAACTGGTCTCGCTGGAGCGCAGCTATGCCGAAGTCCTCGCCAAGCACCCCTATCCGGAGCCGGTCGCGCAACTGCTCGGCGAGCTGATGGCGGCCGCTTCGCTGCTGGTAGGCACCATGAAATTCGACGGTCTGTTGATTCTGCAGGCACGCTCCGAAGGCCCGGTTCCGATGCTGATGATCGAATGTTCCAGCGAGCGGGAGATCCGCGGCCTGGCCCGTTACGAAGCGGACCAGATTGCCCCGGATGCGACCTTGTCCGACTTGATGGCCAACGGCGTGCTGGCGATCACCGTGGACCCGACCGAAGGCCAGCGCTACCAGGGCATTGTCGATCTGGACGGCGAAACCCTGTCGGACTGCTTCACCAACTATTTCGTGATGTCCCAGCAAGTCGGCACCAAGTTCTGGCTCAATGCCGATGGCAAGCGGGCCCGTGGCCTGTTGTTGCAGCAATTGCCGGCTGACCGCATCAAGGACGACGATGAGCGCACCGACAGCTGGCGCAAGCTGACCGCCCTGGCCGGCACCCTGACGGCTGAAGAGCTGTTGGGCCTGGACAACGAAACCATCCTGCACCGCCTGTACCACGAAGAGGCCGTGCGCCTGTTCGAAGAGCAGTCCCTGCGCTTCAACTGCAGTTGCTCGCGCGAGCGTTCGGCCAATGCGTTGGTCAGCCTGGGCCTTGAAGATGCGCAAAATCTGGTGGTTGAGCACGGTGGAAATATCGAGATTGACTGCCAGTTCTGCAACGAGCGTTACCTGTTCGATGCCGCCGATGTTGCCCAATTATTCGCGGGCGCAGGCATCGACAGCCCTTCCGATACCCGCCACTAAAACGTTTAAGCACAGGTAAATCACCTGACAAATGCCGGATTAGCGCTGTTCTGACGGGAGGGCCCTACTCTTTTTGGGCTTTTCTGGCATAATCCGGCCCACTTTTTTCGCGGTAGTAGTGCGCAACTTTCTACTACAAAACGTTTGGAGCACTCGGCCATAGGCCGACGGGGAACCTCATGACGCAAGCCAATAACGCCGTATACACCGATCTGAGTGTTGACGATCTGGTCAAAGAAGCCCTGCAGCGCGGTGAAGGCGTGCTTGCCGATACTGGCGCGCTGGTTGTCGAAACCGGTCACCGTACCGGCCGTTCGCCAGTCGATCGTTTCATCGTTGAAGAGCCTTCCACCCAGGACGCTATCGCCTGGGGCCCGATCAACCGCAAGTTCCCGGCCGACAAGTTCGATGCCCTGTGGGCTCGTGTCGAAGCGTTCAACAACGCGCAAGAGCACTTCGTTTCCCACGTGCATGTAGGGTCCGCCGAAGACCACTACCTGGCTGTGAAGATGACCACCCAGACTGCCTGGCAGAACCTGTTCGGTCGTTGCCTGTTCATCAACCCGGCGAAATACAACCCGGCCGGTCGTGATGAGTGGCAAGTGCTCAACGTCGCCAACTTCGAATGCGTGCCAGAGCGTGACGGCACCAACTCCGATGGTTGCGTGATCCTCAACTTCGCGCAGAAAAAAGTCCTGATCGCCGGCATGCGTTACGCCGGTGAAATGAAAAAAGCCATGTTCTCGGTGCAGAACTTCCTGCTGCCGGCTTCCGACGTACTGCCGATGCACTGCGCCGCCAACATCGGCGAAGCAGGCGACGTGACCCTGTTCTTCGGTCTGTCCGGCACCGGCAAAACCACCCTGTCCGCCGACGAAAGCCGTTACCTGATCGGTGACGACGAACACGGCTGGGGCGAGGGCGTAGTGTTCAACATCGAAGGCGGTTGCTATGCCAAGTGCATCGACTTGTCCGAGAAGAACGAGCCGGTCATCTGGAAAGCCATCAAACACGGCGCTGTGTTGGAAAACGTTGTCATCGACGACGCCAAGCACGCCGACTACACCAACGTCAGCCTCACCCAGAACAGCCGCGCGGCGTACCCGCTGGAGCACGTCGCCAAGCGTTCCGAGAAGAACCTGGGCGGCGAGCCAAACGCGGTGATCTTCCTGACCTGCGACCTGACTGGCGTACTGCCGCCCGTGTCGATCCTCAGCGAAGAACAAGCGGCCTACCACTTCTTGTCCGGCTACACCGCACTGGTGGGCTCGACCGAAATGGGTTCCGGCGGCGGCATCAAGTCGACCTTCTCCACCTGCTTCGGCGCACCGTTCTTCCCGCGTCCGGCTGGCGAATATGCTGAGTTGCTGATCAAGCGCATCCGTGGCTTCGGCTCCAAGGTCTACCTGGTCAACACCGGCTGGACCGGCGGCGGCTACGGCGTCGGCAAACGTTTCAACATTCCGACCACTCGCGGTGTGATCGCAGCGATCCAGAGCGGCGCGTTGATCGGTGCTGAAACCGAGCACCTCGACACCATCAACCTCGACGTGCCACTGGCGGTGCCGGGCGTTGAGACTGGCCTGTTGAACCCACGTAACACCTGGGCTGACAAGGCCGCTTACGACGAAGCGGCGAAGGCGCTGGCCGGTCTGTTCATCGAGAACTTCAAGAAGTTTGAAGTGAGCGATGCGATCAAGGCTGCGGGTCCTAAGTTGTAAGAGTCGATCGTTGTGAAAAAGCCGCCTCTTGTGGGCGGCTTTTTTGTGGGTGCGATGTTAGCCGGCGATGTGCAAAACCACAGCGCCGACCAGCAGGCCCCCAGCAGGCCCATTGTTACGTCCATATGTTTGCAACACAGCTCGCCAACTTAGCGTAGATCCAATGTGGGAGGGGGCTTGCTCCCGATGGCGGTGTATCAGCCGCACATCTGCTGACTGACACTCTGCTATCGGGGGCAAGCCCCCTCCCACATTTGAGTTCCGGTGTGCCTGGAATTCGTGTTTCCTCAGCTCAGGTTCTCCAGCGTCTGCGTATCCCAGCTATGGGTCTTGATGGCCAGGTAGAGCATGCCGATGGTCAGCGGCACTTTTTCGCCGCGCCCCTTGGCCCTGCGTTTGAGGAACACATCAAACACCGGCGGGTTGAAGTAACGATAAGTGTCGTAGTCACCCAGGTCGAGGGCAAATTCCTGCTCCAGCGCTTCCATCAGTTGCTTGGCCTCGCCGCCATCGCAACCGAGGTCGAAATTGAGTGAGGTTTGCAGGCGGATCGTCTTGTGTTTCGGCAGGCCGATTTCCTCGTGCAGCAGTTGCAGGAGTTGCTGCATGACGGGGTCTTCGGGGAAGTTGGGGGCGAGGTTCATGGTGGGGGCACGCAGGAGTGGGTGAGGGGGATGGTTGCGTTGGGGGCGATATTTGTTTCGGGTGATCAGCAAGCGAATGCCGTAGCTAAAAGCAAGCACCGGAATGCTGTCGAATTGTAGCTCGGTTATCCAGCGTGTGGCGCCAAACAGAAGTAGTGGACCTGCAACTATCAGGGTGAACCCAACCCATGTTCTGAGGGCAGGACGCTTGATCTTTCTGTCGAGCGATACGGCGAGTGTGACGAGGGTGATGAGAATGATCCAAGAAGCATATTCGGTCATCGTTTCATCCACCTTGGTAAGGTCGGACGAAGGATGGGGGTGATTGCTGAGGGCTGACCCCAATAGGGTGCTTACCGGGTACCCCTGTGAAGCGCATCACTGTGAAGGTGGCGCCATAGTGGCCGATGTGTTGAGTCCTTTCGATGTTCACGGGTTTCTGCCGAGAAAGTGGAGACCGCGCTATTTTCATTCAGCAGCGGGTAATTTCTGTAGAGGGGAGAGTGGGTGTTTGAAGCAGTTTGGGAAGAGGATGTCGCAGCGTTTGGAGATTTCTTACAGCGGTTTCCGGCATTTATGGCTTGGCAGCGAGGCAACAGGTAAAAACGGCCAAATGTGGGCGCCGAGCTTGCCCGTGATGACAATGATCAGGCGCTGGCAGGCCGACTCACACACCGCTCAAAAATCGCCTCCAACCCCCGGTAATCACACGCCACCGCATCAATATTCGCCGGTACCCACGCCGCGTGTTTGACCAGCCACCAGTTCACCGAAAAACCCGCGTTCACGATGATCTGTTCGAATAGGATCCGCTGCGCCCGACCGTTGCCTTCTCGGAAGGGGTGGATGACGTTGAGGTCGCCGTAGGCTTCAGCAATCTGTGTGATCAACTCGGCCTGACTCGCGCCGACATACCAGTTCGCCTCTGCCATGCGCCGGATGATTTTCGCCGCTTCCGGCGGGATGCGTTCCGGGGTGCAGAACAGGGTGTCGCCTTTCTGGATGTTGACGCTGCGCAGTTCTCCGGCCCAGTCGTAGATATCGCCGAACAGGGTGCGGTGGATATGTTGCAGGCGCTCAAGATCGTAGGGCGGTGCGAAGAGGGGAAGGCTGCCTACGGCAATTTCGGAAAGCTCCCGCTCGGCCTGGTGCAGGCGCGTTTCGTCGAGCAAATCGAGGCGGTTGCGCAGGACGCTGCTACCGGGATAGCAGTACGGATCCTGGCCCACCCCGTATTTGTCGAGCATCAGCGTGGGGTGTTGCGGTACTTGGCGAGGACGGCTTCGCGGGTCGGCAAGGGTTTGTCGACGTCCGCCGGTTGGGTGTCGAACCCTTCCAGGCGCAGGCTGGCCAGGTAATTGGAACGGCGGATCTTGTGGTAGTGATCCTGTTTTTGCTCAAACGTCAGTTCGCTCATCGCAGCGTACTCCTGGGTGGCAAGGCTTGATTGTAGCGCAATGCTTCAATGGGCAGGCGGGATAAAAACCACGTCACATTTTGTGCAAAAAATCCGCCAGTAGCCTGATTTCAGGGTATGTTTCACCGCAAAATCTTGTAGGGCGATTCCGCCCACTACTTAAAGGGAAGTTAAGCATGGGTTTGCTGCGTATCGCCTCGGCGGTGTCTTTGTGTGCGGTGGCTTTTTCGGTTCAGGCCGAGCAATTGCCGATTGAAGTGCTCAGTGCAGTGGTCAAGGATCAGAAGATCGCTGACGCCGAAGTGTTGCTGCAACGCAATGGCGCGCAGAACATAGTGGGCCGCACCAACGCCCAGGGTCAGGTGACGCTCACCAGCGAAGGTGCAGACGATGGCACCAACCTGCTGATCATCAAGAAGCCCGGTTACTCCAATCTGGTGGTGAAGTGCCCGTGCGCAGGCATGACGTATGCCATCAGCCCGGTAATGGAAAACCTCGACGGCCTGCGCGTGGTGCTGACGTGGGGCAAGACCCCGCGTGACCTCGACTCCCACATGATTTTCCCCGGCAATAACATCTATTTCGAGAACAAGAACGGCACCGATGCCGAGCTGGATGTGGATGACACCGACAGCTACGGCCCGGAAACCATCACCTTGCAGAAGAAGCACTACGGCGAAAGCTACGTGTACGCCGTGCACGACTTCAGCAATGGCGGCAATCCGGGCTCGCGTCAGCTGTCCAACAGCGAAGCCAAGGTGTTCGTGTACATGGGGCAATCGCTGGTACGCACCTATTACGTGCCGAAAAACCGCAGCGGTAACCTGTGGACGGTGTTCCGCATGACCGGCAGCGGTGACTTCCAGGACATCAACACCTTCAGCGGCGTGACCGTGAATGCCGCGAGTGTACTGAACGAAGTCAAACCGTTGCTGGACGACAGCGTGGCGATTACCGCTGTCGCGGTCAGTTCTTCCGCACAAACCGATGCGAAACGTCTGAACCTCCAAGGTGAGGCGGCCTACCAGGCGGGTAACCTGGACCAGGCCATCGACCTGTTCCGTCAGGCGATCGAACTGGACAATGGTTTCGGCAAGGCCTACGGCAACCTGGGCCTGGCGTATCAGAAAGCCGGCAATACTGCCGAGTCTATCTGGGCCAACCGCAAGGCCATCGCCCTGGCGAACGGCGCGAACGCTGCGACGGTGCGGGCTGGCGCTTATTACAACATTGCGCGGATCTACGAAGCGGCAGGGCAGTTTGCCGATGCGTTGCGTCACTACCAGTTGGCCAAGGAACAGAAGGCCAATCCGGTGTATGACACGGCGATTGAGCGGGTGCAAAATCGCTGATTCAGCTGCCGTGCAGAGTTAAGGTGCAGGAGGGGGCTTGCTCCCGATGGTGGTGTGTCAGTACAGAGGTACTGCTGACACTCTGCTATCGGGAGCAAGCCCCCTCTCACATTTGGTTGGTGTTATTCCTACAACTGCATTCGACCTTGTCGCATTTGGCCCAAGGCCACCGCAGTACCCTGTGTATCATCCTGTCTCTTTTTTCCTCGCGACCTTTCTCGATTCGCTGAGATTCCCAGGCTATGTTTTGGAGCCAACTCAGCGGTCAATGGAGTGACAGCCTATGCACGACACCCTCCAGCAGGTCTTCGGTTATCCACAGTTTCGTTTGGGCCAGGAGCAAACGATCAGCGCTGTACTGGCCGGCCGTTCGGCGGCGGCAATTTTCCCCACCGGGTCGGGCAAGTCCCTGTGTTACCAGCTGTCGGCGGTGTTGCTGCCGCACCTGACAGTGGTGGTGTCGCCGTTGTTGGCGTTGATGCAGGACCAGTTGGGTTTCCTGCAGCGGCATGGCATTTCGGCAGGCAGTATCGATTCGGCCCAGAGCCGTGACGAGGCCAATGAAGTGATGGCCCGTGCGCGCTCCGGTGAGCTGAAAATCTTGATGATTTCGGTGGAACGCTTGAAGAACGAGCGATTTCGCAACTTCCTGCAAAGTGTGCAGATTTCGCTGCTGGTCGTGGACGAGGCGCACTGTATTTCCGAATGGGGCCACAACTTCCGCCCGGACTATCTGAAGCTGCCGGACTACCAGCGTCAGTTCAATATCCCACAAGCGCTGCTGCTGACGGCTACAGCGACGCCTAAGGTGATTGCCGACATGCAGGCGAAGTTCGCCATTGCGCCGGACGATGTGGTGACTACGGGCTTCTACCGGCCCAATCTCAACCTGTTGGTGGAGCCGGTCAGCGGCTCTGACAAGCGCCGACGCTTGGTGGAGTGGATGAACGAGCGCGCCAATCAACCCAGCATCGTCTACGTCACCTTGCAGAAAACCGCCGAGCAGATTGCCGAGCACCTGAACCGTAATGGCATCCAGGCCGAGGCTTATCACGCGGGTTTACCTCACGATAAGCGCGAGGGCATCCAGCAGCGTTTCATGGGCGGGCGCTCCCATTGCATTGTCGCTACCATCGCGTTTGGCATGGGCATCGACAAGAGTGATATCCGCAACGTGGTGCACTTCGACCTGCCCAAATCCATCGAGAACTACAGCCAGGAAATCGGCCGTGCGGGGCGTGATGGGCAGCCGTCCGACTGCCTGGTGTTGGCCAACCGCGACAGCCTTAATGTGCTGGAAAACTTTGTGTACGGCGATACGCCCGAGCAGGACGGTATTCGCCGGGTACTCGATGAGTTACAGGCAGCACGCAGTGAGGGGCAGTGGGAGTTCCTGCTGAGGTCGCTGTCGGACCACAGTAATATCCGCGAGCTGCCGCTCAAGACGTTGCTGGTGCAGCTGGAGCTCAAGGGCGTGATAGCGCCGCGCTACGCGTTCTACGCCGAATACCGTTTCAAATACCTGATCGAACCTGAGGCTTTGCTGGCGCGTTTCTCCGGCGAACGACAGCAGTTTGTCGCGGCGATCATCCAAGTCTGCAAACGGGCAAAGACCTGGGCGACGGTGGATTTTGACGCGCTTTATCAACAGCACAATGCCGAACGTGGGCGGGTGGTGAAGGCGCTGGACTATTTCCAGGAGCAGGGCTTGATCGAGCTGGAAAGCAAGCAGATGACCGAGGTCTACAGTTTGCTGAATACAGATTTTGACCCACAGGCACTGAGCGAAGCGTTATACACAGGCTTCAAGCAGCACGAGGTGGGCGAAGTGGCGCGAATTCACGCCATGCTCGATCTGTTCGCCACCGAGCACTGCCTGGGGCAGCGCCTGGCGAAGTATTTTGGTGATGAAAACGCACCGCAACGTTGCGGTCATTGCTCGGTGTGTCACGGGCACGTTGCGCACCTGCCGCCACCGCCAAGCTTGCCGCCGCTTGTGGATAAAAACTTCATGGGACTGTGCGGTGATTTTATCCACAGGCATCATGAACACACCGGCCAACTGCCAGGTGCGGAACGCCTGACGCGTTTCCTTGGTGGCATCAGTGTGCCGTTGTTTACCAAGTTGAAGGCGCGGGGCATTCCGGGGTTTGCTGCGCTGGAGGATTACCCGTACGCCGAGGTGCGCGAATGGGCCCAGACCCATTTGGATGATCTGTAACTCACTTTCACGAGATGACCCGATGCCTGATTCAGTACCGCAACGTGCCGATTACCCTCACTTCCAGCCGATCATCACGCGCTGGCACGACAACGATGTGTATGGCCATGTGAACAACGTGACCTACTACAGCTTTTTCGACACGGCGGTGAATACCTACCTGATCGAACACGGTGGGTTGGATATTCATGACGGCGAAGTGGTGGGGTTTGTGGTGAGCTCAGCGTGCGATTACTTTGCGTCGATTGCCTTTCCCGAGCGCATTGAAATCGGCCTGCGGGTGGGCAAGTTGGGCAATAGCTCAGTGCAGTACGAGTTGGCGGTATTCAAGGCAGGCGAGGAAGAGGCCTGTGCGGCAGGGCGCTTTGTGCATGTGTTTGTGGATCGGGGGTCGAACCTGCCGGTGAGTATTCCGGGGTCGTTGCGTGAGGCGTTGCAGCAGTTGGTGAGCTGACCTAATACCCCGAACATCATGGCGCTAAATGTGGGAGGGGGGATGTTGTGGTGAGCAGGCTTGCCCTGCGCCGGGCCGCGAAGCGGCCCCAAAACCTGACAATCAGTTCTGCCTGAAAGAACGCGGCGCCTGAGTCAGGGGCGCTTCGCGCCCCAGCGCGGGGCAAGCCCGCTCACTACGACAAACCCACACAAACACCTTGGATGTGGGGTGTATTTCAGGTGTTACCGGTGACGGTAGTGATGCTTGTTTTTGCGATGCCCATAGGCATGCCCGCGTCCACGATGATCATCCCGGTCATAACGACGGTTATCACGCCCACGATAACGACGATCATCGTCATCGCTCTTGTTGCCCATGTAGTTACCCAGTGCGCCACCTGCACCACCACCCGCGGCTGCGCCGATCAGGCTGCCCGTGTTGCCGCCCATGCTGCGGCCTACCACGTTGCCGCCAGCCGCGCCGAGGGCACCGCCAATGGCTGCTTCGCCGCGGCTGCGCTTGTCTGCACCGACCGCACTGCCGCCTGCGCCGCCGAGGGCTGCGCCGATGGCCGAGCCGGTGTTACCGCCGATCTGCTGGCCGACAACCGAACCGAGTACCCCGCCCAATGCGCCGCCCACACCGGCTTCGGTGGTGCCACCGGCCATGGCTGCGCCACTGACCAGGCCAAGGGACAACAAGAGAATCGAGGAGAACTTCATAGAGAGACCTCAAGAGGATGACGGCGCGATCCTGAGGCTGTGTCGAGATTGTGACAATAGAAATCCGACCAGTAACACGAGTTGTACACAATTCTATAAGTTACTGTTTTAACACGGGAACTTAAGTTGAATTCGTCAGTCTTTAGCTACTTGGGAACGGCCGCTTTTATGCAAAAGCGGCCTTTTTTGTGCCCGCAATTCAGGATGATCAACACGCCATCGTTGTAGTGAGCGGGCTTGCCCCGCGCTGGGCTGCGCAGCAGCCCCAATAAGAACGCCGCGTTGTCTCAGACACTCTGCGGCGCCTGGTTTTAGGGCCGCTTCGCAGCCCAGCGCGGGGCAAGCCCGCTCACTACAGGTCCGGTGATCAAGCCGAGCGTGCCATGATCAAGCCATTGTTACTCGCCGCTTCCAAACGGATCGCCACGAACTTCGACGTCGGCGTATGGCTGCCATCCCCGGTACTTTCCAGCGGCACCAGCGGGTTAACCTCCGGATAGTAAGCCGCTGCCTGCCCTGCCGGGATATCAAACGCCAGCAAGGTAAAGCCCTTCACGCGGCGTTCACGGCCGTCTTCCCACAATGACACGATGTCGGCCTTCTGCCCCGGCTTGAAGCCCAGGCGAATAATGTCGGCTTCGTTGACGAACAACACATCACGCTGGCCCTTGACCCCACGGTAGCGGTCGTCCAGGCCATAGATCGTGGTGTTGTACTGATCGTGCGAGCGCATCGACTGCATGATCAGGTCCGGCACGCGGCCGGTGGCGTGGGTGCGTTCGTGGATCAAGTCCTTGGGCAGGATGTTGGGGCGGAAGTTGGCACGGCCCGATGGCGTGTTCCAGCGGCGCGCACCGGCGGAGTTGCCCAAGTAGAAGCCGCCTGGTTTTTTGATCTTCTCGTTGAAGTCCTTGAAGCCAGGGATGGTGTCGGCGATCAGGTCGCGGATGCGGCTGTAGTCGGCCACCAGCCAGTTCCAATCCACCGGTTTGCTGCCCAGGGTCGCGGCGGCGATACCGGCCAGGATCGCCGGCTCCGATTTCATCAATTTCGACAGCGGCTGCAACTGGCCGTTGGAGCCGTGGACCATGCTGAACGAGTCTTCCACCGTCACCGCTTGCGGGCCTTCGGCCTGGATGTCGATGTCGGTACGGCCCAGGCACGGCAGGATCAGCGCATCTTTGCCGTGCATCAAGTGGCTGCGGTTGAGCTTGGTGCTGATCTGCACGGTCAGGTCGCAATTGCGCAGCGCTTCGAAGGTGCGCGGGCTGTCCGGCGTGGCTTGGGCGAAGTTGCCGCCCAGGCCGATAAACACTTTGGAGCGGCCTTCAAGCATGGCGTGAATCGCTTCCACCACATTGTGGCCGTTGTCGCGCGGCACCTTGAATTGGAAGCGACGTTCCAGTGAGTCGAGGAACGCCACCGGTGGGCGTTCGTTGATACCCATGGTGCGGTCGCCCTGCACGTTGCTGTGGCCACGCACCGGGCACAGGCCGGCGCCCGGGCGCCCGATATTGCCGCGCAGCAGCATCAGGTTGGCGATTTCCTGGATGGTCGGCACCGAATGGCGGTGCTGGGTGATGCCCATCGCCCAGCACATGATCACGTTCTTGCCTTTGGCGTACATGCGCGCGGCTTGTTCGATCTCGACCAAGGGCAGGCCGGACTGAGCGACGATTTCATCCCACGAGGTGTCGTCGATCTTGCCCAGGTAATCCAGCACGTTGGTGGTGTGTTCGTTGAGGAAGTCGTGGTCGAACACGGCCTCTTTGCCTTCGGCCTGGGCCTCGCGTTCCCACAACAACAGGAACTTGGCCATGCCGCGCAGGATGGCCATGTCGCCACCCAGCGCCGGGCGGAAATACGCGGTGTTGGTCGGTTTGTCGCCGTTGGTAAGCATTTCCAGCGGGTGTTGCGGATGCTGGAAGCGTTCCAGGCCGCGCTCTTTCAATGGGTTGATACACACCACCTGAGCACCGCGCTTAACCGCTTCACGCAGCGGTTCGAGCATGCGTGGGTGGTTGGTGCCGGGGTTCTGGCCCCAGACGAAAATCGCGTCGGCATGTTCGAAGTCATCAAAGGTCACGGTGCCTTTGCCCACGCCCACACTTTGTGCCAGGGCAACGCCGCTGGCTTCGTGGCACATGTTCGAACAGTCCGGAAAGTTGTTGGTGCCGTAGGCGCGCACGAACAGCTGATACAGGTACGCCGCCTCATTGCTGGCGCGGCCCGATGTGTAGAACTCGGCCATGTCCGGGCTGGGCAGGGCGTTGAGATGCTTGCCGACCAGGTCGAACGCCGCCTCCCAACTGATGGGCGTGTAGCGGTCGGTTTCGGCGTCGTAGCGCATCGGCTCGGTCAGGCGGCCTTGGTATTCCAGCCAATAGTCACTCTGCTCCAGCAAGGCAGTGACGCTGTGTTTGGCAAAGAACGCAGCATCCACACGGCGCTTGGTGGCTTCCCAGTTCACCGCCTTGGCGCCGTTTTCGCAGAACTTGACCATGCCGCTTTCGGGCGAGTCGCCCCAGGCACAGCCGGGGCAGTCGAAGCCGCCGTTCTGGTTGGTCTTGAGCATCATGCGCAGGTTTTTCAGCGCGTTGTCGCTGGTCAACCAGGCTTGCGCCACGCTGATCAGTGCCCCCCAGCCGCCCGCCGGGCCTTTATAAGGCTTGTAGCGCGGGGTTGGGGTTTGGTCGGCTTGATGATGATTGCTCACGGCTGGTTCTCCATCGCAGGGCTGTAGACCCGCGGCGCACTTTTCTGCGGCAGGTGGATGAGATTGAGGTTGTGCCGGCGTGCCCATTGCAGGGCCAGGCCGGTGGGCGACGACAGGCTGACCAGGGTCTGGATGCCCGCGCGCAGGACTTTCTGGATCAATTCAAGGCTGCAACGGCTGGTGACAATCGCCAGGCCGCCTTCGGTCGGAATCTTTTGGCGGATCAGCGCGCCGATCAGCTTATCGAGGGCGTTATGCCGGCCGATGTCTTCGCGACCCAGGAGCAATTCGCCTTGGCTGTTCATAAATACCGCGGCGTGCACGGCGCCGCTGTACTGGCCCAGGGGCTGGAACGCACTGATGCGCTGACGCAGGCCATCGAGCCATTCGGCGGGCGGCAGCGGCGCACCGGGCAGTACCTGAAGGTCTGGCAGCGCTTGTTCCACGGCTTCCACACCGCACAGGCCACAGCCGCTGGTACCGGCCAATTGGCGGCGTTGCTGCTTGAGGTTCCAGAAGGCGCGGCTGGAAATCTGCACCTGCGCATACTGGGTAGAGCCGGTTCCGCTGAGTTTCAGGTCATAAATATCGCTAACGTCGGCAATAATGCCGCTGCCGATGCTGAAGCCGACGATAAAGTCTTCCAGGTCCGTCGGCGTCACCAGCATCACCGCCTGGCTGATATCGTTGAAAGCAATCGCCAACGCCACTTCCTCCGCCAAGGCTGTGCTGGCGGATTCCGTGTGTTCGAGGTTGCAATACTGATAGCTCTGGCTGGCGGCGGGCGCGGGCGTTTCAAGAGCGGGCGCCGCGCAGACTGGGCGCTTGGCGTTCATGGGGCAGTACCACCGGCGGATTGGTCAGTGTTTAGACTAGGCGCGACAAAGCGTCGCGTCTAATTGCCAGTACTGATCTACCGATAGATGACGTCGATCAAGACTCTTTTTGCGATTTCTGAAACAGCGCGAAACACGCTTCCGCCAAGGCAGAGCGGGGTGCGCTGCGGCGCATGATCAGCCCCAGGCGCGCCAGGGTGTGGGCGTCGTCGATGGGTTGCAGGCGCAAATGCTCGGTGAGCGCGTCCAGGCCCCCGTCCAATGGCATCACCGCGCAACAGAGTCCGCCGTGAACGGCTTGTAACAACTGATGGACGGCATCGGTTTGTAACAGCGGCTGCGGGTGCAAGCCCCGGCTGTGAAAGTTGTGGTCGATGGACTGGCGAAAGTGCATGCCGCTGGTGAGCATGCCCAAGGGCAGTTCGATCAGTGCTTCCCAGCTCAGCGGCGTGTCGCCGAAGCTGAAAAAGCGCTGGTCGTAAAGCAGGCCCATACGGGTTTCGCCCAAGGCCAGCGAGTCGAAGCGTTCATTGTCCAGCCGCTCCAGGTAGGACACGCCTAAATCCAGGCGATTGCTCGCCAGTTGTTCAAGGATTTGTTCGGAGCTGAGTGCCGACAGCTCGAAACGCAGGCTTGGGTGCTCTTTGTGCAGTTGCTGCATTAGTGCCAGTGGATCAAAGCTCGACAGTGGCACCACGCCCAGGCGCAACGTACCCACCAGGTTGCCGCGACAGGCGGCCGCTTCAGCCTGCAAGCCGTCATACGCCGCCAGCACGGTGCGTGCCCAGGCCAGTACCCGTTCGCCAGGCGCGGTGAACCCCTCAAAGCGCTGGCCGCGATTGACCAGGGGAAGATCAAGTTCTTCCTCAAGGCTGCGCAGGCGCATCGACAGGGTCGGTTGGGTGATATGGCATCGTGCCGCCGCCTGGCCGAAGTGACGCGTCTCGTCGAGGGCGATGAGGAATTTCAGCTGTTTGATGTCCATCTTCGCTCCAGGGCTTATTCCAATGGCGGGGGGATTCTAGCGCGTTTGGGTCTTTGGTCGGGCTGGAACCCAAGTCTGTGGGACTGGTCTAGTCTTTGGCATCTGGAAACCAAACATCAAGGAGAGCGCACCATGAGTCTTATTAGCTTTATTAAGGAAGCGGGCGAGAAGTTGATCGACCTGTTGACGCCGGGTAATGCGAACGCGAGTGAGCAGTTGAAGGAGCACGTGGCGAAAGTGGGTCTGGGTAATCCGAATGTGCAGACCACGGTGGATGGCGACAAGGTAACCGTCACCGGTGAAGTCGCCACCCAGGAAGAGAAAGAAAAGATTTTGCTGGCGCTGGGCAATATTGCCGGTGTGGCCAGTGTGGATGACCAGATCACCGTATCCGGCCCGGCCGTAGCTGCCGCCCGTTTCGTCGTGGTGAAAAAGGGTGACACCCTGAGCGCGATTTCCCTGGCGGTGTATGGCAACGCCAACCAGTACAACAAGATCTTTGAGGCCAACAAGCCGCTGTTGTCTCATCCAGACAAGATTTATCCAGGGCAGACGCTGCGTATTCCTGAGTAAGCCCAATACGAAAGGTGGGAGGGGGCTTGCCCCGGTACAAACCGGGGACATCGTTTACATTTCTAACCGGGGACATGGTTTACAGGTTAATACGCATGATCAGGAGGTA
>NZ_FPCE01000027.1:0-20268 GCF_900116845.1 Pseudomonas sp. OV546 | reverse complement strand
GGAGGCTTGGACGGGGTATGACCCGCGTCCAAGCCTCAAATGTGTAAACGATGTCCCCGGTTTCAGATGTAAACGATGTCTACGGTTCTACACCCTCCCACATTGGTTCAAAGTCCGACAATGAGATCACGGTAGTCGCCGACGGCGGCAAATTCTGCCGTGTCCTTGGGCCCTTTTTTGCTGTCCGGCTCCTTCACCGCGAGCAAATGCTCCACACCAAACGCCTGGGCACTGCGCAGGATCGGCAGGGTGTCGTCGATAAACAAGCTGCGGGCCGGGTCGAAGTTAATGTCGGCTTGCAGGGCATCCCAGAACTGCGGGTTTTCCTTGGCGAAACCGTAGTCGTGGGAACTGATCAACCGCTCGAAATACGGCGCCAGTTCAATGCGTTCCAACTTCAATGACAGCGAATCACGATGAGCGTTGGTGATCAGGATCACACGCTTGCCGGCCTGTTTGATCGCCGCCAGAAAGGTATCGGCGTCTGGGCGCAGCGCGATCAGGTGGGCGGTTTCCAGCTTGAGTTCACGTACCGGGATATTCAGCTCGGCACTCCAGAAATCCAGGCAATACCATTGCAACTGTCCCGCGTTACGCTCGAACAGTGGCTGCAACTCCATCTCGGCCATGGCGCGGCTCACCCCATGCAACTCGGCGTAACGCTGCGGCAGGTGCTCCATCCAGAAGTGGTTGTCGAAATGCAGGTCGAGCAGCGTGCCGTCCATGTCCAGCAGGACAGTGTCGATGGCGTGCCAAGGCAAAGAGGGCATGGGACGTTCTCATGTAAGTAAAGATATCCGACACAGACAATCGGAAAAGCCACGGTATAGTAACCCGATCACGCCAAGGAGCCGCTTATGCGCCAGAAACCCACCGTCCTCGCCCGCGAAATAGTCGCCAGTAGTCGTTTGTTCCGCGTGGAGGAAGTGCAATTGCGCTTTTCCAATGGCGTTGAACGGACCTACGAGCGCCTGGTGGGCCGCGGTGCCGGCTACGGGGCGGTGATGATTGTGGCGATGATCGACGAAGATCATGCGTTGCTGGTGGAAGAGTATTGCGGCGGCACGGATGAATATGAATTGTCCCTGCCAAAGGGCTTGATCGAGCCCGGCGAGGATGTGCTGGCGGCGGCGGACCGCGAGTTGAAAGAAGAAGCGGGCTACGGCGCGCGACAGTTGGAGCACATCACCGAGCTGTCGTTGTCGCCTGGTTATATGAGCCAGAAAATCCAAGTGGTGCTGGCCACCGATCTGTATGAAGAGCGCCTGGAAGGCGATGAGCCTGAGCCCATGCGTGTGGAGCGGGTCAACCTGCGTGAGCTGTCGCAGCTTGCGCAAAACGAGCAATTCAGTGAGGGCCGCGCCCTGGCCGCGCTGTACCTGGTACGAGACCTGCTGACCCAGCGAGGAGCGTTTAGCGCATGAGCGAACTGTTTTTAGGTCACCCGTTTATTGCCCCTGTGATCGAACTGGCCCGCCAGGCCGGTGAAGTGATATTGCCGTACTGGCGCGCCGACGTGGCCGTCACCTCCAAGGCTGACGATTCGCCCGTGACGGCAGCGGACTTGGCCGCTCACCATCTGATTCTCGCCGGCCTCACCGCGTTGGACCCCAGCATCCCCGTGCTGTCTGAAGAGGATGCCGATATCGACCAAAGCGTGCGTGCCGGCTGGCAGCGCTGGTGGTTGGTAGACCCGTTGGATGGCACCAAGGAGTTCATCGCCGGCAGTGAAGAGTTCACCGTCAACATCGCCTTGATCGAACAAGGCCGGGTGATATTTGGCGTGGTGTCGATGCCCACCAGTGGCCGTTGCTACTTCGGTGGCGCGGGCCTGGGCGCCTGGCGCTCGGATGTGAATGAAGCGCCCAAGCAGATTCAAGTTCGCGAGGCGCCGGCGGTGGGCGAGTCGTTTACGGTGGTGGCCAGTCGTCGGCACACCAGCCCCGAGCAGGAACGCTTGTTGGACGGTTTGAGCGAAGGCCTGGGCGCACTGAAGCTGGCGAATATCGGCAGTTCGTTGAAGTTTTGCTTGTTGGCCGAGGGCAGCGCGGATTGCTACCCGCGCCTGGCGCCGACGTCGCAGTGGGACACCGCAGCCGCCCAAGGCGTGCTGGAAGGCGCGGGCGGTGAGGTGTTGGAGTTGAGCGGTGAACCGTTCAGTTACCCGGCGCGGGCATCGTTGTTGAACCCGTTCTTCCTGGCGTTGCCGGCGAAGGCAGCATGGCGTGAGCGGTTGCTCACCCTGGCCAGGTCTTAAGGCCACAGCTGATCAAAATGTGGGAGGGAGCAGGCCCCCTCCCACAGGTGTTTTGTGTCGTGGCGGTTAGCGGTGCAGGACGTACTGGCCAGTAAACGTCACCGCTCGTTCCTCACTGCCCTCATTCACAATCCACGTCTCCAACGTCAATCGCGCGCGGCCATAGCGCTTGTACGTCGCCACGAAACGTTTCCACACCTTCTCCTCCGGTGCCTGGCACACCACCGTCGCATCCCGCGTAACCGGCAGCGGATAACTGATCTGCCCCTCCTGAATCACGATATGCCCGTCTTCAATGCCTTCTTCGCGCAACTGCAAGTGCAGCCAGCCCCAGCCCGCCAGCACCGCGCCGCAATACAGGCTGCCGCCGAACATGGTGCTCTTGTGGTTGATGTTGGCGTGCAAGGGCAGATGCAGTTCCAACCGTTGGTCGTGCCAGTCGAGCACCTTGAGGCCCATTTCCCGGGTAAGGGGGATGTCATGGTGAAGGATGGATTCCAGGTAACGGCTGTCGCGGCTCATGGCGGCCTCTTGGCGGGTAGGAGTGGTCATTCGTCGTCGCCACTTTGGTTGGCGAAGTTCAGGCCGTGCTTGCGCAGTTTGTCGTGCAGTGTCTTGCGCGGTACGCCCAGGGCTTCGGCGAGGCTGCGCATGGAGCCATGGGGGCGAGTCAGTTCGGCAGCGATCAGGCTCTTTTCGAAATGCTCGACTTGCTCGCTCAGGCCGCCGGGTGTGGAGGTCAGGACGCCAGCCGCTGGGTTATCCGGCGAGCTGTCCAGCGCCAGTTCCAGGCCCAGGGCGAAGCGTTCGGCGGCGTTCTGCAATTCACGTACGTTGCCCGGCCAGCTATGGCGCAACAGCAGCGCGCGCTGCCCCGGTTGCAGCTCATGCAGTGGCAGGCCGTGGCGGCTGCTGGCTTCGTCGGCGAAGTGCTGGAACAACATCAGTGCATCTTCACCGCGCTCACGCAGTGGCGGAATGCGCAGCGGCGCGACGTTGAGGCGGTAATACAAGTCGGCACGGAAGCGGCCCTGGTCGGCGGACTGGCGGAGGTCTTCCTTGGTCGCGGCGATGATGCGGATATCCAGCGGGATCAACTGATTGCCGCCCAGGCGCTCCACCACGCGCTCCTGCAACAGGCGCAAGAGTTTGACCTGTACATCCAGGCTCATGCTTTCAATTTCATCGAGGAACAAGGTGCCGCCGTTGGCGAATTCGAACTTGCCGATACGGCGCTTCTGCGCGCCGGTAAAGGCGCCGGGCTCATGGCCGAACAGCTCGCTTTCGACGACCGATTCGGCCAGCGCCCCGGCGTTGATCGCCACAAAGGGACCGCTACGACGACTGGACAGGTCGTGCAGTGCGCGGGCGACCACCTCTTTGCCGGCGCCGGTTTCGCCGAGAATCAGCACATCGGCCTTGGTCGCGGCCAACGCGCCGATCTGTTCGCGCAGGCGCAGCATTTGCGGGGAGTGCCCCACCAGGCGCGTGCTCAGTTGCTGGCGGTCGCTGAGGGCCAGGCGCAGGCTGCGGTTGTCCAGCACCAGGCGGCGCAGGGCCAGGGCGCGACGCACGCTGTCGAGCAGGGCGTCGCTGGCGAACGGCTTTTCCAGGAAATCATAGGCACCGGCGCGCATGGCCTGCACCGCCAGCGGCACGTCGCCGTGGCCGGTGATCAGCAGCACCGGCAGGTCCGGGTCCTGGCCGTGCAGTTCTGCCAGCAACTCCAGACCGTCCATGCCGGGCATGCGGATGTCGCTGACCACTACGCCTGGCCAGTCCCGTGACAAGCGCGCGGTGAGGCCGGTGGCTTCGCCCAGGGTCAGGACTTTCAGCCCGGCCAGGTCCAGGGTCTGGCACAAGGCCTGACGCAGGTGTGGATCGTCGTCGATCAACACCACCTGAATCTGGTTATCGATACTCATACACTGCGGTCCTCGGACGGTTGCAGACTGACGCCCGGCGAGCCGGCACGCAATTTCAAGGTTAACAGCGCGCCGCCTTCCTTGTGGTTGGCGAACAGCAGTTCGCCGCCAAAGGCACGCATCAGGGTGTCACAGATCGCCAGGCCCAAGCCCAGGCCCTGGGTGCGTGTCTTGGTGGTATAGAACGGCTCGCTGGCGCGGCCCAGGGCCTCCATGCAAAAGCCCGGGCCGTTGTCGCGAATGTACAGGTTGACGCCCTGTTCGGTGGTTTCGGCACTCAGCCACAGTTTGCGCGGCGGGCCTTTTTCGGTGAGGGCGTCGAGGGCATTGGCCAGCAGGTTGCCGAGCACCTGGCGCAGGCGAGTTTCGCCGGCTTGCACCCACAGGGTCGCTTCCGGCAAGTCACGGATCAGCTCCACCTCCATCGACCGCCGCCGCTTGGCCAGCAACGCCAGCGCATCGTCCAGCGCCGGTTGCAGGGCCACGCTCTCTGGCGCATGGCGGTCGCGGCGGGCAAAGGCGCGCAGGTGGGCGATGATCGAGGCCATTCGCCCGGTCAGTTCGCTGATCAGCTTGAGATTGCCGCGCGCATCAGTGGTGCGCTCATGGTCGAGCAGGATCTCGGCGTTTTCCGCGTAGCTGCGAATCGCCGCCAGGGGCTGGTTGAGTTCATGGCTGATGCTTGCCGACATGGTGCCCAATGCCGACAGTTTGCCCGCTTGCACCAGGTCATCCTGGGCGCGCACCAACTCCTGCTGGGCGTGTTCGCGTTCCAGCACTTCCTGTTTCAGGCGACGGTTGAGGCCTTCCAGGTCGCTGGTCCGCTCGACCACGCGCGCTTCCAGCTCGCGACGGGCCTTGGCTTCAAAGGCAATGCGTTCCAGGTAATGGCGGCGGCGTTGCATCATCAACCCCAGCAGCAACATCAAGACCAAGAGCGTGGCGCCGCCCACCGCAACGACTGTACGCACCGGCCGGTTGATCAGCGAGCGCGGCGCGAGGATCTCCACGTTCCAGCCCGTCTCGGCGATGGCCGTGGATTGACGCAGCCAAGCGGTGCTGCTCAGGCTCAGCGGCTGCGGATCGCGGGTCGGGTAGGGCTGGATGGCGATGATGGCCTGGCGCTCTGCGGCGGTCAGCGGCCGGGTGGCGCGGAATCGCCATTGCGGGCGCGACGTCAGGATGACCACGCCGTTATGGTCGGTCACCAACAGCTGTTCCGGGGTGTTGCCCCACAGGCTTTCGGTGTGGTCCAGGTCCACCTTGACCACCAGCACACCGATGATTTTCTCGCCATCACGCACGGCGGCAGCAAAGAAGTAACCGCGTTTGGCCGAGGTGGTGCCCAGGCCGAAAAAGCGCCCCAGGCGTCCGTCCATGGCTTCGCTGAAGTAGGGGCGGAACGAGAAGTTGCGCCCGACAAAGCTGTCCTGTTTATCCCAATTGGACGCGGCGAGGGTCTTGCCGCGGGTGTCCATCAGGTACATCACTTCCACCCCGGCCTGGGCGGCGACATCCTTGAGCAGCAGGTTGGCGTTGACCAGGTTGGTGCTGACTTGGGGCGAATCCAGCGCTGTGCGCAGGGCCGGCAGGTCGCCGAGGATCTGCGGCAACACTTCATAGCGGTGCAGGGTGCCGAGCAGGTTGGCCACGTACAGGTCGAGGGTCTGACGGTTCTGCCCCGCCAGTTCGCTGCGGTAATAACGCTCAGCCAGGTGCTCCAGCGGCCACAGCAGCGGTGCCAAGCACAACGCCAGCAGGGCGAGGCTGCGCCAGCGGGGTCTACGCGGGAGGGATGGGGTCATGGGAGTCATGCGCCTGTGGGGACAGGCGCATTATGCCTAGTGCGGCTGTGCAAGACACTCGCGCAATGCGTCTTGCCAGCTCGGCTGGCTGACGTGCCATTGCTGCTGCAGGCGGCTGCAGTCAAGGCGCGAGTTCAAGGGGCGCTTGGCTGGCGTCGGGTAGGCACTGGAAGGGATCGCTTCCAGTTCGGCGCACGCTTTGCCCTGCGTGCGCAGATGCTCGCCGATGGCCTCGGCAAAACCAAACCACGAGGTCTCACCTTGGTTGGTCAGGTGGTAGACACCCCATTCTCCCGGTTCGCCCGCTTGCCAGCGCTCGATCAGCGCACGCGTACTGCGCGCGATGCTGCCGGCCCACGTCGGCGCGCCGATCTGGTCGGCGACGATGCGCATCTGCGGTTTCTCCTGCAGCAGGCGCTGCATGGTCAGCAGGAAATTCTTGCCATGGCTGGAATAGACCCAACTGGTGCGCAGGATCAGGTAGTCGCCTCCCACGGCTGCAATCGCCTCCTCGCCCGCCAGTTTGCTCTGGCCGTAGACACCCAGCGGGTTCGGCGTGTCGGCTTCGGTATAGGGGGCCGGCTTGCTGCCGTCGAACACGTAGTCGGTGGAGTAGTGGATCAACGGGATGCCCAGTGCCTTGGCTTCTTCTGCGAGAACACCAGGAGCAATGGCGTTGATCGCGAAGGCCGCGTCCGGCTCGCTTTCGGCTTGATCGACGGCAGTGTGGGCTGCGGCGTTGATGATCAGATCGGGGCGATGGACCCGGATTTGCTGGCGGATCTGGTCGGCGTTGGCCAGGTCAAGCTGGTCGCGGCCCAGGACGATGAGCTCGCCCAGGCCTTGGAGCTGCAGTTGCAGTTCTCGGGAGACTTGGCCGTGTTGGCCGGTGATCAAGACCTTCATGGGAAAAGGTCTGCCTCTTTCAGGCTTTTGCCGTTTTGATCCTTGTCGGACAGCGTCGGGGTACCGGCAAACTGCCAATCGATATCCAGATCAGCATCGTCCCAGCGAATGCAGCGTTCCGCAGAGGGCGTGTAGTAATCGGTGGTTTTGTAGAGGAATTCAGCAGAGTCACTGAGCACGACAAAACCATGGGCAAACCCCGGCGGAATCCACAGTTGACGGCTGTTTTCGGCAGACAAGCGCACGCTGGCCCATTTGCCAAAATGCGGTGAGCTGCGGCGGATGTCCACCGCTACGTCCAGGACTTCACCCGCTGTGACACGCACCAGTTTTCCCTGAGCGTGTTCGATCTGGTAGTGCAAACCGCGCAAGACGCCTTTTTGCGAACGCGAGTGGTTGTCCTGGACAAAATCCACGTGCTGACCAGTGGCTTGTGCGAAGTTCCGGGCGTTGTAGCTCTCATAGAAAAAACCGCGTTCATCGCCAAAAACCTTCGGCTCGATGATCAGTACACCGGGCAACTCAGTGGCGGTCACATTCATGCAGTTTCCCCTGCGAGCGTGAAAAGATATTGACCATAGCCGGTCTTGCCAAAGTACTTGGCACGCTCCAGCAGATAGTCACGGTCGATCCAGCCATTTTCGTAGGCGATTTCTTCCAGGCAGGCGACTTTCAAGCCCTGGCGATGCTCGATGGTCTGCACATAGGTGGAGGCTTCGAGCAGGCTGTCATGGGTACCGGTGTCCAGCCAGGCAAAGCCGCGGCCGAAGCGCTCTACGTGCAGGTCGCCACGCTTGAGGTAGGCGTTGTTGACGTCGGTGATCTCAAGCTCCCCACGGGGCGAAGGCTTAACGTCCTTGGCGATCTTGATCACGTCGTTGTCGTAGAAATACAGGCCGGTGACCGCATAGGGCGACTTGGGCTTGGCGGGTTTTTCTTCGATGGACAGGGCGCGGCCTTCCTTGTCGAAGTCGATCACGCCAAAACGCTCCGGGTCCTTGACCCAGTAGCCGAATACCGTGGCCCCGCTAGCGCGTTCGGCCGCGGTGCGCAATTGATCGCCGAAGTGCTGGCCGTGGAAGATGTTGTCGCCCAGGATCAGGCACACCGGGTCTTCGCCGATAAACGCCTCGCCAATCAGGAACGCCTGGGCCAAGCCATCGGGCGACGGCTGTTCGGCATAACTGAAACGCACGCCAAACTGGCTGCCATCCCCCAGCAGGTTGCGGTATTGCGGCAGGTCCACCGGTGTGGAAATCACTAGGATGTCTTTGATCCCCGCCAGCATCAGCACCGAGATCGGGTAGTAGATCATCGGCTTGTCGTACACCGGCAGCAATTGCTTGGAGACGCCCAGGGTAATGGGGTGCAAACGCGTGCCGGAACCGCCGGCCAATACGATTCCCTTCATCATGCAATCAGATCCTTAAAGTCGGTGTTGCCCAAACGTTCGCCCTGATAACTGCCGTCCTGGACCCTGCGGCACCATTCCAGGTTATCGAGGTACCACTGCACGGTCTTGCGCAAACCGGATTCGAAGGTTTCTTCAGGAACCCAGCCCAGCTCGCGTTCAATCTTGCTGGCATCGATCGCATAGCGCTGATCGTGGCCTGGGCGGTCCTTGACGAAGGTGATCAGGTCGGCAAATTGCGCGACCCCGGCCGGGCGCTGTGGCGCGAGTTCTTCGAGCAGGGCGCAGATGCCGCGCACTACGTCGATATTCTTCTGCTCGTTGTGCCCGCCAATGTTGTAGGTCTCGCCGACCACACCTTGGGTGACTACTGTGAGCAGTGCGCGGGCGTGGTCTTCGACGAACAGCCAGTCACGCACCTGCAAGCCATCACCGTAGACCGGCAGTGGCTTGCCCGCGAGGGCGTTGAGGATCACCAGCGGGATCAGCTTCTCGGGGAAGTGGAACGGCCCGTAGTTGTTCGAGCAGTTGGTCAGCAAAACCGGCAGGCCGTAGGTGCGCTGCCAGGCGCGGACCAGGTGGTCGGACGCTGCCTTGCTGGCCGAGTACGGTGAGCTGGGCGCATAGGGTGTTGTTTCAGTGAACAGATCGTCCACACCATGCAAGTCGCCGTACACCTCGTCGGTGGAAATGTGATGGAAGCGGAACGCACGCTTGGCCGGCTCATCGAGCTTCTGCCAATAGGCGCGGGTGGCTTCGAGCAAGCTGTAGGTGCCGACGATGTTGGTCTGGATAAAATCCGACGGGCCGTCGATGGAGCGGTCGACATGGGACTCGGCTGCCAGGTGCATGATCGCCTGCGGCTCGAAGCGCGTCAGTACGGCGCTGACGGTGGCCTGGTCGACGATATCGGCCTGGACGAACTCATAGCGGCTGTCGGACGCGATGCTGGTCAGCGACTCCAGGTTGCCGGCGTAGGTGAGTTTGTCCAGGTTGAGCACTTGGTGCTCGGTGTTTTCAATCAAATGGCGGATCAGGGCAGAGCCGATAAAACCAGCGCCGCCGGTGATGAGAATGCGCATGTCGGGGGCCTTTTCCTTAGACGGACATTAAGCGAATGAAGCATAGCTTGAGTTGTGACGCAGGGCTGCGCAAGCGCGGTGTGCATTGGGGGTTGCCTTAACCCCCTTAAAGGTGGCGATATAGACGCCTGAAAAAACAGAGGTCGTCACAATGTTGCTCGCCACGTTGATTCATCGTGCCAGCCTGCCTTGCCCACACGTCAGCTCCGACCGGGCGGCACAGTTGCTCGAGCAGCATTACGGCCTCACCGGCACCTTGCAGTCACTGGGTAGCCAGCAAGACCTCAATTATAGAGTCGACAGCGACCGTGGCCGCTTTGTTCTGAAGATCTGCCGGGGTGACTACGCGGCCGTTGAGCTGCAGGCGCAGCACGCGGCGCTGAACAGTCTGAAGGCCGATGCACACGTGCAGGTGCCCGAGGTCATCCAGGCGCTCACCGGTGAAGAGTTGCTCTCGGTCGTGGTGGACGGCCAGACCCTGCATCTGCGGCTGTTGGGGTACATCGACGGCCAGCCGTTGACCCATCAGCCCCACCTGGGCCGTGACGTGATCGCAGGCTTTGGTGAGCTGTGCGGACGCATGAACCTGGCGCTGGCCGATTTCAAGCACCCTGGCCTGGATCGCACCTTGCAGTGGGACCCGCGTCACGCCCAGGCATTGATTGCCCACCTGCTGGCAACGCTTGAAAACCTGCCCCAGCGCGCCGCACTGGAGCAAGCGGCCGAGCAGGTAGCGACGCGCCTGCACGCCGTGGCCGACCGTCTGCCGTGGCAAGCGGTGCACATGGACATCACCGACGACAACGTCGTGTGGCAGCGTGATGCGCAGCGGCATTGGCAGGTCCGGGGCGTGATCGATTTCGGCGACCTGGTGCACACCTGGCGCATTGCCGACCTATCGGTCACCTGCGCCGCCCTGTTGCATCACGCTGAGGGCGATCCCTTTGCGATCTTGCCGGCGATCCAGGCCTGTCACGCGGTGACACCGTTAGAGCCGGCAGAATTGCAGGCGCTGTGGCCGCTGATCGTCGCCCGTGCGGCGGTGCTGGTCTTGAGCAGCGAGCAACAGCAGCGCCTGGACCCGGATAACACTTACCTGTTGAAAAACGCCGAGCATGAGTGGGAAATTTTCCATGTGGCGACGTCAGTGCCGTTTGAGCTGATGGAGGCGGCGATTCTAAGCAGCGTCGGGCAGGCACCGGCACCGATCGACGGGCAAGGCTTCGCGCCTTTGCTGCCGGGGCTGGTCGGGCGCGAGTTCGCGCTGATCGACCTGGGTGTACTCAGCCCGCATTTCGACGCCGGGAATTGGGAGCAACCCGGTATCGATCAGCGTTTGTTGCAGGATGCGGCGGTGGTGCACGGCCTGGCCGCGAGTCGCTATGGGCAATACCGTTTGTCGCGTACCCAGCCGGACAGCGCCCACGAGCCCGAGACCTTCCCGTTGCACGTCGAATTACAGGTGCCTCAGGGGACTGCCGTTGAAGCGCCGTTCGCCGGCATTGTGCGATCGGGTGTCAATGGCGAACTCCAGGTTCACAGCAACGCGGTAAACGTACGACTGTGGGGCGTAAAAGCGCTGGTTCAGCCGGGTGGGGCGGTGCTCAAGGGCCAGGTGATCGGTGCGGTTGAAGGCCCGCTGACCGTGCAACTCTGTCGCACTGACGGGCCCGCACCGCTGTTTTGCACGCCTTCCCGCGCGCAGGCCTGGCAAACGCTGTGCCCTTCACCCGCAGCGGTGCTGGGATTGGCCTGCGACGCCGAACCCGAGTTGGACCCCGAGGCCCTGCTGGCCCGCCGCGACGCCAGTTTCGCCCGTTCGCAAAAGCACTATTACGTCGACCCGCCGCGCATCGAGCGCGGCTGGCGCAATCACTTGATCGATATGCAGGGCCGTTCCTACCTGGACATGCTCAACAACGTGGCCGTGCTGGGCCACGGTCACCCGCGCATGGCGGCGGTGGCGGCGCGGCAATGGTCATTGCTCAACACCAACTCGCGCTTTCACTACGCGGCGATTGCCGAGTTTTCCGAACGTTTGCTGGCGCTGGCACCGGAAGGCATGGACCGGGTGTTCCTGGTCAACAGTGGTACCGAAGCCAATGACCTGGCGATCCGCCTGGCCTGGGCCTACAGCGGCGGGCGCGACATGCTCAGCGTGCTGGAGGCTTACCACGGTTGGTCGGTGGCGGCGGATGCAGTGTCCACGTCGATTGCCGACAACCCCAAGGCCTTGAGCAGCCGCCCGGATTGGGTGCACCCGGTGACGGCGCCCAACACCTATCGCGGTGAGTTCCGTGGGCAGGACAGCGCGCCCGATTACGTCAGAAGCGTGGAGCACAACCTGGCGAAAATCGCCGCGAGCAAGCGCCCATTGGCGGGCTTTATCTGTGAGCCGGTGTACGGCAATGCCGGTGGTATTTCGTTGCCACCGGGCTATCTGCAGCAGGTGTATGCGCGGGTACGCGCCCAGGGGGGCGTGTGCATCGCCGATGAGGTGCAGGTGGGTTACGGCCGCATGGGGCATTTTTTCTGGGGCTTTGAAGAGCAGGGTGTGGTGCCCGATATCATCACCATGGCCAAGGGCATGGGCAACGGCCAGCCCCTCGGCGCGGTGATTACCCGGCGTGAAATTGCTGAGGCGCTTGAGGCCGAGGGGTATTTCTTCTCGTCGTCGGGAGGCAGCCCGGTGAGTTGCCGGATCGGCATGGCCGTGTTGGATGTGATGCAAGAAGAAAAGCTGTGGGAAAACGCCCAGGTGGTCGGTGGGCATTTCAAGGCGCGACTGGAACAACTGATCGATCGCCATCCTCTGGTGGGCGCCGTCCACGGTTCCGGCTTTTATCTGGGCCTCGAGTTGGTGCGCGACCGGCAAACGCTGGAGCCCGCCACCGAAGAAACCACGTTGTTGTGTGACCGCCTGCGGGAGTTGGGGATTTTCATGCAGCCCACCGGTGATTATTTAAACATCCTCAAGATCAAGCCGCCGATGGTCACGTCTCGACGCAGTGTGGACTTCTTCGTCGACATGCTGTCGAAGGTGCTGGATGAGCAGTTGTAAATAATCGATTGTTATCGGTTAATTACTGTCATATTTATCGCCTATCATCTTTTTTAGCTTCTAAAGCCGATTTTTATCCGCTATAAAGTCGGCCTTCACCCCATTCGGAGTCCTGAACGCCATGACCACCCTGCACAGCACCCCTCGCGCCGATGGCTTCCACATGCCTGCCGAGTGGGCGCCACAGACCCAGACCTGGATGATCTGGCCTGAGCGCCCGGACAACTGGCGCCTGGGCGGCAAGCCGGCGCAGGCCGCTCACGTGGCGGTGGCCAAGGCCATTGCGCGTTTTGAGCCGGTCACCGTGGCGGTTTCCGCCGGCCAGTACGAAAACGCCCGTGCGCGCCTGGATGTGCCGAATATCCGTGTGGTGGAGATGTCCAGTGACGACGCCTGGGTGCGCGACACCGGCCCTACCTTTGTGATCAACCACAGTGGCGAAGTGCGTGGCGTGAACTGGGACTTCAACGCCTGGGGCGGTTTTGACGGCGGCCTGTATTCGCCGTGGAACCGCGACTCGCAGGTCGGCGGCAAGATCCTCGAGATCGAACGCGCCCCGCGCTATCGCACCGAAGGCTTTGTGCTGGAAGGCGGTTCGATCCATGTCGACGGCGAAGGCACCCTGATCACCACCGAAGAATGCCTGCTTAACTCCAATCGCAACCCGCACCTCGACCGTGCACAGATCGAAGCGGTGCTGAGCGCCAATCTGGCGGTGGATAAAATCATCTGGCTGCCGGACGGTCTGTTCAACGACGAAACCGACGGCCACGTGGATAACTTCTGCTGCTACGTGCGTCCAGGGGAAGTGCTGCTGGCCTGGACCGATGACCCGCAAGACCCGAACTACGCACGCTGCCACGCCGCGATGAACGTGCTGCAAAGCAGCACTGACGCCCAGGGTCGCTCGTTCACAGTGCATAAAATGCCGATCCCGGGGCCGCTGTATGCCACCGAGGCAGAGTGCGCCGGTGTAGACCCGGTTGACGGCACCCAGGAGCGCAATCCGACCGTGCGGTTGGCCGGTTCCTACGTCAACTTCCTGATCGTCAACGGTGGCATCATCGCGCCGAGCTTCGATGACCCGCTGGACAGCCAGGCCAAGGCGATCCTGCAGGACCTGTTCCCGCAGCACGAAGTGGTGATGGTGCCTGGCCGCGAACTGTTACTGGGTGGCGGCAATATCCACTGTCTGACCCAACAGCAGCCCGCGCCGCACAAAAATTGAGTGCAGTTGTAACAGCGTCCTGGCGATAGCCGGGGCCACCCGGTTTCAACGCCCCCAGCAAGCCCGCGCCCCAGCAAGGTCGCGGGCTTTTTTGTGTCCACCTGCCTATGAACACGAGACATTGGCATAGCTCTTGTATCGCTGTTGTCACAGTGGCCCAAGGTGATGACTGCGCAGTTCTGTCATAAACCTTGAGTAAGTTAGCCGCTCACGCAGTAGGAGAGAGCGCTGAAATGAATGCCGATATCAACCTGATGTACACGCGTACGTTCCACCCCTTGCGGGTCGACGGCGACGCGATTCATGCGCTGGCGCTCTGGTTGAAGGAAAACGGCTCGCGGCAGATCCGGCAGCAGCCTGATTGGCGCAGCGTGATGAGTGAACGGTACCCGGTGGGCTTGTTCAGTGAGGACGAAGTGCACGCGTTGTGCGAGTTGATAAACAACTAGAGAACACTGAGATCAAAATGTGGGAGCGAGCACGCCCGCTCTCACATTTGAAGGGTGTGTAGCTTTAGAAACTGTACGTGCCTGTCACCACCAGACTGCGCGGATCCCCTGGCTGAATCTGCGCCACACTGGTCGCAGACGCGTAGTAAGTTTTATCCGCGATATTGTTCAGCGCCGCCCGCACATCCCATTCCTTCTGGCGGAAGCCGGCCAATGCGTCCCAACGGCCATAGCCCGGCAGCACCACGGTGTTGAGGCTGTCGGCATAGCGATCGCCCACCAACGTCAAACCGGTTTCCGCATACCAGCCCATCTCCGGTTTCCAGGTGATGAACAGGCTGGCATTGCGCTTGGCCACATCGCTGACGCGCTTGCCTTCGAAGCCGTTGTTGTCCTTCTCGACCTTGGCATCTTGCAGGCCGACACCACCGCGCACGTACCAGTTGCCGACGAGCTTGCCGGTGGCGGTCAGCTCAACGCCGCGTGAGCGCTGCAAACCGCTGAGCAGGGTGATGGTGCGGTTCAGTGGGTCGCTGGTGCGGCGGTTGTAGAGTTCCAGTTCGTACACCGCCAGGGTGGTGCTCAGGCGGTCGTCGAGCCAGTCGCTCTTGACCCCGATTTCCTTCTGCTTGGTCAGCTCGGGACTCAGGTCGTTGACGCTGCCGGCGGCGTTTGGCGTGATGCCGATCAGGCCGCCACCCGCAGGCGAGAAGGTCTTGCTCCATGAGGCGTAGAACGAATGATGCTCCAGTGGCGTCCAGACCAGGCCGAAGCGCGGGCTGGTGCTGTGGCTTTTAACGTCCTGCCGGGTGTTGAGCAGCTTGTTCTTGGTGTCGACCTCGAAGCGGTCGTAGCGCAGGCCTGCGAGTATCTGCCACTGGTCATTCAGGCGCAGTTGGTCCTGTACATAAAGGGCGCGGCTTTCGACTTCGGTGTGGTTGTCACTCGATACACTCATCCGCCCGGTATGGCTGAGGTTACGATTGGGCTGGTTGAGGTCCAGGGGCGGTACGACGCGGCCGCCTTGTGCGACGGTAGTGGCGGTGTACAGCTTCGGATCACGGCGCTGGCTGCCCAGTTCAAGGCCGGTGAGCAGGCGGTGTTCCAGGCCGAAGGTGCTGAAGCCACCTTCGAGCTCGACGTTATTGAAGATGTTGAGGGTGGTCAGGTCCTGCTGCCAGCGCTGGCGCGTGACGCTGTTGGTCGCCGGGGTGTAGCCGGTGAGATAGGTGTTGTCGAAATCACTGTCGAGCTTGAACACACCTAAGGTCTGGCGCAGTTGCCAGTTGTCGTTGAGCTCATAGGCCAACTTGGAGCGCAGCGACTGCGTCTTGTCGTCGATGTAATCGCGGCTGTCGCCGTAGGTCGTGCTGCGGCTCACATCCGCCGGCCGGCCGTTGACCCCTGGAATGCCACGGTCCGGCGTGCGGTTGTAGCGGCTGTATTCGTACTGCACCAGCCAGTTCAGGTCCGGCGTGAGCTGCCAGCTCATGGACGGCGCAAACAGTTGGCGATTGCCGCTGACGCCATCACGAAAGCTGTTGTTGTCCTGGTTGCCCATGTTCAGGCGCAGGCTGATGTTGTCGGTGGGGTCGGTGCTGAGGTCGGCATACACACTGCGCAGATCGTTGCTGCCGCCTTGGGCCTCGATGCTCGACGTGTGCCCGGCGGTGGGCAGTTTGCTCACGCGGTTGACGATCCCTCCCTGACCGCCTCGCCCGTAGAGTACCGCGGCTGGGCCTTTGAGCACTTCGATGCGCTCGATGTTATGCAGGTCGCGAACGTACTGGCTGTCGTCGCGGATGCCATCCAGATAGAAGTCATTGCTCGCGTCGAAACCGCGGATGCGCAAACTGTCAAAACGCGTGTCGGCGCCGCTGCTCACGTTGGGAATCCCGCTCAACGCCTGGCCCAGGTCATTGGTGCCGTAGGAACGCAGGCTTTCGGTCTTCACTGAATCGATAGCCTGGGGCACATAACGCACCGGTGTGGCGGTGCGGGTGGCGGTGCTGGTTTCCTTGACGCGCGGGTCGTCTTCGTCAGCTTCGGCGCTGATAGAGGTTTCGGGCAAGGTGGTGGCCGCACAGGCAAAACCGGCAGACAGCAGAACAGAAAGCCCAAGGGTAAGGGGCGTCAGGCGAGGGGCTGGCATGAAGGAATGTATCCGAATTGTTAGGGAGGAAAACTGCGCGCTAATGGTAATGCTTTGCATTTGCGCAAGTTATGCATTCCCAAACGTACCGGCTTTGAAATGTATTACTAAATGTGTTTTTTGACGTTTCAGGTGCGGTTTTTTGTCGCTTTCAGAACGGCTGAAGCGCATCGCTTAGAATTATTTCGCCTAAATACAGACGATTCGCGAAATTGACACATAGTTCCGGGCGCGACTAGGATTGCGCCCAACGCCTGTGGCTAACCGCCATGACTCATCCAATAAAAAAGGCCCGCGGCATGTTCAGTCGTCCGCGGGCCTTCTTTTTTCCGGAATCAGTCGACACCAGAAAAGCGACACGGAGCCTGGTGTCACAGCGCGTACTCAACCAGGAATAAGGAATACAAGAAAATGTTGAAGCAACGGATGAGTCTGATCGCTCTGGGGATTTTGAGCGCATCGACAGCAATGGCAAACGACCAGGACCAGTCCAAGGGTTTTATCGAAGACAGCCACCTGAACATCGCCGCACGTAACGCCTACATCAGCCGTGACTACAAAAACGGCAAGCAAGACAAAGCCGAATGGGGCCAAGGCTTCATCGGCAAGCTCGAGTCTGGTTTCACCCAAGGCACCGTCGGTGTGGGTGTGGACGTGATCGGCCAATACGCTATCCGTCTGGACGGTGGTAAAGGTCGCGCCGGCGCGGGCGGTATCGACTTCTTCAAACCGGGCAATGGCACCACCGACAACCCTGGCTCGGCACCACACGACCTGGCCAAGGGCGGCGCTGCCGTGAAGTTCCGCGTTTCCAACACCGTGCTCAAGTACGGTGACCAGTTCCCGGCCGTACCTGTGCTGCAGTACGACAACTCCCGTCTGTTGTCGGAAACCTACACCGGTACGTCGATCGTTTCCAAAGAGATCGCCGGTCTGCAACTGGACGCGGGTCACTTCACCAAAGAAGCGCGCAAGAGCGCGGAAGGCACCGACAGCGGCCGCCTGAAAAGCATCGACTACATCGGTGGTAGCTACAAATTCACCGAGAGCCTGTCGGCTGCGCTGTATGCCTCGGACATGCAAGACGTGCTGAAGAAGCAATACGTCAACGTCAACTACGTCCTGGCCCTGCCAGAGAAGCAGTCGCTGACGTTTGACTTCAACGGCTACAAAACCAAGCTGGACCGCAGCTTCGCCCTGGAAAACCAGAAAGATGCTGACGCCCGCGACAACAAAATCTGGAGCCTGGGCGCCACGTGGGCCGTTGGCCCGCACAGCTTCACCGTCGCTCACCAGCGCAGCACCGGCGACACCGGCTACCTGTATGGCGGCTACCGCAACGCTGGCGGCATCGGCGACGGTGGTAACACCATCCTGCTGGCCAACTCCTACTGGTCTGACTTCAACGGTAAGGACGAGCGTTCGTGGCAACTCGGCTACGGCATCGATTTCGCCACCTTCGGCGTACCGGGCCTGACCTACAACGTCGCCTACGTGCGCGGTACCAACATCGACGACGGCACCAACCGCGGCGATGGCTCCGAGCGTGAAATCTGGAACCAGTTCAAGTACGTGGTCCAGAGCGGTCCGGCCAAAGACCTGAGCCTGCGTGCTCGTGCCTCGTGGCTGCGCGTCTCCAATAACGCTGACCAGTACAACGTAGGCGGTAACGAAATCCGTCTGTTCGCCGACTACCCGATCAACGTTTTCTAATTGATCTGGCGTCGCGCCTGATGCCAGGCGCTAAAAAACCCCGACTGGTTCGGGGTTTTTTTATGCCCGCCAGTGCGAGACATGTTTGTTACACCACGGCACTGATGATGTACCCGGCCCCACCTTTATCCCCTCCCGGCGCATGCCTACGGCTTCTTCTATATCACTCAACTTGCCATTGCCGAGATGGAAAAGAACAACGCCGGCCACATCGTCAACATCACCAAAGGCGGCCTGAACTCAGCGCCCAAATCATTGGCGATTGAATACGCCAAGCGCGGTATCCGAGTGAATGCGGTAAGCCCGGGGATCATCAAGACGCCGATGCATGGCGAGGAAAGCCATGCTGCGCTGGGGCAAATGCACCCGGTTGGGCACATGGGGGAGGTGAGTGAAATCGCCCAGGCGATTATTTATCCGGAGAATGCGGGGGTCGTGACGGGGGAGATTCTTCATGTAGACGGCGGGCAGAGTTCCGGGCATTGATCTACACGTCCCGGCTTGATTGGGCTGGGCGTTATCTTGTCTTGGTGAGGTTGTGCGTAGGCGGGGAGGGGGGGCACCTGCCATTTGGCACTTTAAGAAATTGAGCTCTTCCGGGAAATAGGCAGAAGGCGACAAGGACGGAGAAGCTATCAAGCAGGTGAGGGCGTCGGTGGAGCAAAAATGAAGCGTGGACACTTTTTGGGCATTTTGGCCAAAACGACGGCCAAAGGTTTTCGTGTTTTCCAAACCCCAGAAACCACAAAGCCCCGCATTGCGGGGCTTCGAGATATGGTGCGGCACCAGACGAACGGTATGCATCGGGGAGGCCAGGTATTCCGGGCGTCTGGATTTCGGTGGAGAATTCGGCGTACCCCAACTAGTAACTATAAATAAATCAGCTAGTTATGGCGTTCGGTGGAATCGAATCGGGATTTTTGAAATGTCAGTACGTTGTCGGTCTGCAAGTAGTTCAGAGCCGCATACGGAATGATAAACCTTTTGAATTCGAACGTTGTCGATCATCCCCTCCGTAGAGAATAGGCAGGAATCCGCCAAAAGCTGCGGTGGCGACAGGCAACAGACGGCAGGAAGCGGGCGTTGACTTCAGCGCTACATTTGATTCTCCGCAGCGGCAAACCAGCATCACTTTTTTCTATTAGCTCTTCTAGCTTGCTTCTGGTTTTTGTTTCTGGACTTCTTGGCCTTCCCTTGTTTTTTTACAGCAAGCTCAGAAACGATGTTGGTGTCGGATTGGTTTTCGCGCGCAACAGGAAATTGATAGCTCCTGCTTTCGGCTGGATTTGAGGACTCAGCATAGATCCTAAGCTCAGCTCGCAGCCTCTCTACCTGGACTCGCTCATCCTCTGTGTACTCATCGTGCATGTATACACACAGATCCTCAGAGCCACCTTGGTAATCCTTCAATGGATGATCGAACCCGAGAGCGACGATGATTTTAGCTTGAGTAAATTTCAGCTTCGCGCATTGTGCATACGACAGCAGCATGCTGCACCGATATCTTCTGTACTCCTCATATGTCTGGCCTTCAAGCTTGGGGCATACCAAGAAAATATAGAGGAGACTTGGGGCTTGCCGGGTAGTCAGGGTACGAGCTCTTCGCACGTAATGCCCAGCCTTCGCCAGATCAATCATCTCGAAGAAGTTGCGGACAAGCTCGCGCCTCATGAACCTGGTTTCCGAGGCCATCAGCCGAAGAGCAAGCTCTGTTTCGTGGTTCTTCTGATCGGTACCCAGTTCAGTGAGCGCTGGATCTCCAATGGCGATAAATTTTTCGATTAATGCATCCCAAAAACCACTTTTCCTATTCTGGGCATGCATCTCCCTATACTCTGGCCGCGTTCGTAAGCCTGAGTATAGGGTCTCGTCGAAGGTAATGAGCTGGGGCAAACTTTCGGTGCGAGGGATGAATGAACTTTCATTCTCATCCGAATGCATGAGGTAAGCTGCTATGAGCTGCTCTTCCCCTGCACTGAATACAGTCGTGTTCGGATTGATTAGAAAGGCCTTGCGCGCGCTTATGTAATCGATGAAGTCCTTCACCGTACTCATCTCGCTCATCAACACTTCAAGCGAGAGCTCGTCAAATACGTGGACAAATTCTTTATTTGGATCTAAAGGTCCAGTGGTAAACGGGATATCAGAGTAGGCATTGTGATCCTCCCCCGTTTTGATCATGAGTGTAGTGGTCTAATGAAACCGGACACCCATTTAGGCGAGAATGCTCGCCAGATCGAGGTGTCAGATGACCAAACAACGCCGCTCCTTTACTCCTG
>NZ_FPCE01000030.1:0-5544 GCF_900116845.1 Pseudomonas sp. OV546 | reverse complement strand
GTGTTGTTTGGCTCTATTAACGTTTCGATCCTCTCGGTCGAAAGCGGAGAAAAAGAGGTGTTGACAGCAGCGTGTAACGCTGTAGAATTCGCCTCCCGCTAACGAGAGATCGGAAGCGCAAGTGGTTGAAGTTGTTGAAGAAATCTTCGAAAACTTCTGAAAATAATCACTTGACAGCAAATGAGGCTGCTGTAGAATGCGCGCCTCGGTTGAGACGAAAGATCTTAACCAACCGCTCTTTAACAACTGAATCAAGCAATTCGTGTGGGTGCTTGTGGAGTCAGACTGATAGTCAACAAGATTATCAGCATCACAAGTTACTCCGCGAGAAATCAAAGATGTAACCAACGATTGCTGAGCCAAGTTTAGGGTTTCTTAAAAACCCAAAGATGTTTGAACTGAAGAGTTTGATCATGGCTCAGATTGAACGCTGGCGGCAGGCCTAACACATGCAAGTCGAGCGGTAGAGAGAAGCTTGCTTCTCTTGAGAGCGGCGGACGGGTGAGTAATGCCTAGGAATCTGCCTGGTAGTGGGGGATAACGTTCGGAAACGGACGCTAATACCGCATACGTCCTACGGGAGAAAGCAGGGGACCTTCGGGCCTTGCGCTATCAGATGAGCCTAGGTCGGATTAGCTAGTTGGTGAGGTAATGGCTCACCAAGGCGACGATCCGTAACTGGTCTGAGAGGATGATCAGTCACACTGGAACTGAGACACGGTCCAGACTCCTACGGGAGGCAGCAGTGGGGAATATTGGACAATGGGCGAAAGCCTGATCCAGCCATGCCGCGTGTGTGAAGAAGGTCTTCGGATTGTAAAGCACTTTAAGTTGGGAGGAAGGGCAGTTACCTAATACGTGATTGTTTTGACGTTACCGACAGAATAAGCACCGGCTAACTCTGTGCCAGCAGCCGCGGTAATACAGAGGGTGCAAGCGTTAATCGGAATTACTGGGCGTAAAGCGCGCGTAGGTGGTTTGTTAAGTTGGATGTGAAATCCCCGGGCTCAACCTGGGAACTGCATTCAAAACTGACTGACTAGAGTATGGTAGAGGGTGGTGGAATTTCCTGTGTAGCGGTGAAATGCGTAGATATAGGAAGGAACACCAGTGGCGAAGGCGACCACCTGGACTGATACTGACACTGAGGTGCGAAAGCGTGGGGAGCAAACAGGATTAGATACCCTGGTAGTCCACGCCGTAAACGATGTCAACTAGCCGTTGGGAGCCTTGAGCTCTTAGTGGCGCAGCTAACGCATTAAGTTGACCGCCTGGGGAGTACGGCCGCAAGGTTAAAACTCAAATGAATTGACGGGGGCCCGCACAAGCGGTGGAGCATGTGGTTTAATTCGAAGCAACGCGAAGAACCTTACCAGGCCTTGACATCCAATGAACTTTCTAGAGATAGATTGGTGCCTTCGGGAACATTGAGACAGGTGCTGCATGGCTGTCGTCAGCTCGTGTCGTGAGATGTTGGGTTAAGTCCCGTAACGAGCGCAACCCTTGTCCTTAGTTACCAGCACGTCATGGTGGGCACTCTAAGGAGACTGCCGGTGACAAACCGGAGGAAGGTGGGGATGACGTCAAGTCATCATGGCCCTTACGGCCTGGGCTACACACGTGCTACAATGGTCGGTACAGAGGGTTGCCAAGCCGCGAGGTGGAGCTAATCCCATAAAACCGATCGTAGTCCGGATCGCAGTCTGCAACTCGACTGCGTGAAGTCGGAATCGCTAGTAATCGCGAATCAGAATGTCGCGGTGAATACGTTCCCGGGCCTTGTACACACCGCCCGTCACACCATGGGAGTGGGTTGCACCAGAAGTAGCTAGTCTAACCTTCGGGAGGACGGTTACCACGGTGTGATTCATGACTGGGGTGAAGTCGTAACAAGGTAGCCGTAGGGGAACCTGCGGCTGGATCACCTCCTTAATCGACGACATCAGCTGCTCCATAAGTTCCCACACGAATTGCTTGATTCATTGAAGAAGACGATAAGAAGCAGCCCGAAATTGGGTCTGTAGCTCAGTTGGTTAGAGCGCACCCCTGATAAGGGTGAGGTCGGCAGTTCGAATCTGCCCAGACCCACCAATTTTGTGTGGGAAACGCCTGTAGAAATACGGGGCCATAGCTCAGCTGGGAGAGCGCCTGCCTTGCACGCAGGAGGTCAACGGTTCGATCCCGTTTGGCTCCACCACTACTGCTTCTGAAAGTTTTGAAAGCTTAGAAATGAGCATTCCACCACGACGGTGATGAATGTTGATTTCTAGTCTTTGATTAGATCGTTCTTTAAAAATTTGGGTATGTGATAGAAAGATAGACTGAACGTTACTTTCACTGGTAACGGCTCAGGCTAAGGTAAAATTTGTGAGTTCTCTTAATTGAGAAATTCGAATTTTCGGCGAATGTTGTCTTCACAGTATAACCAGATTGCTTGGGGTTATATGGTCAAGTGAAGAAGCGCATACGGTGGATGCCTTGGCAGTCAGAGGCGATGAAAGACGTGGTAGCCTGCGAAAAGCTTCGGGGAGTCGGCAAACAGACTTTGATCCGGAGATGTCTGAATGGGGGAACCCAGCCATCATAAGATGGTTATCTTAAGCTGAATACATAGGCTTAAGAGGCGAACCAGGGGAACTGAAACATCTAAGTACCCTGAGGAAAAGAAATCAACCGAGATTCCCTTAGTAGTGGCGAGCGAACGGGGACTAGCCCTTAAGTGGCTTTGAGATTAGCGGAACGCTCTGGAAAGTGCGGCCATAGTGGGTGATAGCCCTGTACGCGAAAATCTCTTAGTCATGAAATCGAGTAGGACGGAGCACGAGAAACTTTGTCTGAATATGGGGGGACCATCCTCCAAGGCTAAATACTACTGACTGACCGATAGTGAACTAGTACCGTGAGGGAAAGGCGAAAAGAACCCCGGAGAGGGGAGTGAAATAGATCCTGAAACCGTATGCGTACAAGCAGTGGGAGCCCACTTTGTTGGGTGACTGCGTACCTTTTGTATAATGGGTCAGCGACTTATTTTCAGTGGCGAGCTTAACCGAATAGGGGAGGCGTAGCGAAAGCGAGTCTTAATAGGGCGTCTAGTCGCTGGGAATAGACCCGAAACCGGGCGATCTATCCATGGGCAGGTTGAAGGTTGGGTAACACTAACTGGAGGACCGAACCGACTACCGTTGAAAAGTTAGCGGATGACCTGTGGATCGGAGTGAAAGGCTAATCAAGCTCGGAGATAGCTGGTTCTCCTCGAAAGCTATTTAGGTAGCGCCTCATGTATCACTGTAGGGGGTAGAGCACTGTTTCGGCTAGGGGGTCATCCCGACTTACCAAACCGATGCAAACTCCGAATACCTACAAGTGCCGAGCATGGGAGACACACGGCGGGTGCTAACGTCCGTCGTGAAAAGGGAAACAACCCAGACCGTCAGCTAAGGTCCCAAAGTTATGGTTAAGTGGGAAACGATGTGGGAAGGCTTAGACAGCTAGGAGGTTGGCTTAGAAGCAGCCACCCTTTAAAGAAAGCGTAATAGCTCACTAGTCGAGTCGGCCTGCGCGGAAGATGTAACGGGGCTCAAACCATACACCGAAGCTACGGGTATCACGTAAGTGATGCGGTAGAGGAGCGTTCTGTAAGCCTGTGAAGGTGAGTTGAGAAGCTTGCTGGAGGTATCAGAAGTGCGAATGCTGACATGAGTAACGACAATGGGTGTGAAAAACACCCACGCCGAAAGACCAAGGTTTCCTGCGCAACGTTAATCGACGCAGGGTTAGTCGGTCCCTAAGGCGAGGCTGAAAAGCGTAGTCGATGGAAAACAGGTTAATATTCCTGTACTTCTGGTTATTGCGATGGAGGGACGGAGAAGGCTAGGCCAGCTTGGCGTTGGTTGTCCAAGTTTAAGGTGGTAGGCTGAGATCTTAGGTAAATCCGGGATCTTAAGGCCGAGAGCTGATGACGAGTTACCTTTTAGGTAACGAAGTGGTTGATGCCATGCTTCCAAGAAAAGCTTCTAAGCTTCAGGTAACCAGGAACCGTACCCCAAACCGACACAGGTGGTTGGGTAGAGAATACCAAGGCGCTTGAGAGAACTCGGGTGAAGGAACTAGGCAAAATGGCACCGTAACTTCGGGAGAAGGTGCGCCGGTGAGGGTGAAGGACTTGCTCCGTAAGCTCATGCCGGTCGAAGATACCAGGCCGCTGCGACTGTTTATTAAAAACACAGCACTCTGCAAACACGAAAGTGGACGTATAGGGTGTGACGCCTGCCCGGTGCCGGAAGGTTAATTGATGGGGTTAGCTAACGCGAAGCTCTTGATCGAAGCCCCGGTAAACGGCGGCCGTAACTATAACGGTCCTAAGGTAGCGAAATTCCTTGTCGGGTAAGTTCCGACCTGCACGAATGGCGTAACGATGGCGGCGCTGTCTCCACCCGAGACTCAGTGAAATTGAAATCGCTGTGAAGATGCAGTGTATCCGCGGCTAGACGGAAAGACCCCGTGAACCTTTACTATAGCTTTGCACTGGACTTTGAATTTGCTTGTGTAGGATAGGTGGGAGGCTTTGAAGCGTGGACGCCAGTCTGCGTGGAGCCAACCTTGAAATACCACCCTGGCAACTTTGAGGTTCTAACTCAGGTCCGTTATCCGGATCGAGGACAGTGTATGGTGGGTAGTTTGACTGGGGCGGTCTCCTCCTAAAGAGTAACGGAGGAGTACGAAGGTGCGCTCAGACCGGTCGGAAATCGGTCGTAGAGTATAAAGGCAAAAGCGCGCTTGACTGCGAGACAGACACGTCGAGCAGGTACGAAAGTAGGTCTTAGTGATCCGGTGGTTCTGTATGGAAGGGCCATCGCTCAACGGATAAAAGGTACTCCGGGGATAACAGGCTGATACCGCCCAAGAGTTCATATCGACGGCGGTGTTTGGCACCTCGATGTCGGCTCATCACATCCTGGGGCTGAAGCCGGTCCCAAGGGTATGGCTGTTCGCCATTTAAAGTGGTACGCGAGCTGGGTTTAGAACGTCGTGAGACAGTTCGGTCCCTATCTGCCGTGGACGTTTGAGATTTGAGAGGGGCTGCTCCTAGTACGAGAGGACCGGAGTGGACGAACCTCTGGTGTTCCGGTTGTCACGCCAGTGGCATTGCCGGGTAGCTATGTTCGGAATAGATAACCGCTGAAAGCATCTAAGCGGGAAACTAGCCTCAAGATGAGATCTCACTGGAACCTTGAGTTCCCTGAAGGGCCGTCGAAGACTACGACGTTGATAGGTTGGGTGTGTAAGCGCTGTGAGGCGTTGAGCTAACCAATACTAATTGCCCGTGAGGCTTGACCATATAACACCCAAGCAATTTGACTACTCTAACGAGCATCAGATTGCGGTGTGTGAAGACGAAATGAACCGAAAGTTCGACGCTCACAAAACACCGAAAGCTGTCACATACCCAATTTGCTGAAGCGAGGCCAGCTGGCCACGACTCAGTACCCGAATTTCTTGACGACCATAGAGCATTGGAACCACCTGATCCCATCCCGAACTCAG
>NZ_FPCE01000031.1:0-4534 GCF_900116845.1 Pseudomonas sp. OV546 | reverse complement strand
AGGAGTAAAGGAGCGGCGTTGTTTGGTCATCTGACACCTCGATCTGGCGAGCATTCTCGCCTAAATGGGTGTCCGGTTTCATTAGACCACTACAGTTCCTTCTGAGCCGAAAGCTGCCTGATCAGGCATTGACCAACTCCATGATGTGGGTGGCATGGACATCTTCTTTTCGACTGAAGCCGCAGCGCAAATAAAACGCGTCGCCTCCAGAAGTATCGGTGGAAAGACGCACCTTCTGAAAGTGAAGAGTTGCGTGTGCAACCAACGCGTTTACCAGCGCCTGACCGACGTGTTGATGCCTTGCCGCAGGTGCAACGTACACTCGCCGCAGCCTTGCGGTATCGGGCTTGTTATAGGGATCAACTGTTAGCCCTCCGATTCCTATCACTTGCTGGTTCGAATACGCTGCCATGAGACATTCACCGGGTGCGTTGAAGCGATTCTTTCCAGAATGCCACTCCGAAATCAGGCGCGTAAGAAACCGGAAACCTTCTGCAACGGCCTCTTTCTCCAAAGTAAGAACTTCCGCCGGCAGGTGCGTAATCTGTTGAATCTCGATTGGTTTCATTAATCGTCCCTGATTCGGTGTGAATCCTTTTGGCTGATCGAGGATGCATCGGGCGCATGCTATGAGCGATGCAAGTGGCAGCGCAGCTACCGACCTTTAGCTGACCTTCAAAATCAGACGATTTTGGCTTAAAGATTAGTCGCTAAAAGGCTGCGCTCCGGCGCGCTTGTACTGTTCGTTCCACCAGACGACAAGTTCGGCATGTTGTTCATGAGTGATCCACGCCACGTTCGTTTTGTCTGTTGGATCGCCCCCGCAAACCAACGGCTTCTCGGTAGGCTTTCATCGCAGCCAAGCTTTCATCCTGCGTGAGGACGATGAGGTAATCGTCGTTTTGCCAACCTTCGTTCATAAAATAATGACCCACTTCCAGTCGCTGCTAGGCGTCTTATCTGAGCGTAAAAACCAGAACCGCCAAATTTCCCACTATACCGAGGACCACCCACGCAAACGCTACCAGTGCCTTGAAGACCTTCCGCGAGGGGCTGAAAACAACGCTAAGCAATGCCCCGATGAGGATGCCTGGAAAGCTGAATAAGTAGAAAAGCCACCCCATGGAGTCTGTGACCCAGAGGTGGAAAAGGAACAAGTACAGCCCCATGGCAGTCGCCATTCCTCCCAGCGATTCTCGTGACGCTTTGCACAACAACGCGATGCAAAGCACTGCCACTTGCGGTAACCAGGTGCATGCAAAGTTCTCCAGGAAGAAGGGGCCTTTTCCGGTTGTGTAGACGGCAACGGCAAGGCCCAATCCGACGCCGATGGTTGCCGGCGGAATACGACTGAACTGTGTAGGGTTATTTTCCATCGATCTCATTCCCTGTGACCTTTTTGATGCGGATGGTTCGTGAAAATCCGCAGCCTTTTTACAGTTAAATCCCGCCAAATCAAGCGACATTCGAAATGCCAGCTTTTTACCCAACAACCGGTCGCGGCAGCTTGAATAAAGCAGCAAGAATCGGATAGTAAGCACTGTACGAATTCCAGTCTGATAGCACTCCAAACCAAAATAGGAGTTCGACCATGGCGTTCCGTATAACTGGCCTTTCCCCGGAGCCATTTCAGTCACTGTTTGGGTTGCCCGACCAAGAGCTCGCGTCTCTCGGGATAAAGCGTTACATCGTCGACAGCAACCCAGGCTTTCCTGACCGTATCGAAATGAAGGATGCGGAGCTAGGTCAGAGTGTGCTTTTACTCAACCATGTCTGTCAGCCAGCCAAGACGCCATACCATGCCTCGCACGCGATCTTCATACGGGAGTGGGCCGCGCACGCTTACGACGCAGTCGATCAGGTACCCGAGTCTATGCGGATCCGCCTGTTATCACTTCGCGCTTTCACTGATGATGGGATGATGCTCGACGCCGACGTCGCTGATGGACTAGCAATAGAACCTGTCGTTACCCGGATGTTTGCCAATCCAGAGGTTAGTTACATTCACGTTCACAATGCCAAGCAGGGTTGCTACTCCGGGCGAATAGATCGGGCTTAGTTACCGCAGGTGTTTGTGGTTCGTCTTCGATTTTGCTGGTCACTCGCTGGGCGGTATTGGCCGATTGCTGTCGCAGGTGACAGGCTGCTATCGGCCAGAAGCGGTCATTTAGACAGGAAAAAACAAACCGGCTCGCTAACCCCGCTTTTTGACCGGCATCGGCCAATGCTTTAGACCTTCCTCAGCGTACTTGCTTAGGCCAGGGTCGAGCTGTTGTGTCATGAGTTCCAAAGCTACCTTTGAATCGCTAGAGCCAATACGCGCTAATGCATAAGCGCACTTGCGCTGGAACTCTTCCAGGTTGCCCCACCTGATCAGGTGCTCGAAATTTTTCTGCACGGCTTCCGTAATCGCGTACGTCGCGCAGTTTTCCCCGATTAACCCCAACTCGAAAACGATGTCTTCATGCTCTTCATGCCAGTCTTCCAGCAGGAGCTTCGCCAAAAGTGGCGCGGTAATTTGTGCGTCGACGCCGACGAGTGCAGCCCAGAAGGCCGCACCGTCTTTGGCCCGTAAAGCGGACTCAGTTTTCTCATACAGCCCGCTCATGGGAACTTTGCTCCTGGCTATAAACAGATATCTGGAAAACGGCAGTGTGAATCGCCCTCAGTTTTCCAGACACATCCAAGGTCTGCAATTGGCAGATTACTGCCTGTCGCGACCGGCTGAAAACGACCCAACGCAGCCAGTGACAATTGGCAGTGACCGACCAGGATCGGTCGATCGTGAGGTGGAGCCGAGCCCGTTCCGCTACCCGGTAGACGCAACGCTTAAAGCGAATAAACACTTCACGTGTTTACTCGTAGATTTTTCCGCAGTACAAAAAATTAGCGAATTGCCCCCAAGGATTGGAGGCTTGAAGCCCTTGATCGACGCCAAAATTACTGGCCTCGGCCCATGCAATAGCTCCGTCCAAGAAGGCTTCTATCGTCCCGTTTTCCCAGTCACCATTCGATTTGTCTTCCGCCAGGGCGTGGGCAAAAGCCAGAAAGGAATTGGCGTCCTTGACCTGATCCAATTGCTCATGAAGCTCCATGGGTTCCTCCGCTCAAAGTCATAAGTAGCTCGTCGGATTATCCATCGAGCGACTCACGTCCGCTACGGGTCGGTAGTAGCCTGTAATGAAGCGCTGCTATCGGCCAGAAGCAGCCACTCGGCCCACGGCAACAACGGTCCAATGAGCTCAAAGGTGAGGATGGAATCTCGGTTGAGAAGGCCAATTAGCTCGGCGATCAGACACTCGCTGCTCGAAAGCACATCACTACCCAGCATTGAGAAGGCATACTGCCACTCTGAGAAACTGCTTGGATGGCTAAGAGGGCTTACCAGCCATGCCGAAACGCTTAAGAATGTAATTAGCCCAGAGGCGCAAGCGGCCCGACAGGCAGCTTTAGATACTTTAAAACGTATCTCTGACCTCTAAATGGTGCGGGTGTATGAAAAAAACATTTCGCCAAATAGATGAGAGTAATGGGTTTAAGTGGGAAGTTGAGCCTGATCCTGATGAGTCTGCGCTTGAGTCATGGCACAGGTCGATTCTGGACACTCCGATAACTGAGCTCGATATCGGCGACCTTTGCAGATCGGTCAGGCAAGATATGTATACGTCGGAATTATTGCCTATCGTGGTTCGCGAGTTGGATAAGGAAGTGCTGGTAGGATTTCTGGATGACGCCGAGTTGCTAAAAGGAACCTCAAAATTATCGGAGGCAGTCTGGGCGAAAAATTTACTGCTGACGCAAAAAATGTTGAATATTCTGAGGAGAGATAAAGAGCTTATTGCTGTGGAGCCTCGCGCTGTCGAATATGCTCATGCTCTAGAGAGGAAACTGCTGGCAGCGCTTAATGGTAAATGACATAAGAAGGAAAAGGGTAAAGGGGGACAGATTTGAATGGCACTTAATTAACAGCTAACAGGCTGATCTGATTACAGAAAAATAAAAAAAGGCCGCCCTCGGTCTACGGTGATAGTTGCGAAAAGGTCAGTGACATAAAGGACTATACACAGCCGCATCTGCGCAATTGTATGACCGATATTCCATCCATCCCGACGCAGAGCAGCAGGGAATTTATCTTGTGATCTGGTTCGGCGGCGATGAACTGGTCGCAAACAAAAAATACAACCTTAAACTCCGCTTCGGAACTGAAGGCCAGCATCGAAGAGACGCTCCCGCCTGAGCTAGTTGGGCTAATTGATGTGTTCGTCTTGGACGTTTCCGAGTCCTAAAGTTATGCCTGAGACGCAGAGACGAAGACTATATGCGACAAGCCCAGGAGATTCGAAAAATAGCACTCTGAGTCGTCCAGATTTTTTATACGCTTGGTGCAGTGACAACGCCCGCTAATGGGCCGGTAGCGTGCGTTTCCAAACGTCCGCTTATGGCCGATTTCTGCCTGTCGCGACTGGCTGAAATCGCCATTCAGCAAACCGGATCCCGATAACGTCTTATCCAGGAATACTGGAAGGATTTAGGC
>NZ_FPCE01000032.1:0-2168 GCF_900116845.1 Pseudomonas sp. OV546 | reverse complement strand
ACAATCGACTCGCGACCGATGCCCGCCGCACGCAAGGCACGGGCGACGCGTTGAGCGCGCTGGTCCAGCTCGGCGTAGCTCAGGCGCTGGCCTTCGAACACCAGCGCCGGCGCGTTGGGCGTCAGGGCGGCTTGCTGGCTCAGCGCCGTGTGCAAGTTCGTCGGGCCGGAATAATGACGCTCGGTGGCATTCCACCGAGCAAGTTGCGCGTGGTCCTGCTGCTGCGGGAACAACTCGACCAGTGCACGCTCCGGCGCGGCGATCAACGCATCCAGGAGCGCACACCACTGCGCGCTCCAGCGCTGCATCGTAGCGACGCTGAACAATGCCGTCTGATATTCCAGCGCCAGGGTCATGTCGCTGCCGTCGTCGTGGACTTCCCAGCTTTGCTCGAACTTGGCGTCAATGGCTGGCAGGGGCTGTTCTGTGAGGTCCAGGCCCGGCCATTGGCGGCTGTCCATGCGGCCGTGGTTGAGGGAGAACAGCACTTGGAACAACGGTGTGCGGTTCAAGTCGCGTCGCTGGGTGATGGCGCCGACCAGCGTGGCGAACGGCAGGTCGGCGTGGGCCTGAGCGGTGCGCAGGTCAGCCTCCAGGGCCGCCAGCAAGGCCGACGCCGGGGCCTGTTGATCGACCTCGCAGCGGATCACCAATGTGTTGACCAGGCAGGCCAGCAGCGCCTGGGTTTGCGGCTGCTCGCGCTGATCGGACGGGGTACCCAGGCGAATATCGCGCTGGCCGCTGTAACGGGCGAGCAGGGCGCTCAACGCACTCGCCAGCACCACATACGGCGTGGTGCCCCGTAAGCGGGCAAATTGGCGGATCGCGGCTGAGCGTTCGGTGCCCAGGCTGATGTGCAGTTGCCCGGCACGCCGATCGGCTTCAGCTGCACGGGGTTGGTCCAGGGGCAGGTCGAGTGAGTAATCGTCCGCGCCCAGATGATTTTTCCAGTAATCCAGGCTGGCCTGGCGACGGGCCTGGGTCTGCGGGTGTTGTTGCCACAGGGCGAAATCAACGTAGTCGAGGTCCAGTGGTGCCCAGTCGGGTGCCTGCCCGTCCCGTCCGGCACGGTAGGCCTGCGCCAATTCGTCGATCAGCAACTGCATGGCCCAGCCATCGGTGGCGCTGTGGTGCAGGCACAGCAGCAAGCGGTTTTCGTCACTGTCCTGACGTTGCAGCAACTGGGCGCGCCACGGTGCGGCAGTGGCCAGGTCGAACGGGGCCATCAAGTCGGCTTCGGCGCGGCTGCACGCGGTCTCCCAGTCATCGGTGGCGACCGAGGTCACACGCAGCGCCGGGCCTTGCGGATCAATCAGCAACTGCGCTTCGCCAGCGATCTCAACGATGCGGCTGCGCAGCACCAGATGGCGTTCGCTGACCTGGTCGAAGGCGCGACGCAAGGCGGGCAGGTCCAGCGCGCCCTTCAAGGTCAGGGCGAACGGCATGTGGTACTCGCGGGAGTCCGGTACCAGACGGCTGAGCATCCAGAAGCGGTGTTGCGCCAGGCCCAGCGGCAAGGCTGCCGGACGCGGTTGTGCCGTGAACTCCTCACTTGGCAAGGCGTCGCGCAAGTGTTCGGCCAATGCCGCCACCGTCGGGTGGGCGAACACCAGCGCCAATGGCAATGTAACGCCCAGGCGTTCACGCACTTGGGCGACCAAGCGCGTGGCCAGCAGGGAATGACCACCAAGGTGGAAGAAGTGGTCGTCGAGGCCTACCAACGGGCACGCCAGGACGTCGCTGAATAGTTCGCAGAGCAGCTTTTGCGTAGGCGTGTGCGGTGCCCGATGGGGCTTTTCGCGGCTTGCATCGGGCAGGTTGATGGCAGCGAGCGCTTTGCGGTCGAGCTTGCCGTTGCTGTTGAGCGGCAGTTGGTCGAGTCGCACCAGCAGGCCCGGCAGCATGTGCGTGGGCAAGTGGTCGCCAAGGCCGGCGCGCAGGGTCGCTTCATCCGCATCGCCACTCCAGAAACTCACCAGGCGCTGGTCCAGCAGCAGAGTGGCGGCGTCGCGCACGTTTGGCTGGGCCAGCAGGGCGGCATCGATCTCGCCGAGTTCGATACGTTGGCCGCGTAGCTTGACCTGATGGTCGAGGCGGCCGAGGTAATCGATATTACCGTCAGCCAGGAAGCGGCAACGGTCGCCGGTGCGATACAGGCGCTCACCGTT
>NZ_FPCE01000034.1:0-1197 GCF_900116845.1 Pseudomonas sp. OV546 | reverse complement strand
GTGGGAGGGGGCTTGCCCCGGTACAAACCGGGGACATCGTTTACATTTCTAACCGGGGACATGGTTTACAGGTTAATACGCATGATCAGGAGGTAACTGATCATGCCCTGGAACCAAGAGTCCCCCATGAACCAACGAATCAAGCTGGTTGCTGACTGGCTTTCGGGTAATTTCACGAAAAGCCAGCTGGCCCGCCGCTTCGGTGTCAGTCGACCGACCGTAGACAAATGGATTTCTCGGCATAACGGCGATTTGAAGTCGTTAGCCGAGGTTTCTCGGCGACCTCATAACAGCCCAAACAAGACCGACGATGAGATCTTGGCTCGCGTAGTGGCCATGAAGGAGGCTCACGATAAATGGGGGCCAAAGAAGCTCATCGAGCTATTGCGAATTGAAGATCCCTCTATCGATTGGCCGTCTCCCAGTACAGCCGGCCAATGGCTTGACCGACTTGGGCTGGTCAATAAGCGGCGGTTCAAGCGTCGGCACGGCACTTCCCATATTGAAATGCGAGAAGCCAATGACCCCAACAAAACCTGGTGCGCTGACTACAAAGGGCAATTCAAGATGCTCAACGCGCAGATGTGCTTCCCGCTGACCGTGACAGACCATGCATCCCGTTTGATTCTGGCTTGCAGGGCTCACCCTAAAATCAAGACCCAACCTGTAAAGCAGACCTTTGAGCGGCTTTTTCAGGAGTACGGCATGCCGGAAGTCATTCGCTCTGACAACGGCGTCCCCTTCGCTTCTCCTGGTCTGGCCAGAATGTCCACGCTGGCCGTTTGGTGGATCCGTTTAGGTATTTATCCCGAGCGAACCATGCCAGGAAGGCCCGCCCAGAATGGTCGCCACGAACGAATGCACCGCAGCCTGAAACTTGAGCTACCGCTAGGGAGCAATTTGGTTGAGCAGCAGCTTTTGCTGGAGCATTTCAAACATGAGTTCAATTACGTACGCCCTCATGAAGCGCTTGGTATGAAACGTCCGGGAGATGTGTATGTGCCGTCTACCCGACTTTATCCAGGATGCTTGCCCGATGTGGAGTATCCGGCAGAAATGCGGGTTCGAAGCGTCAGGCAGGATGGATCGATCAAGTGGAATGGCAAGTTGGTATTTGTCAGCGAGGCATTATCCGGGGAAAGGATAGGGCTCAAAGAAGCTGAGGATGATGTCTGGGATTTGTACCTGTGTGATTAT